>JAEDJA010000082.1 GCA_016296575.1 Treponema sp.
GGCTTTATCTGGGACTACATCGACCAGTCACTTTACAAGGACGGAGTGCTTGTTTACGGCGGCGACTTTGACGACAGGGCAAGCGATTACGGCTTCTGCACAAACGGTATTGTTTACGCTGACCGCACATATTCTCCAAAGGTAAGCGAAGCAAAACAGCTTTACTCCAACATCAGAATGAGCATTGAAAACGGCGTGCTTACAATAGAAAACAGAAATCTTTTTGTTGGTACAGAGGGATATATTTTCAAGGTTGCACTTGAAAAAGAAGGCAAAATTCTCGGCACAGAGGAACATCGTCTGAACATTTCCGCAGGTGAAACAGGCAGCGTGAAAATCGGTCTTGAAATTCCCGAAAATGGCGGAGAATACGTCCTGACAGCTTCCGCAGTTATCGCAGAAGACACAATCTGGGCTGAAAAAGGTCACGAGATATCCTTTGCACAGGAGGTTATGAAGACTCCCGAAGTTGAAGCTGAAAAAATTACTGCAAAGGCTGAAATTGTGTATGGTGACTTCTGTATAGGCGTACACGGCGAAAACTTCTCAATGCAGTTTGACAAGCGTGAGGGCGGAGTAAGCTCGCTGATTTACGGTGGAAAAGAATATATTACAAGAGCACCGAAAATCAGCTTTTTCAGAGCGTACACAGATAACGACGCAGGTGCAGGCTACCCTTATGAAAATGCACAGTGGCAGATTGCAGGAAAATGTGCAAAGCTTCTCGGTTTTGAAACAAAGGAAAACGCTGACAGCCTTGAAGTTACATTCAGATTCCTTGCACCCACTGTTCCGTCATTTGAATACAAGGTTACATATATCGCATATTTCGACGGCAGACTTGGCGTAAAGGCTGAGTATGACGGAGTAAAGGGACTTTCCGATATGCCAGTATTCGCAATGGATTTCAAAATGAAGAAGCAGTACGACAAGTTCACATTCTACGGAATGGGTCCTGATGAAAACTACATCGACAGAAACAACGGTGCAAGACTTGGTGTATACACATTAACTGCACTGGAAAATTTCACAAAGTATCTTAACCCGCAGGAATGCGGCAACAGAACAGGCGTGAGATATGTAAATGTATATGAAGAAAACGGAGCAGGTCTTAATTTCACAGCCACTAAACAGCCCTTTGAAATGAGCGTTCTCCCATATAACGCATACGAACTTGATAATGCTATGCACCGTGACGAGCTACCTGACCCAACTTACACTTGGGTACGCATTGCCGCAAAGCAGATGGGCGTCGGCGGTGATGACAGCTGGGGTGCACCTGTACATCAGGAATTTAAAATATCCTCTGAAGAAGCAATGACACTTGAATTTATAATCAATTCTCTTTAATTCTGAAAGGAGCAAATGTTATGAATATCCTTAAAACTTTACAGTCTATTGAAAACAATGAGCTTTTAAAAACATTCAAAGAGCTTATACAGATGATTTGGTATAATATAATAAATTAAATAGGTTGTTTATAGGAGGTAATCATAATGGAAGACGGATATTTTTGGTTTAATGGTAAAAAGTATAAGTCTGTGCATGAGGAGGTTCCACCGATAACGAAAGAAATGTCCAAAGAAATGACAATTCAGCTTGGTATGCCATATCACGACCTTCCTATGTTTCTTTTTGATTATGTTATCACAGGTGATGCAGTGATGATGCTTGCTTTAACCGAAGCGCTTATTGCCGGGTACAATGACATAGAAAAGACAAAGCGTGAAATAAAGAAATCAACGAAAAAATGGATGAGTAAGTATCCTTCGCTTGACTACACTTCAAGATCTCCTGTCATAATCTCCTCCGTGGCATGGCTTTATAATACACCCGGAACAGTGAAAGAATATTCTGAGATATGTGCAATAGAAATGGGGTATGATAAGGAGCAAACAAAAGATGTAATCGCATGTGCAGAAGCAATATTCATGGCTAAAAGTGGAACGGATAAAAACATTATAAAACAACAGCTTATTCGTAAGTATGTATTGGCATTTAACGATAAAACAGACCTTGAAAAAGCAATTGATGTTTTCATAGAGAATGAAGGGATGGACGAAATAATCACAGAAGCTGCAGCTTTGGGTGATAATGTTGCTGCTATTGCCGGAAGCATTGCTCAGGGATATTATAATGTTTCATATCAAGTGGCAGAAAAAACAATGGATACTTTGAGAGGGCGAAGATGAAGCGTGATGCCGCAAGGCTCGGCAAAAAGCCAAAAACGCCGAAGGACCAGACAAAGGGCAGGAGCAAGAAGCAAGGAATTGAATAAGCAACTATAAGATTATTCTAAGTAAGTATGCATCCCAATAAGTGAAAAATGATATAATTCACATTATTGGGATGCAATTTCTATCTTGACAGAACGTATTGAATCACGTAAAAATCTAACCCAAAGAGATTCGGTTAATCATGTAAAA
>JAEDJA010000083.1 GCA_016296575.1 Treponema sp.
TACATCCTGCGCATGACATTGCATTTGCAGTTTCTGACAAGATAGGACTTGACAGGAGAGCTGCACCAGCCAAAATAGGCAGAGCACCTTTAGCGGCTCTCTTAAAGAACTCACGACGAGACTGAAGTTCTTCATTCTTACCATTTTTCTTCATAAAATAAAAAATTTAAATTAAACAATATGCCTTTCGGCATTATTTGACAATCTCAATAAAATCAGTAGGAATATACGCAGTAGCGACAAGGCACAATCCCGAGATCTCAACAACAATTCTTTGTTGTCCTGCTATTCTGGCAACTTTTCCAACCACTCCCTTGAAGTCACCAGCTATTACTCGTACTTTATCTCCACTTTTATAGTGACACTGTTCCGCTGTAACAATGCGTACATGCTCACTATCAGTACTTGTTGCTTTGATAAAATTTATCATTGCATTGTATGGTATAATAAGCGGAGGATTTTTACCGTTTGCCTCTGGAGGAAGCGTCTTATCCAAATAATATTTTATAAAAGAGATTGGGGCATCAACTGTCTTTTTCACAAAACTGTCTGATTGTTCCCTTGTGGCGTATATAAAAAGAAAGTTGGGAAGAAGAGGCTGTTGTATTCGCTTCTTCTTCCCAGCAATCACTTTTAGTACATAGTGCATCGGCACGTATGTCTTAATATCATTCTTCTTTGCTTTCTCTACGGCTGCATTTACCCTGTTATAAGTAGCACGAAGAACAAACCAGTTGTAACCTTCCTGCTGGACATATTCCGAGGACACCCCTGTTTGTGAGCTTTGGGCTTCGGGGGAGACATTGGAGGCAAATCCAATGTGAGGAGGTGAATCGCAACCTCGTTTGGTATGCGCATTAAGCAATGCGTTCATATCGGCTTATATGTCGTTGCTCGTTAATAGCAATATAGACATAAAAAGAGCGTGGAAACGTCTGTTGTCTATTCCACAGTCTGAGGCTCTAGCAATTGCCTATCATAGTTGAACAGACAACGTCAGAGCCCACGCCGATATGAATAATCATTTCCATTAGGAGACCATAATAAACAATTGTTGTGCCCGAAAAGGTACAATCCGTGCTTACAGGTCTCCGCAGGAGCGATATTATCACACCCGGGACATCTACCGTTGGCTTTGCTCAAGACTATGATAACTGTTAATTTGCTAGATTACAGACTGTCTTAAACAGAGCGTTAGTAAACGCCTTCATTATGTCTGGACTATCTTTCCCACCCAATGCCCGCTTTGTACCGCTTTGTCATTATGACTCCGCCATACTCAGCACGGCGTAGGCTGCCTTGTATGCCATCACGAAAGAACACGTCTAACCTCAATGGCTATAAACATGGCGATAATAGTCCGCTGCAAAAGTACAAAGAAAATCTCAATACAACCTCATTTTGTTATGGAAAAGTATGTATAAACCTTAAATTTAACCATAATTAACTAAATTCTTGCTCAAATCTCGTATATTTTGTGTAAGGAAATGGCCTCTTATTGGCGTAAAAAGCAAAAGACAGATGCGAATGTCACATCTGTCATTATTGTTGTCGCACATGTCTTTCTTGAAAGAAAGCCTATGGCTGGTTTATTTCAGAATGATTTTCTCCTTTGCTGGATGACATAAGGAGAATGTACTTTTGCCGTCTTTGTTTGTATAGCAGAAGTCGCATGAATTTATAATATCCATGCCAATCACCACATCATAGTCTGAATTGTCGTTAAGCAGAGCCTGAACATTCAACTCTGCTGTTCCTGTTGGAAGGATAACATGAACAAGGTAAGTCCAGGATTCGACATCACCTCCTGCACTCGAAATAAGAGCCTTGTTCTTCGGTTGTAACCCTAAAGCATTTACAACTTCCTGTGAAATCAATGTATTGGTCGCTCCTGTGTCCCACAATACATTTTCAACTTGGCAATGAACAGGAACAGCCACGTTTGCCGACAAATCTACGGCTGGACAGATAATGACGTTTGTAAGAATAGCCTCTGGCTGGGATTCGTATTCTTTTGTATATACAGCCATTCCTACCTCAACTCAATTTTTCCCGTATATGAAGTTTGTTGAGGAACAGGCTCGTCAGTGATAAGGCGAACCAAACGGACATAACCTGTCCGTGCAGCTCTATTTCCGTTAATGACGGGAGCCTGAACTGCGGTTGCAAAATCTATTGTCTTGTTCTTTATAACTTTCATATACCTACAATTTAAAAAATGTCCCGCTGGGTACGCTGTTCTTATGGGAAGCGAGCGGGATTTGTCAATGCAAAGGTAGGCATTCAATTCCAAAAAACCAAACAATTGGAAGAAAAACTAATCTAACTACCCTAAATTTAACATTTTATCAGGAAAACTACTAAACAATGAATACGTCTTTCAAACGCTATTCTATTGCCGCCGAATTATTAACCTGCATTGTCT
>JAEDJA010000019.1 GCA_016296575.1 Treponema sp.
TTGAAACATAGTTAGGACCTGCGAATGTAAACAATGCAGCAACAAATACAGATTCTGCAACTTTAGAGTATCCGCCTTCTGCCTTGAATTTAGGGTTTGTATATGTCTGGAAGCTTTCGCCTGGTGTGTCAGAGAAACAAGAAAGGTTGATACAGTCGTTCCAGTCGGCACGCATTGCAAGTGGAAGTCCGTGGGGACCAAGATTGTTTACGATGCGGTAGAAAGAAACTTTAAGGTGTTCAAGCAAAGGCTGGGCTTTAGACATATCGTTGTCATAAGGAACCATTTCATCAAGAATTGACCAGTCGCCAGATTCTTTGATATAAGCTGAAACTGAAAGGATGAGCCACAGTGGATCGTCAGAGAAGTCACCACCAATGTCAGCATTACCTTTCTTTGTAAGTGGAGAATACTGGTGATAACATCCACCGTCTGGGAACTGTGTAGATGCAATGTCGATGATTCTTTCTTTTGCCCGGTCTGGAATCTGATGAACGAAACCAAGAATATCCTGGTTAGAATCCCGGAATCCCATACCACGACCAATTCCAGATTCAAAGTAAGAAGCTGAACGTGAAAGGTTGAATGTAACCATACACTGATACTGGTTCCAGATGTTTACCATGCGATTAACTTTATCTTCTGGAGTATCAACTGTAAGAATGCCCAAAAGTTTGTCCCAGTAAGCTTTAAGGTCTTTCATACCAGCAGCAAATTTTTCTGGAGTGTTGAATTTTTCAATCATTTCCAAAGCTTTTACTTTGTTGATTGTTTTGCCGTCAGCTTCAAATTTCTGATCCTGTGGCATTTCTACATAACCGAGAACGAATACCAAAGTTTTTGTTTCGCCAGCTTTAAGTGTAATTTCTTTGTAGTGAGAAGCGATTGGAGCCCAACCATCAGCAAATGAGTTGTAAGCTTTTCCTTCTGTAACAGCCTGTGGATCACCAAATCCATTGTAAAGACCAATGAAAGAATCCCGGTCTGTATCGTAACCGTCAATTTTGTCGTTTACAGAGTAGAAAGCGTAGTGGTTACGGCGGTCACGGTATTCAGTTTTGTGATAGATTACAGAATCTTTAATTTCAACGCGTCCTGTAGAGAAGTTACGCTGGAAGTTGTTGCTGTCGTCCTGAGCATCCCAAAGACACCATTCAGCAAATGACCAGAATTTGAAGGTTTTGGAAGCGTTGCCTTCGTTTGTAAGAACAACCTGCTGAACTTCACCATCGTAATCCTGTGGAACAAAGAATGTAACTTCAGCTTTCAAATCATTCTTTTTACCTGTGATTACTGTGTAGCCCATACCGTGGCGACATTCGTAAGCGTCAAGTTCAGTTTTTACTGGAGACCAGCCTGGATTCCAGATTGTTCCATTATCATTGATATAGAAATAACGACCGCCCATATCAATAGGAACATTGTTGTAGCGGTATCGTGTAATACGGCGAAGACGAGCATCCTTGTAGAAGCTGTATCCACCGGCAGTGTTTGAGATCAGTGAGAAGAATCCCTGAGTACCAAGATAGTTGATCCAAGGATAAGGAGTACGAGGTGTAGTAATAACATACTCACGTTTGGAATCATCAAAAAAACCAAATTTCATGAAATCCTCCAGAATAAAAAGTTTTGTTCATGTTGGGGTTATTTACGAAAACGTTTTCGTATAAATTTCATTATACATCTTTTTATAAAATATACAAGGAGATATTTCTTGACGGTACAATAATCCTATGGTAAATTTACGCTAGTAATATTGTAGAATAGTAATTGTATGTTAACTAACAGTTTTAGTTAATCTCACCAATAAAGGTGTCATCTGGCCGAAGTTCGGTTTGGGTGACTCCATTTTTATTTTTTATAAGGGAAAAAGGAGAAAAAGTTATGCAGTTTTTTGATACACACGCACACATCGGACTAATTTTTGAAGATCCAATTGAACAACTTCGTGTAATTCAGCAGGCAAAACAGGCGGATGTTACTCGAATTGTCAGCATTAATAACTCACTTTTTGATTTTCAGAAGGTTTACCAGAATCTTCGTCATCTTCCCGGAGTTTACCACGCTGTAGGAGTTGCACCGGCAGAAGTTCAGAATCCTGGAAAAGATTGGATTGATATTATTGAAAAAAGCCTTTCTCTTCCAAACGTTGTAGCTGTAGGTGAATGTGGTTTGGATTACTATAAGCAGTTTGGTGATAAACGTTCACAGATTGAACTTTTCATTACACAGCTGGAAATTGCTCAGGCCCACAACAAACCGGTAATTATTCATAACCGTGAAGCTGGACGTGATGTTTACGATATTCTTACAGAACGCCTTCCAGAAAGAGGAGCAATCATGCACTGTTATTCAGAAGACGGTGCTTTTGCTTCAAACTGTCTGGACAAAAACATTTATTTTAGTTTTGCAGGAAATCTTACATACCGAAATGCACGTAATCTTCACGAAACAATCATGGTTCTTAAAGATGCTGGTGCTACAGACAAGATTCTTATTGAAACAGAAAGTCCATTTATGATTCCTGCTGAATTCCGTGAGAAAAAACGAACTATGCCGGCTTATCTTCCATCAACAGCACGTTTCCTTGCCGAAATGCTGGAAATGGATCTTGAAGAACTGGCTGCCATGCTCTGGAAAAACAGCTGCCGAATCTTCAATATTCCTGAGTAAAATAGGAAATTCCGGTTCCTCTTATGGCACTTTATCATCCGGTTAAGATTGGAAATGTTGAACTCAAGGGAAATCTTTTCCTTGCCCCTGTTGCAGGTTACAGTGACAGGGCATTTCGTCATGCCTGCGTAGAAAACGGGGCCTGCTTTACCTATACCGAAATGGTTAGTGCCGAAGCTTTGACCCGCGGAAATCAGAAAACAGAAGTGCTTATGGCCAGGGCCGAAAATGAAAAAGCCTATTCAGTTCAGATTTTTGGCGGAACAGAAGATGTGATGGCTCGAGCTGCAAAAATTGTTGTAGATCAGACTCACTGTGAAGTAATCGATATAAATTGTGGTTGCCCTGTTCCAAAAGTTGTAAAAACGGAAGCCGGTTCTGCCCTTACAAGAGATCCTGAACGTCTTTACAAGGTAGCCAAGGCAGTTATTGATGCTGCGGAAGGGACTCCTGTTTCGGTAAAGATTCGCTCTGGTTGGGATTTGCTGCACATGACCTGGAAAGAGGCGGCCGATGCAGCCCTTAGCGCAGGAGTTTCTGCAATCACCATGCATCCAAGAACCCGTGCCCAGGGTTACGAAGGTCTTTCAAACTGGGAAATTCTTGGTGAACTGGTTAGGTTTGTTGATGGGCGTATTCCTGTTTTTGGAAGCGGAGACCTTTTTACACCTGAAAAAGCCCGTGAAATGATAGAAAAAACCGGTGTTGATGCAATCATGTTTGCCCGGGGAGCCATGGGAAATCCGTTTATCTTCCGTGATGCAACGTCCCTTTTTCAGACTGGCAGCTATGAACCGGTACCACCCCAGATTCGCATTGCTACGGGATTTGCCGAACTGGAAAGACTTGTGGCAGACACGGAAGAAAAGCACGCCTGCCGTGAAATGAGAAAACGTTTCAACGCATATTCCAAAGGCATAGAAGGTGGTGCCGCTCTCCGGGCCGACATTGTTCACGCCGAGACCATAGAAGAATACAAAAGAATCTTTAAAGATTATATATAAAAAAAGAGAGGTATGAGATGAGTAAGTTCAAAAATTTAATCACAAAAATTTTTGGTAATTACACGCCACCAGAATGGCCGCGTAAACTGGCACAAAGCAAAAAAGCACGAAAAGCATTTAAAATCAGCTTGATTTCACTTGGTGGACTGGTGGCTGCTTTTATTCTTTTCCTGGTTGGACTCTTTGTTTATAACTTCATTCAGTCGAAAAAGCCTGTAGAAATGCGACTGTCCTACTATGTGGATTCACCAAACATTCAGTATGAGGCAAAGGACACGCTGTATGTAAATTTCACTGGTTCTGCCGCCGACCTGGATGATATTGGCCAGGATGTAAGCAGCAAAGTAACGATTACTCCTGCAATTAACGGAAAATGGATCTGGAGAGACGAAAGTAATCTGGTTTTTGAACCATACGAAGATTGGAACGTAGGTGCAGAATATAAAGTAACCATGTCCAACAGCCTTTTCCCATCTCACGTTAAACTAAACGATAAACTTACATTCAATTTTTCTACTGCAGACTTTACCACATACATAAGGGATGCTTCTTTTATAATCGACGATGTGGATCCAAAGAAAAAATACATTGCCTTTGAAATCTACGGAAATTTCCCGTTTGTAAAAGAGGATTTCTCTTCAAAAATTACCATTAAACCGGATATGAAAAATCCAAAAAATGGTACTGTAGAAAACCGAAACTATTCTTCCACAGTAAGCTTCAATGATTCAGGAAGAGTGGCTTACGTAGTTTCCGAGGTAATAGGAATTCCTTCCACAGACCTGCGATTCGATATTACAGTAGATTCTGGTCTTAAATGTGCCATTGGAAATTCTACTACAAAGTCAAAAATTGAAGACTTCGTTTATGTTTCCGGCTCTACCAATTATGCAGGGGTAAAAAACATTACATCCAATTTCCTTTTGGATGACAATCAGGAATATAATCAGATTATAACCGTTGAAACTTCTGCCAAAATTGATGTAGAAAATCTTGATTCAAAAATGGAAATCTACATCCTTCCAAAAGACAAGCCAGCCCTTTCTGGATCAAAAGCTCAGGAAAAGTATCGCTGGAGCGACACAGACGAAGTTATTGACGATGTGCTTAAACTGAGTACAAAAGTTCCACTGCAGGCTTACGAAACTGAAACCAAGTATGAAACTGTTCACAGTTATGCTATTGATGTGCCAGAATACAGTTATTTGTATATAAGACTCAAAGCAGGTGCCCATTTTTACGGAGATTATTATCTTGCCGAAGATTATGAAAAAATTATTCGGGTCGGTGCATATCCAAAAGAAGCCAGTTTTGTTTCGGAAGGAAACCTTATTTCTCTTAGAGGAAGCCACAAGATTCCAATTCTTGCCCGCGGTGTTTCCGAAATTGATTTCAAGGTATGGCGACTTAAACCGGACGAAATCAACCACATTGTTTCACAGTCAAACGGCAACTTAAAGAATTTCAAATTCTCCAGCTATAAATTTGACGAATACAATGTTTCTGAACTGGTTTACTCAAACAAAATCAAAACTTCGGTAAAAGATCCACGGAAGGTAAGTTACGAAAACTTTGATTTTTCTGATTACCTGGATACAGTGCCATCAAAAGATTTGAAATATGGTCTTTTTATGGTGAATATGTCGGGATGGGGCATTTCTACTACCAAAAAGCTTATCATCATTACAGACCAGTCAATGATTATCAAAAAAGCCAAAGGAAGCGATCTGGATATTTTTGTTCAGTCCATTTCTACGGGCCTCCCAATTGTTTCTTCATTGATTGAAGTAGTTGGATTAAACGGAACCATTATTGCCCGTACTACAACTGATTCAACTGGACACGCAACAGTTCCTGCAAGTTATAAACAATATGAAACTCCAGTGGCCATTACTGCAACATATGGAAACGATATGGCCTTTGTTCCTTTCAGTTTCAATGGAAGAACAGTAGATTATTCTGACTTTGATGTTGGAGGAATTTACGGGGCCCAGGATCCAGACAAGGTAAGTGCATATATTTTCAGTGACCGTGGAATCTATCGTCCTGGTGATGAAATCCGCTTTGGTGCTATTGTAAAAGCCGGAGACTGGGAAAAATCTTTAAAAGGCACTCCTTTTGCTTACGTAATCCGGGATCCTAACGGAAACGAGATTATCGAAAAAGAATTCAACCTTAATGAAGACGGTTTTGAAGAAATCAAATATTCTACCAAAGATTATTCACCTACCGGTGATTACACTCTTTATCTTTACCTGAAAAAGGCAAAAACCTGGAGAAAAGTTGAATTCGAAAAGATCCTTATTGCCAGCGAAACTGTAAAAGTAGAAGAGTTTATGCCAGACACTCTTCAGATCAACGCTTCTATTGAACCACTTTCCAACGCCGGATGGATTAAACCTCAGAATCTTACTGGTATTGTAAAACTCAAAAACCTGTTTGGTAATGATGCTGTTGGAAACGATGTAAAAGCCGACATTAAACTGACACCTGGTTACCTGCGTTTTGCAAAATACAAGGACTATAGATTCAACGATCCTTTCATTTCAAAGGACAGCTATGAAGTACGTCTTTCAGACACCGTTACCGACGATAAGGGTTACGCTCGTTTTGATATTGATATGTCCAGCTTTGCACCGGCCAGCTACCGTTTGAGTTTTAATGCCGATGGTTTTGAAAAGGAAAGCGGTCGAAGCGTTTCTTCAACAGCACAGGTTTACATTTCTCCTTTGGATTACATTCTTGGTGTAAAAGCTGATGGAGATCTTTCTTACATTAATAAAGGTTCTGCCCGCATGCTTAAAATTATTGCAGTTGGACCGGAACTTGATACTCTTAAAGTTGATGATGTTACTTTGTCGCTCGTAGAAAACCGATACGTTTCGGTACTGGTAAAACAGCCAAACGGAGTGTACAAATATCAGTCTGTTAAAAAGGAATACCCTGTAAAATCCGAAAAAATCAGTATTCCAAAAGACGGACTGGAATATTATCTGCCGGTAGACATTGAAGGTGATTTTGTACTTAAACTCAGCAACAAAGACGGTATTGAGTTTACATCGACTGCATTCTCGGTTGTAGGAAAACAGAATCTTCAGCGAAGCCTTTCCCGCACTGCCGAAATTGAAGTGAAGATGTCCAAATCTGACTTTAAGATCGGCGAAGAAGCAGAACTTCTGGTAAAAGCTCCATACGCTGGTTCAGGGCTTATCTGTGTTGAACGAGACAAGGTTTATTCATATAAATGGTTCAGTTCATCAGAAGCCAGTTCCGTTCAGAAAATCAGAATCCCTGAAGGAATTGAAGGAAACGGCTACATTACAATCATGTATCTCCGTGATTACAACAGCGAAGAAGTTTACATGAGTCCGTTCTGTTATGCCGCAGTTCCATTCTCGGTAAGTCTGGATGCCAAAAAGAACAATATTTCTCTGGAAATTCCGGAAGTTGTTAAACCAGATACAGATTATAAAATCACTTATTCAAGCTCCAAAAAAGGTAAGATTGTAATCTTTGCAGTAGATGAAGGAATCCTCCAGGTGGCAAAATACAAAACACCTGATCCACTTTCTTTATTCTTCCAGAAACGTGCTCTTGAAGTAACTACAGCTCAGACTGCCGATCTTATTATGCCGGAATACAATGTGCTTAAAACTTTAAGTGCTGCTGGTGGTGGCGGTGATTACGATGATTATCTTAGCCACAATTTGAATCCTTTCAAGAAAAAGCAGAATGCACCGGTGGCCTACTGGTCTGGGGTTATGGACACAGATTCTACAAAACGAACAGTAACTTACCATATTCCATCTTATTTCAATGGAAAGCTTCGGGTAATGGCAGTGGCAGTTTCCGATGATTCAATTGGCGTAACAGAAGAAGCAACCAATGTTCGTGATGACTACATTATCAGTACAACTTATCCAAATTTTGCCGCTCCAGCAGATGAGTTCGAAGTTTCGGTAGTGGTTACAAATAATGATGCCGGTTCTGGTGAAAATGCAAACGTAAAACTCACCGCAGTGGCAGACAAAGGCGTTACATTAATTGGAAATACTTCGGTTGATTTAAAAATCTCTGAAGGACGAGATGCAACTTATATTTTCAAATGTAAGGCAACCGATACTCTTGGAAACTGCGACATCGTGTTTAAGGCACAGGGAAAGAATAATTCTTCCAAAATGACCGCTTCTTTGAGTGTAAGACCATCAATGCCTTACCAGGTTTGGCTTGAATCGGGACGAGTGCACAAAACAGAAAACAAAAATGATTCTGTAAATGTAGAACGAGAGCTTTACGAGGAATTTGCTACACGGAAGGTGGATCTTTCTTATCTTCCATTGGGATTTGCAAAAGGATTGAATTTCTACCTGGAAAAATATCCTTACGGTTGTAGCGAACAGGTTACAAGTGCCGCATTCCCTTATTTTTTTCCAAATCTTATGAAAGAAACAGGAAAGACTGCTAGTGAAGCAAAAGAAGCCATAGAAAATGTAATCGATATTCTTCAGTCCCGACAGAAAGACGATGGAACAATCGGTTACTGGACATACAAGTCAGATTCATATCCAGAACTTGATGCCTACTGTGCTTTGTTCCTTACAATTGCAAAAGAACGAGGTTATTATGTGCCTCAGAACTTTATGAACAAACTGCTCAACGCACTTAAGCGGGAAGCAAACGAAACAGGATATGCTGCAGCCTTCTCGATTTATGTTCTGACACGAAACGAAATTGTAACTACAAGCTATCTTGAACATATTTCAAAGACTCTTACTAACAGCCAGAAAATGGATCTTGCCGGAATTTACACTGCCGCCAGTTACAAGCTGCTTTATATGGACAGTGAAGGCAAGAAAATCCTGAGTAAGGTAAAAAAAGGAATGCAGAGAGAATACAACATCAACAGATTTGAAAACAATTTGTATTACGATGCAAGTATTCTTTATCTTCTTTCTGAATACTATCCTGAATATCTTTCTATAATCGGGGACGAACTTCTGGAAGCAATTGAAGATGCCGTTATTGGAAGAAGTTACACCACTATTTCCAGCGCCTTCACATTGATGGCCATTGAAAGTTACCTCAAAGCAGTACCAACCGCCGCTACAGGAAAATTCACCGTTTTCCAGGACTTTGGAAAGGACATTGCGAAAAAACCAATGGATTTCAAAGGCGAAAATGTGTTCAGCTCAGAATTTGAAGGAAATGCTAAAAATCTGCTGCTTACCAACAGTGAAAAGACAAATCTTTTCTATCAGGTAACACAGGCTGGATTTATGAAGAACATTCCTGCCGAAGAAACAAAAGACAACGGTCTTGAAATTACCCGCCAGTACAGTGCTACTCTTGGTGGTAAAGCTCAGACCAGCTTTACCAGAGGAGATTCAGTTTATGTAACAATCAGGATTAGAACTACAAACAAAAATTACGTAAACAACATTGCCCTTGTAGATATGCTTCCAAGCTGTTTTGAAGCCAATATTGAATCAATTCGAGCAGAAGATGGAACTATGAATCCTGATTTCGTGGACATTCGGGAAGATCGTGTAATTTTCTACTGTGATGCTGGTCCAGAAGTAAAGGAGATTACTTACAAAGTAAATGCCATTACAAACGGAACCTTCATTGTTCCACCATTGTTTGCACAGGCAATGTATGACAATCATGTTAAAGCATTAAAACCTTACGACAAGATTGTTGTAAAAAAGGCAGATGAAAAATAAGAAAAAACAAAGGATTCTGGTTATTACTCTGGCAGTGGTTTTGCTGCTGGGTATAGCCATAATCCTTGATGTTTCAATTAACAGAAAAAAAGGAATTTTAAGCGACACGCAGTTTTCTGGAAGTTACAGTGACAAAGATGGTGAATTGATTGCACTGTATCTTACAGAAGATGAAAAATTCCGCATGTATAAAAGTGTTACAGAATATCCTCCTGCATTTATAGAAGCCCTGCTGCTTCAGGAAGACAAGCGGTTTTATCTTCACAATGGCATAAATCTTGCTTCTTTATTCAGATCATTTGTAGAAACTTATGTAAAAAAAGGCCGTCGTATTGGTGGAAGTACCATTACCATGCAGGTGGCAAAACTTAAGTACAATCTTTATACAAAAAACCTTACAGGGAAACTTAAGCAGATTTTTCTGGCTCTGCGACTGGAACTTATCTATTCAAAACAGGACATTCTTGATGCTTATGTAAACCTGGCTCCCTGCGGCAAAAATATCGAAGGCTTTGAAACTGCAAGTGAATATTTGTTTGGAAAAAGTGTGAATCAGCTGGAACTTTCTGAGATCCTTTTGTTGTGTGTGCTGCCTCAAAATCCTACAAAAAGATTTCCGTCCTTGCAAAGACTAAATGAAGATATGATGGAAGCAAGACGCCGTCTTTTTGATCAGTGGGTGGAAGTGCATACGGAAGATGAAGATCAGCGCAATTTTATGAATCTTGCTCCTTATCTGGTGTGCAGTTTTCCACAGACGGCGCCTCATTTTACCAGAAATCTGGAGCTTTCAAGACCGGCACAAAGCTTTTATGGCAAAAGTTCAACAGTAAAAACCACTTTGGATTCTAGACTGCAAAAGCTTTTGAAAGATCACCTGGAGCTTTACGTAAAGAAAAACGCCTACATTGGAATAGAAAATGCCAGTGCAATCCTTCTGGATGCCTCTTCCATGGAAGTAAAGGCCTACATTGGTTCTGCAGGGTTTTATAACGACAGCATTCTTGGTCAGATTGATGGGGTAAGGGCAAAACGTTCACCTGGATCTACGTTAAAACCTTTTATTTACGCCCTTGCAATGGAACAGGGAATTATCCACTACGACACCATGCTTAAGGACACACCATCCAGTTTTAGTGAATACACTCCCGATAATTATGGAAACAGTTTTATGGGACCAATAAAAGCATGGAGGGCACTTACCCAAAGCCGAAATATTCCTGCTGTAAATCTGGCCCGGCAGATTACTGAACCTGATTTATACGATTTTCTTGTGGAAGCAGACATTTCCGAATTAAAAGAAAAGGATACATACGGACTTTCAATTGTTTTGGGAAGTGCCGATGTTTCTCCAATGGAACTAACCGGCCTTTATGCAGCTTTGGTAAATGACGGTGTTCAATATAAAATAAAAGAAAAATTCTCTGGATGGAAAAAGGAGCAGGAAGAAAAAAAACGGTTGCTTTCGGAAGAAGCGGCCTACATTACAAGGCAAATGCTTTTTCAAAATCCTGCGCCAAATGCAGACCGCCTTAGACAAACTCCTGGCTTTGAAATCGGCTACAAAACCGGTACTTCCATTGGATTTAAAGACGCCTGGACTGTTGGTTTTTTTGGACAGTATGTGCTTTGCATCTGGATTGGAAATTTTGACGGGCTGGGAAACAATTCCTTTTTGGGAAGATCAGCGGCCGGTCCATTGTTCTACTCCATTGCCGAAAGCATGATTTCAAAGGGATTTGTTGAATACAGAATGCAGCTTATGCCCGAAGGAGTAAAAAAAGTGCAGGTTTGTTCTGTTTCGGGATGTATTAGCAACGAAGATTGTCCTGAAACTGAGCTGACTTATTTTATTCCAGGAGTTTCTCCAATCGAAAAATGCAAGATTCATAGACGGATCAATGTGGATACAAGAACCGGTTATAGAACAGACGAAACAGATAAACCCTATGTTCAGTCGGTAGTTAGGGAATACTGGCCTAGTGATTTGCTTGCCTTGTTTAAACAAGCTGGACTTCCTCGTCTTGTGCCCCCTGATTACCCGGATAATGAAGGCATAAATAAGTCAAATGTGGGATACCCTCCAGAAATTCTTTCGCCTTTAAAAGCAACCCAATATGTGTTCAGCCAGAAGACTCCCGACCGCAACGTAATTATTTTGTCGGCAAATAATGATGCTGATACAAAAGAGCTGTTCTGGTTCTGCGGTTCATCTTTTATTGGAAGAGCGAAACCTGGAGAAAAACTGGAATGGCGTCCGGAAGCTGGAAACTACGAGTTAACAGTTCTGGATGACAAAGGCCGAAGTTCATCCCGAGGAGTGTCCATTTCCCTGGTAGAGTAGAAATTCTAAACTTCTGTAGGCCACTGTTATCTCCAGAAGAAACACTGTCATCTCCAGCGTAGTCGAGAGATCTATTCATTTGGAGGAATAGAAAG
Organism: Treponema sp.; assembly: GCA_016296575.1. Taxonomy (GTDB): domain Bacteria; phylum Spirochaetota; class Spirochaetia; order Treponematales; family Treponemataceae; genus Treponema_D. Next base: position 11,840 of record JAEDJA010000019.1, read on the forward strand.
TGGAACAAGTGTATCAAGCAGAAGTTATCCAATCCAAAGCGTAAATCTGCCTGATGCCTTCGTGGGAGATTTCATTGCACTCATCTAAAGTAATCAGGAATTTAGGGTATGAATCTTTTATGGCCTTTAGAGGTTTCAGTTCTCTTTTTAAGGTATCTTCATTTGTTACGGAAAGAGAAACTTGATAATACTCTGGAAGGCCGTTTTTTATAGCAACAAAATCTACTTCCATATCTGCAAATTTTCCGACATATACTTCGTAGCCTCGGCGTAATAATTCCAGGTATACTATGTTTTCAAGAAGAAAACCTTCATTGCCTGTTTTATTTCCAAGCATAAAATAATGAAGTCCTGTATCAACGGCATAATATTTTTCAAGGCTTTTTAGGAATTCTTTACCCTTTATATCGTAGCGGGTTGCTTTATAAAACAGGTAACTTTCTGTAAGAGCAGAGTAACAATTTTCTACAGTTGCGCTGGCGGTTTTTCGTCCTCCAGAGGTCAATGTGTCGCTGATTTTTTTGCTGGAAGTCAAATTTCCGATGTTCGAAAGACTGAACTTTGTGATTTTTTCAAGGACATCAGAATCAGAAATCTTTTTGCGCTGAAGAATATCTTTTAGCACGATTGTTGAGTAAATTCCCCGTAAATAGTCCCTTATCATTTCCTTGTCATTCAAGAGATTTGGAATGTAAGGGAAACCGCCGAACATCACAAATTGATTATAGGCTTTTCTGTTGGTTTCCACCTTGCTCCCGGAAATTTCGGAGCATAATTCACAGTATTCAGGAAAAGAAAGAGGCAGCATTTTTATTTCGATATATCGACCGCTTAAAAGTGTGGCAATTTCACCAGAAAGCATATAGGCATTGGAACCTGTTATGTAAAGATCTATGTTGTCTTTGAGGAATAAACTGTTTATAGCCTTTTCAAAATCGGGAACCATTTGAATTTCATCAAGAAAAATATAATTCATTTTTGTAGGAATGAGATTTTCAGTTATTTGATTATAAAGGATGTGATAGTCATAAAGGTGTTCGTTTTCGATTGAATCAAGATTAATTGACTGGATGCAATCCTGTGTAATTCCCTGAGACAAAAGTGTTTTTTGAAATTCCAAAAGCAAAGTAGATTTCCCGCATCTTCGGACACCTGTTATAACTTTGATAACTTTTTTGTTTTGCCATTTGAGCAGCTGTTCTTGAAATTCTTTTCTGATTACCATACTAAAATTGTATATTATGCAGTTAAAAATGTAAAGTTTTTTAGTTATAAGTTAAAAACTAAGTGAAAATTAAACTTTTTAACTTGAAAAGTAAAAAATTGGACAGCCCCGAAATGACAGAAAATATTCTTAAAATCTTTTAAGTTTGATTGCGTCAGCCGGACAGATTTCGTGGCAGCAGTAACACTTGATACAGTCTTTTCTGTTGATTTCCACGTGCTTTCCTTTTTTACTTTTGTCTTCAACAAATTTCAGAACTTTTGGTGGACAGATCTGGACACATTTTCCACAACGAATACATTTGCTGTTTTGGAAGTGAGGTTTGCGTGTAAAAAAGGCAGCTGCAATCTGGTTTACAAAGTCCGGGATCATCTTCTGCAAGGTTTCGGAAGCGTTTTTATCGTGAACAGCTTTAAAATCCAGGTTTTTTATTTCTTCAAAAGGAGCACCAACAGTTTCAACTTCATCCCAGGAATTAAGCCAGATTTTACGGTCAAGAGCATCTTTCAGGTTGGAAACTTCGTCTGCATTATAACCAACTGCCGTAGAACAAATGTGGTCAAGTGCAAGAATATTGTCTGAAGCGGCAAGGAAATTCAGGTTGATTGGATCACCACTTCCAGGACCCCCTGGGCCTTCCATACCCACAATTGCATCCATAATAGCGTAGCCCGGTTTTACTGCCAGGTTTAGGTCTGTAAGATAAGCTGCAAAGTCTGATTTTTTTGGATATTCGTAGTGCATCTTGGCTTTTTCAAGACCAATAATCAGACCAAAAAGATTTTTCATTGCACCGGTGTAGCTCATTAACTGGTGACTTTTAAGCTTTGAAAGGGAAACAAGAAGATCAGCTTCCAGTAACTGTTTTGCAACTTCAAAGCGATGTTTGATTTTTGCGTTATCTAAATGAATTGTAGTTTTTTCAGAAAAATCTGCCCATTCACCGCCGTTTTTGGTTACCTGTTCAAGCATGCCAGTGCTTCTGGCACTGGAAGTAGATCCTGCAATGGCTGGAGATTCACCTACCAAAACACGAGTGGCTCCCAGTTCCACAAAGCAACGTACAGCAACACCTACCACAACAGGATGAGTACAAACAGCCAGATCAACTTTTTTTGGATATAGAATATTTGGTTTCAGGAGGACTGTTTTTCCTTTTACGTCAGGAGGAGGCACCAGTTCAAGTAGCTTTTTCAGGCTTTCATAAACCAGTTTTTCATCATATTTGTTGCATTTTCCAAGAGCTACTGTTTTTGTCATTTAATCTCCAAGGAACAAAGTGCCTTTTCCGTTTCCCGAAGCCAGTGTATCCAATACATTTTCTGTGGCACTATTTGCCAGCAGTAAAGGAATATTGAAGGCTGTGGTTTTTTCGGCTGCCTGGATTTTTGTTTCTATTCCGCCAGTTCCAAATTCATTATTATTTCCGATTTTAATAGTTTCCCGCAGCTCCTTAATTGATTTTACCATACCAATAAGCTTTGCGTCAGGGTTTGTTTTTGGATTATCGGTGTAAACTCCATCAATATCACTAAAGAGTATTAGAAGATCTGCACTCCAAAGAATAGCTGTAAGTGCTGAAAGATTATCGTTATCACCAATTTTAATTTCATCTACGCTGATTGAATCGTTTTCGTTAATAATTGGGATGACACCTTCATCAACAAGAGTAAAAATTGTGTTTCGCATATGAAGGGTTCTGTTATCATTTTCAAAATCTTCTTTTGTAAAAAGCAGCTGACCAATATGAATGCCGTATTTGTTAAAAGCGTGGCGCCACTGGTTCATCAGTTCAACCTGACCAACGGCACACAAAGCCTGTCGGTAATGAACGTCTTTTTTGCGGGCCCACTCTTTGATTGTGGCAATTCCCGAAATCTGTGCTCCCGAAGAAACAAGTACAATCTGTTTTCCGGCGTCCATTAAAGTTTTACACTGACGGGCAAGGTTTTCCATGAATTGGGAGTTTGGACTTCCATCAGCTTTTGCCAGGGAGTTTGATCCGAATTTCATTACGATTTTTCGGCTTTCTTTGATAATCTGTGCAATCTCTTTTCCGTTTTCGGTTTCCATTTTTTTACCTGCCTTTTATCTCACCTGACCTTCACCATTGATGAGGTATTTTGTTGTTGTAAGAGCCTTAATTCCCATAGGTCCACGGGCATGAAGCTTCTGTGTACTGATGCCAAGTTCTGCACCAAATCCAAATTCCCCACCGTCTGTAAAACGAGTGCTGGCATTTACGTAAACACAGGCAGCATCAACATTGTTCTGGAAATAACGGGCGTTATCCATATTTTTAGTGATGATTGATTCACTGTGTTTTGTGTTGTGCGTGTTAATATATTCTACTGCATCAGCCACATTTTCAACAGTTTTGATTGTGCATTTGTAGTCCAGCCATTCAGTTCCAAAATCCTCTGGAGAAGCTGGCAGGATTATATTTGAATCAGCTGATCCAATGGCTTTTTTTGCAGCAATAAGGCTTTTTTCATCGCAGTGAAGTTCAACTTTTCCACCAAAAGCTTCAATCAGTTTTGGCATAAAGCTTTCAAGAATCTTTTCATTAATCACGATGCATTCAATTGCGTTACAAACACCAGTACGCTGAGTTTTTGCGTTGAGTGCAACTTTGCAGGCCATTTCAAGATCAGCACTTTCATCAATATAAAGATGACATACACCAGCTCCGGTTTCTATTACCGGAACACGGGCCTTTTCTACAACCATTTTAATTAGTTTTGCGCCGCCTCGAGGAAGAGCCATGTCGATTTTTCCCACTGCTGTAAGAATCTGTTCAACTTCATCGTGATTTTCACATGGAGCAAGTTCAATGGCAGAGCTAACACCAAAGCCTTTGCAAGCTTCAGAATCCAGTGCATCTTTTATAACCTGAACAATTGCTTTATTTGAATTTAAGGCACTTGAAGAGCCCCGCAGAAGAATGGCATTTCCACTTTTATAGGCAAGACAGAAAGCATCAGCAGTAACATTTGGGCGACTTTCATAAATAATGGCAACAACACCGATTGGTACGCGAACCTGTCGGATTTCCATGCCGTTTGGAGTTTTCCATCCACCAGTCTGTTCACCAATAGGATCAGTCTGGGAAATAACAATGCGGATACTTTCAACAATGCCGTCAATCTTTTTGTTGTCCAAAGAAAGCCGGTCCACCAAAGATTCAGTCATTCCTTTGGAACGTGCATTTTCTACATCAACTTTGTTGGCATCAAGAATAAACTGTCTTTTTGCATCAATGGCACAGGCAACAGCTTCCAGAGCCAGATTTTTTTGATTAGCATTTTGACCAGCCAGAATCTGGTGACCTTTTCGTAGCGATGAAGTAACTTTTTCAATATCCATTTTTGTCTCCAAAAAAAAAGGGGGGATGTCCAATAAGTATGCATTACGGTGGTTGAGTTTACGGTCCCTGAGCCATGTCGAAGGGTGGTATCCTGAGCTTGTCGAAGGGTCGAAACCACCACATTTAGTGTAGCAGTCATTTCGACGAGCTCAATGAGCGCTACACTCATTACTTATTGGACATCCCCGTTCTCATATCATGCGCTTCTAGTAATTTGCCAGGAAGTACATGCCAATCTCAATAGCAACACGGCACTTGTCATTATTCCATTGTACCGTAGCGGGGAGACTAGAAATGTACCACCAGAAAATACCAAATTCAGGATCAATTCGAAGTGAGTATTCAGCAAAATCTTCTGTAGCAGTCTGTGCACCAAACATGAGTGAAACGGCAGCTCCAATAATTTCAAGGAACAGCTTGTATTCGGCAGTCCAGTCGCACTGGTCTTTTGTACAGAGTCTTTCCAGCTGGTAAAGAACTTTTTCTTTTATGGCAATGTCTTGATCTTCAACCCAAGTTTTTTCAATAAGAAGCTTGAGGTTTTTCTTAAAGCTCTGAAGAAGTTTTTTCTGATAGGCTTCGTCCATTGATGAAAATCCCTTTGGTGCACCAAAAGCCTGTGCAATCAGATTTGCAGATTCTTCAAATCCTGCATCTTTATTCAAGAAATCAGGTAAGGATGAAACAGTTTTTTCATCAAGAAAATCAGAAATCAAATCATTAGTCATATGGAGATAATAGAATTTTACTAAACTTTTTTCAATACTACTTATATTTGTTTTAGGCTTGTGTTGTGGACATTCGGGCCAAGTGGGACTATAATTAAAAGAATAAATGCGAGGTGTTTATGAAGACTATCGGAATTAAACTGGCAGACGGATCATTTTATCCGGTTTTGCAGGAAGGTGAAGCTGGAGAAGCAAAGCTTGATTTAACTACCGCACATAATAATCAAACTCGCGTAATGGTTGATCTGTACCGTTCGTCAACTTCTTCTATGGAAGATGCCGAATATGTAGATACCCTGCAGATTGATCACTTGAAAGAACATCCAAATGGTGAACCAAAAATTTCTTTTGTAGTTTCAATTGACGAAAATAGAGAACTGTCTGCTCGAATTGTTGATCCAGAAACAGGTGCCCAGAGTGACACAAACATTACTTTGGTTTCCCGTACACTTGAAGAAAGACTTGTAACCGATAACTACGATATTTCAAAACAGGAAGAACCGGTTTTTGAAGAACCAGCTCCAAAGCCAGAAGTTATATCCCAAGAACCTGTTGTGGAAGAAACTCCTGAAGCCGAAGAAAGTGTTGATGAAAATCCGATTGAAGAGACAGAAGAAGCTCCTGTAGAAGAACCTGAAGTTGTGGACAATTTTGAACCGGAAATTGCTGAAACAGCCGTAGGGGGTGGGCTTCTTGCAACAGCTATGGCAATGCAGGATAAGGAAAAACCTGCCATTGAAGATGAACTTGTTCTCCCAAATTTTGGAGAAGACATTTCTGAAGATAAAATTACCGAAGAAGTACCGGATTTTTCCGACGATCCTTTACCATCTTTTGATGATCTTGAAGCACCGGCCGAAGAATACCAGCTTCCAATTGATGACACCAGTGACAACATAAATTTTGACATTCCGGACGTTGAAACAACAATTTTTGACAATGATGATGACGATTTTGATCTGGACAGCATTCTTGATGCTGATGAACAGAGTGATGAGTCATTACCAGCCGACACTGGTCTTACAGATGGTCTTTATGATGAAAACGGTGATTTTACCAGTGAGGACGATGACTTTACCGAAGAAGAGGAGGAAGAAGTGAGCAAGAAAACAAGAACACCTGTTATTATTTGTATTTTGTGCGCAATAATTTGTCTTGTGGCAACTGCTTTAATCCTGTTTGTAATTCCATCAAAATACAATCTTCTGGGAAAAACAAAGGCTGAAACGGAAGTAGTTGAAGCTATTCCAGAACCAGCTCCTGCACCGGTAGTTGAAGAAAAACAGCCGGAACCAGTTATTCCAAGTGCCGTAGAAGATGAAATCATTGTAATCGAAAAAGCTGAAGAAGTTCTTCCGGAACCACCTGCTCCACCTAAAGTAGAACCTGAAGACATTACATACAAAATCAAATGGGGTGATACACTTTGGGACATTGCAGATACTTACTACAAGAATCCATGGCGCTATCACAAGATTGCAAAGTATAACGGTATTAAAGATCCTGACTACATCATTTCGGGAACAATCATTAAGATTCCTGTAGAATGATTAAGTTTTTGAAGGACCAAAAGGTAATCCAGAAAAAAGCAATTTTTCTCGTAGCAGCACTCCTTTTTACGGGGTGCACATCGTCTGTACCCAAGGCAAAAAAGCCTGGAAATGACACATGGTATTTTCTTGGTTTAAAAAGCCTTGATTCCGGAAACGAAGCTGATGCACGGAAAAAACTCATAAAAGCCGAAAAAAAAGGAAGTGAACTGATTGCTCAGCGGGCCGCTCAGACTCTCTGCACTTTTGGAAATATCCAGCAGCAGGTGAAATACGCGGAAAAGCTGCTGACTAGATTTAATACTCCAGAAAATCTGCTGATTTCTGCAAAATGTCTGTACAATGGACAGGAATACAGCAAAATTCTACAACTTACAAAGAACATTGATTTTGAAAAAGACAAAAATGAACTGATTGTCCTGCGATTAAAATCACTTAAAAAATACAATGAAGAGCAATTCCGGGATGAAGCTTTTCGCTGGTTTATGTTATGTCCAATTACCGACGAACATGTTTCATTTTGGGAAGAGAACGGCTGGCTTATGGAAAAAGACGATTCTCCTGGACCTTCAAATCTGATCAATTTTCGAATAGCACTTTTTCAAAAAAAATATATTGAACTTTTAGACGCTGCTCCCAAAATCGAAAATTATATTTACGAAAACAAGATTTTTTATCCACAGCTGTTTTCGGATTACTGCAAGACTTTCTTTTATGGCGATGACGATTTTACTCGCCTTGCACCAGAATTTGTAAAGCTTGCTGAAAAATATGCAGGGACGGAAGGTGCCTTTTTTTTCTGGTTTTATTCTGCCCGGATGTATGACCGCCTTGGAAATTATGCAAATAAGACCAGAATCAGTTTTGAAAATGCCATTTCCTTTGCAAAAACCAGCCAGCAGAAAGACAACGCACTTTGGTATCTTTTTGATACAGGATTAAAAAATTCTCCTTCCATAATTGTTGATCTGGTTTGCGAAAATGCAGGGCAGATTGGCGATCCTTTTTATTTTGATGACTTTTTTGATAGTCTGTGTGTGCATCTTCTTAATGCCGGAAGATTTGATGATCTTGGAAAGCTTTACATGGCTTTGGATAATCATGCCAGCAATGAAACTGTTGCAAAATATGCCTATATTTACGGCCGTTACGTTCAGGAAAATCAGGAGGACAGCAAGCGTATTTATATAGAAGCTTTCCGCCGTGCACTAAAAGCTGATTCTGCCTTGTATTATAAAATTTTGGCTGCCGAAAAACTGGGCCTTTCCGATTACGAAAAACAGAAGATTTATTTTTCACCAAAAACCAGTCAGAAATTTACGCAGACGGAAGGAGTTTCTGAACTTTTGGAAGGTTACCTTGAATTTGGTATGACAGATCGTCTTTACACCGAATACATGAAGCATGATCTTGTTGATCTTCAGACAACCATTGATTGTGCCGCTTACTTCAAAAATTGTTCCCGTGGTGATGATGATTTTCTTGTGCAGAGTTTAAGGATGGCAAGCCGTCATGCAATGCGTACAGATGAACCAATCAACATGGAGCTGCATAATCTTCTTTATCCAAAAAATTACCGTGAAAATGTGGAAAATGTCTGTACAAAATACGGAATTTCACCAAATTCTTTGTGGGCATTAATACGAAGTGAATCCTTTTTTGATCCAGATGTGCGTAGTTATGCAGGCGCAGTTGGACTTACGCAGCTGATGGAATTTACTGCAGCTGATGTGGCAAGGAAATTGAAAATTTCTGATTATGATTTGAGCGACCCAGAAATTAACATTGAGTTGGGGGCCTTTTATCTTTCTGAGCTTATCCAGAGATTGGATGGTGATTTACTCAGCGCTTATTTTTCTTACAATGCCGGTATTACACGTGTCCGCCGATGGAAACAGAGTGCCCAGACCAGCTGGAAGAATCTCCCAGAAGATATTTTCCTGGAAACTCTTCCATATGCCGAAACACGTGAATATGGCCGAAAACTAGTAAGCGCACAAAAAATGTACGAAATCGGAGAGTGAGTTTTTATTTCAAAAAATCGTCCATCAGTTTCGCCAAGAGGCGAGTATCGTTCCAGGTATGCTGGGCACATTCAGTCTTTCCTTCCAGAATGCATGCTGTAACTTCGGCAGCTTCATATTCATAGCCGTTGATTCTGAATGGCAGAGGATATTCTTCAACAGGAGTTCCGTTATTGTCATAAACCGAAACTTTCTGGCCATACCAGAAGCCTTCTGTAACAATAGCTCCCTTTTCACAAATGTATTTTGCGCATCTTGTAATTTCCCCACTTCCGCTGTCAAAACCAGCAGTAAGAGTTGCAATTACTTCATTACGGCGCATGATCATTGTTTCAAATCCGTCAACACCGGTAAAAACAGAACGTTTAATTGAGTGGATTTCATCTGGCTCACAGAGTGCAAAAGCTTCTTTGTGGGCGGCCGACATTGCTCCAAGTGCTGAAGTAAGCATGTAGATGCCCAGGTCCAGCATGGCCCCTCCACCAAGTTCAACTTCATAATAACGTGAACCAGGGTGATATTCATTTTTACAGCAGATGTCAGCGTAAACATTCAAAAGCTTTCCATGCTTTTCAGAAGAAATGAGTTCCATTACTTTGCGGAAGGCAGGCTGGAATCGCATCCACATAGCTTCCATAAAGAAAACACCGTTTTTCTTGGCACAGGCAAGTACTTCTTCAAGTTCAGTACTGTTCATGCAGGCTGGTTTTTCACAGAGAACTGCAATTTTGGCATTTAAAGCGGCAATAGCCATATCCTTGTGGTACGGGTGTGGAGTTGCAATGTAAACTGCATCAACATTTGGATCAGCGTATACTTCTTCATAAGAACCGTATGCTTTTTCAAAACCATATTTTTTTGAAAAATCCTGTGCTTTGTCCAAAGAGCGGGAAGCAGCGGCATAAAGAATAGCTGTATCTGTGTCTTTAAGAGCAGCTGCCATACAATTAGCGATATTTCCGCATCCAAGAATAGCCCATCGAAGCTTTTTTTCCATAATTGTACCTCAAAAAAAATTCCAGCGTTAAGTTTCCTGTAGTATAATTGGGGTATGGATGAAAAAATAGAACGATTCAAGCAAATGGTAGTAGAAAGCAACAGGATTGTTTTTTTTGGTGGAGCCGGCGTATCTACCGAAAGTGGAATACCGGATTTTCGTAGTGTGGACGGACTTTACAATCAGCAGTGGGATTATCCGCCCGAAACGATTTTGAGTCACTCTTTCTTTTTTAATAATACCCGGGAGTTCTGGCGGTTTTATCGGAAAAAAATCCTTGTTAAGGGAATTGAGCCAAATATTACTCATAAAAAACTTGCAGAACTTGAAACAAAAGGAAAATTGACTGCAGTAATTACTCAGAATATTGACGGGCTTCACCAGGCGGCAGGAAGCAAGGCAGTTTATGAGCTTCACGGAACTACCCAAAAAAATCATTGTATTGAGTGCGGAAAGTTCTTTAATGGTGATTTTGTACAGACAAATTCCAAAGATTACATATGTTATTGTGATGAATGCGGTGGACTTGTAAAACCAGATGTAGTTTTGTATGAAGAAGGTCTTGATAATGCCACAGTAGAAGGAGCTATTCAGGCAATTTCCGAAGCAGACATGCTGATTATAGGTGGTACTTCCCTGACAGTTTATCCTGCTGCCGGTCTGGTAAACTACTTCCATGGAAAGTACCTTGTAGTAATCAACAAGTCCCAAACCAGCTCCGATACCTATGCAGATTTAGTAATCAACGACAGCCTAGGAAAAGTGTTTGGGAGTTTGTAAGAAGGGGTGAACAGAAAACTTGGCATACGCTGTCACAAACAGCCATTCAGGCTGTCATCACAAACAATGTCATCTCGAGCGGAGTCGAGAGTCTTATTAAAACTCCCTTGAAAAAGTGTAGTGAACTATTGAAAACTGCCTTGAAAAAGTGTAGTTTATAAGAGAAAACTCCCTTGAAAAAGTGTAGTCATAACAGAGGTTTGTATGTATAAACGTAAAATAATGACTGATTCAGTAACAATTACTTTTTATGACTATTACCGAGATAAAAAGGGTGAAATATATGAAGCTAATACTCATACAGAGTGGAATTACTTTAGTCAAAGAACAACTGTAATTGCAGAAAAGTATTTCAGAACAATTTCTCAATTTGAATTATAACTGAAAATGATTGCCGTTCAACCCCAAAAAAGGGATGTCCAATAAGTTTGTATTACTTTTAGGACAGCCCTTTTTTATATTTCAGTTAATCTAAATTACTGCAGGATTGCGCCCTGGTCGGCTGAACTTACCAGTTTGGCGTAGCGGGCAAGGTAACCTGTTTTTACTTTTGGTTCAGGACATACCCATTTTGCTTTACGTGCAGCAAGTTCTTCATCACTTACTTTAAGTGTGATTTTGTAGTTGTTGATGTCCAGTTCAATCAAATCACCTTCTTCAACAAGAGCAATTGGTCCACCAACAGCAGCTTCTGGAGAACAGTGTCCTAAAGAAGCACCCCGTGTAGCACCAGAGAAGCGTCCGTCTGTAATGAGGGCAACTTCTTTATCAAGTCCCTGACCGGCCAAAGCGGCAGTAACGGCAAGCATTTCGCGCATACCAGGACCACCTTTTGGACCTTCGTAACGGATAACTACAACATCGCCAGGTTTAATCTGCTGTTTCTGAACAGCGTCCATAGCTTCTGTTTCGTCGTTGAATACGCGGGCTGGACCTGTGTGTTTCATCAGTTCTTTAGCGCAGGCACTTCGTTTTACAACTGTACCGTTTGGTGCCAGGTTTCCAAAGAGAATGGCGATTCCACCGTTGTCGCTGAATGGGTTTTCAATTGGGCGAAGAACTTCAGGGTTGCGGTTTTTTACACCTTTGATGTTTTCAGCGATTGTTTTACCAGTGGCAGTAAGTACGTTTGTGTTGATAAGATTTTTCTTTGCAAGTTCAGCAAGAACAGCCTGAACACCACCAGCATCATCAAGCTCGCACATAAAAGTGTGACCGGCTGGAGCCAGGTGACAAAGGTTTGGTGTGCGGTTTGAAATATCATTTACTTCGTGAAGATCGATTGAAAGTCCTGCTTCGTGGGCAATGGCTGGAAGGTGGAGCATTGTGTTGGAAGAGCAGCCAAGAGCCATGTCGGCAGCAAGAGCGTTTGTAAAATGATCTTTAGTCATGAGTTTACGAGCTGTAATTCCTTTATTGTACAGTTCCATAACCTGCATACCAGCGTGTTTTGCAAGCATGATTCGGCGTCCGGTTGTAGCAGGAATTGTTCCGTTTCCAGGAAGACCAAGACCAAGAGTTTCTGTAAGACAGTTCATTGAGTTTGCAGTGAACATACCAGAACAGGCACCACATCCAGGACAGGCAACCAGTTCCATTTCCTTAAGCTGCTCTTCAGTTACTTTGCCTGATGCAACACCACCAACGGCTTCAAACATATCTGTCAAAGAAAGGTTTTTTCCGCTGTATGGATTTGAACAGTCATTTCCAGGAAGGTGACCTGGCATCATTGGACCGCCACTTACAAAAACAGTTGGCAGATCCAGACGGGCAGCAGCCATCAGCATACCAGGAACGATTTTGTCACAGTTAGGAATCATAACAAGAGCGTCAAACTGGTGGGCTTTTGCAACACATTCAACAGAGTCGGCAATCAGTTCACGTGTAACAAGAGAGTATTTCATACCTTCGTGACCCATGGCGATACCGTCACAAACACCAATTGCAGGGAATTCGATTGGCGTTCCCCCTGCCATACGGATACCGGCTTTTACAGCGTCGGCAATGCGGTCAAGCTCAATGTGACCTGGAATAATCTCGTTCTTGGCGCAGCAAACACCTACGAGAGGCTTTGAAAGTTCTTCATCAGTGTATCCCATTGCGTAGAACAACGAGCGGTGAGGAGCACGGGCAATACCCTTTTTTGCGTTATCACTTTTCATATAAAAAGACTCCAAAAATATTAAATTTGATTAAGTATAAGTGAAATTATATCACTTATCTGCTAAAATTACACTATAATATTGGAAGTAAAAGACAAAGTAAAAGACAAATGAAAAACAGGATTACATTCTTTTCAGCATTGTGTTTCTTTCTTTCGGCCGTAGAAATGGCTATTCCAAAACCTCTTCCCTTTATGAGGTTAGGACTTGCAAATCTTCCTGTAATGGCAAGCCTGGCTCTTTTTTCCGTAAAAGAAACTATTATCCTGTTATTTTTGAAAGTACTTTTGCAGGCTTTTGTTTCTGGGACACTTTTTTCTTATGTATTTCTGTTTTCTCTTGCCGGTACAGTAGCATCCGGGGTTGGCATGCTGTTGATTTATCGTCTTTTGGGTGGAAAACGTGAACTTGTTAGCTGGTTCGGCGTAAGTCTTTTTGGCGGATTGATGAATAATCTTGCCCAGATTGTGGTGGCAAAACTTATTATGTTCGGTGACAACATATCTTACGTGGCTCCATTGCTTTTGTCGGCAGGTTTTTTGTGCTCAGGGATACTTGGTATATTCATGAACATCTTCTGGAAGAACAGTCGGTTTGTAAAAATTGTGGGAATTAACGGGTCCACCGAAAAAACCGTCGTATCTGCCAAAAAAGAAAATTCCACATATTTTCAGAATGTCAAAAGTGGACTGGAGGACGACAGAAAAAAATCTTTCTTGAAAATCTATACATCAATTTTGATTTCCATTCTGGCATTTGCCGGGATTCTTATTAGTTCATCGCTATATTTGATTTACGGAACTTTTATTCTGTTTTTGATTTTAAATGCAATTAAATATAAAAAGATTCGGCTTATAACTCCACTTTTGATTATTGTTTCAGTTACTTATCTGGAGCTTTTGAGTCCTGCGGGAAAAATTCTGTGGCAGTACGGTTCTTTTAAGGTAACGGATATTCCTCTTGTGGCAGGTCTATTAAAAAGTGGAAAATTATGTGCCATGGTGGTAGTGAGCCGTTTTGCTGTAAACAAAAACATTCATTTGCCTGGTAAAGCCGGTGAATTTGTAAGCGAAGCTTTTGGAATTTTTGGTGAACTATACCGGGAAAATTCCAGTAAATGTACAGACATTGTAAACATCAAAAAAAATAGAAAATCACTTTTTATTTATATTGATACGAGGCTTTGTGAAGTATGGGAAAATGTAAATTAGTTATAAAAACCCTGCTTTTTGTGGGATTTGTCTGTACATTTTCATCATGTTCGCAAAAAAAGGCCAGAACAATGGATCCCCAAGTCTGGTTTGCCATGGATACTGTCTGTACAATTAACGCATACGAAGATGGAAGTCAGGAATTGTACAACGAAATCGGGGCCATTCTTTCTGAACTGGAAGCTACATTCAGTGCAACAAAACCTGATTCTGAAGTGAGCAGATTGAACAGAAAATTGGAAGGGAAGTCCAAAGAAGAATATTTTTCCTGTGCCGATGAAATATTGTTATCAGAACATTTCAAAAGAATTTTATCTGCATCAAAATCTATTTATGAGCTTACTGGCGGAGCCTTGGACGTAACTCTGGATCCATTAATCAAACTGTGGGACATCAACGGAAAAAATCCAAAGGTGCCTTCCAAAGCTGAAATTGCGGAAACCCTAGAAAAAAACGGATTTAATTTTGGCGCCGTTGTAAAAGGATATGCCACTGACCGCATTGTAGAGATTCTTGAAGCACATAAAGTAAAGCGGGCCATTGTTGATCTTGGTGGAAACATTTACGTTTACGGAGAAAAGCCTGATCACTCACTTTGGACTGTTGGAATCAAAAATCCGGAAAATCCAACGGGAGATCCACTTGTGCGGGTTCAGACAGAAGCAGCTTCAGTGGTAACCAGTGGAAATTATGAAAGATATTTTGAAGCCGGTGGAAAACGTTATCATCATATTCTTGATCCAAATACTGGCTGGCCTGTGGAAAACGGACTTGCAGCAGTAAGCATAATCAGTAAATCAAGTTTTGCCTGCGACATTCTTTCCACAACCCTTTTTGTTCTTGGAAAGGAAAAATCACTGGAAATGAAGGATGAGCTGGAAAAGGCTCTTGGAGTAAAATTCAAAGCTGTTTTTGTAGGGACAGACGGAGAAGTTTACATCACTGAAGATTAAATCACCTTCTGAGGAAGAAAATCAATTTAATATGCGTCGTAACCGTTTTCTTCAGCCCGACCTTCGATTTTTACAAATACTGCATTTGGAAGACAGCTTGCCCACTGTCCTCCGCGACTCAATTTTCCTGCCTGGACACAAATCTTATTTGCGCAGGGAGAGTCAATTACCCAGACCTGACCCTTTTCAATCTTTACAATGGTGTCTCCCAAAGCTCCTGGTATGCTGATTTCCCGGTTTTTATCCAAAGGATAGATGTACTTTTCGCCAGGTGCTTCAATAATCACCATTGATTTTCCTTTTTTTTGGGAACGCAGACTCATCAGATTCCATAAAGAAAAAGCAAGTACAGCGGAAAAGAGAACTGCAATTATAATGTCGAAACTTAAGTGACGCTTCATTTATTTGATTATTTATAAAAAATGTGGTAAACTTCCTTAATTATAACTCTAATCAAAAGGAAAAAAAAGCATGCGAAAAACAGGATCAGAAATAATTGTGCATCTTTTGGAAAGCTTTGGTATTAAAACAGTAGCCGGAATTCCCGGTGGTTCAATTTTGCCTTTGTACGATGAGTTGGAAAGAAGTTCAATTCGTCACATTCTGGTCCGTCACGAACAGGCAGCAGGTTTTATTGCTCAGGGTATGACTCGTTCAACTGGAGTTCCAGCCGTTTGTATGGCAACTTCAGGACCTGGTGCTATGAACCTTTTGACAGCAATTGCCGACGCACGCTGTGATTCAATTCCAATTATTGCGATTACAGGTCAGGTTAATACTTATCTTTTGGGAACAGACGCTTTCCAGGAAGCAGATACATTCGGACTCAGTTTTTCAATTACAAAACATTCGATAATGGTAAAAACTCCTGAAGAGCTTCTTACAGCTATTCCAGAAGCCTTTGCCATTGCAACAAGCGGTCGTCCGGGACCAGTTCTTATTGATGTTCCTCGTGATGTTCAGCTGGCTACCTGCGATTTTAATGAATGGCCTCAGATTGAAAACACAAAGGTCCGTGATATCCGTTTCCACACTCCTGCCAGTGAATATGCCAACAAAATGGATAAAATCACCGACATTCTTATTAATGCAAAAAAACCAGTTCTTTTCTGCGGTGGTGGATGTAACTCGGTGGATGCAGCAAAAGGACTGGAAAATTTCCTGAAAATTTACCGCATGCCGGTAGTTACAAGTTTGATGGGAATTGGGGCTGTTCCAAAATCATCTGAAATGAATATTGGTATGGTTGGTATGCACGGAAGTTATGCTGCCAACGTTGCAATGTACGAAAGTGATGTTGTAATTGCCGCTGGTGTTCGTTTTGATGACCGTGCTACAGGTGTTGTAAGCAAGTTCTGTCCAAAAGCAAAAGTAATTCATATTGATGTTGATGCAGCTGAAGTTGATAAAATCATTGCCAGCGATGTAAGTGTAGTTGCCGATGTTGAATCAGTTTTCCCAATCCTTGTGGAACTGGCTGCCGAAAAACAGGAAAAGTTTGCTCAGGCCTGGCAATGTGCTGAAGCTCGTGCAGTCTGGCTGGAAAAGATTCAGAATATTAAGAAAGAAAATGATTCGCTTACCTGTGGTCGTCCGGCTGGAGCTGAAAAAACAAATCCTCGTGAGTTTATTTCAAGTGTTCCTGTTCTTGCCGAAAAAGCCGGTCTTAAAGCCAGTGATATCATTGTAACTACAGATGTTGGTCAGCATCAGATGTGGGCCGCTCAGTATTATCCAGTTGAAAAAGCACGCACTTTCCTTACATCAGGAAGCCTTGGAACAATGGGATTTGGTCTTCCTGCTGCTCTTGGTGCAAGTCTTGCAAATCCTGATAAACGAGTTGTTTGTTTCAGCGGTGACGGTTCCATCATGATGAACATTCAGGAAATGGCAACTTTGGCTGAATTAAACCTGCCTGTTACCGTTGTGGTTTTCAAAAACGGTACTTTGGGTATGGTTTACCAGCAGCAGAAATACCTTTTTGATAAAAATTATTCAGCAAGTATTTTTGGCCGTCAGCCAGATCTTCTTAGCATTGCCGCCGGTTTTGGAATTGAAGTTGTTGATGCAAACAAAGATCCGGAATGGTACAAAAAAGCTTTCGACATGAACCGACAGAATAAACCTTGTTTTGTACAGGCTCTTGTTGACTGCGAAGAAGATGTTCTTCCATTTGTTCCAGGCGGAAAAGCCAATATCGACGCTATCAGAAATTAAGTGGTTCCCATAGAATAAGGGGGGTGGGCTTCATGCCATTCGTTCCGAAAGGAATCTGTCCAATAAGTTTGCATTACGGTCATTTAGTGTAGCAGTCATTTCGAAGGGTGGTTGAGTTTACGGTCCCTGAGCCATGTCGAAGGGTGGTATCCTGAGCTTGTCGAAGGGTCGAAACCACCACATTTTAGTGTAGCGCTCATTTCGAAGGGTGGTTGAGTTTATCGAAACCACCACATTTAGTGTAGCGATCATTACTTTTGAGACAGCCCCTTTTTTTGCCTCTTTTAAATCAAACTTTTTTCTAAACAATTCAAGATTTTTTCTTGCAACAATACATTGGAAATTAAAATCCTGAGATTTTAGAAATTTATATACTTTTTCTCGAACCTCTGCACAATCCATACAGGCATGAAATCCTGTGCATAAAGTAAATATTTGTACAAGAAAATAGGGGAAATTTTCCTCTAATTTCCTCTAATTTCCCTTATCTTATCATCAAAATTTTCTGCTCTGAGATATCCAACAAGACGCTGATTTAACGGATATGTTTTTAATAATCCCATTTGAACAAGGCCTTCTAAATCAGATCTGATTGTTTTAACGGAAACTCCCAATTCTGTCTGCAAGTCTTTACTGATAAATATTGTACTTGGTTTTTCAGTTGCAATTTTAATGATTTGAGCCTGCCGTTCGTTAATACCTATTATTGTCTTGAATTCAAACAAGGCGGCCTGCTCTTTAGCTTTTCGTTCAAGATATTTCGTTAACTCAATAAACGCTTTATTCAGAACTACAAGATTATAATTTATAAAATATCCTAAATCATAATCATCATGCTCAGTATACAAAAAGACTTTTTCATATTTATCTTTTGAAGCATATATGATTCTTGAAATCGATAGAAATTCTGTAAGCCAATATCCCTTCTTAAGCATATGCCAATAAAATAGTGAACGAGCCGTTCTGCCATTTCCATCAGTAAAAGGATGTAAAAATGAAATTACAAAGTGGATAATTATTGCTTTTATAATTGGATGTATGAAAGCTTCATCTTTATTTGCAAAATCACATAAATCATTTAGAACCGTTTCAATTTCGTTATAGTCTGGAGGATTATGAGCAACTTCTCCGGTTATATTATTTGAAACGACTATATCATTGCTGTCTCTGAATTTGCCTTCTTCTTCTGGATTTTCCAGAGTTTTTTCTGTTATCTGTCTATGTATTTCTAATAACAGCTCTTTGGTTAAAGGTTCATTTTTATTTTCAGAAAGGAATCGAATTGTTTTATAATTATTCAATATCATTTGCTGACTTGGATCTTTAGGCTTTTTTTGCTTAAGAAGCATTTCCTTGGCAACCTTTCGCGTTGTAGATGCACCTTCCATCTGGCTGGATGCTATTGCTTCTTCCATAATTGAACTAAGCAAATAATACTGTTTTGTTTTTTCAGTTATCAGATTATCAGAAGATAAAGTACCTCCAAAATTCATGTCAAAATCATGAAGATATTTTTGCATAAAATCGTTTATCTTATATTTGAAAATATATTTACCAAAGGAAACAACGCTAGACATACGAGATAATTTAATTGCAGCCCAAAAATCTTTTGGGTCTATTCCTTTTGGGGAATTATATTTTACCTTATCCCAATAGTAATAGTTTTCGTCTACCTTTCTGAAATAGCTTCGATACTCGGGATTGATTAGTAGAGAGACAGCTGCTTCAGAAATAAAATCTGAATTTGGAGGATCTTCAATCATAGTTTAACTATAACATAGGTTCGTTGTGCTGGCAAGAAAATAGGGGAAATTTTCCTCTAATTTCCTCTAATTTCCCTTGTTATATTTCCATTTTACAACAAATTCCGGCAAAACACATTGTTTTTAGAAGTACGGTTTGTTGCATCAGGTTGTTCTTTAAGATTTGGATTTGAATCACACTGGATGAAGTTAAACGCAAGCTCATCGCTTTTAAGAATATTTATAAGAGAAACTTCAATGTCATCTTCGGTAATGTAGTTTGCCATAAAGTGCTACTCCTTATTCAAAAGAAAATCAGCCAGATTTATTATACTTATTCCTTCGTATAAATATTTTTCATGTTTTGTTCGTGCAATTAAAACTTTAGGGTAAGCGTCTTTTATGCTCAACAATGGAGTTACTTCCCGTTCAAGAGTTTCTGGAGAAGAAATATCGTCACTAACCTGAATATAGATTTTCTCACTCTGCTTTATTGCAACAAAATCAATTTCCTTTTTATATAAAACTCCGGTGTAAACTTCATAGCCCCTGCGCAGCAATTCTATACAAACCATGTTTTCATAAACTCTGCCATAATCCATGTTTTTAGTTCCAAGAATTGCATAGCGGAAGGAATGGTCGGCAAGATAATATTTATCCTGGCTGGCAAGATATTTTTTTCCGCGAATGTCATAACGGCGGACTTTATAAAAAGCAAAGGTGTTGCAAAGATAATTGAGGTAAGAACCTATGGTTTTATGATTTGTATTATCCTGATTACTTGTAAGAGTGTCTGCAATTTTACGGACAGAAACTTCTGAAGATATATTATCAAGCATAAAGTCATTTAATTTATTCAGCAAAACTTCATTTTTGATTTTATACTTTTGAACAATATCTCGGGTAATCAGAGTATCAAATACATCTTTGATATAAGCGTATTTTTCTTCTGTAGATTTATAGACAAAAGAACCTGACATTCCGCCTTCTTTAACATAAGAATCAAAAGCATTTTCAGGATCAGCATTCTTAAAATATTTCTGATATTCTAAGAATGAAAAAGGGAATACTTTTATTTGAAAAACTCGGCCTGTAAACAGTGTTGCTAAATCACTGGAAAGAAAAAAAGCATTTGTCCATTTCCCAAAATCAATAATTTTTTAATTTTGGGAAATGGGACTAATTATCTATTACTCAAATTTAAAATATTTTCAATTTTGGGAAACAGGTTCATGTGCAAATTTCTCGAAATCCTGTGCATAATGTGAATATTTGCACAAGAAAAGAAGGGATTGCCACTAATTCCCGCTATTTCTAATGTTACTTTATCTCTAGTTTTGACAAGAAATCACATTTATCTTGAAGATTAGAGATTTTTGAGATATAATAAAATTTATGGCAGATATTTTAACTGATGCGGACTTTGAGCTTTTCCGCAAATTGATTTACGATGAAAGTGGCATTACATTTTCGGCAACAAACCGTTCAATTCTGGACAGCCGAATGAAGGATCTGCTTCACCGAAAGCAGATTGCTACACCAAAAGAGTATTACAACATCATTACTACCGACAAAGAAGAAATGAAAGTAATGCTTGATTCTGTAACAACAAATCTGACCCGATTTTTCCGAAATCAGCCTCACTTTGATGCATTTATAAATTACGTTATTCCAAAGGTAATTGAGCACAAAAAAGCACATGGCCGCGACAACGTAATCCGCGTATGGAGTGCCGGTTGTTCTACTGGTGAAGAACCATATACAATCGCCATGATTCTAAAAGATATCGTAAAACCTCCTTACACTTTCAAAGTAACTGCCTCCGACATTTCCCTTAAGTCACTTATGATAGGACAGCAGGGATTTTATGCAGACAATCGAGTAGATGGTGTTCCAGCTGATTATCTGACACGCTTCTTTACAAAAGTAGATGGTGGTTATCAGATGAAAAAAGAAATCATGGATACTGTTTCATTCGATTACCATAACTTAAAAAACGATTCAGGTGCCCGAAATCTTGATGTAATTTTCTGCCGTAACGTTTTGATTTATTTTGATGAACCAGCCCAGCTTGCCGTTATCAACAGATTCTATGAATCTATGGCACCACAGTCTTATCTTTATATTGGACATTCAGAATCATTGTTTGGTATGAAAACACAGTTTGAATTCCTTAAAACAGACTGGGCTTGTCTTTACCAGAAAATGACAAAATAATTTAATCAGGATAGATTAATGGATGATATTAGAGTAGCTATTTGTGATGATTCGGCTTTAATGAGAAATCTGATTGGTCGAATTATTGATGAGAACGATGGACTTACTATTGCCGGTAAAGCAGTTAACGGACAGGATCTTCTTGACCATATAACTGAATTTAAACCGGACGTTATTCTCCTTGATATTGAAATGCCTGTTATGGGTGGGATTAAATTTCTTGAAGAAAGAAAAGCCCGTCATATTGATGTACCTGTAATTATTCTTTCCAGTGTTGCTACTGAAGGTGCTTCTGTAACAATGCAGTGTCTTTCGTTAGGCGCCAGTGATTTTATTACAAAGCCAGGTGGATCAGTAACACTTAAAATTTCAGATGTAAGCGAACAGGTAATTGAATGCGTTGCTGCCTATGGTGGAGCCTACGCAATCATGCATCATAAAAATGTACATGAACCTGACTATTTCCATAATCAGATAAAGTACAGAGCTGCAGAAAAATTTGTTCAGCAGAAAAAAATTGAACAGGGTGTCCAGAATATTTCCATCAAAAAAGAGGAAGTAAAATCAAGCTTCTGGCAGCAGCCGGCAAAACCAAAAGAAAAACAAATAATTACTCCGGTGCGAGAAAGTGGTCGTATTGAAGTAATTGTTCTTGGAATTTCTACTGGTGGTCCAAACGCTCTCCGTGAAATGTTTAAGGATCTTTCTCCAGATTTAAAACAGCCAATTCTTGTTGTTCAGCACATGCCTGCCGGATTTACAGCAGAATTTGCACGAAGCTTGAACTCAATTTGTCCACTTCAGGTAAGTGAAGCTGTTGATGGTGAACCTATTTTCGGAGGACACATTTATATTGCTCCTGGAAGTCACCACATCTACATTGAAAAACGAGCTATAGGAAATGTAATCCGTCTTTCAGATGCACCTCAGCGCAATGGTCACCGTCCTTCAGCTGATGTTCTTTTTGAAAGTGCTGCAAAGGTATACCAGAACCGTGCTTTGGGTATCATTATGACAGGTATGGGAAAAGATGGAGCTGCCCAGCTTGCAGAGATGCGAAAAGAAGGTGCCTGGACTTTGGGACAGGACGAAAAATCTTCCATCGTTTACGGAATGCCTCGAGTAGCCTGGGAAATGGGTGCTGTTCAAAAACAAGTAGCTTTGGCAGATATGGCTCGTGAAGTGAATACTCTTGCTGCAGAACATTACATGCATTAATGATGATAAGGCTTACTCGTTAATAATTAAATACATTGGGTCTTCGTCGGGATGAAGCTCTAGGATGTGCTTTTCGTTAGCCAGTTTTTCGGAAGGATCGTGGGTAACGTGGAGAAGGGTTACATCGCCTGTTTCTGCAATCTTTTCCATAAGCTGAAGGATTCTGTCGCGGTAAGCTTCATCAAGGCCATGGCAAGGTTCATCAAGAATAAGAATTGGCGGACACTTCACTGCCGAGCGCAAAATAAGAATGGCACGCTGTTCACCGTAACTTAAAGCTCCAAAGCTTTCATTTTCACGACCTTCAAATCCGCCTAGTTTCAGCCATTTTAGGGCGGCTGTCATTTCAACGTCGGTAGCAGCTCCGTAAAGACCAATGGAATCACGGAATCCAGAAACAATCACGTTTTTAAGACTTGTTCCACCAAGCATACGATATTCTACGTGCATTCGATAAGAAACTATTCCAAGTTTCTGCTTAATTTCCCAGATGCTTTCACCGCTTCCACGTTTCACGCCGAAAATACGCACATCGTTGGCATAAACCTGCCCGTTGTCGCCGGTAATAAGCTCGAGGAAAGTGGTTTTTCCAGATCCGTTTGGACCTCGGATAAGCCAGTGCTCGCCCTGACGCAGTTTCCAGCTAAGGTTTCTAAGAACATGGTGATCGCCCCATCCAACATTTACGTTGTTCATTTCGATTAAAACAGGACTTTCACTCTGGAGCATAGACTCTTTTGATGAAACTGATTCCCGGATAACGGAAGTGTCATTCAAAGTCTGGGCAAGTTCAGAATTAAAGGCAGTTTTTACTTCTTCAAAAGTGGCAGCTTTTTCGGCGGCCCGCTTTTCAAGGAGTTTTTCGTAATCAGCTCTTGGTCCGCAAAAAGAAATTTCCTTGTTTTTCCATTCCAGAACGTGGGTAATTGATGACGGAATTTCGTGCCATCGTTCCATTCCCATAATAAGTGACGGATAATTTTCAAAGAATTTAAGCAGGATGGTGCGGCTTTCTTTATCAAGGCCGGCAAATGGATCAGAAAGAATCAAAAGTTTTTTTCCGCTGATTAGTGCACGGGCCAGAAGTGTACGACGGATTTCTCCGGTAGACATATATTTAAGTCCGCGGTCGAGGATTTTTTCAACACCGCAAAGCTTGATTTCAGGGCGACTGTCCAGTTCAAGTGCAACCTTTGGAAGTGGAGCATTTTTTGCAATTGATCCGCAAAGTCTTTCTGCAATAAAAACACGGCCGGTTCGTCCAATATCCACGCCTCCTTCCATATATTCACTTTCATCATTTTCACGCTCTTCCTGAATAAGACGGGCGGCTCGTTCCAAAGAAACAATTTCTACATCATTTCCAAAAACAGAAGAATAAAGGGGAGTTTCACTTGGATTTTCGGCAGAAGGAGCGTTTGGAACAATGCGGAGAGCTGGATCACCCGAAATTGCATTTAAAAATTCAGCTTTTCCACCGCCGTTTGGGCCTATTACAAGCCAGGTCTGACCGTCGGTAAATTCCCAGGTAATATGATCAATAAGGATATTTTTATTTGTTTCGATTCGGCAGTTTTTAATGGTAATTTTGGACATGGCTCAAGTATAATGATAAAAAAATGCAGTTTCAATGTAGAGCTATTGACATCTTGGAGATAAAAATTTAAGTTAGTCATACTAAGGCTTCCTCGCGCGTATATTTGGGGTTTTTGATACCCTGGGGCTAAAGTGAAAAAAATTAAATTACTTTCTTATTTTAAGAAGTATTGGTGGGCTTATTCGATTGTACTTGTGGCTTTGATCACTTGTATTGCCCTGGACATGTACTACCCTCTTGTTTACAAAAAGATTGTTGATGAAGTTCTGGTGGGTAGAAAAATCGATTTGTTGGGTTCCTGTCTCCTTTCAATCCTCGCCGTGGGAGTAGGAAGATTTTTTTTCAATTACATTAAGGAATTCACCTGTGATATGGTGGGTTCAAAAATCGGATCAGACTTACGAATTGAACTGTTCGAAAAAATTCAAAGTCTGTCAGCAATTTTTTTCGACAAAATTAACACCGGTGAACTCATGGCCCGTATTACCGAAGATGCAGGTAAAGTATGGGACATTTTTAGTTATATCGGAATGCTTCTTTTCCAGACTATAATCCATTCAGGTCTTGCGTTGTTCTGTATGTATCGCCTGAACTGGAAGCTGGCTGTTATCCCTACAATTGCAATGGGACTTGCAGCTTTTATTGCCATCAGAATGGAAGGAAAACTGGGTAGTGAATTTGAAGCCATTGCAGAAAGTGGTGCAGAACTTAACAACACTGCTCAGGAGAATCTTGCCGGAATCAGAACAGTAAAATCATTTGCTCGGGAAGAGTACGAAAAACAGAAATTCTTTAAACATGCCAGAGAATTCCGTGATCTTAATATTGGTCTGTCAAAGATTTTTGTAAAATACAACCCGCTTATTCAGTGTATTACACACATTCTGCCTTATATGGTACTTGTGCCAGGCGGAATAATGGTTATGAAGGGAAATGAACTGACGGTAGGTGAGCTTACAGCTTTTATTTCCTATGCATCAAATATTGTGTGGCCAATGGAAATGCTGGGCTGGATTACCAACGGACTTTCCCAAGGGCTTGCATCCGTAAAACGCCTGAACAAAATTTTTGCTGAAGAAACAGAAATTAAAAGCGTAGAAGATGAAAATCAGCTTTCAGAAATCAAAGGAAAAGTTGAATTTTCACACGTCAGCTTTGCCAAGGAAAACGGTACTAAAATTCTGGACGACATTAGTTTTTGCGTTGAAAAAGGTAAAACTCTTGGAATTATGGGTGCCACAGGTTCTGGTAAAACAACAATTACCAATCTGCTAAAGCGAATTTATGATTGCAGTGATGGTGAAATCCGGCTGGACGATGTGAATATTAAGGACCTTCCTTTGTGGCAGCTGCGGGAAAACGTTTCTACCGTTATGCAGGATATTTTCCTGTTCAGTGATTCAATTGACGGAAATGTTCGTCTTGGTGATCGGGAAAATCTTACAGAAGAATTGGTGGATGCTTCCATTGAACTTTCTGCCAGTGACGAATTTGTTTTCAATCTGAATGAAAAATTGAACACGGTAATTGGTGAACGTGGAGTGGGACTTTCCGGCGGCCAGAAACAGCGACTTACAATTGCCAGAGCTCTTTGCCGCAATAAACCGGTGCTTATTCTGGATGACAGTACTTCCGCCTTGGACACTGAAACTGAACAGAAAATTCAGGCTATGCTGCAGTCTTTGGAAGGCATAACAAAAATCATTATTGCCCACCGAATAAGTGCAGTCAGAAAGGCAGATGAAATAATCGTTCTGGAAGACGGAAAAATTGCTGAACGGGGAAATCACGCCCAGCTTTTGGAACAGAAGGGTCTCTACTATGAGACATACTGCACACAATATGCTGAATAAAATTGTGCTACGGAGTTGTTTATGATTAATTCATATAAAGAAGACGAGAAAAGCGTAGACAAACCGAAAATTGTCACCATTGCTCGTCTTTTGAAATATTTATTTGAATACAAAGGGCGGATTTTTATCGTTCTTTTATTGATGGGATTCGGTACTTGTGTCCAGCTTATCAACCCTCTGTTTTTTGAAGCTGCCGTTGACAAGTACATTATGCCCAAAGATCTGCATGGATTTATCCGTCTGATAATACTTGCTGCAGTTCTAAATCTTGGACTGGTTCTGGCTATTAAACTGCGAATGCTTTTAATGGCAAAAACAAGTAACCAGGTTATTCTTAAAATACGTGAGCAGCTTTATACTCACATTCAAACACTGGACCTGAATTTTTTTGATTCCCGTCCAATTGGAAAAATCCTTGCCCGAATTACAGGTGATGTAAATTCCCTCAGGGATATTATGGAAAACTGTGTAACAACACTGATTCCAGAACTGATTACAGTAATCGCAGTAGGCGTCATTATGTTTACAAAAAACTGGCGTCTTGCACTGGCTTCTTTGTTCAGTCTGCCTCCAATGATGTTAGGTATTTGGATAATCTCCAAGAAAAGCCATAACTACTGGCAGGTGTTCCGAAAGAAACAGTCAAATATGAGTGCCTTTGTAAATGAAGATTTTTCGGGCATCAAGATTGTTCATTCTTTCAATGCTCAGAAAGAAACAAATGCAACTTTCCGGTCAATTATCGGGGAGTACCGTGGTGCTTTTGTAAAAGCTGTTAGATGGTCCGATGCTTACTGGTCGGTAATTGACCTGTGCTGGAGTCTTGGAACAATGGCCATGTATTATGTAGGAATCAAGGTGATTGGTGTAACTGATGTTTCAATCGGTACATACATTGCTTTTGGAACTTACATAGGCATGTTCTGGCAGCCAATCATGAACCTGAGTCAGTTTTATAATCAACTGGTAACCACAGTTTCAGGTGCAGAACGGGTTTTTGAAATCCTGGACACTAAAGCAAAGCTTGTGGACAAAGAAAATGCAGTAGAAATGCCCCAGATAAAAGGAAATGTTAAATTTGATAATGTTACTTTTTCTTACACTGGAAAGGAAAACGTTCTTGAAAACGTGAACTTTGACATTGTTGCCGGCAAGACTGTTGCTTTGGTAGGTCCAACGGGAGCCGGAAAGTCAACCATTGTAAAT
The DNA here is from genome assembly GCA_016296575.1 of Treponema sp. Lineage (GTDB taxonomy): Bacteria > Spirochaetota > Spirochaetia > Treponematales > Treponemataceae > Treponema_D. Next base: position 38,887 of record JAEDJA010000019.1, read on the forward strand.
CTGATCAGTCGTTTTTACGATGTGAATGAAGGAGCAGTCCTTATTGATGGATATGACATCCGGAACGTAACAATTAAAAGCCTGCGAACACAAATGGGCGTTATGACCCAGGACAACTTTATTTTTTCGGGAACCATCAAAGATAATATCCGCTACGGAAAACTTGATGCTACCGAAGAAGAAATTATTGCGGCTGCTAAAGTTGTACACGCCCACGAGTTTATTGAAAAGATGGAAAAAGGATATGACACGGAGCTTACAAGCCGCGGAGGAGAACTTTCAAAAGGTCAGGGACAGCTGGTTGCATTTGCAAGAACCATGTTGAGCGACCCTCGCATCCTGATTCTGGACGAAGCTACATCATCAATTGATACAAAAACAGAACAGTTGATCCAGAAAGGAATTGCGGCCCTTTTGAAGGGAAGAACATCTTTTGTAATTGCGCATCGTCTTTCCACCATCCAGAACGCCGACATCATCTTTGTTGTTGATGAAAAGAATATTCTGGAAGCAGGAACTCACGAAGAGCTTCTGGCAAAGAAAGGAAAATACTGGAAACTGGTAGAAGACGCTAAGGCCTAAAAGCTTACTCCGGGAAGAATCTTTCGGTTGCTTTCTGGCGAGTCAAATAAACGAATGAGTCTGAGTAGAGGTACATAAACTCTTCCAGGCTCATTTTTTTTGCATTCATGTAGACCACACATTCAAATTTGCCGGTTGCATCAAAATAAGGAAAGAAAGCAGCACAATTGTTGAAAACGTTTACTTCCGGTGATGAGCGTCGGTCTGTTTCTCGAATAGCTCCCACGTAGAAGCTGTCTTTTTCTTTATTTCCAAGAACGTACATAAGCGATTTTAGCATTTCGATTTTATAACCGCTGTCTGCAATGAAAGGCACAGGATTTTCAAGACCACGTGAAGTCATTGTGGCAGAGAATGGCATATCGGTAACATCAACACCAGACTGATTGAATTTATAAGTAGTGCCAGTGGAAACAGAAACTACAGCTGAAGAAAGATTACGAACCCAGTTCAATGCAAAATAAAGGCTGTATTTTTGAGAAAGTACTCCCAAATGACCAGTGTCTTTTACGGTTACAGTTTCTTCAAGCAAAGGTTCTCGTTCAAGATTTGAACCGGCAATAGGAACTACAATACCGTCAGAAATCCATTTTACAAATCCTGCTGAAGAAAGATATTTTAAAGCTGGATCATAATCTTCGATATTCAAAGGTTTGCCATTTCCAATGCTTACAAGATTTCCTTCTCCATCGTACATGGCGTCTTCTGTGTAAATGATGGAAGACAATTTTTCGTCAATCATGCCAATCATCTGTTTTACGCCGTCATAGGCATTTACATCAATTTCAACAAAATCCCATGGAAGAATCTTTCTGGTAATTTCACAGGCTTTTTCAAAAGAAGCAGTATAAAACTGATTGAAAGGAATTCCGGTAGAAACTCCCCGGGCAGCATAGTGACCGAAAATAACCAGGTCTGCGTAGGAATTACTCTTGTTGTTTCCAGGAGAGAATTGAAGATAAACATCACCATCGCGAAGGAAGAAATAACGGATAAATTTTGCTTTTCCTGTAGCTTTGTCTTTAATCAATTCCCAGGAACCCGCTGCATCACCAGGATATACATCCTGATCCATGGTGTATTTTCCAAGATCAGAATAAACATCAACTTTAATTATGGCGTGAGGTGAAACAAAAATGCAGAAATCACGTTCAGTTTCTTCAAGACGGACCTGAAAAAGAGTTCCATCTGGAGAAGAGTATATTTCGGGTTTATTATTGCGGACATTTGTGAGACTTGCATTGAACCAGCTTTCCTCAAGCATGGCACGAATTTCAGAGGAGTCTGGAATTGAAAGGTGATTGTATTCAGCAAAAAGAGGAAATCCCAGGCACAGAAGAAAAATGATGAGTGCTTTTTTCATAATCAAATTATACGTTCCCAATAAATAAAATTCTAGTTCCTTCTAAATTATCGGTAAGTTTCTTCCGAAAATCAAATATGGCAAAAAATAGTTACGAAAAACCGGACTTTTGGTCCCAGAAAGCATTCTCTGAAGGTTATCCTGCACGCTCTGTTTACAAGCTTCAGGAAATTGACCAGAAATTCGGATTTATAAAAAAGAACTACACTGTACTTGATCTTGGAGCTGCTCCTGGAAGCTGGACAACATTTCTTTTAAGAAAAATGGATGGAAGTGGAAAAGTTGTTTCCTGTGACCTGAATCCTCTTTCTAAAGATGTAAAGGCTGATAATCTTACCTTTATTCAGGGAGACTTGAATGAAGCAGAGATCCGTAAGCAGATAAAAGCGGCTGGTCCCTATGATCTTGTTGTCTGTGATGCTGCACCAAAAACCACTGGAAACCGCATGGTAGACACGGCTCGATCAGAACAGCTTGTAGAAATGGCTATTTATTATGCACAAACAATGCTGAAAACCGGTGGAAACTTTTGTGTAAAAATTTTTCAGAATGGGGATCAGCAGAAATTACTTAAAAATATGCGGGAAATCTTCAAGCAGGCAAAAGGATTTAAACCGGAAGCTTGCCGTTCAGAATCATTTGAAACATATCTCATCGGAATAGAAAAAAAGGTCTGATAAAGGATTGTTATTATGGAAAATAAAATTTCAAAAGCTGATTTGTATGGTATAATCAAACAAATATTAAATAGAGTTTCAAAAAGTATATTGATGATATTAAATACCAGAACGAAAAGAGTAGTCTGTTGTTCAATCTGCGGATTCACAATGGGACTATGTGCAACATTTTTTACTGTTCTCATTTACAATCGCTGGAACGAAAGAACTGGTATTGGTGGTCTTGAGACTGCAACAGCACTTATTTCCGTTGAAAACAGCCATGTATCAGACGATGACCTCTTGATGAACGAACTGCTTAGCAATTTTGATGAAGAAGCAGCTAAATCAACAGATCATTCTTATGAAAATGACTCAGCTGGTGATGAAGCTGTAGAACCAGTTACATACCAGACTTACCGTGTAAAAGCGGGAGACATGATTGGAATTATTGCCGACAAATACGACATTACCCAGGACACAATTATCAGTGTAAATAATATCCGTCAGAGCCGACTTATCCAGCCAGGACAGTATCTTAAAATTCCTTCAAGTGCAGGTATTCTTTACACAGTAAAAACTGATACAGAAACTCTTGATTCAATTGCCGAAAAATATGAAATTGATGCAGAAAAAATTGCAAGTGCAAACTCATTAAAGGTTGGCATGGGATTAAAAAGCGGAACAACACTTTTCCTCCCAGATGCACAGATGGACTGGGCAACACGGCAGGAAATCAACGGAGATTTGTTCCACAAACCAATTAAGGCTCGCTACTGGCTTTCTTCATCATATGGTTGGCGTGATTCACCATTCAGTGGAAACCGATCTTTCCATAGCGGTGCAGACATGGCTTGTCCACAGGGAACACCAGTTTACGCTGCCCTAGATGGAAAAGTAACAACAACAGGATATAACGAAACCTACGGAAACTACATAATTATTACACATCATTCTGGATATAAATCACTTTATGCACATTTGAGTTCGATTAACTGTAAAAAAGGCAACTTTGTATATACAAATACAGTAATCGGAAAGGTAGGAAATACAGGATTAAGTACGGGACCTCACCTGCATTTTACAGTCTACAAAAACGGTGTAACAGTAAATCCGTTGTCACTTATAAACTAAAAAAAGCTGTCCAATAAATAATGAGTGTAGCGCTCATTGAGCCTGTCGAAATGACTGCTACACTAAATATGGTGGTTTCGATAAACTCAACCACCGTAATGCAAACTTATTGGACAGCTTCTTTTGCTATTAATTATTATTCCCAGCTATTTACTAAGGATGAATTCTACGCGGCGGTTTTTCCAGTTGTTGTTTTTGTCTTTTGGATCTACAACTGGTGTTGTACCACCTTTACCGTCAGTGATAAGGTTGTTGCCGTTTACACCTTTCTTAATAAGATAGGCTTTAATAGCATCAGCTCGTTCACGTGAAAGCGGTGTAGAAGCTTTTCCCCATTTCATCATATTGTCTTCAGTTTCTTCCCGAGGATCATCGGTGATTGGGTTAGCGTGTCCTGTAATAGTAACTTTGTAATCCTTGAATTTCTTAAGGATTGTTGCAATTCTGGTAAGGATTTCTTCATTTTTCTTGATCTGAGCTGCATCTAGTTTTCCTGCAACTTCTTTATTGAAGTTAGCTGCATCAGATTCAAAGATGATGGAAGGAACTGCCATTTTAAGAACGCTGCCGTCCCGGATAACCAGTACATCAACAGGAATTACACCTTTGACTACACTTGTCATACCTAGATTATCGCTAACTGTAAATTCGTAAGGATAATCCATAGCAGACTGTACACGTTCAGCTTTTCCTGATGCATCCTTCTGAACATTTGAAAGACCGTCCCAAATCATGCGTTCAGTAATCTGTGATTTACCACTAACTTTGTAGAAAGCATTTCCTTTTGGATCGTTGATGATGAATGACCAGTTTTTAATTTTGGCTTTAGAGCTGGCCCCAAGTGTAATGTAAAGTTCATCATCTACACCATCGTTGTCAGGACTGAAGTAACGTGGAGTTGTTTCAACTTTAATGTCAGGAGCTTTTGCAGTACAAACAAATGGAGAAGAAATGGCACTCATGCGGTTACCTTTTTTGTAAGTGGCCTGGAGATAGGCGGTGAAAGTACCTTCACAAATGTTACCATCGTTGTCTTTTCCATCCCATTTGATTACGGCAGGAATTGATTCGCCGTCAGATTTTTCGGACCATGTTTTTACAACTTTTTTGTCATCTGAATGGATTTCGTAAGACCATGCAGCAACATCTTCTTTTACAGTTGTACTCAGGTAGAAAATCTGTTCTTCAAGAGTACCGTCTCCATTTGGAGAAATACCTTCGTATTCAGTTGTAATGTATGCTTTTGTTTCGCGGCTGTCCAAAGTGATTGTACTAAGAACAGTCTGGAATGAGTTACCGGCTTCATCAGTTGACGAAAGAACTACATCGTAAACACCGTCGGCAGAAATGTTACCTGATTCATCAGTTCCATCCCATTCAAAGCTTGGAACTGTGTTGTTCCATGTAAGTTTTTTAACTGTGCCTTTTTTTCCGCGAACTTCAGCTGTCCAGATTTTTTCAGTTGTACAACCAGAGATTTCTACAGGAAGAACATCGTTGTTTCCATCTCCTTCAGGTGAGAAGTAAGCAAGAACAGCCCGGGCGTTAAGGGCAGGAGCAACTGTATCAAGAGTGAAATCAGAAGTCTGGGCAGAAACTACAGATCCATTTTTGGCAGTAAGTGTGAGTTTTGCAGTGTATTTTCCATCGGCGCACTGTTTTCCATCATCGTCTTTACCGTTCCATGTGAATTTTCCAGGTTTTTTATTCTTTTCAGTTACTGTGTAAACTGCAAAACCTTTTTCATCAACAACGGAGAAACTATATTCTGCAACTTCTTTTGTTTCTGTAATTGCATTGAAAGTGATTGTATCTTTAACTTCGTCGGCATTTGGTGAGAAGGCAATGTCGGAAGCGGCCAAAAGGAGCTGTGCTTCAGTAGTATCAAAGGTGAATGAATCAGAAGGATTGTCTACACCTTTATTTCCGGCCATATCTTCACAAAGAAGACGAATGCGGTAGTCACCTTTAGGAGCAAGTCCTCCGTTGTCATCAATACCGTTCCAAATGATTTCTGTTGGAGGATATTCACCAAAGTCGTAAGATTTTACAACTTTATCATCATCACCAAAGATTTCGGCTTTCCATGAAGGAATTGGTGAACCGTTTGTATTTGGAATTGTAAGAGTGATTGTGATTTTATCTTTTGAACCGGCACCAAAATCTTTGTGGGAAAGAGCAAATGTAGCTGTTGGTTTGATTGTATCAAGAATGATTGTTGGTGAAGAAATGGCGGCAGGTATGTATCCGTTCAGGTAAGAAGCAGTTACGCGGGCTTTGTATTTTCCGTCTGCCAGGAGAACGCCATTATCGTCTTTTCCATCAAATACAATAGAAGCTGGAGGAACATCACCGTTTTTTTCTTTATTGAATGTGCGAACAGTTTCATTTTTTTGATTGTAGATTTCAACGGCCCAGTTAGTAAGCTGATTACCAGTTTTTACATCAGGTACTGGAATTGTAATGTCGAATTTAACAGTAGAAGTATTGCCCGAAAGTACAGGTGAGAAGTATCGGCTGCCTGAAACCATAATGTTTGTGGCAGGTTTTTCGGCTGAGTAAATGATGTTGGTAATCTGAGTGACAGGAGCAACGTTTCCTGCACGGTCAGTGGCAGTGATTTCGTAGGTATAAACTCCGTCTGGTACCTGAGCACCGTTGTCATCAGTTCCGTTCCAGCTAAAATCAAGAGGTTCTGTAAAAGTCCATTCCTTTTTAAGAACAGTGTTTCCGGAAACATTCTTGAACATTCCAATCCAAAGATCTTCTTCTGAACCGCTCTGTTTGATTTTAAGAGAAGCTTTTGCACCTTCGCCAAAGATTTTGTCCCGGATTTCGGCAAGTTCAACATCAGGAGCCTTGGTATCAACAACAACTTCATAAGATTTTGATTTACCTTCGTTTCCGTTGTCATCAATGGCTGTAAAATAGTAAGTGTAAGTTCCGTCTGGAGCTGTTTCACCATTGTCCATCATACCGTTCCAGGTAACAGTTTCTGGGATTGTAACACCCTGTTTTGGAGTGGCCAGCTGCTTAAAGAAAGACTTGAAATTAACTTTTTCAGGAAGAGCAACTTTATTTCCGATTGTGCGCACGGTGTTTCCGTTTTCATCAACAATGAAAAGTGACCACCCCTGAACAAAACGTTTGTCAGTAATTTTAAGTGGAATAACCAGTTCGTCCTGAACACCGTCGTTATTTGGAGAAATATATTTTGGTTTAGCAAAAAGCCCCGAAGCAAGAGTCAGGGTCATGGCGCAGAAAACTGCTGTTTTTTTCAAATTAGTCATCATCTTCTCCCATCCACAGTTCAATTACAGGAGGTGTGCTGTCTTTCATACCGAGGTACAAATCAACACCTTCTGAAACGGCGTGAATATTTCCGTAAAGATTTTTATAGGCTGCACCAACGCGCATTTCACTTTCACTCCAGTCATTTCTTTCAAGATAACTGTTGTTTGAAACGTTGAAATTGAATTTGAAACTAACTCCGATTGTTGGAATAAGTGAAGGATGACCGGCGATCATGTCTTTAAGGTTCATTTTTTCAGCAATGTTGATGTAAACCATGTCTTTGATTCCAAAGTTGATTCCGGCATCGAAAAGTACGTTCTTGAAACAAGGTGTGGTAATGTCAAAAGAACCACCAAGCTTGATATCATCATTCTGTACAAATATTGCAGATGCTCCAGCTCGGATTGTGCTGAATGAAGGGTAGCTGTCAAAGAAGCCACTTTCTGTACTTATCTGGTAGTTTTTACCAAGGTTTTGAATTGAAGCACCGATACGGAAATCGTCCATGAAAGCAAGACGTCCCCAGTTGTAAACAAAACCAAGGTTTGCAGAAAGTGCCCAGTCACCGCCTTTAGACCAGCTGTAACCGGTGTTGAGACCTGCTCCTACAGAAAGCTGATCAGTTACTTCTTTTGAAAGGGAAGCCTTAATATTGAAGGAATTACCTGTTGAAAGAACATTGTCAGCAAAAAGACCGTTTGTGTAACCAGAGAAAACAGCCCATTTGAAAGGAATAAGGATACCGCCCTGGATGGCCATTCCGAATCCTTTGCTGGATCCAGTTTTAATAAGTTCAGTAGCACCAAAGTTTAATTCTACTCGCTGTTCTTTTGCTGCAAGAGCCGGATTTACAACAAGTGAAGCAGAACCTACAGTGTTGATTCCACCGCCGGCAACAGAAGGAACATTGGTAAGTGCTTCTGGACTGGAAAGTTCAAAAATGTTTTCACCATAAAGAATTGGGTCGGAGGCAAAAACTGACACTGTGAATCCCAGTGCAATCAATCCTGCCGCAAAAATTTTTTTCATATAATCCCCCGAGTATAGGTATTTATAATAATTATAGTAAAAACCAAAAAGAACGGAAAGGGTTACTGCTTCCAGGTGCAAGAGGCTTTGAACTGATTAAAAAATGCACCTCCTAAAAATGAAATTTTGGTGGTATAATAAAAGAAATAAGGAGTTTCCATCTTGAGTTTCCAATCCGAAGCAGAATTAGAAAATTGGCTCAT
>JAEDJA010000084.1 GCA_016296575.1 Treponema sp.
TAACAAAGAACAAATGGTATGGAGGATATGAAGTCATTGATTTAACAATGATGAACACAGCAAAAATGATTGGTCTAATATGATACATACAGTAAAAGAAATTATTCTGGTAAACGAGTTAAAACACAAAAATTAAAGTAAACCAAATTGAAGGAGATTTATAAAAATGGAAAAATTCACAGATTGGTTAAATGAATCAAAAGAAGAAGATAAAGTTCAAAAATACAAAAAGAAACCAGTAACTGTAGAAGCAATAAAATGGACTGGTGATAATTTTGAAGATGTAAAGTCTTTTGCCGGTAAAAATGTTAAAATTGATGGTGATGATTTAATCATCACCACATTGGAAGATGGAAAGGATGATAAAGCAGTTCATGTGGCAACTATTGGTGATTTTGTAATCAAAGGTGTTGAAGGAGAATTTTACTTTTGTAAGCCAACTATTTTTAAGAAAACATACGATAAGGCATAAAACGTAAACATTAATTTACAAAGTTTAAACTTAAAACTCTTGACACAATCAAGAGTTTTTCTATATTATGGCTAAACAAAAGAGGTAACTATGAATCTTAATGAATACTTTGAAAAGGAAAGTGAAGTTTGGAAGTTCAAGCATCAGGCATTGACAGCTGCTTATAAGTTGTTTGGATTGTTCATCAACTTTAACTATGCTACTTCGGAAATTGACCAGGTTGATGATGAAAATGTAATGGTCATTTTCAGAAACGATGAAAACCATTCTATCTTCAATCGTTCCTGCAAGGTTAAGTGGTTGGAAATGGCTATGGAAGGAAATCTTGGACTTGCTAGAATGGAAATTGGAGGTAACAATGGCTAATAATAAAAACTTGAAAAAAGAATTGCCGAAATATGGCTAGGCTTGGTGGCTCTCACGAATTTTGGGAACATCGTTTAACCCACGGTTGGGATGCTCTTGAAGCTAAACTTATTGAACTGCATGCCCAAGGTTTGACTGATGAACAAATTGTAGAAATTATATTTGTAAATATGGGGGTAAAGAATGATTAAGGTACAACTTTGGGAAAATAAAGAATTATTTAAGGCAAACGAAGGTTTGGAAAACCCCATTATTGGTTTGTTGCATGAAAGCACCTTTAATAATTTCAAGTATCTTAAAGATACTATCAAGATTGTTGGTGCTAGTAAAACATTTATTGCTGTTCCTGTATATGTGTTCAATTCTAGTATTTTGGGTCTTGCTTATCGTGAGGTTCATTGGGCAAATAGTGAATATGAAAAGGATTTGTGGCAGAAGTTGATTGATGATTTTGATACACACAAATATGATAATTACAAGGATAGAATTGTAGTTATAAAGGAAGTCTAATGAAGAAACCTGAAGAATACAAATGTCACGAAATAATGACAAAATATAGCAACTCCCATTCACACGAAGATTTTCAGTTTGATAGTGAAATTATTTTCAAGAAAGAAGATTTAGAAAAAGTCTTTAATGAATGTGGCTTTACACCTTATAAAAGGACAGGACACAGTAATCTTCATTATCATAAAGATGGTGTTTCAACAAATGAACATTTCTGGGATTTTAGCAAAGATGTGAGATTGCGTGAAATTAACGAAATGTATTTAATCAATGAAGTTACTAAGGCAAAAGTACGATATTGTTCATTGAAATACTTTGGCGAATTTGTTCTTTATGAAATGATTGAAAGATATTTTCATTGGGGTGAGTGGTGTATTATAAGCTATGTACATTCTGGCTGGATTTTAAATGATGGTGTAACATTCAACCAAATCCGAGAAGAATTTGTACCACAAGTTTACGAATGGTTGAAAGAACATATTGAACAGGCTGTTTCTAAGGTTTCTTTGGATAATAAAAAAAGAATAATTAAGCAAAAGAAACAAACAATAGAAAGTGATGTAGACCTTAAACTTATGGACTTTATGGATGAATTGAAAAAATTTGAGTTCAAGACTGAAGTTCAAAATGTTACACAAAATAGCATTTGTAAGATTTACACAATTAAGAAGATTTTTGGTGGTTATACAGGAATGATTAACCCAACAATTACAATTAGAAAGAACATTAGTGGAAGTTACGATATTAGCACAAACATCAATCAGGATGCGGAATTTGACAAATATCGTAAATTGCCTAATAATGGTGATAGAATTGTTGAAATTGTGAATATGATATTGGGTGATTACAAGACACTGCCAACCAACCTTAAACACGCAGTTATTGAAAATTTTGCCGATGTAAAATAAAATTTTACAAAAAAATAAGTTTAAGCTATTGACAAGTTCAATGGTTTTTTATATATTTACTTATGTAAACAACAAAACAACAATTAACAAGAGGTAACACATGAACAACAATGAAATTCTTTCTACTTGCTACACAAAGACGGTTGAAGCCTATATGGGTGGACAGG
>JAEDJA010000085.1 GCA_016296575.1 Treponema sp.
TTCTTTAGGCTACAATCAATAGCGGTGTAAACGAAAAAGCAGTCTTGAACAATAGAAAAACTGCCCTTTCGTTTGCACCGCGTTTGATTTTGCCAAAGTGAACAGAGTCGCGTCACCGAAGCCGATATGTATGGACTTTCAATCTTTGCACTTTACCGAAAAGTAAAGGTTATGTCACTGCTTTTGAGGATGCATCTTGGAAATCTGAGCACGACAAATAGACCTCATTTCTGAGGTTTTTCAAGCGATATGAACAACCGGATTTAACATCGCATAGGGCACCGTTGTTGTGGTTTCCCGAGGTGTCCGCCACAGCACTTACAAACAGTAACTTTGATACCGTAAAGAGTTTCAAGCATCTGTGGTGTTTCCATACTTTTAAGCCTTGAAAGATACTGTTTACAACCAAGGAGATTCCTGCATAATGTCAGTTGTCTGGTCTTGGTTCTGGTACACAGTAAGCCATAGTGCCTGATTCTGACAAAGCGTTTCGGAGGCACATGCATAAGAAAACGGCGGATAAATTCAATGCCAGTAAGGGTAAGTTCCTTCCAACTGCCTTCTTCACGATAATCCTTCACATAGAAAGTAACAGTATCCTCGTCCATACGGATAATTCGATGGTTACTGATGGCAATCCGGTGGGTGTATTTCCCAAGGTAGTTAATAACGGACTGTGCTCCGTTGAAGGTCTTCTTGCAGTGGGGAACCCAGTCCTTGTCATAGCAAATGTTCAGTAGTTCTTTGAAAGCATAACGATTGCGGTATTGTTCACTGCGTCCGTGAAACTGAAGCTTATTCTCATTCCAAAGTGTTTTGAGGATATCCAGATATTTGCCACGGAACAGTTTTGACATGACTCTTACAGGAAGAAAAAATTCTTCTCCTTTATCACGCCACTGATTTTGGGCGGTCAGGCCACCACCAAGAAGAATGACATGGATGTGAGGATGATAGTTCATTTCAGAGCCCCAGGTATGTAACACACAGATATATCCGACCTTTGCACCAAGATGTTTTGTATCTGCTGTCAGTTCATTGATAGTTTCTGAAACGCAGTGATACAGAGCATCATAAAGAAGCTGCTGATTGCTGTAGATTAAAGAATTCAACTCTTGTGGAACCGTGAATACTACATGGAAGTAAGGTGCTTCCAGAACATCTTCACGACGCTTATCCATCCATTTTTCCTTGGGCAGAGCCTGACACATGGGACAGCATCTGTTGCGGCAGGAATTGTAATGGATTTGCAGATGCCCACAGTCCTCGCACATACTGACATTGGCACCATAAGCTCCGGTCTTACAGTTAATAATACAGTTAGCAACCTTGGACTGCTGAGGTGAAGGAGTATATTTATCAAGGTATCGCGGATAAAACCTTAGAAATATATCCTGTATGGTTGGCTTACTCATTTGTTACACCAGCTTCCTTGTCAAAGGGACTCTGAACGCCAAGCAATGCCTTGTTGCTGATGTGAAGATAAATTTCTGTGGATTTTGGAGAACGATGACCAAGTAAAGTCTGAATATATCTTATATCAACGCCATCTTCTAAAAGATGTGTCGCAAAACTATGACGAAGGCAGTGAGAATGAATGTCGCTGGGTAACCCCGCTCTTTTGACAGACTTTTTCAATTCCAAACGCGGACCTGAAGCTGTGAGATAATCACCAGTCCATTGATTAGGGAATAGTATTCCCTTTGGTTTGCCACATTTGAACCAGTATTCAGTAAGAATGTCCAAGGCTCTCTTTGATAAAAGAGCATAGCGAGAAGTATGATTTTTAGTTTCGTGAATATAAATCTGCATGTTTGTTCTTGAAATATCATCATAATTAAGATGAATCACTTCGGAGAGACGCAATCCGGATGAATACATGATAGAAAACATGGCTTTATATTTAAGGTTCGGTGTGGCATCTAAAAGTCTGTTTATCTCTGCACGGGAAAGTACTCTTGGAATGGCATAATCATTGATGGCTCTGGGAACAAGGTTGTCATCCCAAAGTTTCCCCAAAACTCTTTTGTAGAAGAAAACGAGAGCACCATTTTTGTTATTAAGAGTAGAAGCCTTATTTCCTTTTTCCTTAAGGTACAAAAGGAAGTCTCTTGCGTCTTCGCAGGTGAGTGTTTGGGGATCTTTGTTAATGTATTTTAAGAAATCTCTGATATTGTTTTTATAAGTTTTGATAGTGCCGGGTTTTAAATTCCTTAGTTTGCCGACATCTTCGATTTTATTGATATATGATTCGTACATAAATAACCTCCATGAAATAAAAGTAGTAATAGTAACAATGGTAACTACCCATCATGGAGGTGCATTTGCAAAATAAAACTGCTTGTGAAAGCAGCCTAGAGATGATATTCTTTTCATAGGCAGTTGTTGGGACTAAGCCCGTGTTTGAAGTTTG
>JAEDJA010000086.1 GCA_016296575.1 Treponema sp.
TGTAATTTGTTTTTCCAAGACCATAGAACTCACTGTCAAATACATTCTGTAAAGTATACAAAACATAAAAAAACTAAAAGTACCATAACAAAACTGAACAACTTATTAGCAATAAATGCCCCTAATCCATCAATTTATAAACTTCTCAGATACTCTTCCGTAAGTGCAAGCGGAACATTTACCATTTGGCTTTGTTCTATATAATCTGCCATTGAGAAACGAATCCCAAAAAGCTTCTCATCATTTTTCAGAACGGTCGAAAGACTTTTTGCCTTTAGATTCTGCTCTGCCTTTACTTCTACCGGATATACTTTATTCGTCTGGAAAACAAAATCAATTTCCATCGTAGAGTTTTCATTTGTGTAATAATATAGCGCTCGTGAATTTACATCTCCAGAATCAGCAGAATAAAACTGCTGTGCTACATACTGTTCTGTAAAACTTCCTTTATATGATGAAAACGCACTGTTTCCAACAAGAATTTCGCTTGCCGGAGCCTGGGCCATTGCACCAAGTAAACCTAAATCATTTACATAAAGCTTAAAGCAGTCAAAATCTTCGTAAAACTTCAAAGGCTGTTCAAATTTTTTTATCCTAAACACTTTATGAACTAGGCCAGCACTAATCAGCCATTGAATTGCATTTTCAAATTCTTTTGCACGACCACCTTTTTTAATCGCACCGTAAATGAATTTTTTATTTTCCTTTGCAAGCTGGCTCGGAATTGAATTCCAAACAAGTGTAATTTTTGGAATTTCGGTCTTTGGTGCATGTTTGGAAACATCATGAAGATAATCAGAAAGAATCTGATTCTGAATACTCCGCACCTTCTGTAAATCCTGCTCTTCCACATAAGATTTTACTACAGCCGGCATTCCTCCTGTAAAATAATACTGCCGTAGCAGTTCTGTCATTTGTGGATTTAATGCGTTCAGTTCCTGCCAGTTATGATTTCTTATTTGCTCAACCAGAATATTTTTTCCAAGTGCTACCAGAAATTCCATATAAGAAAGCGGATACAAATAAAGGCTGTCAACCTTTCCAACTGGAAAACCTGTCCCTTGATGATCCAAAATTCCCAATAGCGAACCCGCAGCTGCAACGTGTATTTCCGGAGCATCTTCACAAAAATATTTTAAGGAAGTCAAAGCCTTGGGAAATTCCTGAACTTCATCAAAAACAATGAAGCTTTTTCCACTTTCAATCTTTATATTTAAAATTGCAGAAAGATTTCTCAAGATTCTTTTAACATCATAATCTGCAAAGATACTTTCCATTTGCGGATTATTATCACAGTTTATGTAAATAAAGTTTTCAAACTCGTTTTTCCCAAACTGTTTTAAAAGCCAGGTTTTTCCAACTTGGCGTGCCCCTTCAAGAATAAGAGGTTTTCTTGTTTTAGAGTCTTTCCAGTTCTTAAGTTGATTATATAAAAATCGTTCCATTTTCTATATTTTACACTTTTCTAGGGGAATATCAACAAAAATAATACATTTTTCTAGGTGTTTTATATAATATATTTAACATTTTTCTAGGGCAAAAGATTTATATTTGAAGGTCAGCAAGTAACAGTTTCTATTCGCTTTCTGTGAGAAATATTTTGTTTCCAAATGTAGAAGTTTTTGAATTAAATAAAGTTTCAGCCTTTTACAGTCTTTCAAAAATATAATTGATAAACGCTTCGTGGCCGCCGTTTTCCACTTTCATTTTTGGTTGACCAAAGTAGAAGTCTGTTCGCTTTCACGCTGAAGCTCAATTTTCCCTCAGACCGTTCATAAAAACTCATCAATCGTTCTGCAGTCGGCATGTTGTAAAAGGTATTATTCAATTCCAGTGCATTGAATTGAGTTGCATAAAAGATGAGAAAATCCTTTCGTTTCAAATCCTTTGGATAAAATACTCCCTTCCATTCCGGGTAATCATATCCGCTGGTACCGATTAACAGGTCTGACATTTACACTTCATCCACCAGCTCAAAGCGCCACTTCTGCTTTACATCCGAGTACTTCTCGTTCTTCCATTACATTGTCTCCAGTTTTTTTCCAACATTTTTATCTTCCATGGCACTGCTTATACTTCTTTCCGCTGCCACATGGACACGGATCATTTCTGCCCACTTTTGGGATTTGCTGAAAATTCATGCCGGCAAGTTCCTTTGGGAAAGGGATTATATATGGATTATTCTGTATGTATTTCTGCCGGCTCTGATTTGCTAAATCCGTAGGAGTCCAGCCATAATTTACCCATAAATGTGTTGAATTATGAAGATTCTGATAGATGCTAAAAAACTGTTCTGCTTCTTTTGCTTTCAAGGATTCTGTCAGCTTAAAATCTTCATTCAAAATGTTAATGACCTCTGTCATCCTAAAGCCATCTTTTATGTAATACATCAGATAA
>JAEDJA010000087.1 GCA_016296575.1 Treponema sp.
CCAGGAAGACTCATTACTCCATAAGCCATAATCTGCTGTAAATCTGTTACATGCTGACAATCTGCAGCAATATTTTTTTCAGCAAGAATATCAATTGTATTCTGGAACATCCCCATGCAGTTGCTGCATCCATCACGACCTAAAATTTTAATTGAATCAATTTTCATATATTTTCTCCTGATATTGTTATATAATAAATCTCTGCAAAAAATTAAAAAAGTACCCGACACAAATAATTCCAACTACGCAAATCCCAATAAAAATCCCCAATAATTTTGGTTTCACCGCCTTACTCAGCATTACTAGAGATGGAAAGCTTAAAGTTGTTACTGCCATCATAAAGCTTAAAACAACACCCAATAAAGCGCCTTTTCCTAAAAGTGCTTCGCTAATTGGAATGCATCCAAAAATATCTGCATACATTGGAACTCCGCAAAAAGTTGCAATAATTACTCCAAAAGGATTGTTACTTCCTAAAGCTGTGATAACCCACTGTTCAGGAATCCAATTATGTATTACTGCTCCAATTAAAACTCCCACAACAATATAAAGAATCAGCCGCTTATAGGTAGAAACCACCTGACTCCAAGCCCCCTTTATTCTATCTTTAAAAGTGATTTCCATTTCTGGAAGCTCAGGAGCTTTTGTATTTCTAATAAATTCAGCAATCTGTTCTTCCATATGCAAATGTTCTATTAAAGTTCCGCCAGCCACTGCAATCACAAGGCCAAAAAGAACATAAAGAACTGCAACCTTCCAGCCGAATATACTCATTAAAAGAACCAGGCTTCCTAAATCTACCATTGGGGAAGAAATTAAAAAGCTGAAAGTAACTCCCAGGGGAAGACCTGCCGCAGTAAAACCCATAAAAATTGGAATAGAAGAACAGGAACAAAATGGTGTTACAGTTCCCAAAAGTGCACCAATAAATCGCGCACCCATTCCACCAAAACGCCCCATAATTTTCCGGCTTTTTTCTGGTGGAAAAAATGACTGAATATAAGAAATTATAAATATCAAAACACAAAGCAGAATAGTAATTTTTATAATATCCATAAAAAAGAAACTGATTGTCCCACCTATTGGACTTTCTGCATCAAGATGGCAAGTAGTCACAAATTTTTGAACAAGCACATTCAACCATTTCATTCCTAGAATCTGATTCTGAATAAAATCCCAAATCATTGAATTTCCCCTCCACAACAGCTTTTTTTGCCTGCAACTATTCCATCATGCCTATCTCTATAGCAAGTTATCGCCTCAAAATATGATTTGAATTCCTTAAACATACAGCAGCTTATAGAATAGTAAGTCCACTTTCCCTCTTTACGAACAGATACCAGTCCTGTTTCGGAAAGAATCTTCATATGATGAGATAAAGTTGGCTGAGTAATTTGAAAATCTTCCAAAAGTTTACAGGCACACTGTTCCCCATCAGTCAGCAATTTAATAATTTTAAGCCGATTGGGATCTCCCAAAGCCTTACAGATTTCGCTGATTTTTTCTTCATTCATGGCTTTCCTCACATAGATGCTTATCTATATGAAATATAACTGATACATAGATAATTGTCAATGTGATATTACGAAGCTATAGCTTTATAACAAGCTTTATATTCTGATGCTTTTTGCTTATAATATAAAAATATAAGATTTCACTTATCATTAAAATTCTTAATCAACAAAATAACAGCAGGAAAAAATGACAAAAATTCAAGAAATTCTATTCTCTTACCAAGATAAAAAATACGCTGATTTTACTGCAAAATTGATTCCAACTGAAAAACGGGAAATATTTATTGGAGTACGCTCTCCAGCTTTTAAAAAAATTGTACCGGATGTTCTTTCTTTAGGCGAAGTGGAAGTAAATCAGTTTCTTGAAGCACTGCCTCACCAGTATCATGAAGAAAACATTCTCCACATTTGCCTTATAAACAGAACAAAAGATTTTAATGAATGCCTTTTAAAATTGGAAAGATTTCTTCCTTACATTTCAAATTGGGCTGTAAGTGACGGATTAGGTCCAAAAATCTTTGAAAAAAACACCAAAATGCTTATTTCTGAAATTAAAAAATGGATAAATGATGAAAAGCCTTATACCAAAAGAGTTGGAATGCTGTTATTAAAGAAATATTTTCTAGAAGAGGAATTTAAACCTGAATATTTAGAATTGTGCAGCCGAATTCGAAGCCCAGAATATTACGTAAATATGATGACTGCCTGGCTTTTTTCAGAGGCACTTGTAAAACAGTGGGATGCAACCCTGCCATTTATTCTGGAAAAAAAATTAGATTCCTGGACACACAATAAGGCCATCCAGAAATCTATTGAAAGCTTTAGAATTACTCCAGAGCAAAAAGATTATTTAA
>JAEDJA010000041.1 GCA_016296575.1 Treponema sp.
AGCTTATGATGCTGCTTTCAGGAATTGATTTCTGGCATGCGCATGAAGAAATAAATTTTAATGCAGTTTTTTGATTTGCAGAGTATTTATTTGCTTTCCTGAATGTCCTTTTTTGAGAAATTGATAATCGTTTGGGAAGCAGATATTTCTTCACTGCTTATTTCTGACGGAAGATTTGTGAAAACTGAAAATTTCTGACCCGCTGGAGTATTTTCACTTACTAATCTTGTATTAATACTCTTAAGATTTTTCATTTCTTTATAAATCTCAGAATTTCTTGATTTTACGTTTCTCAGCCTGTTATTATTAATTTCAAGAGTAATTTCTTTTTATTGCTTCAAGATTTTTCTCTGCTGCATCAAGTTCGCTTTCATGTATATTACAAATCTGAAGATCCAGAAAGAATTTATTGAAAACATCAAACAAGCCGCTTATCATTGCCCTTGCAGGACTCTCTGTTTCGTTCTGATTTCTCAGGACTCCGTATTTTTCCCTGTTTTCTTCAGAATTTGGAATTTCTACTTTACTTCCATCAATCGCTAAAACAATATAACCCTTCCATGTTTTTACTTCATCTGGATGTTTGTAAAAATCATTCAGATAATTATCATTCAGATATGTAAAGACTTCCGGATCTAAATTCTGTCGTGCCTTAAAATATGCCTGTTTAGAGATTTCTTCTCTGTCTTTAAGCTTAAAAAAATTTCTTAATTCCATTGCACACGTCTGTTTTTTGCGTCGCTGGGCCCCGCTTTTTATTGCACCGCGGAAGTATAGCGTCGACAGCTCCCTGTCTGACTGGTAGTATTTTTCATGCGCGGTGGTACCATTCGCAGGGGGGGGCTTTTTGCTGCCTGCGAAAGTTACAACAGGAGTGCTTTTTTCAGGAGATTTTTCCCTTGCCGATAACAGCTTTCATTAGTATTTTTGGGGTATGGATTACAGCAAATATACTATTAAATCACAAGAAGCTCTTCAAGAAGCATCTTCTCTTGCTATGCAGAACGACTGTCCGGAAATTGGTGCAGCTCACGTTCTTCTAGCCCTTTTGAATCAGGAAGATGGTCTTGTTTCTCCAATTGTAGAAAATGTAGGTGTAAATCCTGCCAAACTTGCACAGGATGCACGTTCACTTCTGGACACACTGCCTAAAGTTTCGGGTAGCGCAAATGTTTACATGAGTCAGGAACTGCAGAAAATCCTTTCCAAAGCGGAAAAGGAAATGGCAGCTCTTAAAGACCAGTTTCTTTCAACAGAACATATCCTGCTTGCAATGACAGAAAGTTCAGGCAGCACAGGAGATCTTCTTAAAAGGAACGGCATTACTCACGACGCAGTTTTAAAAGCATTAAAGGCTGTCCGTGGAAATCAGAGTGTAGATTCCAATGATCCTGAAAGTAAAAGCCGAACTTTGGAAAAATACACACGTGATCTTACTGCAGCAGCACGTCAGGATAAAATTGATCCGGTTATTGGTCGAGACGAGGAAATCCGACGGGTGATGCAGGTGTTGTGTCGCCGTACAAAAAACAATCCTGTTATTATTGGTGAACCAGGGGTTGGAAAAACCGCCATTGTTGAAGGACTTGCCCGCCGAATTGCCAGTGGTGATGTCCCTGAAAGTCTAAAAGATAAACGTCTTCTTTCCCTGGATTTAGGCAGTCTTGTAGCCGGTGCCAAATTCCGTGGTGAATTTGAAGAACGACTTAAAGCACTTATTCAGGAAGTAACAAAATCGGAAGGACAGATTATCCTTTTTATTGATGAACTTCATACTTTGGTAGGAGCTGGAGCAACAGAAGGCAGCATGGATGCATCAAATCTTTTAAAACCTGCCCTTGCCCGTGGAGAACTCCGTGCCATTGGTGCTACAACACTTGATGAATACCGTAAGTACATTGAAAAAGATGCTGCACTTGAACGCCGTTTCCAGCAGGTTTATTGTGCCGAGCCAACCGTGGAAGATACAATTGCCATTTTGCGAGGCCTTCGCGACAAATATGAGATCCATCACGGTGTTCGCATTGAAGATGAAGCTCTAGTTTCAGCAGCTACACTTTCAAACCGTTACATCACAAACAGATTTTTGCCAGACAAGGCCATTGATCTTGTTGATGAAGCAGCCAGCCGCCTTAAAATGGAAATTGAAAGTCAGCCTGTAGAACTGGACCGCCTGGAACGCAAAATACTTCAGCTGCAGATTGAAAAACAATCCCTTTCCAAGGAAGACGATACTGCATCTAAAGAACGACTTGAAAAACTGGAAAAGGAGCTTTCAGAAATTTCAAATCAGCGTGATGCAATGAAGCTTCAGTGGCAGAACGAAAAAAACACCATCAACAAAAGCCGGGACCTCAAAAGTGAATTGGAAAAAGCTCGTTTTGAGGAAGAAAAGTTCACCCGCGAAGGAAATCTTGAAAAAGCTGCCGAGTACAAATATTCAATTATTCCTGCGTTGAAAAAGGAGCTGGAAGAAGCCAAAGCCCGTGAACAAAGTGCGGAAAATGAAAAGTCCGGGGACAAGCTTCTGCGTCAGGCTGTTACCGAAGAGGATATTGCCAAGGTAGTTTCCAGCTGGACAGGAATTCCAGTTGCCAAAATGATGAGCGGTGAAAAACAAAAATACCTGGAACTGGAAAATGTACTTCATAAACGTGTTGTAGGTCAGGATGAAGCCGTTCAAGTTGTAAGTGATGCCATCCGCCGAAACCGTTCGGGTCTTTCTGATCCAAACCGGCCACTTGGAAGTTTTATGTTCATTGGACCAACTGGAGTTGGAAAAACAGAACTTGCAAAAACTCTGGCAGACTTCCTTTTTAACGATGAAAAAGCCCTTACCCGAATCGACATGAGCGAATATATGGAAAAATTCAGCGTTACCCGACTTATTGGAGCTCCTCCAGGATACGTTGGTTACGATGAAGGCGGTCAGCTTACAGAAGCAGTTCGACGCCGTCCATATTCAGTCATTCTTTTTGATGAAGTGGAAAAAGCACATCCAGATGTTTTCAATGTGCTTCTGCAGGTTCTGGATGATGGCCGGCTCACCGATGGTCAGGGACGTGTTGTTGATTTTAAAAACACCATCATCATTATGACAAGCAACCTGGGAAGTGACCTGATTCTTGAAGCTGATACTCCTGAACAGATGAAAGCGATCCGTCCACGAATAGATCAGCTTTTGTTTGGTCATTTCCGCCCGGAATTTTTGAACCGCATTGATGAAATTGTCATGTTCAATCGTCTTGGAAAGGATCACATCAAAAACATTGTTCGTCAGCAGATGGAACGGGTTTGCCGTCGTCTGGAAGACCGTCGTATCAGTGTGATTTACGATGATAAAGTGCTGGATTTCCTTTGTGAAAAAGGCTACGAACCTGCCATGGGTGCCCGTCCGGTTAAACGTGCTGTCCAAAATTATGTTGAAAATACTCTGGCCCGCACTCTTCTTGGTGGAGAAATCACCCAGGGAAGTACAATCACACTTGTTGAAGAAAACGGTTCAATTAAAGTGAAATAAAATCTTTTTGATTGTAGAAATAATGGTCTGCTACTACACAAAATGGCGATAGCATACTAGAATACAAGATAAGAGGTTTATATGAAAATTATCTCATCTGTATTTTATTTTGAAGCTTCAGCTTTTTCCGGTGTAAAAAAGATTGCCGGGAAAGTAATGCATGATATTGAACTTGTGACCGGAAAATACCCGGCAAAAAAAGATCTTCCAGAAGGTGCTTCACTTTCTGACCTGGGAGATGGTGCCGTAGTTTTTGGAACTGTTGGGAAATCTGCTTTTCTGGAAAAACTTTCCAAAGAAGGTACAATCGACCTGAGCGTAGTTGAAGGAAAACGGGAGGTTTATCTATTTAAGGTGATTGGAAATTCCCTGGTAATTGCTGGTTCCGACAAACGTGGAACAATCTACGGACTTTTCCATCTTTCTGAACTGCTGGGTGTTTCTCCTTTGGTAGACTGGTGCAATATTCTTCCAGCTTCAAACAAGGATGCAGAAATCGTTGATACCGACAGTCTTGCTTCAAAAGAACCAAGCGTTCGTTTCCGAGGTTTTTTCATCAACGATGAATGGCCTGCTTTTGGCAACTGGTCCCTCAAAAACTTTAACGGTGTAAATGCTGACTGTTATGAACACGTTTTTGAACTCCTCCTCCGCCTTAAGGGAAACTATCTTTGGCCAGCTATGTGGGCAAGCCGCTTTAGTGATGACGGTCCTGGCCTTGCAAATGCTGAACTTGCCGACGAAATGGGCGTTGTAATGGGAGCTTCCCACCACGAACCATGCTGCCGCGCCGGAGAAGAATACCGCTATCTGCGTGGACCTGACTCAATCTACGGTGATGCCTGGAACTTCATTAAAAACGAAGCCGGTATTACAAAATTCTGGGAAGACGGCCTTAAACGCAACGGAAAATTCGACAATGTAATCACTGTTGGTATGCGAGGAGAAGCCGACACTGCCATCATGCAGAACGCTACTCTTAAAGACAATATTGATCTTTTGCGTAACGTACTTAAAACCCAGAACCGGCTTATCCGTGAAAATGTAAATCCCGATCTTGAAAAAGTTCCACGAATGCTGGCCCTTTACAAGGAAGTTGAACCTTATTTCTATGGCGACGAACACACCAAAGGTCTTATGGGAGATCCGGAACTGGACAATGTAATCCTCATGCTTTGTGACGACAATCATGGAAATCTCCGCACTGTTCCTACAAAAGAAATGAGAAATCACAAAGGTGGCTATGGTATGTACTATCACTTTGACTACCATGGTTCCCCTTTCAGCTATGAATGGATCAACACAACTCACCTGGCAAAAGTAAAGGAACAGATGTGTGCTGCCTACGATTTTGGTATTCAGGATCTGTGGGTTGTAAATGTGGGCGATATTCTTACAAATGAATTCCCACTCAGCTACTTTTTGGATCTGGCCTACGATTACGAAAAATATTCTGATTCAGAATACACTGTAGAAAAATACACACGCAACTGGATTTCAAAACAGTTCCCTGGATTCAACCCTCAGCAGCAGGATGACATTTACTTCATTCTTAACGGTTACACCAAACTTTCACACCGCCGACGCACAGAAGCCCTCACTTCGGAAACTTACCATGCCGTAAACTACAACGAAAGTGATGAAACTCTTGCCTGGGCTCAGGAAATTATGGACCGGGCTGAAAAGCTTAAAAAGCAACTGGCACTAAATCCTCTGCGAAAAGACGAGATGAGCGGTTTTTTTGCACAGGTTTACTATCCTGCCATGGGTACAATGAATGTTCTGAAAATGCAGCTTCTGGCAGGCAAAAACCACTGGTACGCCGAAAAAGGCATCTGGGCCGCCCACGACTTTATTCCAGAAATTGAAAAATGCATTGCTTTTGACCGGTCTTTGGTTGCCGAATTGGACAAAATTGACGGTGGAAAATATTACGGACAGGGATGGAGTCAGCATGTAGGATTCAAACACTGGAACGAAGAAGAAAATCAATATCCTGTTTATCACAGTTTCCGTGCTCCTGACAAACCTCGTCTTATTGCATGGCTTGATGGTGACGATATGACAAGTTCAGGCCTGGACTGGAACCGCCGACCATTGGTGAGTTCTGCTTTTTGCGATCCAGACTGTGCCTCATTTGCTGTAAATCTTGCCAGCGGACGACCTGATACTGTTCCTTTCCGTTTTAAAATTGATGCCGACTGGATTTCCGTTAGCAAAATGGAGGGCGAAACTGGTGGTAAAAATGGCATTGAAAAAATCCTTGTTTCCGTAAACCGAGAAAAGCTTGCCGCCGCTGCAGAAAAATCCACCACAATTTTTATCGAAAATGATGACAGAAGTGCTGGTGGCGTACGAATTCCACTTATAATTAAAGCCGCTACTTTGGATCAGGCAAACTTCCCTGAAGACACAATTCTTCAGAAAGGACCATTCATTGCCATTGATGCAGAAAGATTCAACGAAAATATTGCCGGCACAGATACTGATGGTAACGTTACATGTTTTGAAGTGCTTCCAGACTATGGAAAACTAAATTCTGCTGTAAAGGTAGAAAATGTTACATCTTATTTCCGGGAAGATCTTAAAAATTCACCATGCCTGAAATATAACTTTGCTTTGGCCAGTGCCGGAAACGGTATTCTCAAAGTAGATTTTTACATGAATCCAAGCAATCCTGCTACCCAGGACAATTATTTCCGGTTTGGTGCTGCCGTAAACGGAAAAAAAGTTCTTGTAGACTGCGTAGAAAAAGATTTCCACGTTGGTGACAACCAGGAACCTTGGGGCACCGATGTTACAAACAATATCCGCGTAAAATCAGCCTACTTTGATTGCAAGGAAGGCTTGAACACCCTGGAAGTATTTGCCGTAACACCAAATTTTGTTCTGGAAAAAATTGTAATGTACACACAGGACAATGAATCAGTAATAAAAACAAGCTATCTGGGACCAAGATAATTTGGATTTAGCTTAGGCTGTCTAATAAGTTTGCATTACGGTGGTTGAGTTTACGGTCCCTGAGCCATGTCGAAGGGTCGAAACCACCACATTTAGTGTAGCAGTCATTTCGACGAGCTCAATGAGCGCTACACTCATTACTTTTTGGACAGCCTTTTTTTTATTTTGTAGAGATCTTTGAAAGTGGGATTTTTGTTGAATATGAAAGAGGAATGTCGCTTATATATTTAAGTTCAGTAAAAGTCAGTTTACTATCCAGCGAGAATTCCGGATCTTCTCCACTCTTATTAATCATCTGAACAATAAATTTTCCCATTTTCAGTGTATTTAGGGTTGCAGT
This sequence comes from Treponema sp., assembly GCA_016296575.1. Lineage (GTDB taxonomy): Bacteria > Spirochaetota > Spirochaetia > Treponematales > Treponemataceae > Treponema_D. The sequence continues at coordinate 6,822 of JAEDJA010000041.1, forward strand.
CACTGGGACTATGTTTGAATTTGCGGTAAGTTCATTTTCCGAAAGTGCAAGATCAATCAAATCATTTGAGCCTGACTTAATGGCACAATCCTGTATATTGCATTTCCATGAAGAATTTCCTTCATTTTTAACGTTCAGGTCAAAAACAAATTTGAAATTCAAATCAATTCCATCAAACAATGCTTCTGTAACAGACTTTCCTGCCAATATCTGAGCTGCAACTTTTGCGGCCTTGGTAACTGCCATTCCCGAATTCTTTAGCATTGATGTAAGCTCCGAAACTGTAGGCATAACCAGTCTTGCATTTGAAACCGAAAAATGTGGCTTGAATACAGGAACATCAAAAGCAACATTAAACGGCAATTCCAGCGATGACATATTTGCCAAAGGAATGCCACTCATATCAAGATAGGCAGCCCCTTTTACTTCAAATGGAAGTGACTCTTTTCCATCTGTTTCCTTTGCAATCTTCAAAATTGTTTCGTAAGGAATTTTAAAAGTAAAAGTGTTTTTTCGATTTCCTCTTGCTTCCACCTTAATTCCGTTGTCTGTAGAGAGTTCCACATATGATGCTTCGGAACAACTGATTGAAGCATCAACCTTCTGAATTGAAAAAGAAAGTGGATAAGGATTTGAAATGGAATAATCACAGGTAAAAGTAATTCCTTCAAAATCCAGCCCTTTAATTCCAACCGAATCCATTTTGATTTCCGGCGTATATCCAAGCTCTTTCAATGTTGAGCAGGAAAATGTTGTAAATGAAAACAATACTGCCAGTAAAATTATAATCTTATTTTTCATCTTCATATTCTTATTCTTCATAACCGTTTGGATTATTTGACTGCCATCTCCAGGAATCTTCGCACATTTCCTTAATTCCATGCTGAGCTTTCCAGCCAAGTTCTTTTTCTGCTTTTGAAGGATCTGCGTAACATGTAGCAATATCACCAGGGCGGCGTGGTTTAATTGAGTATGGAATCTTTACGCCGTTTGCTTCTTCAAAATTGTGGATAATGTCCAGAACTGAATATCCGTGGCCTGTTCCCAGGTTGTAGATGCAAAGACCTGCTTTTTCTTCAATTTTTTTGAGCGCCTTAACGTGGCCGCTTGCAAGATCAACTACGTGGATATAATCGCGAACACCGGTTCCATCTGGAGTGTCGTAATCATTTCCAAAAACACCCAGCTCCTTAAGCTTTCCAACTGCAACCTGTGTTACATAAGGCATAAGGTTGTTTGGAATTCCATTTGGATTTTCACCAATAGTTCCTGATTTATGAGCCCCAATAGGATTGAAATAACGAAGAAGAATTACGTTCCATTCAGGATCAGCTTTCTGCATATCGCTTAAAATCTGTTCCAGCATAGATTTAGTCCAGCCGTAAGGATTGGTGCACTGACCTTTAGGACACTCTTCCGTAATTGGAACAAAAGCCGGTTCCCCATAAACTGTTGCCGATGAAGAGAAAATGATGTTCTTGCAGTTGTGTTTTCTCATTACATCAACCAAAGTGAGGGTTCCTGAAATATTATTTTCGTAATATTCCCAAGGCTTTGAAACTGATTCTCCAACCGCTTTAAGGCCTGCAAAATGAATGACTGAATCAATTTTTTCTGCATCGAAGATTTTGTTCAGGGCTTCACGGTCTAGAATATCTGCCTTGTAAAATTTCACTTTTTTTCCGGTGATTTTTTCTACCCGTTGAAGGGAGATTTCACTGGAATTTGAAAGGTTATCGAGTACAACTACATCATAACCTGCATTCTGAAGTTCAATAACTGTGTGGCTTCCAATATATCCGGAACCGCCTGTTACTAAAATAGACATTTTATCCTCCATAAAAATAGTTTTAGAAAAGTTTTTACATCACCAGTGCTTCCCAGGCTTCGGTAGCTGTGTCGATTTCGGCAGAGACTTTGTCAATTTCGGCCTGAACTGCCTTGGCTTTTTCTCCGTTGGAATACACTTCAGGATTTGCCATCTGTGCTTCCAGGGCAGCTTTTTTTTCTTCCAGCTGGGCAATCAGTTCTTCGGCTTTTGCAATCTCTTTTTCTTTTTTGCGTTTCTCAGCATCCAGTTTTTTCTGTTCTTCGTAAGACAGTTTTGAGCGATCCACTTCGCCTGTAGGTGTTACAGCGGAAGATTGCTTTTGTGAAGCGGCCTGAGAAGATTGACTTTGTGATGGAACCTGAGAATTTTGAGCTTGAGAAGGATCTTCATTTTTTTCGCCTTCAACCTGACTCAGGTAGTACTGATAATCACCTGGGAAATATTTGTATTCACCGTTTTTCAGTTCCAGTACCCGGTTTGCAAGTCCTTCAATAAATCCACGGTCGTGGCTTACAAAGATTACTGTACCACCAAAATCAGTGAGGGCTTGAAGAAGAACATCCTTTGAATGCATGTCCAAATGGTTAGTAGGTTCGTCCAGTACCAGAAGATTTACAGGGCGTAAAAGCAGCTGCAAAAGGGCAACACGGCTTTTTTCACCACCGGAAAGCATATCAAGAGATTTATAAACATCATCACCGCGGAAAAGAAAGGCTCCCAGCATGTCCCGGAGTTTTGGAATCAGTTCCAGAGGAGCTTCATCTTCCAGATATTCAAGAATAGTCTGACTTCCCTTGATGGTTTCAGCGTTATCCTGAGAAAAGTACCCGATTTTTACACCGGCACCCAGCTCGGAAGTTCCTTTAAAATCAGCATCTTCACCTGCAATAATTCTTAGAAGTGTTGATTTACCTTCACCGTTACGTCCGGCTACAACAAGGCGCTGTCCATTTTCCAAAATCATTTCCAGATTGTTCAAAACATTGCGCTTTCCATCGTAGCTTTTGGTAATACCGTTCATGCGTAAAACCAGTCTTCCTGAGTGAGGAGCCGGCGGAAATGTAAAATGAATCTTTTTAAGGCTTTCTGGGATTTCAATTTTCTGAGCCAGAATTTTGTCCAGCATTTTCTGGCGTTCCTGGGCAGCCGCAGCTTTAGTTGCCTTGTATCCAAAACGGTTGATAAAATCTTCCAATTTGTGGATTTCCTGCTGCTGCTGTTCGTAGGCGGCAATAAGTGTTTTTAGTTCAACTTCCCGCACCTGTTCATAATGAGTAAAATTACCCGGATAGCGTTTTAACTCTCCGTTAAAAAGTTCATAAACTTCGTTGATTGTAACGTCCAAAAAGTAGCGGTCATGGGAAACCAGCAGGAAACCGCCAGGAAAGTTCTGCAAAAACTGTTCCAGCCAGTTGCGGGCTTCAATATCAAGGTAGTTTGTTGGTTCATCCAGAAGCAGGATATCCGGACCAGTCATAAGAACTTTGGCAAGGGCAATTCGCATCTGCCATCCGCCAGAAAATTCTTCGGTCAGGCGGTCAAAATCACTTCGCTTAAAACCAAGTCCCAGAAGAACACTTTCGGCTAAAGCCTGACGACGGTGCCATCCGCTTTCTTCCAGCTGTGTGATGTAAAATGACTGCCGTTCCAAAAGTGTATTTGTATTGGAAGGATTTTTTGCCAGTTCGTCACCAATTTCATCAATCTGACGCTGAAGCTCGTATCCAAATTCAAAAGCTTTATCGGCTTCTTCCAAAAGTGTGCATCCATGGTGGGTAAGACCGCTCTGAGGAAGGTAAGCAATGCGGGCATCTTTCTGGGCAACCCGGTCACCTGAATCAGGATTTACAAGACCTGCCATTACCTTGATGAGTGTAGATTTGCCTGCCCCGTTTGCACCGGTAAGTGCTGCCTTTGTGCCTTTCTGAAGATTGACTGTTACGTCTTTAAGAATGTCCCGGTCCCCGAAAGCCAGGGAAACTTTTGAAAACTGTACAAATGCCATGGATAGAATTATGGCAGATTTTTTGGAAAAAATCGATATATGTGTGTAGTTTCAGTTTTACAGGAACAAACTGACCTCATAACCCTCCATAAAAAGATTTTCAGGCACAAAAAAAGGGGCTGTCCAATAAGTTTGCATTACGGTGGTTGAGTTTACGGTTCCTGAGCCATGTCGAAGGGTGGTATCCTGAGCCTGTCGAAGGGTGGTATCCTGAGCCTGCCGAAGGGTGGTTCCTGAGCTTGTCGAAGGGCTCAATGAGTACTCACTCATTACTTTTGGGACAGCCCATTTTTTTCTCCAGACGCACTTATAAAAAAGACTGATACTGTGACATTTTTACATATACCTATACAAAATTAAAGGTATATATTATAATGATTTTTGGAAGTGCCTGATTCTTTGGCGGCGGCTCCCGAACTCAACTGGTTTTGCCAGAATTTGATTTAGGGAGGCTTTGCGGAATGACTTTATACGAAATTATTTCGTTGGCTATTGATTTAGCCATTCTCATTCTAGCAGCCCTTTCTTACTTAAAAGATAGAAAGAGTTAAAAAGTAAAGCCGCCCTTTCGCGAAACAGTGGCGGCTTTATAGCACTAATGTGGAGACGACCGACAGAATCGGGCATTTCTTTTAATATACCACCAACTCGCTTTTTCGTCAAATTAATAAATAGCCCGAAATTCGAGTTTTCTAAATCGCCTGTTTATTGCAGATTTCGCCATTTTGAATCCGTACCACATCCTTTTAGATTTACTTCTTTTTGCAATTCCCTTTGTTACTTTGTCACTCGTCAGTTCTTTTATCATTTTATGCTGATTTTTGGTGATTTTCATGGAATAAATTAAGTGATTTACTAATTTTGTGGGCGGATTTTGCTTATGATTAGTAAAATTACGTGCGGTAAGTGTTTTTTTTCGGTAATATCCGAGGATTTTACTAATTCTGGGGAAGTTTTTGACTTCTGAGTAGTAATAATTCATTACAAACTGATGAATTAATCCTTTTTTTGATATTTTATACTAATTTTTGATGGGTTTTCTCGTTGGGATTAGTAAAAATACAAATGAAGTTGTTTTATTTAGTGATTTACTACATTAAATTAACCCTAATCTGAAAAAGTTTTGATAAAAATCCAGATTGCGGTTAATCATATAAGCTGCAATGCTATAGAAAAAGTGCCGGAACATACCGACAATACTTCGTGCCTTATGATATTCAAGCTGAAAGTTATTTTTCAGCGTTCCCCAGTCAGATTCAATGATGCTTCTGTGCTTGATATGATAACATTCAAAGTCGATTTGTTTGTTGCCTTCATGAAATTTTCATAATTCGGGAGATTTGGAACTTTGTCACTCATCAGTTCTTTTATCATTTTATGATAATTTTTCAGATCTCCCGTTTTAAAATGAAATCTGTAGATGTTCAGCGCGACAATCTGCTCAAGACTTAATTGTCTTTTAGGTCCTCGTTTTCCATTGAACTTTGAAATAAGAAATTCATACATCAAATTTCCTTTAAGGCTCTTGAAAAACATGCTGGTTAAGTTGTAAATTTGTTCATACATAAGCGTAACTCTTTTTGAGTTTTTTGGTAAATTCTCAATTAAACTCGAAATTCAGGCTATTAGAATATGATGAACAATTCTATCTCTGAATGGTGCTGCAAAAACTTCTCGTTTTACAGGTTGATTTACAATAAAGCAGGTAGATTTACCTCATATTGCCATTGTTGAAATTCAGTTCCCGGGCGTTATTATTGTTGGAAGGGTTCTGACAACAAGACCAGTAAACGCAACTGCACTTATTTATTGCTACCGGCATTACGCCAGGCAGTAATCTGTTTTCCTATACTGTCCAAAAAATGTTCTAAGTATATAGTTTTGTCTTTTGTTTTATTGGCTCTGTAAATATAACGTACCAGCAAAATGCAATCCCGCTTTAGGTCTTGGCCAAGTGTAAACTTGTACTCCCGCGGGAAGTTTGTTGTTACCTGGAATATTCTTAAAGTCATCTGGTATACATCTTTAAAAACAGGTAAGTCATAATACAAAGCCATATCTTTTCCAATATAGGGGCTGACCAAATAGTTCGTTGCGTAGCGTCATTCCGAACTCGTATCAGAATCTATGCACTGTATATAGCGTAGATGCTGAATCAAGTTCAGCTTGCCTATAC
>JAEDJA010000042.1 GCA_016296575.1 Treponema sp.
ATTTTGTTTTACCAATATACGGTATACATAATCCATGAAACATTATTTACCACCCCCTTAATTCCAGCGTCACAGCCGCTTAGAAGAACCCCAATAAAATGTGTCTGCTGTGTAAATTTGTTTTGCTTCATCACTTCTATAATAACATTTATTTACATTATAAACACCGCTAAGACATGAAAAATATCTTCCGTTTCACTCATCAGTAGATGAAGTGGAAAATGAATTTCATGCTTCTGTCGATGATTATCTTGAATGGTGTAAAGAAGACGGAGTTGAACCAGAAAAGCCTTAATCTGGAAAATTCAATGTTCGTATTTCACCATTATTACATGGTAAAATAGCTATCGCTGCAAAAAAAAAATAAAAATGTCTTTAAAATAAAATCTTTGTATACTTTAGCGATAACTCTCTTTTTGGGGTACTTATCGCCGAAGTATAAGTATACATTTTTTATTATAACTGAAACAAATCATCCATTGTTACTTCAGATTGAATCATTCCGCTATATTTGTTTTGTTTTAGTCCATAAGTTGTTATGAAAGTATGATGCAGAGCTTTTTTTGTTTTTGTAACTTTCTTAAAAAGACTTGCCCGGTTTCTAAGAATTTCTTCATAGGCATCGGTTATAGCATATTCGTCAAAAGAGTATTTTATTTCACAAATATTTATTACTTGGTCATTACGGTCTATGAGCATGTCTATTTGTCCGCCAGACCATTTTGTCCACTGATGGTGGTAAATAAACTTTTAATCACAACTCAGCAGCAAATCTTTCCAAATCCACAATCCGCAAATCAACACCAACTTCCACGCCTTCTGCCCTTAGCATAGCCGCCTGCACCTCAGGTCCACCCATACCAAAGTTGGCCCCCATTTTACCCTCAGCGTTCACCACCCTGTGGCAAGGAACCTGCTCAAAATCAGAGGGAACAGCCACCTCAGCATCAGCACCATCATATCCAATACTTCTGGCCAGCTCCCAAAAAGGCATCGGGTTTTTATGCATCACATTACCCACCATACGAGCCAGCCGCCGGTCACCAGCAGCCAAAGCTACCTGCCCATAAGTTGCCACGCAGCCCATTGGAATCCCCCTCACAATTTCATAAATCTTCATTTCCAGTTCTGTCATATTTTTTTAGTAACAACACCTTCTGCCACGCAATTTTTTACCGCCACCTGAAATTCATCTTAATAAATATCTTCTACAGGCACAAAGTCGCATTCCGACATAAACAGCTCAATCCCATACTTAGCACCATTTCCCGATAAAAATCATCTGACTGTAAATCTCATTTTCCTGCTCTCGTATCCATATCAATCTTCTTTGGCCAGGCCGCATATTCTCCGCAGATGATTGGTGCGTTGAGTTTTTCCTTAAAACTCATAAGATTTTCAAATACTGCTGAAAGAATTTGAGAATCTCTTTCATCATTCCAGTATGGAGTTTCATTTTTATTTGAACCATCAGGATTTTGTGGCCAGCAGAAGCTTTGTGGATCATAATTGTGGAATTCAAAAATCAAATGTTTTTCTGCTGTATCGGCAGGCATTTGAAATTGTTCCATGGCAATTTTACTGCTCTTTCCTGCAGGTCCCATAACAACAAGATTCCGTTCCTGATTTTTACCGCCAGTAGCACGTATTGCATCAACAAAAAGCTGATTCCATATATTTACCCAATAGGAAGCTGTTGGAGTAGGATCTGCCCAGGATGTATTTTCATCAATAATTTCATTAATTCCTGAAAACAAAAGCTTTTCGCCGTAATCTGCAAATTCTTCTGCCATCTGGGTGTAAATTGCTTTTACTCTTTCGTTGAACTGATTATAAGAGCTTTCGCAGGATCTGATATACCCTGCTCCACCGCCATCATGATGAATGTTTATGATGCAGTACATGTCTTCTTCCAGAATATAGTCAACTATTTCTTTTACACGGTTCATCCATTCTGAATCAATATTATTGTTTTCATCCAGATGGCCTACCCAGGTAATTGGAACTCGCACCGAATTAAATCCTAATTCCTTTACATAATGAATCATTTCTTTTGTGGTTGTTGGCATAAACCAGCAGGTTTCTGTAGAAAGTCCTGTCAAATTGATGGTTTCTTCCCACAGATTTTTTTCTTTATTGAATGTACAGCGATGTTTTCCTGCATCCAATGTATTTCCCAGATTCCAGCCAACTTTCATATTATTAACAGCAGCATCGGCAGATTCGAACTGTTGTGTGTTATTTGCTTCTGGAGAATGATTTTTATAGCAATCCATTATGGCATCAATTACTTTTGGAAAAGTTTCAAGCTTATCTCTTTTAATTAAAAGATTTGTGTCCCACCAGAAGCTTGTGATTTTATTTTTTTCACATAATTGATTGAATGTTTTTGCATATTTGGCCATTTCTTCATCATTGTACTTTGTCATCTTTTCCTCTTTTTGATTATTACATTGTTAAATTAGTGTCCAGTTTTTTAAACAGCAATCTTTTTTTGTAAATAGAATGAACAGATTATGAATACCGTCCAGATTTTTTAATAATTCTGATTTACATTTTTCATAATTCATAGAATTAATCTCTATTTTTCCAATACAAGCGTCTTCAGAAACTGAATCTTCATAAAAACAGATGGTACCATGGCCTTTTGTTTCAATTTCCACATTCTTCAAAGTATTGCTGAACACTACATTTTTAAGGAAAGTCCAGGCTCCATCTTCTTTTGACTTAACTGCAATTTCTTTAGGATTTTCTTCGTTTTCATAAATAATATCACTACAGGTTACCATACAGGTTCCTGAAACTAACTTATCTGGATTAAGATTTGCGATTGCAGCTGGGCCTTTATTAGTTGCCTGAGCCATTTTTATAGAAACAGCATTTTCATCAATTTCTATTTTATCTACAGCCAGACTTCTGAATCCTCCATCAGACCCGGCATTTTTCTGTAAATTCATTGTGTGATGAAATAAATACCATTGTCCTTTAAACTTTTCTAAGTGGGTATGATTGTTGCTGTATTCAAAGCCCATTTCTCCGGGATTTTTAAAATAGTGTCCCTGATAAACCCAGCTTTTACTGTCTAATGGTGTTTTTGTAGTCATGTAAGCCATGCTACATAAAGGGGATTTTTCTCCCCAGCGGTCTTGCCATTTTGAACGTTCTTCCCAGCAATTGTTAAAAGTGTATACAAAAGTTCCATTTATAAAATTTAATTCGCTAGCTTCAAAAAAATATGGTGCTTCCAGATCCACAAAATCACTGTCAATTGAAAGCATATCTTTTCCTAATCTGATGATTTTTGAACAGCCTGGCAAATCACGAGTATGACCTTCTACAACTCCACCACCAAAAGCAAGCCATCCGGTTCCATTATCATCAATACAAACTCCAGGATCAAAAGGTGCAGGACTGTTAAGGCCTGGCATATCGTAATTAATCAAAGGTCTTTTTAGTGGATCAGACCATGGCCCTAAAGGGGATGTAGCAGTTATAACACCAACTCCACATCCACTGTTAGAAAAATACAAATAGAAATGGGTAAGACCGTCTTCTTCAATTCGTTTACAAACAGAAGGAGCCCAGGAATTCATAATCCAGGGAGCAATTTTTCCAATATTGATTTGACCGTGGTATGTCCAGTTCACCATATCTTCTGTAGAAAAACAGACAAGAGATTTTATTTTTTCGTAAGTATTTTTTTCTGTATTTAAATATTGTTCATGATCATTTGTTCCATAAACATAAAGCCGGCCTTCAAATTCCACTGCTGTAGGGTCGGCACAAAAAATATTTCCTGAAATAGGATTTCCAAAATCTAAATCTTTCCAATTGTTTAATTTTAATTCGCTCATAACAACAAGTATAAGTGTTATTTTTATTTTAACAATTTTCTTTTCTGCTGTAATATATAACATTTTCTGCCGTTTTTATTGGTTTTAGTTGATTTTTAGGCATAATATGTTATGTTTTAATTATGGCAATTAAAGTTGGTTCAATCGGTTATAATTTTGATCATGATAAAAATTTCTATATGGAAAAGCCATCAGGATCTGGAGCTTATTTACTTTTATTTGTAAAAACTGACGCAAAATTTACCATCAACAGAAAAGCTTTTTATGTGAAAGAGAATTCCTATATTTTATTTAATCCTGCTACTCCATGCAGTTATAAGCCTGCAAAAGATTTATACATAGATGACTGGTTTTTCTTTAACATGGATGAAGCAGATAAAGACTATTTATTAAATCTTGGAATTATTTTTGATGAGCCTGTGGAACTAAAATCTGTAGAGAATCTTACTAATGTTATTCATAATATTGTTTTTGAACATTATTCCACTGAACCCTATCATGAAATCATGGAAAACAATTATGTAAGTATTCTTTTTCACCAATTGTCCAGAGTAATACAAAATAAAGAACAGCCCTCACCGGATGTGCTTAATTCAAAAAATGATAAATTCACTTATTTGCGTTCAATTTTGTTTGAATTTCCTGATACTTTTAAAAATATTGAACATATGGCAAATTACGTCAATTTAAGCGTTTCAAGTTTTCAACATACTTATAAAAAGATTTTTGGTCACAGCGTGATTAATGATGTAATTTCGGGACGAATAAATAAAGCAAAAAAACTTTTAGAATCTACCAATGATACAGTAGCTGAAATTGGTGAAAAATGCGGTTATAAAACAGAGTATCACTTTATGCGACAATTTAAGGAACAAACTTGTATGACTCCAACGGAATATAGAAATCAAAGTTCCTGGATTCAAATAGAAAAATCAAGAGGCTAGTTTGCAGAAAATGTTATACATATCAACATAAAAATTGATTCTTTTATTAGCTAAGTAAGATAAAATTATCAATAAGTTTGATGGTGAATATACTATAGTTGACTTTTATGGGAGAAAATATGAAAAAACTAAAATCTATCTGCTCTTTTTTGCTTATTTTAATTTCAGGAACTTCAAGTATGTTATCTGCAAAAGAAAATGAATCTAAAATTGAAGCTAAAACTTTTAATGAATCTGATTTTGAAGTAATGAATGCTTTACAATTTACAAAAGTAATGGGGAATGGAATCAACCTGGGAAATACTATGGAAGCTGCAGGAGCTTATTGGTTAGGCTACAATGCTAAACCTGAGCGATACGAAACTTCCTGGGGACAGCCTGTAACAACAAAACAAATATTTGAAGCTATGAAAGATGCAGGTTTTGACAGCGTTAGAATTCCTGTTGCCTGGACAAGTACAATGGATTGGCGTAATGGCGACTTCAAAATCAATGATGATTTTATGGATAGAGTAAAAACCCTTGTAGATTGGGCTTTAGAAGCTGGCCTGATTGTAATGATAAATGATCATTGGGATTATCAATGGTGGGGTCTTTTTGGGCAAGATAAAGCATTGGCATACAAAATATTTGATGCAATTTGGGACGATGTTGGAACAAATTTTAAAGACTATTCATATAAATTAGTTTTTGAAGCAGGAAACGAAGAATGGGGTCACCGCTTCAATGATGAAGTTGATGGTAAAACTGGAAACTTAACGGTGGCTGAACAATATCAATTGATGACTGAGTTGAGTCAGTATTTTGTTGATAAGATTCGTAAACAGGGAAGTAAAAATTCAAAACGTTTTCTGTTAATTCCCGGGTATAACACAGACTTTGTAAAAACAACAGACAGTCAGTTTAAAATGCCACTTGATCCTTCAAACAATATTTCTAAACTTATGGTTTCGGTTCATTACTATTCACCAGCCCTTTATTCTTTAGTTGGAGAACCTGTTGATTGGGGTGGAATTAAACAACCTGCAAAAACCTGGGGCTCAGCAAAAGAAATAAGTGAACAAAACAGGCTTTTTAACTTGTTGAAGAACTTTAAGAACGATGGAATTGGTGTTGTAATTGGTGAATATGCGGTTGCAATGTTAAAAAATAAAGATGGAAGCTACAGTCGTAAAGAAAATGATGTTCTCTGGCTGGAAAATGTTCTTGATAATTGTGACAAAAATAATTATGCACCTTTCTTATGGGATTGTAACAACTATTTTCACAAAACAGGAAAAGTAGGATTTACAGATTCTGATATTGCTGAACTTTACAAAAGTCGACGATATGAACTGGAAAATTAAAATTGCTTTTCAAAGACGGACATTTCAATGTTGAATATAAAGGGGCTGTCCCAAGTAGCGCTCATTGAGCCCGTCGAAATGACTGCTACACTAAATGTGGTGGTTTCGACCCTTCGACATGGCTCAGGGACCGTAAACTCAACCACCGTATTGCAAACTTATTGGACAGCCTCTTTTAATTATAGTTTCCAGCTTGAGTGTGCCACATTTGGGCGTATTTTCCGTTTTGAGCAAGGAGCTGGGCGTGAGTTCCTTCTTCAATAATTTTACCTTGTTCCAACATGATTATGCGGTCGGCGTCTCGGGTTGTGGAAAGTCGGTGAGAAATATAGAAGACTGTTTTTCCTTTTGCGGCGGTTTCCATTGCTTTGTTTAATTCGTATTCTGCAATTGGATCAAGGGCGCTGGAAGGTTCGTCCATAATTAAGATTTGGGCATCTTTGTAAAATGCTCTGGAAATGGCAACTTTTTGACTTTCGCCACCAGAAAAATCTACGCCTTTCTTGTCGAATTCTGTTGTAACTTGGGTAAAAAGTCCATCTTCCAATTTGTTTAATTTTTCTTCAAACCCAGAATTAAATAATGCCGATTTTATTTTGTCCATTTTTTCTTCAAGCTCGTCTTCTTGCAAATGATCCATTACAACATTTTCTGCCAAAGTGGCTCCAAACATCTGGAAGTCCTGGAAAACAACACCAATTAATCGTCTGTAATCTGCGGAATTATATTCATTTATGTTGTGATTTTTGTAAGAAATTGTTCCCGAAGTTGGATCGTATAATCGCATTAGCAATTTGATTAAAGTTGTTTTTCCCGCTCCGTTGTAGCCTACAATTGCAATGTGTTCGCCTTTTTTTACTTTTAAATTAATGTTGTTTAAGATTGATTTTCCATCCTCTGTGTATTTAAAAGTAACATTTTTAAGTTCCAAATCTCCATCTGCTGCAGGAATTGCAATTCCATCTGTTTTTGTGAGCTTTGGTTCATTTTTTAAGAAAGTTTTAATTTTATCTGTAAACAAACTGTTTTCTTGTGCCAAAGGTCCAATTTGTGCAAACATTCTCATACATCCCCGAAGCGAACCTGTTCTGTTAAACAAAATTACTGCATCGCTATAATTTAATGAATGAAGAATTGCGGCTTTGTAAACTAAATATGTGATGTAAAGTGCGTCAATAATAAAATCCCCAACGGCATAATTTCTTGAAAACATCAGTCCAACGCGTTTTTTTGCAATTTTTTTATGTTCATTGATGATATTATCATTTGCTTCTTCGAATTCCTGTTCTAATTTTGTTCCTGTGTTTGGATGAAGTCTTAATTCTTTTGCGTAATCCTTAAGGTAAAACACGCGGCTAATGTAATCCCGCTTTCGCATGTGAGGATTTATATCTACACGGTTTTGATAATTGATTTTGTTTAATTTTATAGAAACAACAAATTGTAAAACAAAAGAAATTGTAACAAAAAGAATTCCTGCTGGGTCCAAAACTAAATAGAAAATTCCTGTTGTAAACAAGACTGTAATTGCTTGAATTGTAACATTCAACATGTTCAAAAATCTGTCGATTGTTTTTTCTGCTTCGGAAACGCCAAGTACAAAATCATTATAATAAGAAGGATTATCGTAACAAGTTAAATCGATTTCGCTTGCTTTTTGGTACATTTGTTCTTTTAATGCTTTGTATAATTTTGGTTTGTATTTATATTGCATTCCATAGATAAAAAATCCGTCTGGAATAATTTGTATAATATTAATTAAAAGAATAATACCAATGTAAAGCAGGGCTTTTGTAAATGGTTGTTGGAATTCTGCACATTGTAAAACATACCGAATGCCCAAAACGTGTTCCATAAAAATTACCATTTGATAGCGGAAAGGATCGTACAAATAGTAAATCATAAATCCTGGGCAAGTTTTAAAACACAACTTCCACAAAAAAAGCTGATTTTTTAATACATCCTTAAATTTTGATTTATTTTGATTAACATTTTTATTTTTCATTATGACCACATTCCTTGTTCTTGAACTGATGAGTCAGCTAAATAATTTTTTGCTTGTTTATTGTACATGTCTGCGTACAATCCATTTTTCTTCATTAATTCTTTGTGAGTTCCTTCTTCTTTTATTTTTCCCTGTTCCAAAAGAATGACGAAATCGGCATTTTTTACAGAAGAAAGTCTGTGGGAAATAAAAATCAATAAATTTTCTTTGCAAGATTTTAAGATGTTGTCGAAAAGCTGATATTCTGCAATTGGGTCAAGGGCGCTAGAAGGTTCATCAAAAACTTTAATTGGACATTTTTTGGCAAAGGCTCTGGCAACAACAACCTTTTGGAATTCTCCGCCAGAAAAAACAACACCGTCGTCATCAAATTCTTTTGTTAAAGTTGTGTTCATTCCTTTTTCCAGTGAAGAAACTTTTTCGTATACACCAGAAAGTTTTAGTGCGTCGCCGGCGATTTTTTCTTTTTGTGATTCTTCAACTTCTTCTCCAAGTAAAACGTTATCGGTTACAGACATGGAAAAAAGTTTGTTGTCTTGAAAAGCTGTTGCAAAGAGTGCTCTGTATTTTTGAAGATTATATTCTTTTATGTTTTTTCCGTTTAGTAAAATTTCTCCTTCTGTTGGGTCGTAAAATCGGAGTAAAAGCTTGATTATTGTTGATTTTCCAGCTCCGTTATGACCAACTAAAGCGTAAGTTTTTGTTCCTTCAAGCTTCATATTCAAATTGGAAAGAACTTGCACATTTTTGTAAGAAAAACTGACATTTTTAAATTCGATTGATTCAATTTTTGAATCTGGAGTAATTCCATCGTAATCTTCTGGGATTTTTTCTTTGTATTCCATAAATGTTTTTAAGTAATCAACAAAAAGTCCGTTTTTAAAAGATTCTGTGATTGATTCTGTAAAGCCAATTAAAATCCAAGTTGTGGAAACCATCATACTTGTTAAAACTGCCAGTTGCGCCAAAGTCATTGAATGGCTAACCAAAGTTCTGAAAGCTCCGTAAATCAAAACGCCTTCAAAAATAAAAGTGAATGTAAACATTACATAAAGCCAGTGAAAAACAGCCGCCTTTAATGTGTATTTTTTTGTTACTTCGGCAAGGCCAAAAATGGCTTCCTTGTATTGTTTTTGTATTAATCTAAAAACGTTTGTAAGGCGGATTTCTTTTGCGTATTCTTTTAAGTACATCACACGATTTATGTAGTCAATTTTGCGGTTGTGTGGGGCCATATCTTTGTTTCGGTTGTAATCAATTTTGCTGTTTACTCGTTTAAAAATGAAGTTTCCGATGAATGGGAACAAAATGAACAAAACTGAATATTTATCCACCTGGAACATAAACAAAAAGGCACAAACGCTGGCAATTGCACCAAAAATTACGCCAAAAAAGACTTCTACAGATTTTGCAAGATTAGTATCGGCGTCTTTTATGGCTAGTGTATATTTATCATAAAAATCGCTGTCTTCAAAGCATTCAAGCTCTACGTTTCGAGCCTTTTTGAAGATTTTTTGATAAAGTTTTTTGTTTACTTGAGCATTGGCAATTGGAAAAACTTTTCCCTCTAAATAAGAATGATAAAGGGACATTGAAGCAAAAACAACAACTGTTACAATAATAAAAGTCATGATTGTAGAAAATGTTTTTTGAGTTTCTAAGGAGTTGATAACGTAACGCATAAAAAATGCTGAATAAAAAAGCCACTCAAAATATCCAAGAAATCGACTAAACGCCATGTGAAATACTAAACTTGGGCTCATTTTCCACAAAAGCTTTAAAGCATAAATGTTGTTTTTTACTGCACTAATTCTTTTTTTATTTTTACTTTTCATAGAGTAATTGTAGCACAAAATTAGAATATAGTATGGAAAAATGTGTAGGGAAAAGTTTGTAAATTAAAAATAATTAGTATATTTTTGGAGAAAGCTCGCAAGAAAGCCATTTCCAAACTGGAATCACTTGGATTTTTACACCGTCCATGTTTAGTTCCTTTTCTTCTTCGTAAGTGATTATTACCAATTCCTTTGCTTCTTTTAGAGTTTTTGCAGCTTCTACAAGAGATTTTGTTTCTCTATCATCAAAAATATTTGTAATGGAATATGCTACTTGAATTGCAGTGCCAGTTTCTTCTATAAAAAAATCCACATCTAAGTTTTGAGATTTTAAATAATAAACGTTGCCTTTATAATTGTTCCATAAATTTATTGCCACAAGATTTTCTAACAAACGAGGTTCTTCTTTATTCAAAAAAAGATTTAATAAGCCATTGTCGTTAAAATAGTATTTTGGCGTAGTTTCTTTTTCTACAAATTTTGAAAAATAATTTTTAATTGTAAAAATCAAAAAAGATTGTTTTGCATAACCAATATAATCTATAACAATATCTTTGCTTATTTTTACACCAATTGTTTTAAGTATGTTATGTAATTTTGAATAAGAAATTTCATCTTTCACAGATTCTGCTATTTTTTTCATCAAAAGTTGCAATCCATTAGGATTTCTTATTCCATTTCTAGCGGCAATATCACCCAACAAAACTTTTTGATATATGCTAGAAACATATTCTCGCTTATTTTGATATTTCAAAGCTTCTGGAAATCCTCCAAAATAAAAATATTCAGAAAATTCCCTTTTGATTTTTCCACTTTCTTTTGTACCAAAAATTGCTTTATCAGAAAAATCAATTTGTTTTGCTGTAAGAAACTCTGAAAAATTATATGGTGTAATATATTTTGTTAAATATCTTCCACCCAAACGATTTTCAATTTCTTGGGAAAGCATTTTTGCGTTGCTTCCTGTAATAAATGTGTGCTCTTTGGAATCTGCCATACGGCGGGCAAATTTTTCCCACCCTTCAATATTCTGAATTTCATCCAAAAAGAAATATCCTGTTTTATCAGTCAATTCTGCTTGCACAGAAAGTAAATCATTAAAATCATTTAGAGAAAATTCAGCAAGACGTTCATCTTCAAAATTTATGTAAATAATTTGCTTCCATTCAATTCCTTTTTCAACAAGATCTTTTACAATTTTATATAGCAATGTTGATTTTCCAGCTCGACGTAATCCAATAAGAACATAATTTGCATTTAGATCAAAATCATAATCACGAGGAACAATATTTGTTTTTTTTATTATTTCATGTTGATCAAAAATAACTTCTTTTAGAATATCATGATTCATAAATGCCTCTTCTTATTTTTTGTCGTTTATAATAGACATCAATTACTATTTTTTGTCGACTATGCTCGACAAATACATTATTATATTATCGAATATACTCGACAGATATTCATTTGTCAATCCTTTTCTTGCACTGACCAAAATAAAATTATAAACTTGAAAAATGAACGTTATAATAAACGAAACAAGTATTCGCATAGCATCAAAAGAGGATGCAAAATCAATTAATGACATTTCAAAAAATGAATTAGGATATTCTGATTGTACAGAATCTTTAGTCTTACAAAAACTTCAAAAAATAGATTTTGAAAACGAAGTTGTTTTTGTGGCAGAATATAAAAAGAAAGTGATTGGTTTTATTCACGCCCAAATTTATGATGTTCTATATTACGAAAGCATGGTAAATATTTTAGGTTTGGCTGTAGATTCAAAATTCACAAAAAATGGAATTGGTAAAGCTCTTATGGCAAAAGTTGAAGAATGGGCAAAATCTAAAAACATAAAATTAATTCGTCTAAATTCTGGGGAAACCAGAACACAAGCCCACAACTTCTACAGAAACATTGGTTTTTCTGATGAAAAAATGCAATTACGATTTATAAAAAGTTTGATTTAAAAAAAGATGGGGCTGTCCAATAAGTTTGCATTACGGTCATTTAGTGTAGCAGTCATTACTTTTGGGACAGCCCCATGACAGTTGTGATTTTTTTACCGCAACTCTACTCCCCGTAGATTTACTAATCTATTTCTTCTGATTACAATTTAACTATAAAACAAAACAAAGCCCAGCGC
This sequence comes from Treponema sp., assembly GCA_016296575.1. Classification (GTDB taxonomy): domain Bacteria; phylum Spirochaetota; class Spirochaetia; order Treponematales; family Treponemataceae; genus Treponema_D. The sequence goes on from JAEDJA010000042.1 coordinate 12,128, forward strand.
GCAAAGGCAATGTAAACGGAGATAAAAAATGAATATTCTTGTATTGAATGGAAGTCCAAAAGAAAAAAGCGACACAATGATTTTGACTCG
>JAEDJA010000088.1 GCA_016296575.1 Treponema sp.
TATCAATTCGAGTTTTTTCACGTTTTCTTATACTATTCCTTTTCGATGATCTTAATTATAATTTCGACGTGAATATACATTATTTGGAACTATATCCGTAGATAAAAATGAATTGTAGGAATATAGCCAAACATTTGAGCGTAATCAAGCATTGTGAGGAGATCGTCGTGTTTTTTTGCTTTTGAAATTGCCCTTTTTGCTATCTTGTCTTTTTGTTCTGCTTGAATTTTGCCGCAAATCTGTTTTTGTAGATGTATCGTATTGAATGGCTTTCTTATTCTGAATGGTTTCGGAATTCGAACGAACGGTACTTTGGGTAGTTCTGGCACCTTTTTTGTTATGTTCACTAACTAATTGCCCACATGCTGCCTTTATTTTCCCACCCCTTGATTCACGAAGTTTAACCTCCAGGCCTTCGCGTTCCAACAAATTTTTGAATGCAACTAATTGCTGCTTGTTGGGGCTTTTCATATCAAAGCACTTGGTATTATTGTATTGCAACAAGTTAATCAAAACATTCTTTCCGCGGAACCAACGACTTAATTGACGCACATCTGAAATGCTGTCATTCACTCCTGGCAATAACAGATATGCTATCGTAATTTTCCTATTATGACGTTCAGAGTAAGACAACACTGCTTCTACCACCTCTTCTATTTTGTTTCCGCTCATATGTGGTATAACTTTGTTTCTTGTTGTTTGATTAGTTGCGTGAAGTGAAAGCGTTAATTGAATTTTTAGGTGTTCTTCTCTCAACTTTTTTAATTGTGTCAAAGGGCCTACAGTTGAAACTGTAATTCCGTCTGTGGGGAAGTTGTATCCGTTTCGATCACGCAAAATATGAATGGATTTTATAAGAGAATTGTAGTTAAACAATGGTTCTCCCATTCCCATATAAACGATTCTATTGACTTTTTCTTTCAGCAGAACAACTTGCTGAACAATTTCTGAGGGTGTTAAATTTCTAATAAATCCATTGCTACCAGATTCGCAAAATATACAACCAACAGGACAGCCAACCATTGTACTCACGCAAACTGTTGTTCCTGTTTTTCTTTTAATGCAAACCGTTTCAATGCAGTAACCATCTGTTAGCTCAAAAGCGTATTTACTTGTATCACCGCCCTGTTGGATCTCTTTTATCTTAACTGTCTGATACTTTGAAATTGGCTTTTTCTTATACAACTCATTAAATAATTTTTGCGCTTCTTGTTCACCTAAAACTTCAGTTATTTCCTTAAGAGTAAAACCGTAAGGATCACTTCGTATTTCATCTTCCGTGTATGTTACTACATCTTTGCTGTTCTTTTTCATAATAAACCTCCTTGGATATGTGTGTTTGAAAATATGTTATGTTTCAACGGTGTAATATTCGAATATACCGAAATTTAATCGGTTTTCATTTCAATTGAAGTGCCATCTGAAAACCTAATCTTTTGTTCGTATTCAATATTTAATACCAATAAGATTTTGGACAGTTCGTCATCAGATATCGTGTTGCGCAATATTTTCTTATTAAAATTCTGTGGTGTTTGTCCGATTCGTCTCGCAAGTTCTGAAAGGCTTATATTATTTTTTTGACATATGATTTTAATCAGTTCTGATCTTGTCATAGTATTCCTTCCCAAAATATATTTGTGTATTATATTATAAACCATTTGGTTGTTGTTGTCAAGACTATAATTGTAAATAATAGTGGTTTTTAAAAATTTATACTCGATAATTGCATGAGGACGAATCAGTTTAATGCTTCTATAGCAATTTGCATCCCTAATTTGAAGGCATACTCGAAGATGGCTGCTTCAGCGATGCTAACGTACTCATCCAAACAATCGTGGAACTTTTCGAAGATCTCCTTCTGCTCGTCGGTGAAGGTTTTTGCCAAGTCCTCGTGATGCCTTGCCATGTATCCGAGTAGCTCCTTCATCTCCTTCGAGTTGTTTCTGCTGTCCTCTTGCGGAATGATGTTTCCGTGCCATAGCTCTTTTATCATACTTTTCATAGGTTGCACCTCCTGTCAACACACAACAATACCACAGAAGTGGGAGGAAGTCCAGACCTTTTTTGAAACAATTTCAACTTTTTTCGCAAGGTCTTTTCTTTG
>JAEDJA010000020.1 GCA_016296575.1 Treponema sp.
ATCCAGAAATCTATTGAAAGCTTTAGAATTACTCCAGAGCAAAAAGATTATTTAAAATCTCTTAAGGTAAAAATCACCCGGGGTAAAGATTAATTTTGTTTAATACCAATATTTATAAACTTTCTTTGAATTAACCCTTATAAAAATTAATTAAATTTTTGTGAAAAATCTTCTATAATGAAGTTATGAACGTGGATTTGCCTGTAGGTCCTTATATTCCCAAAATTGTACAGACTCTAAAAGAATCAAAGAACCGTTTTCTGGTACTCACAGCAGAGACTGGAGCGGGTAAGTCCACGGTGATTCCACCAGGCATTCTGGAATATTTTCCGGGTAAAATACTGATAACTGAACCCAGGAGGATTGCGGCCCTTTCTGTTGCGGAGAGAATTTCTGAAATTCTTGGTGAGCCATGCGGAAACACCTGCGGATATAAAATCCACCTGGAAAACAAAACCTGCAATCAAACCCGTATTGAGGTGGTTACCGAAGCAGTGCTTTCCCGCACTTTGCAAAGTGATCCAAGTCTTGACGGCTATTCTGTAATCCTTCTGGATGAATTTCATGAACGAAACCTGACTACCGATCTGAACCTGGCTTTTTTACGGGAGGCAATGGAGCTTCGTGACGACCTTTATGTAGTGATTATGTCGGCTACAATTGAAACCGGGCCTTTGGTGGAGTATCTTGGGGAAAGCTCGGTTTTGAAAATCCCGGGACGCACTTTTCCGGTGGAAATTTTATATAAACCAGGAATTTCTGTGACCCGTGCCATTTTTGAAGAACTTAGTGAATCTGCAAAAACTGGAGCTTGCGGTCAGGTGATTCTGGCTTTTCTTCCAGGAATAAAAGAAATCCGCCAGACAGAAGAAGAGCTTTTTGAAATCAAAAGAAATTTTGACGGACCTGATTTTGAAATCCACGTGCTTCATTCAAGTGTTTCAATTTCTGACCAAAAAAAGATTTTTGAACCGCTGTCAGAAGGATTGAACCGGGTTATTATTTCATCTGCCATAGCAGAAACTTCCCTTACTGTGCCAGGAGTTTCCACCGTAATTGATTCAGGGCTTTCCCATGTAAACCGCATGAATATTGCACTTGGAATGGACACTTTGGTCACCGAAACAGAAAGTGAGTTCAGTGCACAGCAGCGAGCGGGACGGGCAGGACGAACTCAGAGTGGACGATGTGTGCGCCTTTGGAATAAAAATGAACCTCGTCAAAAATTCATGGAACCTGAAATACTTAGAAGCGATATTTCCTCGTTGGTGCTGGAATGTGCTGCATGGGGAAAAGACCTTTCCATTGCCCAAAGCTTCTTTCTGGATTCCCCATCTTCTGCCGGAGTAAAAGCTGCCTCCGAATTTCTTTATAATATGGATTTCCTTTCCAAAAACCATAAAATCACTTTCCGCGGTCGGCAGGCTCTGGAAACAGGTGTTTCTCCTCGTCTTGCAAACCTGATTCTTTATGCTGCAGCTCATCAAGAATTTACTCGGGAAACTGTTGATCTTATTTTGAAATACTCAAATTATGCAGAATCAAAACCTGCCATTCAAAAGCGTTTTTGTGATGATATTTTGGGAAAAATTGAATGGGCAAGAAAAAAAGATTTAAATTTGGATCAGAAAAAATTGATTTCTTCCGGAAGCAGGGCCGCTCTCCTGTTTGCAGGATTTTCCGATCGTATTGCAAAAAAACAAAGTGAATCAAATGCCAAAAGCTTTCGTGTTTCTTACCAGTTTCCAAACGGTCACACAGCTGTACTTTCCCAAAATATAACCTGGGGTCAGGCTCCTGAATGGCTAATTGCCCCCGAAGTGCTTGCTACAAATTCTGGGGGAACGATTTTTAATTACGAAGCACTTACTGCTGAAGAAGCGGAAACACTCATAAAGCCGTTTTTAGAAAATCAGACAGAGTGCACTTTTAATTCTGACCGTACAAAAATCAACAAGGTGGAAAAAACTCGATACGGAAAAATTGTACTGACCGAAAAGCGAATGCCTGTTTCTGCAGAAGATTCTGCACTGGCCTGGTGTACAGAAATCCGCCGAAATGGTTTACGCAGCCTGAAGCTTTCTAAAAAGCTGGAAGATTTTTTGATTCGCGCCCAGTTCTACCAGGAACACGCCCACAAAATGGATGGAAAAATTGAAAATACTGGCCCAAAATCTCAATCCTTGTCATCTTCTGTGGAATTTTCCTCTGTAGTTTCCAGCCTTGAAGCAACACCTGAAGAATGGCTTGTTCCTTTTCTTTCTGGCGGAAACCTCACCCAGGATGTGCTTTTTAATGCTATTCACTGGTTTTTGGACGGCCCCGCCATTGATGAGAATGTGCCTTCCCAAATCATTCTTCCAAACGGGAAAAAAACTCGCGTCACTTACGAACTGAACTCCAGCTCTCAGGATAAAACCCGCCTTGTCATAAGGCCGGTAATCGAAATCATTATTCAGCGGATTTTTGGTTGTATGGAAAGTCCCAAAATTATGGGTGAACCAGTGCTCTTAAAACTCCTGTCCCCAGCTGGCCGCCCGCTCCAGATTACCAGTGATCTTGAAGGCTTTTGGAATGGAACCTGGGTAGAAATCTGCAAAGAGATGAAAGGCCGCTACCCAAAACACAACTGGGATTACCGTATAGCCGAAAAAGAGTGATTTTTTAATTGAAAATTATATGTCAGGCTAAATCTTCATATCATCATTTTAATTTTTATACCCCCCTTGCAAAAAATATTTCACTTTGTTATAGTAAATAGAAACAAGCAACGACGCTTGATTTAAGGAAATTTCTCTTTTAGGGAAGTTTTCTTGAATCAGGCGTCTTTTTTTTTGCTTTGCAGGAGGTTCCTTTGAAAACATTATATGATCCGTCTTTTGAACACGATGCCTGTGGTATTGGGGCTGTTGTAAGCATTGACGGAAAACAGACTCACAAGATTGTGGACAACGCTCTTTCGATTGTAGAAAAGCTTGAACACCGTGCCGGTAAAGATGCTACAGGCGAAACAGGGGACGGGGTTGGAATTCTTGTACAGGTTGCCCACAAATTCTTCAAAGGAGAATGTGCAAAAATTGGAATTACTCTTGGAGATGAGCGGGACTACGGTGTTGGAATGTTTTTCTTTCCACAAGACAAGTTTATCCGTGCTCAGGCAATGCGCATGATTGAAACTCTGTGTGAAAAAGAAAGCCTGAAATTCTTAGGATGGCGTGAAGTTCCTGTTTGCGAAACTGTTCTTGGAAAAACTGCCCGAGACTGTATGCCTGCAATCTGGCAGTGTTTTATTGAACGTCCTTCTGATGTTGAAAAGGGTCTTCCTTTTGACCGCAAGCTTTACATGGTTCGCCGCCAGTTTGAACATTCAAGTTTTGATACATACGTTTGTTCTTTGAGCAGCCGTACAATCGTTTACAAGGGAATGTTCCTTGTTCAGCAGCTTAGAACTTTTTATACAGACCTTCAGAGCCCTGAATATATTTCTAGCCTTGCTCTTGTTCATTCTCGCTTTAGTACAAACACTCAGCCTTCATGGAAACGTGCTCATCCAAACCGCTTTATTGCTCATAACGGTGAAATCAATACAATCCGTGGAAATGCAGACCGCATGATGGCCCGCGAAGAAACAATTAAATCTCCTGTATTCAAAGACGATGAAATTGCAGAAATTCTTCCAGCCGTTGATACAACAGGATCAGATTCTGCCATGCTGGACAACACTCTGGAATTCCTTGTAATGAACGGAATGCCTCTTCCACTGGCAGTTATGATCTGTATTCCTGAACCTTGGAAACATGATGATTCAATGGATCCACGGAAAAAAGATTTCTATCACTACTGGGCAACAATGATGGAACCTTGGGATGGTCCTGCTGCAATCCTTTTCTCAGACGGTGACCTGGTTGGTGCTACACTTGACCGCAACGGACTTCGCCCAAGCCGCTATTACATTACAAAAGACAATACTCTTATTCTTTCTTCAGAAGTTGGTGTTCTTGATATTCCTGAAAGTGAAATCGTTCAGAAGAGCCGTCTTATGCCAGGACGCATTCTTCTGGTTGATACAAAACAGAAAAAGCTGATTTCAGATTACGATGCAAAAAAAGAATACACTGATCTTTATCCATACGGTGAATGGCTCAGTCTGAACCTGAAGCATTTGGCTGATCTTAAAATTCCTAACAAAAAAATTCCGGTTTACACTCAGGAAGAACGTGACATAATGTACCGCGCTTTCGGCTGGAACTACGAAGACGTAAACGAAATGATTCTTCCACTGGCACAGAATGGGATAGAACCAACTGGTGCTATGGGTGTTGATACTCCGCTTGCTGTAATGAGTGACAAGCATCCAGCTCTTTTCAGTTATTTCAAGCAGCTTTTCGCACAGGTTACAAACCCTCCAATTGACAGTCTTCGCGAAAAGATTGTAACTGACACTACAGTTTACGTTGGTTCTGACGGAAATCTTCTTAAGGCAGAAAGCAAAAACTGTACAGTACTAGAAATCAACAATCCAATTCTTACTGGTGTTGATATGATGAAGATTAAGGCTCTTGATATGCCTGGCCTTAAAACATCAGTTGTATCACTTCTTTACTATAAAAATACTTCACTTAAAGAAGCTCTGGACAGCGTGTTCGTAGCAATTGACCGCGAATACAGAAACGGTTCAAACATCATCGTGTTGAGTGACCGCGGTGTTGATGAAAACCATGTTGCAATTCCTTCGCTCCTTGCAGTATCGGGAGTTGAACAGTATCTTATCCGTACAAAGAAACGTACTGCAATTTCAATCATCCTTGAATCTGCTGAAGTTCGTAACGTTCACCAGAGTGCAATGCTTTTGGGATACGGTGCACGTGCCATCAACCCATACCTTGCTCATGAATGTATTGCTGAACTTATTGACCAGAAGCTTCTGGACAAGGATTATCACACAGCTATTGACGATTACAACCAGGGAATTATAGGTGGTATCGTAAAGATTGCTGCAAAGATGGGTATTTCTACAATTCAGTCTTATCAGTCAGCACAGATTTTTGAAGCAGTTGGTATTGCACAGGATGTAATTGACACTTACTTTACAAACACAGTAAGCCGCGTTGGTGGTATAGGGCTAAAAGAAATTGCCGAAGACGTAAACTTCCATCATAACAAGGCATTTGATCCTCTTGGACTTACAGTAAATACCCACCTTGATTCAGTTGGTGTTCACAAATTCCGCCGCGGACCAACTTGTGAAGATCACCTTTACTCACCTGAAATTATCATCAGTCTTCAGGAGGCAACAAAAACCGGAAGCTATGAACGCTTTAAGGAATATACTTCTCTTGTTGATGACAATGCTCATCCACATACACTTCGTGCAATGCTCAAATTGGACTTTGACAGTGCAAAAGAGATTTCAATTGATGAAGTAGAACCAGTTGAAAAAATCGTACAGAGATTCAAGACTGGTGCCATGTCTTACGGTTCAATTTCTCAGGAAGCTCACGAATGTATGGCTCTGGCAATGAACCACCTGAAAGGAAAATCAAACTCAGGTGAAGGTGGAGAAAAACCTGAACGCCTTGGAACTGACAGAAACTCTGCCATCAAGCAGGTTGCTTCAGGCCGCTTTGGCGTAACAGAAGAATATCTTCTTTCTGCAAAAGAAATTCAGATTAAAATGGCTCAGGGTGCAAAGCCTGGGGAAGGCGGACACCTTCCTGGAAAGAAAGTTTACCCATGGATTGCAACAACCCGCTATGCAACTCCAGGTGTTTCACTTATTTCGCCACCACCACACCACGATATTTATTCTATCGAAGACCTGGCCCAGCTGATTTACGATCTTAAGAATGCAAACCGTGCTGCCCGCATTTCTGTAAAACTTGTTTCAGAAGCAGGGGTTGGTACAATTGCAGCCGGTGTTGCAAAAGCCGGTGCTCAGGTAATCCTCATTTCAGGTCACGACGGTGGTACAGGGGCAGCTCCATTAAGCTCAATTCACCACGCTGGTCTTCCTTGGGAACTTGGTCTTGCAGAAACTCACCAGACTTTGATTCAGAACGGACTTCGTTCACGCGTTGTAATTGAAACAGACGGTAAACTTATGAGCGGCCGGGACGTTGCAATCGCCTGTCTCCTTGGTGCCGAAGAATTCGGATTTGCTACAGCACCTCTTATTACAATGGGATGTGCAATGATGCGTGTATGTAATCTGGATACTTGTCCCTTCGGTGTTGCAACTCAGAACAGTGAACTTCGTAAGCGTTTTACAGGAAAACCTGAATATGTTGAAAACTTCATGAAGTTCATTGCACAGGAATTGCGTGAAATTATGGCAAAGCTTGGTTTCCACAGTGTTGAAGAAATGTGTGGTCACACAGAAAAGCTTAAAGTAAAGGAAAAGGGTGCTTTTGAAAGAGCAAACCTTGTTGATATGAGCCGTATTCTTGCAGGCGGGGAAGGCTCGGTCCCTGAGGCTCTCGAAGGGGTCGAAACCACTTCTAAAGCACACTTTAATCCTGCTGATGTTTATGACTTTAAGCTCGCCTCAACTATCGACGAAAAAATCTTCCTTCCTGAATTTGAAAAAGTTCTTAAGAAGGTTTCTTCAAAGAAAACTGGCTCTGGAACAAAAGAAACTATTAACTCTTCACTATTAACTATTAACTGCTGCGTAAGCAGCACTGACAGAACTGTTGGTACAATCCTTGGTTCAGAAATCCAGAAAAACTTTGGAAACACTCTGCCTGAAGACAGTTTCACAGTAAATGCTTTCGGTGGCGGCGGACAGAGCTTTGGTGCATTTATTCCTAAAGGATTTACAATGCGCCTTACAGGAGATGCTAACGACGGTCTTGGAAAAGGACTTTCGGGTGGAAAAATCGTACTTAAGTGCCCTGAAGATGCAGGTTACAAGCCTGAAGAAAATATTATTGCCGGTAACGTTTGCTGTTTTGGTGCAACAAGCGGACAGGCATTCATCAACGGTATTGCAGGTGAACGTTTCTGTGTAAGAAACTCAGGGGCCACAGTTGTTGCAGAAGGATGTGGGGACCATGGTCTTGAATACATGACTGGCGGTGTTGCTGTAATTCTTGGACAGACAGGAAGAAATATTGCCGCAGGTATGTCAGGTGGCGTTGCTTACGTTCTTGACCAGAATCATGACCTTTATCAGAGACTGAACAGTCAGCTTGTAACAATGAGCGAACTTTCAGAAGAACATGATATAGAACTAGTAAAATCACTGGTTGAAAAACATGTTGCGGAAACAGGCTCGGCCCGGGGAAAAGAAATTCTTGCAAACTGGGATGTAAGCGTAAAGAACTTTAAGAAAATCATTCCTAACGACTATGCAAAAATGCTTAAATTGATTGCAGAAGAAGAAGCAAACGGAATTGATCACGACGGTGCAGTATTGAACGCATTCAAAAAGTTCACTGCATAAAAAAACTTTAAGGGGGGAAGTCTCCCCCTCGCTCGCATTCGTAAGCAGAGCTTACGAATGCCCGCTACCCCCTCTGCGGGGACACCCCGCAACGCCCCGATAAAGGCTTTAATTAAACAGGAGAAAACTATGGGACTTTCAAACGGATTTATTAAATACACAAGAGTAGAAAACGACTGGATTGAACCAAAAATTCGCCTCCAGAATTTTGAAGAAATGCATATTCTTCTTAATGATGAAGAGCGGCGTAAGCAGGCTTCCCGCTGTATGAACTGTGGCGTTCCTATGTGTCAAAGTGCCATCCGCCTTGGTGGCATGGTGACAGGATGTCCCCTTCATAACTTCATTCCTGAATGGAACGATGCTCTTTATAAAGAACAGTATGATATGGCTGCCTGGAGACTTTTGAAAACTTCAAGTTTTCCTGAATTTACAGGTCGTGTTTGTCCGGCTCTTTGTGAAAAAGCCTGTAACTGTATTTCCATGGAAAAAGATTACAGTGACGGACAGGATATTAAAGATCCAGTAACAATTCATGACAATGAACTTTACATTATTGAAAAAGCCTTTGCTTCAGGATATATGAAACCACAGATTCCAAAAGTTCGTTCAGGGAAAAAAATCGCCGTTGTAGGTTCAGGTCCTGCAGGTCTTGCAGTTGCCGATCTTTTGAACCGCCGCGGACACACTGTAACAGTTTTTGAACGGGAAGACAGAATCGGTGGTCTTTTGATGTACGGTATTCCAAATATGAAACTGGATAAAAAAATTATTGACCGCCGTGTAAACCTGATGAAAGCTGAAGGCGTTGAATTTGTAACACGTGCAGATATCGGTAACGGAACACCGGCCGAAAAACTTCTTAGAGAATTCGATGCTGTTGCCCTCTGTTGTGGTGCAAAAAAAGCCCGCCGCCTGAATGTAGCAGGGGAAGATGCAAAGGGAATTATTCCTGCAGTTGATTTTCTGAAAGCCGTAACAAAATCACTTTTGGACAGTCACGCCGTAACAGACTGCACAGATGATTCAGCAAAAATTTCTGACATCACCCTTACTCCAGATTTTGATCCAAAAGGAAAACACGTAATCGTAGTTGGAGGAGGGGATACAGGAAACGACTGTACAGGAACTTGTGTTCGCCTAGGGGCAGCAACTATTACAGCTTTGGAAATGATGCCTCAGCCACCAGTTGAACGCGCTGAAAACAATCCATGGCCACAGTGGCCAAAGGTTTTGAAAACTGACTACGGCCAGATGGAAGTAATTGCAACAGCAGGTTCTGATCCACGTGTTTATAAGACAACTATTAAAGAAATCTATCAGAAGGACGGTCATGTAACAGGTGTCAAAACAGTGCAGGTTGAATTCCGCATGGTAGACGGCCAGAGAAAGCTTTGCGAAATTGAAGGAACAGAAAAAGAACTTAAAGCAGATCTTATCCTGATTGCAGCAGGATTCCTTGGTGCCGAAGAATACACTGCCAAAGCTTTTGATGTAGCCATGACTGCCCGAGGAGTAGTTGATGCCGATGAAGGAAAATATGCTACAAACAAGGAAAAGGTTTTTGCCTGTGGTGACATGCGCCGCGGACAATCTTTGGTTGTTTGGGCTATTGCCGAAGGCCGCGAATGTGCCCGTGAAATCGACAGATTCCTTATGGGGTACACAAACCTTTAGGTTGAACTTGATAATCCGCTGAAAATTGTATTATCATATAAAAAAAGCGGGATATAACAGGAGCATTACATGAACTACACAAAAGAAGAAGTTTTGGAATACATTGAACAGGATGATGTACGCTTTATCAGACTTGCTTTCTGTGACCTTAACGGTAAACAGAAGAATATTGCCATTCAGCCAAGTGAACTGAACCGGGCTTTTGAGGATGGTGTTTCTTTTGATGCCAGTGCCATCGCCGGTTTTACAGATGAAGTGCATTCCGATCTGTTTCTGTTTCCTATTCCTTCTACTCTTACTGTTCTTCCATGGCGAAGCATGCAGGGTAAAGTTGTTCGAATGTTTTGTGAAATCAGAAAACCTGATGGAACTCTCTTTGAAAAAGATTCCCGCTCTATTCTTGCAAAAGTGGAAAAAGAGTGCCGCGAAAAAGGTTACCGTATAAATATTGGAAGCGAGCTTGAATTTTATCTCTTTAAAATTGATGAAAAAGGGGAGCCTACAAAGGTGCCATTCGATAAAGCCGGTTACATGGATGTAGCCCCGGAAGATAAAGGTGAGAACATCCGACGTGAAATCTGCCAGTATCTTATGGAAATGGGCATTATACCGGAAGCTTCTCATCACGAAGAAGGTCCTGGTCAGAATGAAATTGATTTCCGTTATTCTTCAATTCTTAAAGCCGCCGACAATGTAATGAACTTTAAGGCCGTAGTAAATGCCGTAGCCGATAAATGTGGTCTTTTTGCTGATTTTTCACCAAAACCACTGCCGGAAGAAGCTGGAAACGGATTTCACATCAATATTTCACTGATAAAAGATGATGTTTCTGATGAAGAAAACTACGAGCTTCAGAAATCTTTTATGGCTGGTGTTCTTGCTCATGCCCGTGAAATTACATCTTACCTGAATCCAATCGAAGAATCTTACTGCCGTCTTGGAAAAAATAAGGCTCCATACTATGTAACTTGGTCCCGCGAAAATCGCAGCCAGTTCATCCGTGTTCCTGCCTTCAACAGTGAGGCCCATCGCCGAATGGAAGTGCGTTCTGCAGATCCAATGGCAAATCCATACTTAAGCTTTGCCCTCCTTGTAAAAGCCGGCCTTGATGGAATTGAAAAAAAGATGGTCCGCCCTGATCCTGTAAATTTAAATCTTTATAATGCACCGTCAGAAATTACTGATGGTTTTGAAAAACTGCCTTCAAATTTGAATGATGCCCGTACTCTTTCTGCAGAAAGTGATTTTGTAAAATCTGTACTTGGAACAAACTAGCAGAAGCTAAACAGGATATTAAGCTTACCTATGATGAAAATGGTGGACCTGAAACATGTTCTGGTAGTTTCCGAGAGCAGGGCCTTTTTTGATAGCATAAAAATTATTCTCCCGCCTGACGAGTTTGACCTTTCTCTTGCTGAAAGTGGAAATGAAGCACGTCGTTTTATAGTGACCCGTCATTTTGACATACTGGTCATTAATTTACCACTTCCAGATGAGCATGGACTTTCTTTTGCCCAGGATTATGTAGACTCTTCCATGGGAATTCTCATGGTTTGTCCTGCCGCCAGTTACGACGGTCTTGCTGCAGAAGCCGAGGAAAATGGAATTGTGGTACTTTCAAATGCAAATCCTCCTGCCTTTATCTATGTTGCCGTAAAAATGATTGCCAGCATGGTAAAGCGCCTGGAACGCCTTGAGAAGAAAAATCGTACCCTTCAGGACAAAATGGGTGACATCCGCGTAATCAACAAAGCTAAGTGGCTTCTTATTGAAAACAAAAAAATGACTGAAGCTGATGCCCATAAATATATTGAAAAACGGGCTATGAACCAGCGAATCTCAAGCCGTCAGGTCGCCGAAGAAATTCTTGAAGAACTGGAATAGATTAAAGGTCCCCTTTTCAAATAATTTAAAAAGTGTTATATTATAGTAACGACAAAGAGGTCGCAAACAAAATTTCTTTCGAAATCGAAGGGAATTTTGTCTGCGGTCTCTTTTTTTTTGGGGGAAATATGAAACAGGTTAAGTACATCTTTGTGACTGGTGGTGTTGTATCTGGACTTGGAAAAGGAATTACAGCTGCAAGTCTTGGACGATTGTTGAAAAGCCGTGGACTTAAGGTGGCATCCCAGAAGCTTGATCCTTATATTAACGTTGATCCTGGAACAATGAGTCCTTACCAGCACGGAGAAGTATATGTTACCGAAGATGGTGCTGAAACTGACCTTGATCTTGGTCATTATGAACGCTTTATCGACGAAAACCTGAATAAATATTCAAACCTTACATCTGGAAAAGTTTATTGGAATGTTCTGAATAAGGAACGCCGTGGTGAATATCTGGGGGAAACTGTTCAGGTTATTCCTCATATTACCAACGAAATTAAATCATTTATTTACAATGTAGGTAAACAATCAGATGCCGATGTTGTAATCACCGAAGTTGGCGGTACAACAGGTGATATTGAAAGCCAGCCTTTTATCGAAGCCATTCGTCAGGTAGGACTGGAAGTAGGCCGCGAAAACGCAATTTACATCCACGTAACTCTTCTTCCATTTCTTAGCGGAAGTAACGAACATAAAACAAAACCAACCCAGCATTCTGTAAAGGAGCTTCAGGGAATGGGAATCAAGCCGGATATTATTGTTCTGCGCTGTGATGAAAAGCTTGAACCAAGCATTTTCAAAAAAGTTGCCATGTTCTGTAACGTTTCAGAAGACTGTGTTATTGAAAATCTGACTCTGCCAAGTCTTTACGAAGTTCCTGTCATGCTGAAAGAACAGAATATGAGTGATACAGTCTGCCGCCTTTTGGGGATTACTGCTCCTGAAGCAAATATTTCTGAATGGACCGACATGATTGACAGAATCCACAATCTGAATAAAAAAGTAACAATTGGACTTGTTGGAAAATATGTTCAGCTTCATGATGCATATCTTTCTGTTGCCGAAGCCTTACGACATGCCGGTTATAAGCTTGGTGCTGAAGTACAGATTAAATGGATAGACAGTGAAACAATAAACGAATCAACAATTATTGATATTCTTGCTGATGTGGACGGAGTAATTGTTCCAGGCGGATTCGGAAGTCGTGGAATTGAAGGTATGATTCTTACTGCTAATTATTGCCGCAAGAACAATATTCCTTATCTTGGAATCTGTCTTGGTATGCAGATTGCAGTCATCAGTTTTGCCCGTTATGTTGCAGGTCTAAAAAATGCAAATTCTGGAGAATTTGATTCAGATAATCCTTACAAAGTAATCGACTTTTTGCCAGATCAGAATGACAGCGTAAATAAAGGTGGAACACTGCGATTGGGAGCTTATCCTTGTAAAATCAAGGCCGGTACAAAAATGGCAGAATGTTATGGCATGGAAAAAATCAGTGAACGCCATCGACACCGCTATGAATTCAACAATGAATTCAGAAATACCCTTGAAGATGCAGGGCTCATAATCAGTGGTACAAGTCCTGACAATTATATTGTTGAAACTGTTGAAATTGCTCAGAATGATTTTTATGTAGGTGTTCAGTTTCATCCGGAATTTAAATCTCGACCAAATAAACCTCATCCTCTTTTTGTAGGACTTATAGGAGCAAGCTTGAAATGATTCATGAAGAATGTGGAGTTTTCGGCATCTATTCTCCTGTAAAAACTTGTGTTTCCCGTCAGGTTTATCTAGGCCTTTTTGCACTGCAGCACCGTGGCCAGGAATCCTGTGGAATTGTTGTAAATAATGACGGTGTATTTTCTTCATGCAAGGACCTGGGACTGGTAGGAGATGTGTTTACTGCGGAAAAACTTGGTTCTTTAGGTGAAGGAACTATGGCTGTTGGACATGTCCGCTATGGTACAACAGGTGCCAATATCCGGGCCAATGTTCAGCCAATTGAAGTGCATCATGTAAACGGAAATCTTGCAGTTGCCCATAACGGAAACCTTACCAATTCAGAACAGCTTAAAACTCAGCTTGAGATGACAGGCGCTATTTTCCATAGTACAAGCGATACAGAAACAATTGCATATATCCTTACTAAGGAAAGACTTACCTGTTCAACTTTTGAAAAAGCAGTCAGTTCTACCATGGAAAAAATAGAAGGTGCTTATTCACTGGTTTTAATGACACAGAATAAACTGATTGCAGTACGTGATCCAAAGGGTTACCGTCCATTATGCTATGGTGAAATAAAAGGGGAAAATGGAAAATCAACTTATGTCATTGCATCAGAAACCTGTGCTCTGGATGTAGTTGGTGCTGTTTTTGTAAGGGACATTCTTCCTGGTGAAATTGTAGTTTTCAGTGAAGAAGGGGTTACTTCCATTACAACCCATTGCTGTACTACAAAAAAATCCCTTTGTGTTTTTGAATACATCTATTTTGCAAGACCAGACAGTATTATTGACGGTGTAAGTGTTCACGAATCCAGAGTAAAGGCAGGCCGAATCCTTGCAAAGGAACATCCTGTTGATGCTGATGTTGTAATTGGCGTTCCAGATTCTGGACTTGATGCTGCTCTTGGTTTTTCCCAGGAAAGTGGAATCCCTTATGGAATGGGATTTGTAAAAAACAAATATATTGGGCGAACCTTTATCAATCCGGGACAGAGTGAACGGGAAAATAAAGTAAAAATTAAACTGAATCCAATTGCTGAAACTGTACGCGGAAAGAGAGTTGTTCTTATTGATGATTCCATTGTCCGCGGAACAACAAGTGGTCATATTGTACAGCTGGTTCGTGAAGCTGGAGCAACTGAAGTCCATGTTCGAATTTCAAGTCCTCCTTTTGTTGCACCTTGTTATTACGGAACAGATGTGCCTGACTGTGATCATCTTATTGCCTGTCACCATAGTCTTTTGGAAATTGCAAAGATTATTGGTGCGGATTCTTTGGGTTACCTTAGCATGGAAGGAGCTCTCAGTCTTGGTGCAGATGACGGCCTGTGCTGCCAATGTTTTAAATACAAGCCTGATACAAAATAATAGATTTATAGAATAATGTGAGTACTGGAGCATAAAATGAATGCATATCTGATCTTGGCCAACGGAATGATTTTTAAAGGTGAAGCCTTTGGTGCAAAAGGCGTAGTAATGGGAGAAACCGTTTTTACCACTGGTATGAACGGATATCTGGAAACTTTGACTGACCCAAGTTTCTACGGCCAGATTGTTACACAGACTTTTCCTCTTATTGGAAATTATGGTGTAATTCCAAAAGATTTTGAAAGCGGCGGTTGTCATGTCCGGGCTTACATTGTGCGGGATATGTGCGAAGCTCCTTCAAACTTCCGATGCGAAGGCAAACTAGAAGACTGGCTTACCAAAAACAACATCATTGGGCTTAAAGGAATAGATACCCGTGCCCTTACAAAGGTTCTCCGTGAATCAGGCGTTATGAACGGAATGATTGTCTCAGGCGACAGCGATGAAGCAAAAGAAGTGATGAAAGCTTTTGGTCTTAAGAAAAAAGATTCTTTTTCCAGATCAGGTACAATTTTCCAGAACAAGCTTTGTGATAAGGCTGAAGAAATCCTTATAAGAATCAGAAATTATACTATTGTTGATGCAGTTAAAAATGTTACAGGAAGTGCCTCTTTTATAGAAGAAAGTGCTGATGAAGTTTTCAAGGAATCCAGTGAATATCGTTTTGTGCCTGTAAAATCTGACGGAACTAAAATCTACGATCAGAAAATTGCCATGAAAGCAGGCAAAGGCAAAAAGGTAGTGCTGTGGGACTTTGGTGCTAAGGCAAATATCCGTCGTGAGCTTTTAAAACGTGGACTTGAAGTTGTTACTGTAAGCGGACTTGCAACAGCCAAAGATATTATGGCTTTAAATCCAGATGGAATCATGCTTAGTAATGGTCCTGGAGATCCTAAGGAAAATGTAGGAATCATTTCTGAAATCAAAAAACTTATAAAAGCAAAAATCCCGATTTTTGGAATCTGTCTTGGTCACCAGCTTCTGGCTCTTGCCTCTGGAGCTGATACAGAAAAACTTAAGTACGGTCACCGAGGACCAAACCAGCCTGTAAAATATCTTGAAACAGGCCGTGTTTACATTTCTACACAGAACCACGGTTATGCCGTAAAAAATGACAGCCTTCCAAAAGGTGCAAAACTCAGCTTCATCAATACAAATGACGGAACTTGTGAAGGTATCAGATACACAAAGTTTCCGGCCTTCAGCGTTCAGTTCCATCCTGAAGCCTGTGCAGGTCCTCTTGATACATCATTCCTCTTTGATGATTTTGTAAAACTGATAAATGAAACGGGGCGTTGCGGGGTGTCCCCGCAGAAAGGGTAGCGGCCAACGCAGTGGACGCGCAGGGGAAGGCTTTCCCCTTCTTTATTACTTATTAACTGAAAACAGGAGGTTTTTTAATGCCTTTAAATAAAGATATTCACAAAGTAATGGTTATTGGTTCTGGTCCAATCATTATCGGACAGGCCGCAGAATTTGACTATGCCGGAAGCCAGGCTTGTAAGGCTCTTAAGGAACAGGGACTTGAAGTTGTTCTTGTAAACTCAAACCCTGCCACTTTGATGACCGACCACACAATGGCCGATCAGATTTACATTGAACCTCTTATTCCAAAAACAATTCAGAGAATCATAGAAAAAGAAAAACCGGATTCTCTGCTTTCAACTCTTGGTGGACAGACAGGTCTTACTTTGAGTATGGAACTTGCAAAATCAGGCTTCCTTAAAGCTCACGGGGTACGCCTTCTTGGTGCAAAACCTGAAACAATCGACAAGGCTGAAGACCGCCAGATGTTCAAGGACACCATGGAAAAAATCGGGGAACCTTGTATTCCTTCAAAGGTTGTAACTGATTACGAATCAGCTCTTGATTTTGCAAAGAACGGAATCGGGCTTCCTGCTATTATCCGCCCGGCCTTTACTCTTGGTGGAACCGGCGGTGGTATTGCTCACACCTGGGAAGAGTTTGATGAAATTGCACACAACGGTCTTCACCGCTCTCCAATCCATCAGATTCTTGTAGAAAAATGTATTTCCGGCTGGAAAGAAATTGAGTTTGAAGTTATGCGCGACGGAAGGGGAAACGTTCTTACCGTCTGTTCAATGGAAAACTTTGACCCGGTTGGGGTTCACACAGGGGATTCAATCGTTATTGCCCCGGCTGTAACTTTAAGTGATAAAGAATATCAGATGCTCCGTTCGGCTGCTTTGAACATTATTTCTTCCCTTGGAATGGAAGGTGGATGTAACTGTCAGTTCGCTCTGAATCCTGACACCTTTGAATATGCCGTAATTGAAGTAAATCCACGTGTAAGCCGTTCTTCGGCCCTTGCTTCAAAGGCAACAGGATATCCAATTGCCAAAGTTGCAGCTCTTATTGCCATTGGTTACAACCTGGATGAAATTCCAAACTTTGTTACAAAGAAAACTGCAGCCTGTTTTGAACCGGTTCTGGACTATGTGGTAGTAAAAATGCCTAAGTTCCCGTTTGAAAAATTTGTTTACGCAAAACGCGATCTTGGAACTCAGATGAAAGCCACCGGTGAAGTTATGGCTATGGGCCAGACTTTTGAACAGGCTATTATGAAAGCTTGCCGCGGTTGTGAAGTAGGGGTTCAGTCTTTGAATCTGCCGGTTTTTGAAGAAGAGAACGATGAAAAAATCCGTGAACGTGTAGGCCAGTGTACTGACCAGAGAATCTTTGCAATTTTCCAGGCAATAAAACGCCGCATTATGACTTTGGAAGAAATCCACAATGTGACAAAAATTGATATGTGGTTTCTTTCAAAGCTTTTGAATCTTGCAAAAATGGAATGGGAACTTGCAGCATGTAAGAAGGTGGTTTCGACAGGCTCAACCACCGGTGCACGAGGTTCAACCACCAATAAAACAGGCTCAACCACCGGGGAAAGATCCCTCGACTACGCTCTGGATGACAAAGGTGTGGTTTCGACAGGCTCAACCACCGATGCACGAGGCTCAACCACCGGTGCACGAGGCTCAACCACCAATAAAACAGACTCAACCACCGCGCTTACTCCTGAACTTTACCTTAAGGCAAAAAATCTTGGTTACCTGGACAAAGTTATCCAGCAGATTTCAGGCACAAAAATCGTGGGCTGTTCAGGAATTCTTTCAGAAGCAAAAGACGCTTCTCGCCTTGTAAAAAAAGGACAGCTTGCACACATTCCAGCCTCATACAAAATGGTAGATACCTGTGCCGGCGAGTTCAACGCAGAAACTCCATATTTCTACGCCACTTACGATGGCGAAAATGAAGCTGCAGAATATCTTGAAGAAAGAAAAAATGCTTTATCTCCGCAGACAGGTGCGGCTTCTTCATTCGGAAGCGGAATCAGCGCCGGTGCATGGGGAAAACAGAAAGAAAAATCAAAAGGAACAATCATTGTTTTAGGTTCAGGACCAATCCGCATTGGTCAGGGTATCGAATTCGACTACGCTTCAGTTCAGTGTGTATGGGCTTTGAAACGCCTTGGTTATGAAGTTGTAACAATCAACAATAACCCTGAAACAGTCTCTACAGACTTTGACACATCAGACCGCCTTTACTTTGAACCTCTTACTCCAGAAGATGTAATGGGTGTAATCAATACAGAAAAACCAGTGGGTGTTGTAGTTGCTTTTGGTGGCGGTACAGCAATCAAGCTTGCAAACTTCCTTGCAGACCAGGGAATCAGAATTCTTGGAACTTCAGCTGATGCCATAGATCTTGCAGAAGACCGCGAACGCTTTGACGCACTTTGTGAAAAGCTTCAGATCAAGCGCCCACGCGGACTTACAGTTCTTACCGAAGAAGAAGCTCTGAACGCTACAAAGGAACTTGGATATCCTGTTCTTCTCCGCCCAAGTTATGTTCTTGGCGGTCAGAACATGATTATCGCCTTCAATGACGATGACGTTAAAGAATACATGAAAATTATTCTGGCTCAGGGAATTGAAAACCCAATCCTTATTGACCAGTACAAAATGGGAACTGAGCTTGAAGTTGATGCAATTTGTGACGGAAAAGATATTCTTATTCCTGGAATCATGGAACACATTGAAAGAACTGGTATTCACTCAGGAGACTCCATTGCAGTTTATCCAAGCTGGAATTTGAACGACGTAATCCGCGAAAAGATTATCAATCAGTCCAGGGAACTTGCTCTGGCACTTGGAACAAAAGGTCTTGTTAATATCCAGTATCTTATTTACAACAATGATCTGTACATTATCGAAGTAAACCCTCGTTCAAGCCGTACAGTTCCTTACATTTCAAAAGTAACAAACGTTCCGATGGTAGACCTTGCTGTTCGTGCCATGCTTGGAGAACGTGTAAAGGATATGGGATACGGAACTGGTCTTTATAAGATTCCGCCATATTTTGCAGTAAAAGTCCCAGTCTTCAGTTTTGAAAAACTTATGGATGTTGATACTCACCTGGGACCAGAAATGAAGTCAACTGGTGAAGTTCTTGGAATTGCTGCCACAATGGAAGAAGCAATTTTCAAAGGACTCATAGGGGCTGGTTACAACATGAAGCGAAGCGGGGGAGTTCTTTTCAGCGTGCGTAAAACTGACCGTTATGAACTTCCTTCCCTTGCAAGAAAATTCTACGACATGGGCTTTAAGCTTTATGCAACAGAAGGAAACGCAGAAACTTTGCGTGACTTTGGAATGGAAGTTGAAACTGTAAATAAGATTCACGAAAATCCTGACGACAACCTGCTTACTCTTATGGATTTGGGAAAAGTTGATTATGTTATTTCAACTTCAGCTAAGGGTCGTGACCCTCATGCAGATAGTGTTCGAATGCGCCGTCATGCAGTAGAAAGAGATATTCCGTGTCTTACAGCAATCGATACAGCAAATGCCATTGCAAACTGTCTGAAGTCAAAATACAGTGCAGAAAATGTTGAGCTTATCGATATCAATAAGCTCCGTGAAGTTGATCAGGTTGTTCACTTTACAAAAATGTCTTCAACAGGAAACGACTTTATCATCATTGATACACGTGAACAGTTTATCAATAACCCGGGTGGCTTAGCTGTGCGCCTTTGTGACAGACGAAGCGGAATCGGGGCAGACTCTCTGGTACTGGTTGGTAAAACTTCAAAGGCCGATGCTTCAATGCGCTTTTACAACCTGGACGGAACTGAAGGTATGATGGCTGGTAACGCTCTTCGCGCCGTTGCAAAATATCTTTACGACAATAACATTGAAGGCATAAGAGACCGCCACAACAAAAATGATACAACAGCTGAAATCACAATCAAAACTCAGGCTGGTGTAAAAAAGGTAAAGATTTACAAGCTGAACGGAAAAGTAAGCTCTGTAATGATTGATATGGGAAAACCTTCAAAAATGATTCCAGAAACTGTAAAAGGCTCTAGCGAAATTACCGGAACCTCTAAAGGTGCAACAACTTCTTGTAAACTGAATATCGAAGGCACTTTCTATGATGTTACAACATTGAGTGTAGGAAACCCACACTGTGTAACTTTCGTTGATTTTGTAGATAAACTGGACCTTAAAACCCTTGGACCAAAGTTTGAACATCACAAGGCCTTCCCTGAAAGAACAAATACAGAATTCGTTCGCGTTGTAGGACCAAATGAACTGAAAATGCGCACCTGGGAACGGGGTAACGGTGAAACTCCAGCCTGTGGGACTGGTGCCTGTGCTGCCGTAATCACTGCAGTAGAAAAAGGATTTTGTCCTTTGAACGAGGATATTACGGTAAACGTTCGTGGCGGCCAGATGTATGTCCGCTATACAGGTGATTCAGTTTATCTGACCGGTGAAACAACTCTTTCTTATGAAGGTGATGTAGAAATCTAACTTTAAGGTTTTCATTTTATCCTAGTTTACGGTGCCCTTAATCTTGTTCTATTCTGTTCTTCTTACAAGATGGAACAATTTTTCCCGGGTAAGCATGTAGAAAACCGGACGGCCGTGAGGGCAGTGAGGATCAGGAAGCTCCAGTGCCTTTTGTGCAAGCTCTGCTGCATCCACATCTTCCAAAATCCATCCGTCTTTTACTGCGGCTTTGCAGGCTGTACTTGCGGCAATTTTTGCAATAAGCTCCTGTGGGCTTATACGGTCTTCCAGAATCATTTTTGAAAGTTCCTCGTTGTTTCCCTTCCATCGGTCAGGCGTTGTTGTAATGTGGAAAAGATAATCGTCCACCTGGGTGATGGCAAAACCGAATTTTGTAAGGTCTTCTTCAATAGAGCGAACATAGTCAGTCTGTGCAGTGTTTTCAGTTCTGATTTCATAAGGAAAAAGAAGATTTACTGTTCCGCCGTCTCCCTCCATAATCTTGTCGTAAAGAATCCTTTCGTGGGCAGCGTGCTTGTCTATTATGTAAAGAGTGTCATCTTTTTCGCATACAAGGAAAGTGCCCAAAGCGGAGCCAAGAAATTTAAATGGACTGTTTGCCTTTGAACATTCAAAAATTGAATCCACTGGCAAAAGATTTTGTCCTTCTTTCTGACGCCCTGATTCTGATTTTTCAGCTTCATCTACAAGTGCTTCCATGGCAAGACTTTGTGTAAAGCCTGGAGTTACTTGTTCCTGGTAGGAATGATGAAGTGCTGTGTGTGAAAATTTTGAAATTTCTGGTTCTTTTGAGGTCCATCCACCAAAAGAAGAAGGTCTTGGTGATGAAAATCCTTGGGAGGAATGTCCCTGGGAATATGCTTCAATAGTCTTAGTTTTTGTTCCATCAGCTGCTGGTAAAAAGCCTGGAATATAACTTTCTTTTTCCATCTGTATTGGAGTAGAATAATTTATCTTTTCTTCCACTGCCTTTACTGTGTAATTGTGGAAAAATTGTCTTACCCCAGAGCTTATTGAATGATGAATTGCAAAAATATCTGTAAAACGGGCTTCTTTTTTTGCAGGATGAATATTGAAGTCTACAAGCTTTGGATCAACCTTCAGAAAAACACCTGCCACAGGATAAGTGCCGTTTGGAAAAAATCCCTGTCCACCGTATTCTACAGCCTGAACAAGGGAATATTCCTGAATGCGCCTTCCGTTTACAAAAATGTAGATGTCCTTTTTGTTGGCACGGTAAACGCTTGGTTCACCAATAACAATTTTTGCCGAATAATCAGCATTATCCTTTATGTCAATTTCGTAAAAAAGCTTTCCGCTTTCCTTAAGCTGAAGCGCCTGTATGAAACGGTTTTTCTGACTGGATTTTCCCCGGAGCTCCAGCTTTGTTTCTCCGTCGTTTGTAAATTTAAATGCAAGGTCTGGATGAGCCATGGCTTTTTCCATAAAAATTGCCTTGCACATTATGCCTTCACTTTGAGGTCGTTTCAGAAAAACACGGCGGGCAGGGAAGTTTTCAAAAAGTCCTTCGCTCATAACGATTGTACCTTTTGTTTCTGCAACCCGGTCAATAAGATGGTCCTCCGTGATGGATGCACGCATTTTCCAGCCACCACTGGCAATGGAAAGTCTGGCAACTGCCGCAATGGAGGCCAGTGCTTCACCGCGGAAACCAAGAGTAGTAAGCTTTAAGAGATCGTTTTCGTGTTCAATTTTGCTGGTAGCGTGAGGACGTGCACAGGCAGCAAGATCTTCTTTTGTCATGCCCGAGCCGTTATCTACAATACGGATTTTTTCAATTCCACCACCTGTGATTTCAACAGTTATGGTGTCTGCACCTGAGTCAATGGCGTTGTCCATAAGCTCACGAACAATTGATGCCGGGCGTTCAATTACTTCACCTGCCGCAATTTTACGGGCAGTTTCCGCATTCAGTTGTTTTACAGGATTTGCTACACTCATGCGCGGGTTCCGTTTACCGGTCTGTCAAAATCAGTGAAAATGTCCATCTGTGGAGGATTGTTTTCATCCATAGGTGAAGGTTCTGTCATCAGCATGTTTACTTTGCCTTCGATTTTGTTCAGTTCTTCTTCCAGTCCGCGGGCCAGTTTAATGCCTTCTTCAAAATCTTTAAGTGCATCTTCCAGAGAAATGTCTGTTCTTTTGATGTCTGATGTAAGGCTTTCAAGTCTTGCAAGGTTTTCTTCAAAGTTTTTCATATTATTCTCCAATGGTGTTTACAATAGCGGTAAATCTGCCTTTTGCAGGAACAACTTCCACTTCAGTTCCAGGCTTAAGATTGGCAGCGTCACGGACAATAGCACCTGTGTTTTTATCACGGACCATTGCGTAACCTCTTTCAAATATAGTTGATGGACTTGCACTTTCCAGAACAGCCGTGCATTGTGCCACAATATTTCTTTTTTCGTTTATTTTTGAAAGAAGATTTTCAACAATTTCTTTTTTTGCATTTTCAAAGCGGTTCAAATATGGAAGCTCAATATTTCTGAACTGATTCATCATGTTTTCAGGACGGAAGCTTCTTACCATGGCAATCTTTGTATCTACATTTCCTTTAATAGACTGATAAAGATCATTTTTGTACATGGAAATTGTCTGAAGAATCTGGGCTGTTTCCGGTACAACAATTTCAGCTGCATTTGTAGGAGTGGAGGCTCGCACATCTGCCGCATAATCACATAATGCTATATCAATTTCGTGTCCTACAGCCGTAACTACAGGAATCTCACTGGCTGCAACAGCACGTACAACGCATTCCTCCGAAAAAGGCAAAAGGTCTTCCACAGAACCTCCACCGCGTCCAACAATAAGAACGTCGCACATTTTGTAAAAGTTTGCGATTTCAATCATTTTGCAGATGGTTGGAGCTGCACTGTCACCCTGAACAAGAGCTGGAAAAATGTTGATGTTAATTTTTGGATTTCTTGCACGGGCTACTTTTAAAATATCCCTAAGTCCTGCTCCAGTTGGCGAAGAAACTATGCCAATGGTTTTTGGAAATCGGGGAAGAGGTTTCTTACGAGCTGGATCAAAAAGTCCTTCCGCGTAAAGACGTCTTTTCCTTTCTTCCAGCATCTGAAGAAGGTCTCCTACACCGGCCATTTCCATTTTTGAAATGATAATCTGGTAGTTTCCTCTCGGCGCATAAACAGAAAGACTTCCGTAAACCCGCACCTTATCACCGTTTTTTGGACGGAATGTAAGGTACTGGGCTGCATTTCTGAACATGCATCCGCTAATCTGAGCACCTGAATCCTTTAATGTAAGGTAAAGATGTCCCGGTCCTGAGGCTGTAAAATTGGAAATTTCGCCTTCAATAATCACAGATCTGAATGAACTTTCAATTACGTTTTTTACAAATTCGGTTATTTGTGTAACGGTAAAGACCGGCTCGTGAACTTCATTTCCACCCATATTTTTATTTTAACACAATAAAAAAAATCTGACTATTACAATCACGGATTTTATAGTAAAATTAAAAAGATGAAAAAAAGGATTCTTCCTGTAATTTTTGCTTTTCTCATGACACTTTCTCTGTATGGCCAGAATATTGATTTTCAGGGTGTTCCAGAGGAGCTTATTGGCATTTGGGAAGGTATTGACCGCATAGTTTTTCTGGAAAATGATGAAGAGAATAAAGCCCATCTGACCATTATTTTAAAAGATTATTACGGCTGGTATTATGACCGTGCTCTGGAAGACGAGATTTACGCAAAAAAAGAACCTCGAATCCGAAATACTGCAACATCTAAAAAAGCTGGTAGTGCAGCCATTATGTTTCCTGATTCTCTTTCTGATGAGATGGTTATTACCTATGCAAAAAGGGATGTCCGCAATATTTCTTACCGCATAATTAATGACACAATGTATTTTAATTTCTGGGACATTATTCCTTTAGATAATGCAGTATTCTACCGCGGAAAAATTGACTCTGATGGAATTCTTGCTTCATATAAAAATACAAAAAATGAATTTATTTCCTATGTTCAGCACAATGACGGATCTGTCTACCGTGTGCGTTACTGGAAAACAAAAATGAATTACGATTCTGAAGCAAAGGCCGAAATCAAGCACAATGAGGATGAATATATCTATATTCCAAAAATGATTGTTTCTGAAGGCGTAACCTATACCTGTGCTACTGGAAAAAGAACTGTAGTTCGAAATCAGGAAAAAGCTTCCTCTCTTTTTGATGGTGCTTTTGTGATTATTAGTCCTGATAATAATTTTGCTGTTCTTGATAATCTTTATTATATACATCTTGCTGATAAAAAGACTTTTGAAGAGCTTATGCAGATTGTAAAAGAAGCTAATTCCAGAAGAAAACCAGATCCATCTCCGCTTTTCCCTGAAGAAGCTTTGGATTACCACTGGGATCTTATTGATTATCTGGAAAGCGGCAATAAAATAATAGAAGAAGTTCGTCAGCGTCAGAAAGATTTTGGACCGCGGGGAAAGGATATTGGAAAATGAACGGCGGACTTCTGCAGAGAACACAAAAAAAAATACGACGTGTAATGGGCATTGATCCTGGTCTTGCAAATACAGGTTTTGGAGTAGTGGACTACTGTGAAGGCAAGTTCCGTCTTGTAAGTTACGGTGTAATCAGTACCAATAAAGAAATGCCTCACGAAGAACGGCTTCTTACAATCTATGAAAAGCTTTCCAAGGTTATTGATGAATTCAGGCCCACAGAAGGTTCCATGGAAACCTTGTATTTTGCCAGAAATGTTACTTCAGCAATGACGGTTTCAGAAGCCCGAGGTGTTGTAACTCTTCTTATGGCCCAGCGGAAAATTCCTTTAAAACAGTATACTCCAAATCAAATAAAGCAGTCTGTCAGTGGAACAGCAGGTGCCGATAAGGAGCTTGTTGAACGTTGTGTAGCCACTCTTTTAAATCTTCCAGAACCTCCAAAACCTGATCACGCAGCTGATGCCATAGCCGGTGCCATCACTCATTTGAATTTTTCCCGTATTTCGTTATAATAGTAAAATTAGAACAAAGACTTTTTTGTCTACCGCATTTCTGCGTGCCCTTCCGTCGGAACTCCGACTCCGGTCCCACAGAAAAGTAATAAAAAAAGTCTTTATTATAAGGAGTATCTTTAATGTACAAATCAGTAGATCCAAAAGTCGATTTCCCAAAACAGGAAGAAGAGGTTTTAAAATTCTGGCAGGAAAATGACGTTTTCAAGAAGTCTGTAGATCAGCGTGAAGGTTCAGAGGAATTCGTTTTCTTTGACGGACCTCCATTTGCAACAGGACTTCCTCACTTCGGACATTTTATTCCATCTACTATTAAAGATATTATTCCACGTTACCAGACAATGAAAGGTAAAAAGGTAGACCGTCGTTTCGGATGGGACTGTCATGGTCTTCCAATCGAAAATCTTATTGAAAAAGAACTTGGAATTAACTCAAAGCACGAAATTGAAGAAATGGGCGTTGATAAATTCAACGAAGCCTGTCGTGCTTCAGTTCTCCGCTATACATCAGAATGGCGTAAGACAATTACACGTATGGGCCGCTGGGTAGACTTTGACCGGGACTACAAAACAATGAATCCTGAATTCATGGAATCAATCTGGTGGGTTGCAAAATCACTTTGGGATAAAGGACTCATTTACGAAGGACAGTACATTCTTCCATATTGTCCACGCTGTTCAACAGTTCTTTCTTCTCACGAACTTGCACAAGGGTATAAAGATAAACAGGATCCTGCAGTTACAATCCGCTTCAAGGTAAAGAGCCTTCCAGCCGCTATCGGTGACAACGATCTTGAAAATACATACTTCATCGCCTGGACAACAACTCCTTGGACTCTTCCTTCAAACCTGGGTCTTTGTATGGGACCAGAAGTTGAATACGTAAAACTTAAGGATAAATCTGACGGAACAAATTACATTTTTGCTAAAGCCCGTATTTCAGCTTACTTCAAAAACGAAGCAGATTACGAAATTCTTTGGACCCACAAGGGTAGCGAATTTATTGATGCAACTTATGAACCACTTTTCCCATATTTTGCAGACCTTGCTGACCCAAAAGCTTGTGAAGAAAAATCAGGTCAGAAATGTGAAAAGGGTGCTTTCCGTATGTTCAATGCTGACTACGTTTCTACAGAAGACGGTACTGGTATTGTTCATATTGCTCCAGCCTTTGGTGAAGAAGATAACAAAGTATTCCGTGGTTCAGGTGTACCAAATGTACAGCCACTGGATGCTGAATGTAAATTCACAAAAGAAGTTTCTGATTATGCAGGCGTATTCGTAAAAGATGCTGATAAAGATATTATGGACCGCCTTAAAAAAGAAGGCAAGCTTGTAAAACGGGAAACAGTAAACCACCAGTATCCACACTGCTGGAGATGTGGTTCTCCTCTGATTTACCGTGGTATCGGTTCATGGTTCGTAAAAGTACAGGATCACCACGAGGCACTTCTTAGAGCAAACAGCCAGATTAAATGGCAGCCATCCCATATTAAAGAAGGACGCTTTGGTAAATGGCTTGCAGGTTCACGGGACTGGGCAGTAAGCCGTAACCGTTACTGGGGTAACCCAATTCCAATCTGGCGTTGTGATGACATTGAATGTAAACATACTCTTTGTGTAGGAAGCCGTCAAGAGCTTAAAGACCTTTCTGGTGTTTATCCTGAAGATCTTCACAAACAGTTTGTAGATAAAATCACAATTCCTTGTCCAAAATGTAAGGGCACAATGCACCGTATTCCAGAAGTTTTTGACTGCTGGTTTGAATCAGGAAGCATGCCTTACGGACAGCAGCATTATCCTTTTGAAAATAAAGAATTCTTTGAAAGTCATTTCCCTGCAAACTTTATTTCAGAAGGTCTGGACCAGACACGCGGATGGTTCTACACACTTACAATTCTTGCAAGTCACCTTTTTGACAAACCTGCATTCCAGAACTGTATCGTAAACGGACTTGTTCTTGCAGAAGACGGACGTAAAATGTCTAAGTCTCTCAAAAATTACACAGATCCTGTTGAAGCAATCAATATGTTCGGTGCCGATGCACTTCGTCTGTTCTTGATTCACTCAGCTGTTGTTAAGGCAGATGACCTTCGTTATTCAGATGCTGGTGTTCGTGAAGTTCTTAAGAATATCCTTATTCCTCTTTGGAGCGGATACTCATTCTTTGTTCAGTATGCCAATATTGATGGAGTAAGCTGTACAGGTCACGAATTTGACAGTAAACTTCCTGAAAATCCTCTTGACCGCTGGATTCTTTCTGTTACTCAGAAAATGATTAAAGATGTAACAGCTGCCCTTGATGATTACGACCTTAGTGCTGCTATTGATCCACTTATCGCATTTATCGATCAGATTAATAACTGGTATATCCGCCGTAACCGCCGCCGCTTCTGGAAATCTGGAAACGACAATGACAAGATGGAAGCCTATGCTTCACTTTACTATGCACTTAAAACTTTCTGTAAGGTTGCTGCTCCTGTAATTCCTTTCATTACAGAAACTATGTACCAGAACTTTAAGACAGAAAGTGACAAAGAATCTGTTCATCTTTGTGATTATCCTGTTTACAACGAAAAAATGCGGGATGAAGCTTTGGAATTCCGTATGGCTACAGTTCAGAAGGCTGTTTCAATGGGACGTTCTCTGCGTAATCAGTTCAACCTTAAAAACCGTCAGCCACTGGCTTCTTGTCAGCTTGTTACTCGTAATGCAGAAGAACGGGCTGTTCTTTCTGATATGCAGGATACAATTGCCGAAGAATTGAACGTAAAACAGGTTATTTTCCACGATAAGGAAGATGAACTTGTTGAATACAAGGCAAAGGCAAACTTCAAGGTAATGGGTAAGGAACTTGGTCCTAAGATGAAGGCTTGCGCAAGCATCATCATGACTCTTACTTCTGAACAGATTGAACAGGTTTTGAACGGAAATGCACTTGTTATCGATGTTGAAGGGCAGAATGTTGAACTTACAGAAGAAAAGCTTATTGTTGAACGCATCGAAAAAGAAAACCTTAAAGTTGTAAACGAAGGAACTCTTACAGTTGCTCTGGATACTAAAGTAACGGACGAACTTAAAAAAGAAGGCTACGTTCGTGATCTTATCCGTGGTATTCAGAATGCACGTAAGGAAAGTGGTTTTAATGTAACAGACCGTATTAAGCTTACTGTAAGTGGTGACCCAGAGCTTTCTGATGCTTTCAAGACTTTTGAATCAATGATTGCTTCTGAAGTTCTTGCTGAAAAATCTTCATGGACAGATTCTCTTGACGGTGTTAAAGTTGAAGCAGATGATAAAACATGGATTATTAAAGTTGAAAAAGCATAAGTTTTTTTCAAAGCTACTTAAATTTTCAAGTCTCATTGTTCTTGCAGGAATTTTTTTTTCCTGTAAAACAATGAGTGTTGCCCCATCTTTAAATGAAGTTCATCCCCTGGATTTGCTTGATGAAAAGAGTGCTTTTTATATTGCTGTTCCTTCAAAAGCAGATCCTGAACTTATTTCACGGGTTATAAAAAATAACGTGCCATCTCTTTCCGATAATGATGCAAAATTGATTGGAGAAAGAGTAGAAACTGTTTATCTTGGGCTATCCCATAAAAAAAATCTAACTTCAGTTCAGGCCGCAGCAAAGTGTGATGTTCCACTTAAATATATTCCAAAAGCACTGAATTCAAAAAACGGCTGGACCACTGAATCCTATGCTGCCAAAAACGGACTTCGCCCTTATTCAATTTATAAATCAGATTCAATAGATATTTGTTTTCCTGCTTCTTCCAGGATGCTTTTAGGCCGTGATCTTCCTGCAATGATTGATCTTTATGATGAACTTGCCTGGACTCCTAAAAATCCTTCTGATTCTGAAGATGAAAATTTAAATACTTGTCTTGATAAGGAAATCTATCAGTATCTTAAAGGTGCGGAAGATGAAATTCGTTTTTTTGCAAACCAGCCTCAGGCATTTCTTTCAATTCTAATGGGTTCAACCCTGGATTTAAAACTTATCAATGTAAATGGACGCATGATTGTTGATGAAAAGCATCCTCAGCAGTATTTAGTGGATATTAATTTTGAATTTAAATCTGCTGCAATTCTTAAGGCAGGCAAAGTTCTATTAAAAGTTGCATTTGGTCTCACTGATGCTGATTCAAAAGAGCTTTCACCTACAATACTTTCCATCAAGAATATTAAAATTAGCAAAAAACAGCTTTACTCTTTGCTGTTGATATAAATCAAATAATGGAGGCTTAAAATGGCACAGGATAAAATTATTTTGAAGGCAGAAGATTTGGACGGTTATCTTACAGATCAGGATATGAAGGATCTTGCATGTCTTGATGAAATGTTCAAAGAAACAATGACTCATTTTGAGCCTCTTGATAAAGATAAGGTTATTGAAAGTTACGATAGACTTGGTAAAAAAATGCAGGAAATCTGTTCAGCACATCCTCAGATTCAGGTATATTCTTTTGTAACAGAAGAAGGTGCTCACGCAGAAGCAAGCCATGTTATTTCAAAACTCCGTGACATTAAAACAGATCATCAGGAATTTATGTATTATTCACAGCGTGCTTACGAAATGCTCTTCCGTATGGCTTACACCGGTAAACATACAGATAAAAAAAGTCATATTTTCGTACAGACCCCTGTAAATTTCCCAGTTCAAAACTATGCTGTTCACAAAATCCCAGATGTTGATTCTCAGGTAAATAATTCTGTTATGTGTGTTATGCTCCGTGGCGCTCTTTTGCCTTCTATGATTATGTCCAAAGAAATTCAGGAATATTCAAACGATTACATAACTCCTTTTGCATTGTTTAAAATCAGCCGCAACGATAACAAAAAAGAAAATGACATGGAATACATCCTTGACCTGAACAAGTCTTTCTTTAATCTTGAACAGCTTGACGGAAAAGACCTGATTTTTGCTGATCCTATGAATGCCACAGGTGGTTCACTGGTTACTGTAGTAAAATATCTTCAGAGTCAGGGTGTAAAACCAAAATCAATCAAATTTTTTAATACAATTTCTACACTTAAAGGTTCCATCCGTGTTACTCGTGCTCTGAAAAACTGTACTTGTTATACACTGTGGGTTGATCCTGTAATGAACGAAAAAGCATATATTATGCCAGGACTGGGTGATGCAGGGGACCGCCTCAATGGTTGTGACACTAAAGATTCTCCACGTAATATCATGCAGCTGGTAGCAGATTATGGTCACAATATTGCAGGACTTTACCGTTCTCAGCTTTTTGAAATTGAAAGAACTGTTCTTGGCTAGTAAAACTGGCTTTATGAAAAAAATATTCTTTTTCCCGGCAGCTGTTTTTATTCTCATTTTATTGGTATCCTGTGCTGGAACTCCTAAAGCAGGAGAAAAGGGGATGGTTGAAAATTTATACACAGAGTACTTCAATCTTGCTGAAACCTATATGGAACTTCAGAAATACGATAAGGCACTTCCTCTGTATAAAACAGCCAGTGAAGTTGAGGACTATTATTGGATTTCAACTTACCGCATGTCAAAAATTTATTTAAGTCAGAATAACTGGTCCAAGGCAATGGAATGTTATCAGGAGCTTTTGAAACGGGATCTTGATAATACAAATCTTAAAGAATCTATTGCTTATTGTTATGCAATGAACGGAAACCGGGAAAAAGCTCTTTCGATTTACGAAGAACTGTTCAATTCAGGAAATACAAGCGAAGATATTCTTTCTAACATAATTTCCATAAATACGTCTTTTCTGAAGGATGAAAAACTAAGTGATGACGAAAAACAGGTGTTTAAGGAAACTGCCCAAAGATATTTTGAAGAATTGAAGGAAATGTATCCTGAAAACAAGAATATTCCTTCTTTCGAAACAATCTTTAATCCTCCTGAGCAAACTTCTTAAGCATATCCTGCAGAAAATTATGGGCCTGATCGTCTGTAAATTCAGTGGTTTTAGGTTCATGATAGGCAACAAGATTTGCAGGAATTTCATCAAGGAATCGGCTTGGCTCGCTGTCTTGAACCATCTGCATGTGTCTTCTTTGCAGGCAGGAAGTCAGGTAAAGCTTGTCCCGGGCCCGGGTTATGGCAACATAAAACAATCTACGCTCTTCTTCAACATCTCCACCGTTTTCTTCCACTGATCTTGCGTGAGGAATCAGTCCTTCTTCAACACCGGCAATAAAAACAACCGGGAATTCCAGTCCTTTGCTGGCGTGAATTGTCATAAGGTTTACTTTTCCTTTGTCACCGTCTTCATTCATATCGTCACGGGAAAGAAGGGTTATGCGGTTCAGATAATTGAAAAGGTTAGGGGCAGTATTTTCAGGATCTTCTTCCCATACTTTAATTGATGAAAGAAGACTTTCAATATTCATAAGCTTGAATCTAATGGCTTTTTCGCTCTTTGCATTTTCAACAAGAAGATGGTCACGATAATTTATATCTTCCAGAAGCTTTCGGATTTTCTGTTCCAGACCCCGGCCGCTTAAAAGGTTCTTTCTGTGTTCCTCAATAATATTTACAAAATCCTGCAAATCCTGTTTAAGTGCTTCACTTGCACGACTGTCTTTTCGTTCAATAAGTGATTTTATGGCAGTCCAGAGTGTACAGTTCAATTCCTGTGCTTCATCATTTATTACCTGAATTGCAGCTCGTCCAATACCACGGCGTGGAGTATTAATGATACGCAAAAGGTTGATGTCATCTTCATGGTTTGCAATGATACGAAGGTAACTTATTACATCACGGATTTCTTTTCGTTCAAAAAATGATGTTCCTCCGCTCATAGTGTAGGGAATATTGTTCTGAAGAAATGCTTCTTCAAGCCATCGTCCCTGGGTGTTTGCGCGGATTAAAACTCCAAAATCATCGTATTTTCGTTTTTCTTCTGCAACAATGCCAAGAATACTTTCTGCAATAAAATCAGCTTCATCAGTTTCGTTTTTAGGCATGTAGATTTCAATAGGTTTTCCCCCGCCATTTCCACTCCAAAGCTTTTTATCCTTACGGTTTGTGTTGTGGGCTATTACACCGTTTGCTGCTTCTAGAATAGTCTCTGTAGAACGATAATTCTGTTCAAGGCGTATTTCTGTAACATTAAAATCTTTTTCAAAATTGATGATATTCTGGTAGTCCGCTCCACGCCAGCTGTAAATGCTCTGATCATCGTCACCTACAACAGCAACATTCTTGTCGGCCAGAAGGTGCATAAGCTCGTACTGCTGATGACTGGTATCCTGAAATTCATCTACCATAAGATATTTATAGCGTTCCCGGTATCGTTCCAGAACATCAGGGCATTCCTTAAAAAGTTTGATAGGTAAAACAATAAGATCATCAAAATCTACGGCATTGTAAAGCTTTAAACCTTCCTGGTACATCTCATAAAGAGGACGGTAAGTGTCACCTTCTGTGTTCCAGCTTTTACGGCCAGTTTTGATATTTGAAATCAGATTTCCAATGGAATAAATATCCATGGCATCCTGGGAATATTTTAGTTCACGTCCACATTCTTTAATAAGTGCAACACGGTCAGTTTCATCATAGATTGAAAAATTCTCACGAAATCCAAGACGAGTAATATCCTGGCGAAGAATTTTTACACCAAAGGCATGAAAGGTGGAAACTGTAAGCATAGGAAGTTTTTTTCCTGTAAGTTCTTTAACACGGGTTTCCATTTCACGGGCAGCTTTATTTGTAAATGTAAGGGCAAGAATCTGGCTTTGAGGAATTCCTTTATCAAGCATGTGGGCAATTCGGAAAGTGATTACACGGGTTTTACCGCTTCCAGCTCCCGCAATAATGAGAATTGCTCCTTCTGTGGTGGTAACGGCTTTATATTGTTCAGGATTAAGCTCATTTTTTAGATTGGTTAAATCAACTGCCATAGAATTGTAAATATAGCAAATTTCGATAAACTGTGCTACAATAAATCTATTATGAATTATCAAGTTGCATCATTTTTAATGAAACATAACTTTGTATGTCATGTAGACGTACTTACTGCGGCCCAGGCTATTCTGGACGATATGAAAAAGGGATTGAAAAAGGAAAAATCCAATCAGGATATGATCCGCACTTTCTGTAATCCACCAAAGAATCCTGTACGTAATGAAAGTGTTATAGTTATTGATGCAGGTGGAACAAACTTTCGTTCCTGCCTTGTTTCTTTTGATGATAAAGGTGAAGCTACTATTTCCGAAATGGAAAAAACTGCTATGCCTGGTGTAGCAAAAGAACTTAGCAAAAAAGATTTTTTCAATCAGATTGCGTCAAATCTTGATCACCTTAAAAATAAAGCTGATAAAATCGGTTTCTGTTTCTCTTATCCAATGGAAATTACCGAAGATGGAGACGGAATCCTTCTTGGTTTTTCAAAAGAAGTAAAAGCTCCTGAAGTTGTTGGAAGCAAAGTAGGTGAATGTCTTAAGGCTGCCCTTAAAGAAAAAGGCTGGAATGATATCAAACAGATTACATTATGTAACGACACTGTTTCAGCTCTTCTTGCCGGAAATGCCTGTGTTCCATCTACCGAAGTTTCATCTTATATCGGAATGATTCTTGGAACAGGTCTTAATGCGGCATATCTTCAGCCTGCCTGTGATATTTGCGGTATTAAAGAACAGATTATTGTTTGTGAAAGCGGAAAATTCCTTGGTGTAAATCAGAGCGATTTCGATAAACAGGTTTGTGCAGCTTCAACAAGTCCAGATTCTTTCTTCCTTGAAAAGCTTTGTTCAGGTGCTTATCTTGGACCAGTTTCTTACTATGCACTTACAGCTGCTGCTAAAGAAGGTGTTTTCTCTGAAAAAATGTCTGCAGAAATCCTTAAGCTTGATTCTCTTACACTTATCGAAATGGATAAATTCCTTCATGGACCTTACAATACAGAAACTGTTCTTGGTAAAATCTGTGCAGAATCAGCAACTGACGAAGATTTTGACCGCATTATCCAGATTCTTGATGCTATCTGTGAACGCTCTGCCCGATACGGTGCTGCAATTCTTACTGCCTGTGCTCTTCAGACAGGAAAAGGAAAACAATCTCATAAACCTATCTGCATTCTTTGTAACGGAACAACATTCTTCAAAACATGGATGATTCGTGAACGTGTTTACGCTTATCTTGATGAAGTTCTTACAAAACAGAGTGGCGTATTTTGGAAAATTGTTTCCATCGACAATGATATTACCCTTGGAACTGCTATTGCGGGTTTGATTTAGTAAAGTTATTGTTGTAGAATAGAGAAGAGGGGTAAAAATGGCAAAAAACGTAGGTAAAACAATAGTTCTTCTCATTGTGATTATTGTATTAGTCCTTGGTGGACTGCTTTGGTTTGATTATCTTGGCGTAGTTCACGTAAAATCCGTTTTTGCTCCTGTCTACAAGCTTATTGGTAAAACACCTCAAACTTCACTTACAGCTACACAGACTAATCCTCTTACTTCAAATCTGGACGAAGAGCGTCTTACTAAACAGCGTGAAGCTTTGGATTTGTTTGCCGAAGAATTGGACAAAAGAGAAGCCGCTATCAAGGAGTCTGAAAATCATTATGAACAGATTGCACTTGAACTTTCTGAACGAGAAAAAAATCAGGTAGATAGAGAAAAAACCTTTGAACAGACTGTAAACCGATATAACGACAAAAATCTTAATATTGAACAGATTGCCATAAACTTGAACGGTATGCGTCCACAGGCTTCAGTTGATATTCTTTGTGCTATGGATGATCAGACTGTAATTGACGTTCTGCGAAAGGTAGAAGAAATTGCCGCTCGTGATGGATCTTCTTCCATGGGTTCTTACTGGCTTTCTCTTATGCCTGCCGAAAGAGCAGCTGAAATCCAGCGAAAAATGATAACCAAACCTAATTCACTGGAATAGGAAAGTTGTTTTTATAAACTGGATTCAGCATATCTTCCTAAATGCTTGTATTCTTTTTTTTACTCTTCCAAAGTGTTTTCCACATCCACTACAATCCATTTTGAAAAATCCATCTGATTTTGGGCAACTTTTCCAAATGTAACAGGAGCAGTTGTTTCTCCGTAAAGGTAATTCTTATTGTTAAAGCTGAAGGTCTGTCCTGGTGCAGTAAGGTTTAGTCCTACCATGGCGTGAGAGTATTCTCTTGAAATAATCATTATACTGTCAAAGCCTGCAATATTTAAAAGTGCTGAAACAAGCATGCTTCGGCTGTCACAGTCATTTCCTTCGCCTTTTAAAACAGCCATTACTGGAGTAAAATCTGAACTTGAATTTTTCTGATTGTCCCGCTTGTAAGGAAAATCTTGTGTCCACTGAAGCAGAGTGTTTGCATAATCTGTTTTATTTTTGATTTTAAGACCCTTGTATATATCTTTTGAAACATTTTTAAGACGGGCTTTTGAATCTTTGTAGACCATTTTGTAGTAACGTTGCCATGCTTCTTTCCACAATTTATGACTGGCATAATGAGAAAAACATCCGAATTCCATATCTACTACAAACTGATTTGCTTCAACGTCCGATTTGTCTATTGCAGTAGAGATTTTTTTACCTCCAATTTCCAGCGTTATTTTTTCGCTACCTTCAGATGGAAAAAGATAGGTGATAAGAATTCCCGGAAGATTATCTGTCTCTTCATCAACAGAAAGGGAATTGAGCATGGACATCATGAACTGACTTGCCTTTGTGTAATTTGCCTGTTTTACATAAGCTATTGCTACAAGACTTGCTTCATCATTATTCAAAGGTGATGAAAAAGAAAGACCTTCATAATTATCATCCAAGGTCATTGTAAAAGTGGAGACTGAACAATTCTTTGAACCCCACATAAATGAATCTGTCTGATATTGAGCCCCCAGTTTCCCCAGGGCAATATTTTGTGCAGTTAAAGCATCTGTATTCTCATATATGCGGAGAATAAGATTTACATGCATGGATGGGTGAGTGAACAGAAACATAAGACCGTCATCAGAAGAAGAATCAAGAACATATCCTTCCGGAAGATCCATGGAATAACCGAATTTTTCATCAATCAGGCTTTCAGCAAAAATAAAAGTGGAACAAAATACAAATGTCAGTAGTAACAAAAATCTTTTCATAATATAATTATCGTGTGAAAGAAATACCTGTATTATACGAAAACGAAGAAATCTACATAATAAACAAACCAACCGGCATTTCGGTACAAGGTGGACAAGGAATTTCTCATCCTTTGGACGAAGAATTTGCAAAAATGACAGGCCAGAAAGTATATCTTGTACATCGTCTTGATAAAGATACATCTGGTCTTATGATAATTGCAAAAAATCCCAAGGCCGCTTCAAAATGGACCAAACTGATTAGTTCAAAACAGGTTCAAAAAGAATACGTTACCTATTGTTTTGGAAAGCTTAACAAACCTAAAGGTATAATAAATGATAATCTTGTACAGCATGGTGAAACTAAAAATGCAGTGACCGAATATCTTGTAGAAAAAGTGTTTGATGTAACATTTCCACCATCTGAAACTAGTCCTGATGCAAAGACCATTACCATTTCAAAAATACATCTTCTTTTACAGACAGGGAGAATGCACCAGATTCGCATTCATCTTTCAAAAAATAACTGTCCTATTATTGGTGATGATCAGCATGGAAATTTTAAATTGAATAAGCTTGTAAAAAAAGAACTTAAAATAAAAAACATGCTGCTTTGTTCAAAAAAGTTGACCGTCCCACTGGACGGCCGAAAAAAAGCTTTTGAAATAGATTTTGAAGTGCCTTTTGAAATTTGATTTTTTCGAAAAAAGACCTTCAAAAATCCTAATATTTGAATGAACTTCCACCAATAAATTCACGGATTATTGATCTGTCTGGAACTGAAGCTGCTGGAACTTCACAGAATCTGTCCAGGAATTTTATAAGGTGACTTGCAACTGCATACTCGGTTTGGCTTGGTTTTACGCAGCGCAAAAGAGGCATGGCATACACTTTAAGTACAGAAAGCTCATAATCAAGGGCAGTATTCAAGATTGCGTCAGCATTGTTCTGGAAAGGGAAGATGTGCTTTTTTTCACCTGCCTGAACACTTGGCCACATGGAAATTGTTCCTGCGGCGCTTTTTCCACGGTAACGCCAGTCACGGACAATACGTCTTATAAGGCGGTTGTCGCTGGTTGAAATCCTGTTGTGATCATCCAGATTCAGCTGGGTAAGGGCAGAAAGGTAAATCCTGTATTTAAACTGGTCTGGAATTTTTGCTGTAAGTTTTGGATTAAGACCGTGGATTCCTTCCATGATAAGAATGTCATTTTCACCAAGCTTCATTTTATTTTTTTCTTCAAAGAAGGAACTGCTTGTGTGGAAATCATAGCTTGGAATATTAACTTCTTTTCCATCAAAAAGATCAATGAGATTCTGGTTCAGAAGCTCAACATTAAGTGCTTCAAGACATTCAAAATCTGGTTTTCCGTTTTCATCCTTAGGAGTTTTTTCAAATCCAAGATAATAGTTGTCCAGACTGATAAGTTTTGGTGTAAGTCCAAGAGCCTGAAGTTCAAGAGCCAGTTTTTTTGATGTAGTTGTTTTTCCTGAGCTTGAAGGACCTGCAATCAGAACAACTTTTACAGCTTTTGAATCTACTATTTCGCTTGCAATTTTGGAAATATTTTTCTGCTGGAAAGTTTCAGTGATGTCGATAAAATCAGCAATCTTGTGCTTATCCATTGCTATAACATTTAATTCTGCTGCATTTGTAATGCCAATCTTTTTTCCCCATTCTTTATAGCGGCTGTAAGTTTCAAAAAGCTTTGGCTGATCAATAAAATCCGGCAGTACAGAATGATCTTCAGATTTTGGAAAACGAAGAAGAAATCCATTCTGGTATTTCATAAGATCAAAGCATTTTAAATAACCTGTTGAAGGAACCAGCGGACCTGATGAAATATCGTAGAAGCCTTCCAGCTCATTAAGTGTAAGATATGGAGGACAGTTAAAATCCATCTGAAGTCTAGCCCCTGTAAGCTTTTGTACTTCAAATATTTCCATAGCCTGCTGATATGAAAGTCGTTCTGTATTGAAAGGAATGTCTTTTTTTACCAGAGCCTTCATTTTTGTGGTGATCATTTCAACCTGTTTATCTTCAATGTCCTTTCCATTTTCCAGAGTGTAGTAATAGCCGTAACCAAGAGAATGTCCAACAAGAACTCGAGTGCCAGGGAAAATTTTTTCTACTGCAGTTGCAAGAAGGAGACAGAGAGATCTTCGGTAAATTTCAGCACCATCTTTTGTATTCAGATAGATTGGTTCAAGCTGACATGAAAATTCAAGTTCCGAAAATACAGAACTTTCCAGATTGTCAATTTTAACACCTACAATTTCACTTGTATTTATTTTCTGGCTTTCAAAAATATCCAGAACCTTGTCATGTTTTGATGCGGAAATAACTTTTCCATCTGTAAAATTAATGCTGATATTTGTCATAATCACAGTATAAATTGAAATCTCCAAAAAGTCTAATGTTTTTTATAAAGGAAGTCTCAATTCAATAAAAGACGGTTAGGCTCTGTTTCTTTTGACAATCTTCCTATATTTCTATAAAATGATTTATTATGACTAGATGTTTTGCAATGTTGAAACCAGGCGTATTGAATCGCCGGTTGGTTGGCGAGGTCATTTCTCGTCTTGAAAAAAAAGGCCTTAAAATGGTTGGCTGTAAACTGATGACAATTTCTCCTGAACTTGCCGCTAATCACTATCAGGAACATGATGGAAAACCTTTCTATGATGATCTGGTTGGTTATATTACTTCAGGTCCTGTTCTTGCTATGGTATGGCAGGGGGATGATTGTGTTACTTTGGTAAGAAAGCTTGTAGGTTCTACAAAACCAGCAGAAGCTGCTCCTGGAACAATCCGTGGTGATTTCTGTGCACACACAAGCCACAATATTATTCATGCATCTGACAGTGACGCCAGTGCTGAACGTGAAATCAATCTTTTCTTCAAACCAGAAGAACTTATTGACTGGAACGACGTAGAATCAATTTGGATCTAATTTCCAATCTTTTCGGGGAATAGGGGAAAGAAAGGAGGCATATTATGGAAAAAAAGAATGTAGGAATCATTGGCGCTGGTGCATGGGGTACAGGTCTTG
The DNA here is from genome assembly GCA_016296575.1 of Treponema sp. GTDB lineage: Bacteria > Spirochaetota > Spirochaetia > Treponematales > Treponemataceae > Treponema_D. Next base: position 39,068 of record JAEDJA010000020.1, read on the forward strand.
GGCAGGCTCTGGCTCGCGGTGGTCACAAAGTGCAGATGTGGGCATTGGAAGAAGAAGTAAATACTTCTGTAAACAATGAACATGAAAATAAAAAATTTCTTCCTGGTTTTCCATTGTCTCCAAATATAACCTGTACTACCGATATAGTTGAAGCAGCAACTGGAAAAGACTTTCTGATTATTGCATCTCCGTCACTTTTCCTTGCTGCTACAATTAAAAAAATCACTTCTGTAAAAAATATTGCCGACGGTACAACATACGTTGGTGTTCTTACTAAAGGATTTGTCCCTTCAGAAAACGGTCCTCGCCTTGTTCTGGAAACCTGTGAAGAAGCTCTACCTGAATGTTATAAGGGAAATACCGTGTATATAGCAGGTCCTTCTCATGCAGAAGAAGTTGCTATGGGTAAAATTACAGGACTTATTGCTGCCAGCGAAAATCCAAAGAATTCAATTCTTTTCCGAGAACTTCTTCGTGTTCCAGGCCTTATGGTTTTCTCCAGCCTTGATGTTGTTGGTGTTCAAATCTGTGCTGCTGCTAAAAACGTAATTGCAGTAATGTACGGTGCTATGGATGCTATTGCTGAATCTTCCAATATTATTGGAGACAACACAGAAAGCCTTCTTATGGCTGCCGGACTGAATGAAATCCAGACAATTGGCGTTGCTATGGGTGCAACCCATTCTGAAACCTTTACTTCCATTTCGGGTGTTGGTGATCTTGATGTAACTTGTAAAAGTAAATATGGCCGTAACCGCCGTTTTGGTCAGGATATTATCAAGACAGATCTTCTTTCAAAATTCAAAGACATTGATGATCTTATTGCCAATATTGGAAAAGTTGGTTACCTCCCAGAAGGTGCTGTAGCTTGTAAGTATATCCACCAGCTGGGACAGAAAAAAGGACTTAAACTTTTCATTACTGACAGTCTTTACCGCATTTTGAACAAGGAAATTACTCCACCTAAACTTATGGAAGAACTCCTTAACGGTTCAATGTTCTAATCAAAATTGATTACTGCCTCAGATTTTTTTAAAAGCAAGTTCGGATGTAAGGTTTATAAGCTTTCTCTGGATGCAGGGTGCACATGTCCAAATAGAGACGGTTCTATTGGGTATGGTGGATGTATTTTTTGTTCCCAATCTGGTTCAGGTGATTTTGCTGAAAATGCCTCTCTTTCTGTTTCTGAACAGATTAGTAATGCAAAGAAACGGGTTTCCTCAAAAATAAAAGATGGCAAATACATTGCATATTTTCAAAATTTTACAAATACATACGGTAATCCAAAGCATCTTTCAAAATTGTATTTTGAAGCAGCCGAAAATCCTGATATAGTTGGTGTTGCTATTGGTACACGTCCAGATTGTCTTTCTGAAGAAATCCTTTGCGTAATAAAAAAACTTTCAGAAGTTACATTTGTAATGCTGGAGCTGGGATTTCAGACTTCCAAAGAACAGACAGGACTTTATATTCGACGTGGGTACACAAATGAAGATTATCTACATGGGGTTAATTTAATAAAAAATCATTGTCCGAAAGTTCACTTAGTTACCCACCTTATATTTGGCCTTCCTGGTGAATCAGAAGAAGATATGCTTTCATCTGTGGATTTTGTAATGAAAGGGGGCAGTGACGGAATAAAAATATCCGTGCTTCATATTCTTGAAGGTACAGATCTTGCATTTGAATATAAAAAAGGCCTTGTAACACCAATGGAAGAGGATGAATATTTTCTGGTATTACAAAAGGCCTTAAATATTATAGGTGACAGAATGGTTCTTCACCGGCTGACTGGGGACGGACCTAAGAAAATCCTTCTTGCGCCTATGTGGACAGCAAACAAAAAGGAAGTTCTTACCCGTCTTAATAAAATATTGTCTATTTCAGACTGAAAGCACTCATCTGCTCAGTCATACTTTCTACTGCCTGCTGGTTGGCTTTTACCATTGAATCAATGCGGTCAATAACTTCCTGCATTGCAACTGAAGCTGTATTTCCTTCTTTAATGGCGTCAAGCATAACTTTTGTGCTTTCTACTGAAGCTTTCATACTTGTTCCAACTTTATTTGCAAGATCATTTTGAGCAGTAACAAGCTCTTTAATGCGCTGAGTACCGGCTTCAACATTTTGTGTTGATTTAAGGTTGTCCTGAGCACCCTGTTCCTGTTCTTTCATAGCCTGTGTAATATTCTGGATAAGGTCTGTGTTCTGTGTTACACCTGATTCAATCTGTCGGAATGTAGCATTTGTATGTTCAATTGATTGAACTCCAAGTTCAATCTGACGTACCATGTCATTTACGTAGTCGTTAATTTTCTTTGAACTGTCTTGAGAAGAGTTTGCAAGTGAACGAACTTCTTCTGCAACAACAGCAAAACCTTTACCAGCTTCACCAGCATGTGCAGCTTCGATAGCAGCATTCATGGCAAGAAGATTTGTCTGGCTTGCAATTCCCTGAAGGAATCCAATAATTTCACGAACCATTGCAGAAGATTCACTGATTGATTTAATCTGTTTGGAAGCTTCATTCAAAGATTTACTACCGGCTGAACATGATTCCGAAAGCTGTATTGAAAGAGCATCAGCTTTTTGTGTCATGCCTGAAACAGAAGTAATATTTTCAGCCATTTCATAAATTGCACTTGAACTTTCTTTTGTAGCATCAGAGTTCTGAACTGCATGTTCATCAATGTTTTTAAGAGTTTCAAGCAGCTGGTTGATACATTTTTCAGAATCAAGAATTTCGTAGTTCTGTTTTCCACCTTCTTCAGAAATCTTTGCAAGAATCTGAGTCATTTTTTCAAGGGAATCCTTGGCAGTATTTGCAATCAGTGTAAGTTCAGCAGCAGAATTACTTACTACATGACTTTCTTTTCTGATTCCAGAAAGCATGGAAGTAAGCTTATCGATAAGTGCATTTACGCTGCTTCCAAGTACACCAAAATCATCGAACATTTCAATGTCGATACGAGAAGTAAGTGTTCCAGTCTGAAGGTTTTCAATAATTGCAGTAGAAGATTTAATTCGGGAATTAAGTCCTTTATTCAGAATATTGTATACAGCTCCACCAAGTATGCAGGATACTATTCCCGTAAGAATGGAGCCTGTAATATATGGAGTAAGGTACTCAACTGCATAGTTGTTAATAATTCCATAACCTATACAGAAAATATTATAAGTAACAAAAAGAGCTGCAGAAAAAGATACATAAAATAATGAGCGGGAAATGTTCATTGTGCATTTTTCACGTTCAATGTTATTGATGTGAAGCATTTTTCTATATTTAGTCAGTGTTTCATTCATGATGTAAACCATGAAAAGTGATTCAAGAAGACCGAATGTACATGACTGCAAGAAAACTACAATAATTCTAGAGGTTTCAAGAGGAAGAACACCTTTTATCATCTTGATAAGGGCACTGACCATATTTCCTGCAACAAAACCAATGATAATACCAATTACAGAAGTAAGGTTAATCTTACGGTAGATTTGAAAAGCAATGTCTTTTTCTTCTTCAGTAGGAACATAATTCTCTTTTTCAATTTTTTTGAAAAGAGTAACGAAAGGCTTTGTAACAAAAAACATGATTAAAAGAATGATAGCAATGAGTCCGGTTGTAATGCCCATTGTAAGAGGAAGTCCAGGAAGCCATCTTTCTGGAGCCATGTGAATATAGCGAAGCTGAAAATAACTGAGGTACATTACACCAAAATA
>JAEDJA010000021.1 GCA_016296575.1 Treponema sp.
CAAATCTATGGAATCTTCTGTTATACAAGAAACAGCTGCCACTGCAGAGCAGACTTCTAAATCATCAGTCAGAACAAGTTCAGAATATCAAGGCGTTCCTCCTCAGTACTGGGATGCTTTAGATGAGCAGAAAGCGAAGAAACAGCAAGAGAAGGTTTTTTCTGATAAGTATGAAAATGATATCACGAGTGTTAGTTTAATTAAAAATAATGTTGACCTACCAATATCACCTTCCTTTACTGATATAGATAAAAATATTGAAAAGGCTATGGCTATGTCTCCAGTTGATTTCTATAATACTGTAAAAAATAAAGGAGAATGGGATTTTAAACAGTATGGAAAAGAATATGAGGATTTTGGAAATTTTAATTATGGGGCAACTGGAGCATCTATATTCCCTGAATCTGTAATAAAAAGAGCTGCTGGATGGGCACAAGCACGGGCTGGAACTTCGAAGAAAGAATGGGGAAAATGGTATTTATTTTATCCATATGGCGATGACCCCAATGACCAATACCAAATACAAAAGGGTATAGATTATTATAAAAATAATTATACATTTCAAGAAAATTTTTCAAATCCACAGGAAAAAATGATGTGGTTATATTATCAGCATCATTAATTAGAAGTATTTATGTCTATAAAAAAACATGTTTGCCTTTTATCAATTCTTCTCTTGATTATTACCTCATGTGATTTATGTCAAAATGAAGTATTAAAAACTGAATCTATAGACGAATCTTATAAAGTAGTTTTATTTACGAGAGATGGAGGGGCAACTACTTCCGTTAGCATGCAATTATCCATATTACCGAATAATAAAGAGCTTGGTAATAAATCAGGAAATATATGTGTAACAGATGGTTCATTAAAGTATGAAATCAAAGATAACACAATTAAAATTGTCTATGATGGCAACTTATACAAGGAAGAAAAAAAATATAAAAACTATACGATAGAATATACCTGTACTAATGCAAATAAAAACATCGATATTAGTGATTTTGAAAACTATATGCCTAATTTTAAAATCACTAACATTGAACAGAAAAATGATATTATTGTATTGTCTTATGAATATTTTCCTGGTCCTAATTCAGTTGGATATAGTTCATATGGAGTTTTTAAAGGCAATCTATACAATGTAAAAAATGCTGAATCTCCTTCAAAGAATGGTAAGAAAATATATAAGAAAAATTTTTAACAAGAAGATTTTATGAGTATTTAAAATACCAAGGATTTAGGATTCTTCTATGACTAAATCTTTTCTAAAAAATGTGATTATTTTATCGCTCTCAGTAATATTGATTGGACTGTTTTATGCAGTGATTTCCAATTCCTATTATGATTGTAGAATTAATCTTTATGATCTTAATAAAGACGGCATTTTTGAAAAAAACGAAGAAACTTTACCTGGTTTTGATTATTACTCTGAAATTTTTTATGGGCGACAATTTTTTTTAGGAGTCATTATGATGATTCCTTTTATATTTGTAGCAGTTACAGTTTTTTTATGCATAACAGATTTTCTATATAGGAAGAATTATTTATTTGCCCATAAAATTGTTACATTGCTTGAGTCACCTGTTTCTAAAGTGAAATTTATATTTCAACTGATTTTATGCGTTACAATTGAAATCTTTGTTGTGGTTATATTCTTACTTATATATAAAACTCAGCCAGAATTATTTTATGACCAATACAGTTTTATTAATATTTCTTTAAAAAATATTTATGTTTATTCGGTCATTTATTTTGCACTTACACTTGGTGCAATTTTACTATTCAAAACCATTACTAAATATGAAGTGTTATTGCGGCTTATATGGCTATATTTTTTATACTTGCAGATTGAATCATTAATATATCAAGGCTATAACATAAGTAAAGAAAGTCTAGTTTTTCTACTCCTGCCTATTTCATCATTGATTCCATGCGTCAGCATAAAAAAAGGACCCTTGCGGGCCCGTGGTATATATTAACAGGACGGAGCTTGGCTTCGACGCCCTGGAATGAAGATTTGAAAAACAAACCTTCGAAAATATATTAGCATATACCTATAGAATAAAAAAGACTTCCTGAAAAGGAAGTCTTTCGTTTAAGGAGTGGATTGGAGTTGAACCAACCAATGACGGTTTTGCAGACCGATCCCTTACCGCTTGGGTACCACTCCGTAAGTGAATATTACTATATCAAAATAAGCAGAACTAGTCAAGAGTTGTTGACAGAGTTCAAGTATTCTTTATTATATAATTTATCTGGTATTATCAAAATATATTATTTTTGAGTATATCTTTAATATCAGTTTTGTAATATATTTTCCTCGTTACTAGAAAGTTCTCATAGAACTGTGGAGGTTAAAATGAAAAAGTTATTGTCCATTACTGCTGCTGTCCTTCTTGCTTTTACTTTGTTTGGCTGCAAGGAAGAAAAGTCGGAAACCCTTAAAGTTTATTCCATTATTCATGACGAAGAAACCCAGATGCTGCTGGATCTTTTTGAAAAAGAAACCGGCATTAAAGGTGAATATATCCGTGCTACTACAGGTGAACTTGTAAATCGTGTACTTTCTGAAAAAGCTGATCCACAGGCAGATGTTCTTCTTGGTGGTGCAAGCTCTTATCATATCCTGCTTAGTGCAGACGGTGCTCTTGAAAGCTATAAATCACCGGTAGCAAAAGATTTTCCATCTTATGCACTTTCTCCAGACAACACTTACACAGGATTTTGTGTACTTACCCTGGGCATAGGAATCAATTCAAAAAGATTTGAAGAAAAATTTCCAGGAATTGCCCGTCCTGCTACCTGGGAAGATCTTCTGAATCCGGCATTTAAAGACGAAATTGTACTTACAAATCCACTGGCCTCTTCTACAGCTTATCTTTTTGTACAGAATCAGCTTCAGCGCCTTGGATGGGATGCAGGATGGAAATATCTGGAAACGCTGGCACCCTTGGTAGGTCAGTTTCCTGATTCCGGAAGTGCTCCTGCAAAACTGGTAGGAACTGGTGAATACACACTTGGAGTTTCCTATATTCACGCTGTAGAAAAATACAAGGACCAGGGTTTTGATGTAGAAACAGTTGCCCCTCCTCAGAGCGTTGGTGATGTAGACTGTATTTCAATTCTGAAAAATGCAAAAAACATGAATGCAGCAAAAAAATTTACAGACTTTATTCTTGGTGCAAAGGCTCAGGAAGAAATGAGTAAGATTGATTTTACAATTCCTGTAAACAGCAGTGCCAGAATCCGTGACGGTGCAGTCAAAATTAAAGACCTGGACCTTATTGAATATGACAGCAAAAAAGCTGCAGATGAAAAAGATAAGGCTCTTAAAGAATGGGCTGAACGCTGCGCAGACTAATTTTTTGAAATGAACTGAAAAGATAAAACAAGCTGGAATAAATGCAGAAAATAAGATCTGAAAAAGAAAAGGAACTTTGGGGCACATGGATTGTAATAATTGCAGTTCTTTCCCTCACAGTTCTTTTTCCGTTACTAAAAGTTATTTCCATTCCTCTTTTTGAAAAGCCTTTTGGAAGCTCCTTCAGGGCAGTTTTTTCCAGCAAGGCTTTTCTTAAAGTCATGGGGAACACTCTTCTTATCTGCATCTGCTCTACTCTTCTTTCGGTAATTACAGGCTTTATTTTTGCCTATGCAGTTGCCTTTGAAAAAACTCCTTTTACAAGATTTTTCAATTTCATTCCGGTGATGCATCTGGTTACACCGCCTTTTGTTGGTGGACTTGCCTTCATTCTCCTTATTGGACGTCAGGGCTTTTTTACAAAAACTTTACTTGGTCTGGACATTTCACTTTATGGATTTCCAGGTCTTTTGATTGCACAGACTCTATGCTTTTTTCCAATCGCTTTTCTTATTATCCTGGACGGACTAAAAAAAATCAGCCGGAATCTTATTGATTCTGCAAGATCACTTGGTTCCAGCGAATTCCGCATTTTTACAACAGTTGTGCTGCCACTTTCAAAAAATTCACTTTTTTCTGCCATGCTTTTTATTGCTGTAAGTGTTCTAAGTGATTTTGGTAATCCTCTTATCGTAGGTGGAAGATTCAAGGTTCTTGCAACGGAAATCTATACTCAACTTACAGGGTGGATTAATCAGGGTGTGAGTGCCGTTCTTGGAATTATGCTTCTTATACCTTCGATTCTGCTTTTTATTCTCCAAAGAAAAAAGATGTTCTTTACAACAGCATTAACTGCAACAATTGGTGGAAAAGCTTCACGACAGGAAGATAAAAGTCCTTTTTCAAAAAATCCATTTTTTACAATTTTCTGTATTTTTATTAGTTTGTGTGTTTTAGCCCAATTTGCAGCCATTCTTGCAGGAAGCTTTCAAAAACTCTGGGGCATTAAAACAACCTTTACTTTGGAACACGTAAAAGCAGTGTCAAAATATGGAAGACACTTAGGTAATTCTCTTTTCTTTGCCTTTACTGCTTCGGTTACAGGCGTTTTTCTTGCAGGATTTACAGCTTTTATTGTCCAGCGAACAAATCTTCCATTCAGATCAATTCTGGATACTCTGATTCAGATTCCATCCTGTGTACCAGGTTCATTATTCGGTCTTGCTTTGTCGCTTACTGCTGGAGCACTTCACTTCCACAATGCACGGCTTCTTATTTACATAGCAATTTCCGTAAGCTTCATGCCATTTTCCTACCGCATCATCTCTTCAGGTTTTTCATCAATAAAATTTTCGTTAGATGAAGCAAGTCTTTCTTTAGGCAGAAAAAAAATTCTGTATTTCTTTAAAGTAATGCTTCCTCTTTGTTTTGAAAGTTTTTTCTCAGGATTTACATACAATTTTGTTCGTGGAATTGGAACACTTAGTTCGGTGATTTTTCTTGTATCTTTTAACACTCCTTTATCTTCCATTGCAATTCTGAACCTTGCAGAACAGGGTGACTGGGGAAAAAGCGCTGCACTTGCTACATCTCTTACAATAATAACTTTTGGCGTTCTTGGATTTTCAAGATTGATTTTACGTTTTAGGAAAGGAAATAAATGATTAGGATTGAAGACATTAGTTTTTCTTACGGATCTTCGGATATTGTAAATAATTTTTCTCTATCCATTGAAGAAGGACAGTTTGTAACTCTTCTGGGACCATCTGGAAGTGGGAAAACAACCATTCTCCGCCTTATTTCAGGTTTTCTGTCACCTGACAAAGGTAAAATATTTATCAATAACCAGGATGTAACAAATCTTGAACCAAACAAACGGGAAATTGCCTATGTTTTCCAAGATTACGCACTTTTTCCCCACATGACCGTAAAACAGAATATTGAATACGGCCTGAAAAAAACATCTGGTATGGATTATAAATCTCTTGCAGAAAAACTGAAGCTACAAGATCTTCTAAACCGATATCCTCATCAGCTTTCGGGAGGTCAGCAGCAGAGAGTTGCCCTGGCACGCAGCCTTGTTTTAAAACCAAAAGTAATCTTAATGGATGAACCTCTTTCCAGCCTTGATGCAAAACTTCGTCACCAGGTTCGGGAAGAACTCAAAAACATTCAGAAGGATTTTGGAATTACAACAATTTATGTAACACACGATCAGGAAGAAGCCCTTTCACTTTCTGACCGAATTGCTGTTCTGGACAAGGGAATTCTTCAGCAGTGGGGAAATCCAGAGCAGCTTTATTTTGAACCAAGAAACTCTTTTGTGGCAGAAATTACTGGCCGCACGAACTATCTGAAGCTGAACGGAAAAACTGTCCTGGTGCGACCAACCTGGCTTAAAACAAGTCCATCTCCATCACAAGTATGCGCTTCCATAAACTCAGTCTCATTTCACGGAGATCAGGTTTTACTCAGCGGAAAATGCCTGGAAAGCACAACTGGCAGTTTACAGATTCTTCTTCCATACGAGGAAGGTAGTAAAATAAAAACGGGCACAGAAGTTTATTTTTCTGTAACCCGTTCTTGTATTCTTCAGGATTAATCCGATTTTTCCGCAGAATAGACTTATTTTCCCTGGCCCAATGCAAATCCTTTTTCAAAGGCCAGAAGGTTTTTTTCTACAAAGGCTGGTTTTACGTTTTTGGAAATCTGATCTTTCATCACTTCTTTTTCAATACCAAGAACACCAGCTCCACAAGCTACACCAAGAAGAATCACATTGAAAAATTTATCGGAACCGAATTCCTTACAAAGTTCTGTATTATCTACAACGATTACCTTTCTACAGTTTTTTTCAAGATAGGAAATCATTTCATTGCTGTCAAAAACCTTTCCGCTCAAACTTGATGTAACAGGTTTTATTGAGTTGCTGCTTGTAATAACAGTACCATCCTTTTTTAAAAAGTGCAGGTTTCTTACAGCTTCACATACTTCAAAGGAAAGAATCAGATCTGCCTGATTATCGGCAATAAGAGGACTGTAACAGCCTTCCCCAATACGAACATGACTTGTAACGCTTCCACCACGCTGTGCCATACCAATAGTTTCTGCCGATCGCACTGGAAGATTCAGAGAAAGTCCTGATGCAGCCAGCAGTTTACTTGCAAGAACAGTTCCCTGACCGCCTACTCCACAAAGCAAAATTTCTTTTTTCATATACAGGCCTTCCTATTTTCCAATAAAGTTGATTGCGTCCACAGGACAAAGCTGGGCACAAAGATTACAGCCGTAACAAAGGTTTTGATCAATAACTGCCTTTCCGTTTTCAAAACTGATGGCAGGACACCCAATTTCACGGATACATTTTTTACAACCAATACACTTGTCTGTATTTACACTCATCTTCTGTTCGCATTTGTAAAGAGCAATACAAGGTGATTCAAAAAGAATAGCCTTAACTCCTTCCATTGCAGACACTTCTTTAACCGTTTCTACAGCTTTATCAAGTTCAAATGGATTTACTCTTCTAATTTCCTTTACACCAAGTCCACGGAGAACATTTTCAATGCTAATTTTTTCAACAATGTTACCCATCATGTTTTTTCCAGTTCCAGGATGTGGCTGGTGACCTGTCATGGCAGTAGTTGAATTATCAAGAATACACAAAGTCATATTTGCTTCATTAAAAATGGCATTAGCAACACCAGTCATACCAGAGGCAAAGAATGTGGAATCCCCAGTAAATGAGAAACAGGCAGCATCTTTTTCCATGTGATAAAAGCCCTGTGCCATGGTAATACCGGCGCCCATACAAAGACAGGTGTCACACATATCAAGAGGCATGGCATTTCCCAAAGTATAACAGCCAATATCTCCGCAGAAGAAAGCCTTTTTACCTTTCATGGCCTGTTTTACAGCATAGAAACTGGCTCGGTGAGGACAGCCGGCGCAAAGAACAGGTGGACGAACCGGAAGTTCAGGAAGATCGCCTGAAGCTCCACAGCCACAATCAGCTTCACCTGTAACAAACTTCTTAATAAGGGAACGTGTACTGTCGGTAGAAAGTTCACCGGAATGAGGTGCGTTTCCTGTAAGTTTTCCGTAAATCTTTACAGAAAGCTTTTTCTGTCCACAAAGTTTTAAAAGTGATTCTTCTACATAAGGACTCAATTCTTCTAGCACAAGAACTTCATCAACATCTTTAAGCACATTCAATGCAAAATCATGTGGGAAAGGAAATGGAGTTCCAATTTTTACAAGTTTAACATCTTTAAATTCACAAAAACTTTCCTTTGCATAAGCCCAAGAAACACCGCAGGCAAAAACAGCTTTTTTTCCATTTCCTTCGCAAAGATTAGCCTTGTTGTTAGAAAAATCCTTTCCAATTACAGGAAGCCGTTCTTCCATCATTTTGTGGTTTGCAAAAGAAAGACGTGGAAAAATAACCCATTTTTTTGAATCTTTTACAAAACCTTCGTAGTTTTTAGGCTGGAAGTTTTCATCAAAAGTAATTGCTGTGTAAGCATGGCACACACGGGTAACTGGTCTGAATAAAACCGGAGTATTGTATTTTTCAGAATAATCAAAGGCTTCCTGAATCATAGAAAAAGCCTCATCTGGTGTTGATGGATCAAAAACTGGAAGACGAGCAAAATCACCAAAACGACGTGTATCCTGTTCAGTCTGGCTTGAAATAGGACCTGGATCATCAGCAGACACAATTACCATGCCGCCTTTTACACCAACGTAAGCAAGGCTCATCAATGGATCACTGGCAACGTTCAGCCCAACCTGTTTCATAGTAACAAGAGTTCTGGCTCCGGCATAAGCACCTGCAGCAGCAACTTCCATAGCAGCCTTTTCATTTACAGACCATTCCAGGTGAAGTCCTGGAACCTTAAATTTATAGATTGTTTCGATTATTTCAGATGAAGGAGTGCCTGGGTATCCGCACACCATATTTACACCCGCACACATTGCACCAAGAGCAATTGCCGAGTTCCCCATTACGTACTCTGTTTTCATATATAGTAATATAGCACGGAATGGGGATTTTTTCCACTGGAGCAGAAAATCTATTGAAAAGCTGTGTCAAAAAAAGTCATGCCACCACCAGAGGCACAAGAATGACAAAGAGTATCTCAAGAATAAGTGCCGGAAGGTAATTTGCCGTTTTAATTTTTTTAAGGTCCATAAGGTTAATACCAATCATGATGATGATACAACCTCCACAGCCAGTAAGTTCATTTAAAAGTTCTTCCGTTACGTAAGGCTGAATAAATATTGAAAGAAGTGTAAGTGCACCCTGATATACAAATATAGCCAGTGCCGAAAATGCAGTTCCTCCCCCCATAGCAGCAGCAAAAGAGATTGCCATAAAACCGTCAAGAATAGATTTTGTAAAGATGATTGAATAATCTTTTTCTACACCAGCCTTAAATGAACCAATGATAGACATGGCACCAACGCAAAAAAGAACTGAAGCATTCAAAAAGGCGTAGGCAAAGTTCTGACTGGAGGAAGTTTTTTCCGTTTCGCTGCTGTTTTTTCCACGGTAAACAAATTTTTCCAGCCATCCACCTAAAGCAAGAATCTTGCCGTCAATATCCCAAAGAGTTCCCAAAAGACCGCCCATAATCAGACTGAGAGCAAGATATACAACGTTCTGGTATTTAAAAGCCATCTGTATACCCATAACAACAGTAACTACACCAGCAGCAGTTTGAATTGATTCAGAATATTTTTCCGTGAAACGACTTTTCAAAAGAAGGCCAAGAATTGATCCTGCTATTACCGCAGCACAGTTTACAAATACAGCTAACATCTTTTACTCCAAAAAAAAAAGGATTGCTTAAAAGCAATCCTTTGATGCGGAGAACCTGACTTGAACAGGCACGACTTACGTCACAAGCACCTCAAGCTTGCGTGTCTACCAATTCCACCATCCCCGCAGAATGTGATAATATAATATAAAAAAGCGGAACTTGTGTCAATAGCAGAGCATAAGTTTTAAACAATTTTTAAAATTTTTTAAGCCCTGCCCGCTTAATTATTCCTTAAAAAGACCTTCAATCTTATCTTTATAGATGTCATTGATTCTAAAGCGGCTTACTTCCTGTTTTGCAGAAAGTTCAACACCTACTTCAAAGTCTTTTGTAATGAGAGCAAACCGGTTGATGCGTTCATACATTTTAAAACCGTTTTTGCTTGAAATGAGATTTCCGATTTCACTTTCATACAATTTTAAAATATCCTGACTTTCAAGGAGACTTTCGTATGTATCATACTGAATACCGTTTTCTGCGGCAAAATTGCGTACTTCATCACCATCAACAAGAATAAGTGCTCCAAGATATTTCATATCCTGACCAACAACTACAGCTGTTTTTATGTAACGAGATTCAGTAAGTTTTTGTTCAAGTGGAACAGGTTCAACATTTTCACCACCGCGAAGAACGATTGTATCCTTAACACGTCCACGAATTGAAAGTTCATCATGAATTGTAAGAATAGCAAGGTCTCCTGTATTGAGCCATCCATCAACACTCATGGCTTTTTCAGTAAGATCTGGGCGTTTATAGTAACCCTTCATTACAGTGTCACCTTTAATCTGAAGAATACCTTCTTTACAGCGGCCCAAAACATAACCGTCTGCATCAACAATACGAGCTTTTACACCGCGGATAGGAGATCCAATTGTGCGGAAAATTGGAGCAGCCATTGGTCTTACAGCAACTACAGGAGCTGTTTCGGTCATTCCGTAACCTTCAACAACCTTAACACCGATTGCCCAGAAGAATTCATCAATTACTTTTGGGAATGAACCACCACCGGCAACACCACCACGGAAATTATTCCCAAGCATGGCCTTAATTTTTCGGAAAACAAGAAGATTTCCAAGCCATTTAAGAGGGAACAAAAGTGCCCAAGGAATAATAAAGAGGAACCACCACATAACTGTTTTGTAGCTTGTATAACAGGCATTTTTTCGGAACATACAGCGGTGCATTCTTGAGTGAATTTTTGCAACTGCTACAAAGAATGTAAACATCTTGTAAACAATTCCACCTGTTTTACGCATTTTTTTGATGATTCCATCGTAAACAGCCTCAAATACACGTGGGACAGCAGGAAGAATATGTGGATTCATTGTCTTAAAGTCAGCAAGGAGGATTGAACCAACTGGTTTTGAATAAACAATTCCACATCCCTGAATTGTAATAACATATTCAACTTCACGTTCAAAAACATGCCATACAGGAAGAACAGAAAGAGCTTTTTCACCAGGATTCAAGTAGATTCGTTCCTGAAGTTCATCCAGCTGTGTAAGGAAATTGCGGTAAGTAAGCATTACTCCTTTTGGTGTTCCAGTTGTACCGGAAGTAAAGATGATTGTAGCAAGATCATCAGCCTTACCCTTTTCCATTTCATTTTCAACACAGTCTTTATTTTCAATGCGGTATTTCTGTCCGTCGGATACAAGACCTGCAAAAGTGTGAAGAGTGATTTTTTCTTTATCGCAGAGAGCTTTCACATCGTCTTTAACATCATCTGCAAGAACAATAATTACAGATACAGCAGGGATTTTATCATGAATGGAAAGAATTTTATTTACCTGGGAATTATTTTCTGCAATAACAACTTTACTTTCTGTGAGTGAAAGAATTTTTTCAAGATCCACGAGAGTCGCATCACAACCACGTGGCACATCAACGGCACCAATGGCCATAACACCAAGGTCAGCCTGGAACCATTCAGGACGGTTATCAGAAATAAGGCCAACTGGATCTTCCCTTTTTACACCGATTGACATAAGGCCTGCACCAAAATCAAGACCAGTCTGATACATATCACGGTAAGTAATAGGTTCAAATTCCCCGTTTTTCAGACGTCGGTACTGTGCATAGATTTCTGGCCATTTTTCTGCCGAATCTTTAAGCATTTTCGGGATTGTGTAATTCTCATCAAAAAACATTAAAATCTCCTGCATTCGACTTGAAACAAATGAATGACATTTTTAATAAATTTTGTCAGAATAAAATTATATTGTAGGTTTCTGTATCTGTCAAGAAAAGAAATTAACTAACTGATTATTGACTAATTCGTAAGGGATTTTGTCCAAGGAATATGAAGCTTCAGAAACAAGCTCAAGAACCACCCTTCGACAAGCTCAGGATACCACCCTTCGACAAGCTCAGGATACCACCCTTCGACATGGCTCAGGGACCGTAAACTCAACCACCGTAATGCAAACTTATTGGACAGTCCCTTTTTAAATTTAAGGATTTTTATTGAAAAATACAGTATAATAATTCCATAAAACTGAAGGAGACTACCATGCCAAGCATTAGCAAATTCTTTGGAATTACAATTTTATATGTACAAGAAAGACCATAATCCGCCGCATTTTCATGCGTTATTCAATGGAGAAGATTGCATTGTAGATATAAACAAAGCTAAGGCAAAAGGAAAATTCCCTAAAGATAAAAAGAAAATTGTAGAAGCATGGGCTATAATTCATCAGAAAGAATTATTTGAATGCTGGGACTTGCTTTGTAAGGAAAACAAAGTAATGGAAATCGAACCATTAAAGTAATGGAGGTGTTATATGTTCAAATGGGCTGTTATTGATGTTGAGCCAAGACCAGATTATACGCTTCTAATAACTTTTGCAAAAGGGAAAAAGAGAATTTTTGATTGTAAGAAATTTCTTTTTGACGAAGATTATGCAAAAGAATTAAAAAATATTGATTTATTCATGAAAGCAAAAGCCGACCATTACACTGTTATGTGGACTGATGAATTAGATATTAGTCCAGAATATTTGTATGAAAACAGTGTGAAAGAAAAGAATTTCGCCTAACACAATTTTCAAAGCCGACAAACCGCTTGAGTTGAGGACTGCATTCGTGCAGTTGTTTATGGGAATGAGACGTTGCAAGGACACCAAGTCTTGGCGGATGATGCAGCGTTATGAATATATGAAAAAAAATAAGGGTTCTGGAAAATCAATAATTTCCGGAGCAAGAAAAACAGCAGAGATTGTGTGGGCGTTGCTCACAGCAAAAACAGAGTTTGATTCAGCAAAGATGACAGGTATTTATAAACCAATGAACCTTCTTGAACAGGCTTTGGCTGCTGCTAATTAAATAGATATAGAAAGTCGACTTGCTCGTTGACTTTTTATGGGAGGAAAAATGAAATTAAAAAACGCCTTGATAATCTTTTGTTTAAGTATTGTATTTATAGGATGTAAATCAACAGAAATTGATGAATTGAAAAAAATAAATGGATCAATAGAAAAATATAATAATTATCTTTTTTCAGAAAATGTAAAATTATCAAATTCTATAAAAGAGCTGGAAATAGATATTAGCTATCTTAAATCAGAAAATTTAAAATTATCTAATTCTATAAAAGTGCTGGAAAATGAAAATAGTGAACTAAAGATTATAAAAGATGAAAAAACCTTTAGTCCACCTGAATATGTATCTGATTTTAAAATAAATACAATTGTAGAATCAGTTTTAGAAGATTTTCATTATGAATTTCCTGAAATAATAAAATTAGATTATGTACAAAATAATACTTATAATATATCTAATTTTTCAGAAGAAGAAAAACAGTTTTATGAAAATTATGTCGGTTGTTATTTACATAAAAATCAGCTAACAAAAGAGTACCTGACATCTCATTTACCAGAATTTTATATTAAATTCATAAAAAATGATATTGTGTTTTGGGGATTTTACAAATCAACAAATGGAATTTATTATAGTGATGAAGATAAAAAATTTCATGATTATGATACTTATTCAGGTATGTCAATAGATAATCTTTCAGAATATAGTTCGCCTTATTTGGACCAGAATAAATACGTAAAATTTACAGATTATGAAATTATAGAAAATTTCGTAAAAGAAAAAAAACAAAAAATGAATCGAAAACCTTTGAGTAAAATCGAAGAAAATAAAATACGTGAAGTTTTAATTGGTTTTTATTCTCTCCTTGGTCAAAAAAGTTTTAACACATTATTAGATACATATTTCATTACGGATATTAATAGAGAAGAATATTTACAAGCTTTATTAAGTTCTTATAGAGATTTGGAATATCACAATCACTCATTTGATATTTATATAAATACTTTCTTCAAGGACAACATTGAAGATTACGATGAAGATACGATCTTTGTTGAGTTTAAATATTTTAATCCTATAGACTATGCTAGTTTCGCCATAAAAAAAATAAATAACCAATTTAAAATTCTGAAGTATTATGCTATATATGATGGGCAATAGTTTATAAAATTCGTGTAACACAGGTTCAAAACTGGCACAGGCTCAGGAACCACCCTTCGACGGGCTCAGGAACCACCTGTCGAAATGACTGCTACACTAAATATGGTGGTTTCGCCCCTTCGACAAGCTCAGGATACGACCCTTCGACATGGCTCAGGGACCGTAAACTCAACCACCGTAATGCAAACTTATTGGACAGCCCCTTTTTGTATATTTTAGCTTGACAGCAAAGATATACAATGTATATACTTAACTTATGGGGGTAGCATTATGGAAGCTGTAGTTCAGAAATGGGGTAACAGCCTCGGTTTTAGAATTCCGTCACTTTGGGCAAAAGAAAACAATGTAAAGAACGGCAGTAAAATTGAAGTAATCGCTGAAAAAGGAAAAATGGTAATTCTTCCTCAAAAAAAAACTCTTGATGATATGCTGGATATGGTTACTTCAGAAAACATTCATTCAGAAATATCAACTGGCAGTTCGGTAGGCAATGAAGAATGGTAAATTTAAATTATGTTCCTGAAAAAGGCGATTTAGTCTGGCTCGATTTTAATCCGCAAGCAGGACATGAACAAAAAGGTCGCCGCCCTGCAATTTGTATATCTCAGAAAAAATACAATCAAAAAATTGGACTTGCTCTATTCTGCCCTATAACAAGCCATATCAAGGGATATCCTTTTGAAATTGTATTGGACAATCATTCAATAAATGGTTGCATCTTAAGCGATCAGGTAAAAAATCTTGATTATAGACAAAGAAACTGTGATTTTATAGAAAAAGCGACAGAAGAGGAAATTAATTCTGTTGTAGATAATATAAAACTGTTATTAGAATAGTCGCCTACCAAGAAGTTCAAAACCGGTATGCGGTTTATGTAAATGTTTTTTGGATGCCCGCTACTTGAGGGCTTGTTTGGAAATTCTATAATATGGACTTTAGTTATATAAATTTTTTGTAAAATTTGATATATTTAAAAAGTTGAGAGGAAATATGTTTCAGAACTTCTTAAATAAAATCTTAGAGTTTTCAAACAACGGTTCTTTTAAGGAACAGACGAAGAAAGTTATTGAATATGTAGATTCCTTATCTGATAATGATATAAAAATAATCGTAAAAGAAATCGGAACTATTCCAGAATGTATAAAAGCAAGCTCCTCTGAAGAAAAACTCTTTTCAAAATCCTCTGATGTTATTTTGGCACGATGTTTTAGAATGTTAGGACTAAAATCAAAAGCTGTAGCAGAACGTGCCGACAGTGCAGATGTAATCGCAGAGAGTTTTTATCATAAATATAGTTTAGTTGCTGATGCAAAATGCTTTAGAATGAGTCGAACAGCTAAAAATCAAAAGGATTTTAAGGTAGCAGCTTTAAGTAATTGGCGTGGGGGAGAAAATGAATATGCAGTTTTAGTCTCTCCGTACTTTCAATATCCGAAATCAGAGAGTCAAATATATAAAACGGCTTTAGACGACAATGTATGCTTATTTGCATGGGAACATATTTCAATTCTCTTGGATAATAACATTTCTGAAAATGAAAATTTTTCTCTAGAAACAATTTGGAATAGCTCATCAATGCTTGTCAGGGATTCTAAGATTTCTTATGAAAATGCAAAATGTTGTTTCCTTCCTAAAATCAATTCTTTTGTAGCAAAAAAATTAGGTATGGATATTTCTTCATTCTTAAAACTCTTAAATGAGCAAAAATTAATTATTGTAAAACGTGGCAGTTTGGAACTTGCCTATTGCGAAGATAAAATTGAAGAAATAAAAAAATATACGCATGAACAGGCAATTTCTGAACTGATAAAAGAAACAAAATTAGAAGAGAAAATTTCTGTAATTAATTCTTATCTGTCAGGTTTAGGAGATGTTGATGAACAGAGTTGAACTTGGAGATTCTCTCGAATTAATAAAGACTCTTGATGATGAATCAATTCATCTTATTCTTTCTGATATTCCCTATGGGATTAATTATGATGAATGGGATGTCCTTCATAATAATACAAACAGTGCCTTGTTGGGTTCTAGTCCTGCACAAGCAAAAAGTACCGTTTTTAAAAGTCGTGGTAAGCCTTTAAATGGCTGGTCAGAAGCAGATAAGAAAATTTCAAAAGAATATTATGAATGGTGTTTAAAATGGGCTCCTGATTGGTATAGAGTATTAAAACCCGGTGCAAGTTGTTTTATTTTCGCAGGTAGAAGAATGGCTCATCGTTGCATATGTGCTATGGAAGATTCAGGCTTTATTTTTAAAGATATGATTTCTTGGGAAAAAGATGCAGCTGCTTATCGCGCACAAAGAGTAAGCTGTGTTTTTGACAGGAGAAATGACACTGAAAATTCTCAAAAATGGGAAGGTTGGAAAATTGGAAATCTAAGACCCCTTTTTGAACCCATACTTTGGTTTATGAAACCGTATCCAATCGGAGGAACACTTACTGATAACATAATTAATTATGAAGTAGGCGGTTATAATGAAGCTGCATTAAAGCAATCCGATACGCTAAATTCTGGTCTTGAAATTTGTTCCAATATATTAAAAATAAAAACCGAAGCTTCTGATAGAGGTTTACACCCTACACAAAAAGCTGTTTCATTAATGGAAACATTGATTAAATTAGTTACTAAAGAAAAGCAAGTTGTTTTAGATCCTTTTTGTGGTTGTGGAACAACTTTAGTTGCAGCAAAAAATCTGAATCGGGAATATATAGGTTTTGAAATCAACAAAACTTACTACAATAACATTCTTAAACGCTTATAGCAAAATCCCTACCAAGAAGTTCAAAACCGACACGCTGTCAAGCCGTGCCACCGATAAACTCAACCACCGTAATGCAAACTATTCGAAGATACAGAAAAGAAATTTACTAGCTGATTGTTGTGAAGCTTACTTTAAGATAAGTGTCCAAAGGACGAAGATATTTCTGCAAAGTAGAATCGTCTGATGGAGTTGCAAAAAGGCTTCCAGCTCCAGTTTCGGGATTCATTCGGATTGTTTCTTTTTTTTCGGCAATGTAAAGATCCAGCTGATTTTCCATAAGGGAAATAATTGTTACCGGAATTTCTTTTTCTTCTTTTTCATCTACCTTAATTTTTCCCAAATCAATGAACACCTTAAGTAGAGATTTCATTTGGAAGATTAGTTTTTTATTCAAATTCTCAGCAATTTCAAAGGCTTTTCCGTTAAAATATTTTTCTGAATTTATAAATACATAAATAGGAAGAAAAGGCTCTGTATCAAAAAGTTTAAAATAGCGGCTGATTAGTTTTTTTATAAAGGCGGCAGGCTGAGTTTTTGCTTCGGCGGCAGTTTCCAGATTCTTTTCGGTAATAAAAGTAGCATTGATGATTTCTGCTTCACAGTATTCCAAAGTGGCTTCGTACATTTCATCACGGCAGGAAAAGTGGTTATATAAGGAAGCTTTTTTGATTTCCAGACTGTCTGAAATGTCGGCCAGGCTTGTTGCACCAGGGCTTTTTTCACTTGAGGATGACAGAAATGAGTGAATGATTTTTTCTTTTGTAATCTGTTTGCGCGCCATAAACTAATTATCGGTAGTTTTTATCAAATTCTTGATTTTTACTCTTGTTTTCACTATAACTTTTGTATGGCAAAGAAAACAAGTCTTGATATGACTCAGGGTGCTATTTTTCCAAAACTTTTACAGTTCTGTATTCCGGTAATTCTTTCCGGTCTGCTGCAGCTTCTATTTAATGCCGCCGACATTATTGTTGTTGGTCGCTTTGCCGGTGATAACTGTCTTGCTGCTGTTGGATCTACTACTTCCCTCACCCATCTTCTTACCAATCTTTTTATCGGTCTTTCTACCGGTACAAATGTTGTTGCCTCAAACTATTTTGGTGCACGAAAATCAAAAGAAATCAACGAAACAGTACACACAGCAATTCTTTTGAGTATTTATTCTTCAATAGTGCTAACTATAATCGGTGTACTTTTTGCAAAACCAATTCTTATGCTCATGCAGTCACCAGAAGATGTTGTTGATCTTGCAGCAGTTTATCTAAAAATCATTTTTGCAGGTATTGCACCAACTCTTATTTACAATTTTGGAAGTGCACTCCTCCGCGCTAAAGGTGACACAAAACGTCCACTTTTCTACCTTTTTGCCAGCGGTATTTTGAACGTTGTACTGAACCTGATTTTCGTAATTGTATTACACATGGCAGTTTCCGGCGTTGCACTTGCTACAGTCATTTCCCAGGCCCTGGCAGCAGCTCTTGTAATTTTTGCTCTTGTAAAAGATGATGATGACTTTCACCTTACATGGCGCAGGCTAAAAATCCAGCGGCACATCATGTACAATATTATGCGCATGGGTATTCCAGCCGGTCTTCAGGGAATGATCTTTTCTTTTTCAAACGTAATAATCCAGTCTTCAATAAATGGATTTGGTGCTGTTCTTGTTGCCGGAAGTTCAGCCGCCGCAAACATCGAAGGTTTTGTCTGGACCAGCATGAACGGAGTTTCTCAGGGAGCACTTACCTTCTGTTCACAGAATCTGGGAGCAGCAAAATACGACCGAATCAAAAAATCTGTCTGGGTTGCACTGTTTTTTGTAACTGGCGTTGGTCTTATAATGGGAGGACTTGCTGCCTTCTTTGCACCGCAGCTTTTAGGCATCTACACAAACAGTGCTGAAGTAATTAAAGCCGGACAAACCCGTGTATGGATTATCTGCTACTCCTATCTTCTTTGCGGAATTATGGATGTTATGGCAAGTTGTATCCGCGGTGTGGGTTATTCCATGCTTCCTACTGCAATTACACTGGCAGGAGCCTGCGGAATTCGAATTCTGTGGCTTTCTACAGTATTTCAAATGGAAAGATTTCATCTTCCAGTCACAATATTCATGTCTTACCCAATTTCCTGGAGCATTACTTTTGTAGCATTAACAATCTGCTACATGACTCTTCTACATCACTCCAAGGGCAAGTTTGGCACCCTGGACTAGCCTGCACACAAAAACTTGTTTTGTTTATGCTAAGTCGTAGGGCACATGAAGGTTACTCTGATATTCTACACTTCCCAGGCGGCTTCGGTTACTGCTACAAGCTTTTCAAGAAGTGCGCAGGTTGGTGTTTCAATTCCATATTTTTTGCCAAGCTTTACTACAGTACCGCAGAACCAGGCGTTTTCAGTTTTACGCTTTGCCTCAATATCCTGGAACATTGAAGTTTTTCCTTTTGGATCAATTGAATCCATAATTCGGATATTGGCTTCCATGTGATCCATATTCAGAGCAACACCTTCCGCATTTGCCACGGCAATTACTTCTCTGGCAGCCTGTCTTACCACGTCGCAAAGCACTTCATTTTTAAAAGTTCCGTATGGTGCACGGCAAAGTGATGTAATGGTATTACAGGTAACGTTCATAAGATATTTTTTCCACTGTTCAAGGTGGATGTCATCAGGATTTTTTGATTTTTGGCCGGCCTTGTTAAAAAGCTCACCAATGGCTTTGATGCGGTCACTTTTTGAATTATCGTTTTCACCGTAAACAATTGTTCCTGTATCTGTACAGATGATGTTGTTTTTTTCGTGAACCGATGACAGACCGATGATAAATCCGTAAATAACTCTTTCCTTTCCATAAACTTCCTCCAGATCTTTTTCACTCTGAATTCCGTTCAGAAGGGAAAGAATTGTTGTATCTGGTCCCACTGCATTCTTTATCTGTACAAGAACCTGATCCATCTGAAGGTTTTTTGTTGCAATGATCACAAGATCAGCAGGTTTTACATCCTCTGGTGTTACATAATTGAAATCCTGTCGTTCTCCGTTAATGCAGATACCGTCTTTTTCATAACGTGCTTTTCTTTCGCCTTCGCAGATGCATTCCACATTTTCTTTTCCAAGAACGCCCATAAGAGCTTTTCCAACTATGGCACCAACTGCACCCATACCAATCATTGCAATTTTATTCATAATTTCCCCCAAAATGTTTCAGGATTTTTTACTGGTGACCAATCATTTCTATAAGCAGGTAATCATCCTGGAAATATTTATTGAATACTTCAATTATATCAGAAGCGGTAACATTTCGCACGGAGTTTACAAAAAAATCAAGATTATCTGCAGTACCTGTATGATTAAGACTGTAGTAAATCTTGTTTACAACACCAAAGGTTGTTTCCTGTGTAGAATAAAAACTGTTGATGTAAGTATTCTTGTAACCTTCCAGAACATCATCAATATCTGCAAGAACGTAAGTTCCATCAGCATTTGTAGAAACCACCACTTTTCCGCTTTTCATAAGGGCCTTTGCTTCATCAAAATAGGCACCTATATTTTCACGGTCCGTACAGCGGTATGCAAATTCGTAACCATAGTTTACTTTTGTATTACCCTGCATTGCAGATGGTGTATAGCATGCTCCGTATTTTACTCGGACAACATTGAATACCATTGTATTGTAGATGGAAACTGCCAGTGCATAAGGATAGAAATCGCTGCTGCTGGTGGAAGGTGCATTGTAAAATCTTCCGACAAAGCAACTGTCACCAAGAGCTGGATTCAAAAGAGTTGTGTGTCCTATAAGAGGTAGAATATCTGGGACTTTTGGAAATTTGTTTCCTGATTTTGAAGGAAGATTTCCCAAAGATTCATTAAGCATGGCAAGAAGTTTTTCTGGATCGAAGGAAGTAACTGCCACAATTTCAATTCGATCTGCATCATAAATACTGTCCTGAATGGATTGAATATTTTCAAGAGTGATGTTTCCAATGCTTTCTTCTGTGGCAGATGTTCTTGTTGCATAAGGATGATTATCGTAAATCAGGTCGTAGGCTTTATAAAACAATGAACTGTAAGCTTCGGAAACTGTTCGCTGAAGTGTCTGCTGGTAGGAAAGCATCATTCTTTCATAAATATCCTGTCGGAACTGCGGATGAAGGAATCCATCAACAAGAATATCTGCGTAAAGTTCAAAGTATTTGTCTATTACAGAAAGATTCAGGGATGTAGATTCAGGCTGTGCTATATAGGTAACGCTACCCCGTGTTACGTAATATAAGGAAAGAAGCTGCTCGTAAGAGTATTTTTCGGAACCGGCGCTCATCATGTAGAAAAGAGAAGATTCCAGTCCTGACTGTTCTTTAGCATAAAGGGAAGCACCGCCTTTTACACGGATACTCATGGAATCAACACGGTTTGTTTCATTTTTCATGTAATAAACCGGAATACCGTTTTTAAGTTTATATTCAGTTACTGTCTGTGAAAATGCAGCTGCGGCCAGTAATACAGATAAAAATATCAGTGTTAATTTTTTCATATTTTCATTCCCCTACTTTTTTTTACCTTTGTTTTCGTGCCAGATTGATCCTTCCCGAAGAACAGTTTTGTAACCGGCAGCACTGAAGGAATCAGCAAGTAATTCATAAACAGCAGGATTTACATAAACACTTACCACTGGATTTTTTCCGGTAATATATTTATCGATAAAAGCCACCATATCATCCCTTGTCACGGAAGAAAGTTTTTCAAGATAGTCAAAGTAATAATTTTCGCCGGCTACGCAGAAATAAGTACGCAGTTCGGTAAGAAGGCTTGTAGCTGTTTCGGCAGAAAGAATTCTAAGGTTTTCGGAAACTTCCTTTCCTATGGCAATATTATCTTCTGTAAATGACCCGGCTGTATTTCGGAGCAATTCAGGAAGTGTCTGAACAAGATGATCAACCCGTTCTACAAGATACTGTTCCGGTGAAACCATTACTGCCTGGAAAACAAAATCTCCAAGGAAACGCTGTGTCACATACATGCTGCCAACATACTGTGGATCTGGAATTCCCAGCATAGGATTCTGAACCAGGGTAGTTTTCATAAGGCCGTATGGTTCTTCAGCAAGGAAAGTAAAAAGATCGGCTGCGTAAGTATCTTCAACATCAAATTCGGCATCTGGTCCACGCCATTCTATAACAACCTGACACAGCTGATCAGCAAGTGCCTGGTATGGAATAACGCGGTAAACAGGTTCTGGAAGCTCCATCTTCATCTGTACCTGTTTTCCCTTCCATGGATCCTTTCCTTTTTTCCAAGATCCAAAAATCTTTTCAACAAGCTGGTAAACTTCATCAGGATCAACGTCACCACCAACAAAAAGTGCGGCATTATTTGGAACATAATAAGTCTTCTGAATTTTTTTAAGCTGACTGATTGTTGCCTTTTCAATTACAGCAGGATCGCCACCGGCATCAGTTCGCCACGGAGTTTCAGGGAAAAGACACTGGAAACGGTCCAAAGAGGAATAAGTATCTACATCATTAAAGGTTGTGGCAATTTCTGCAAGAACAACTTTTTTTTCTGCTTCAAATTCACGTTTATCCATAAGAGGATTGCGGATTGCCTGATTCCAGAAATCAAGTCCCTCTTCCAGGCGGTCAGAAGGAATTGTAAAGAAATAATTTACACATTCAGCACCGGTTGTTCCATTCCAGGAAGTACATCCCAGTTCCTTAATGGCAGTCTGCATACTTTCTGCATTTGGAAATTTTTCATTTCCCTTGAACATAATGTGTTCATAAAGATGAAAAAGTCCGGCATTTTCAGGAGTTTGCGCTACAGCACCAGCTTTTACGGCAATTTCGATGTAAGCCAAAGGAGCATTGTGATTTTCAGCAACGTACAAACAAAGTCCGTTTTTAAGCTTATACTGGTAAAGATTTTTGACACTAGTTTCTTCAGCAAAAAGACCAGTAATCAAAACAAAAAACAAGACAAATAATGATAAAACTTTTTTCATATAATCTCCCGATATTAAAAAAAATGACGCACATTCTCCGAGGAAAACATGCGTCCATAATAACAAAATAATTAAACCTAGAGTACTGGTTTCATGGCTGTCATGTAAGCACGGAGTTTGCGTCCTACAACTTCGATTGGGTGGTTGCGGATTTCAGCGTTTACAGCTACCAGTTCAGCGTTGTTTACAGAGCAGTCTTTCATATCAAGACCTTTACCAATAACATCTGTGTGGAGTTTTGGCATAAGATCTTTTGCCATCATTGGAGCTGCAACACGGGCAAAGAGGTAACAACCGTATTCTGCTGTATCAGAAATAACTTTGTTCATTTCGTACAGACGTTTGCGGTCGATAAGGTTTGCAATAAGAGGAACTTCGTGGAGTGATTCGTAGTAAGCAGATTCTTCTTTGATACCTGCGTCAACCATTGTTTCGAATGCAAGTTCACAACCAGCTTTAACCATAGCAACCATGAGAACACCTTTATCAAAGTATTCCTGTTCTGTGATTTCGTCTGCTGCTTCTTTGTTGTTTTCGAAAGCAAGTTTTCCTGTTTCTTCACGCCAAGCCAGAAGGTTAGCATCTTTATTTGCCCAGTCTTTCATCATTGTTGATGAGAATTCACCACTGATGATGTCGTCCATGTGTTTCTGGTAAAGTGGAGCCAAAAGAGCTTTGATTTCTTTTGAAAGTGCATTGGCACGGATTTTTGCAGGGTTTGAAAGACGGTCCATCATATTTGTGATACCACCCCATTTCAAAGCTTCTGTAATTACGTTCCAACCGTGCATAAGGAATTTTGTAGCATATTCAGGTGAAATGCCTTCTTCAATCATTTTGTCGTAACATACGATTGTACCGGCCTGAAGCATACCACAGAGGATTGTCTGTTCACCCATAAGGTCAGATTTAACTTCAGCAACGAAGTCTGATTCAAGAACACCAGCTTTTGAACCACCCATACCTACAGCCAGAGCTTTAGCGTATGCCCATCCTTTTCCTTCTGGGTCATTTTCAGGGTGAACAGCGATAAGATCAGGAACTCCAAATCCGCGCTGGAATTCGTGCCAAACTTCTGTACCTGGTCCTTTTGGAGCACACATTACAACTGTAATATCTTTGCGGATCTGCATTCCTTCTTCAATCATGTTGAATCCGTGTGAGTACCAAAGAGCTGATCCTTTTTTCATGTGTTTCATTACTTCTGTAATTACAGGAGTGTGCTGTTTATCTGGAGTAAGGTTTCCTACCAAATCGGCAGTTGGAATCATTTCTTCGTAAGTACCAACTTTGAATCCGTTTTCTGTAGCATTTTTCCAAGACTGACGTTTTTCAGTAATTGCTGATTCGCGGAGAGCGTAAGATACATCAAGTCCTGAAGCACGGAGACACTGTCCCTGGTTCAATCCCTGAGCACCACATCCTACGATTACGATTTTTTTACCTTTAAGAGCATTTACTCCATCTGCAAATTCTTCTTTTGCCATAGAACGGCAATGTCCAAGCTGAAGTTTGGCTACGCGCCAAGGAATAGCGTTAAAATAGTTGTTACCCATAATAGGTCTCCTGTAAAAAATAATCTAACTTACAATCGTGGACTTCCCCTTCCGTCGGGAACCACGTCCCCAAATACAGGCTACCGCGCTTCGCTTGTGCAGATTGTATTTTGGGACGGAACCCCGACTCCTGGGAAATCCACAAATCATTTTCCAAGTTTTTTACAGTATACCTTTATAGGCGCATTGCGTAAAGTGAAAGATTTACATTTTATTGTTGCATAATTTGCAATATATCAATTTTTATTATTCATACACATTTTCAAAAAAAAAAAAATAAAAATTTTTGAAAAATTTCCTTTATGACTGTTGACACAAATCCTGCAATCTTATATATTATATTCACATTCGCAAGAATGGATGGGCTACTAGCTCAGTAGGTAGAGCAACGCCCTTTTAAGGCGTGGGTCACTGGTTCGAATCCAGTGTAGCTCAGAAAAAGACTTCTGGTATCAGAAGTCTTTTTTTTTGCTTAAATGCAAATAATACAATAACTGAGGTAAGTTTTACCTAAAATTTTAGTGAACCTTCCTTTGTCGGAACGGTAGCTAAAACTGCCAAATCTAACAAAAAACGCCCCTATTGGACAGTGAATTGGATAGTTAACTGGACAGTTCATTGGATAGTAGCGTTGGACAGTGAGGTGTTTTATGCAGCCGTTCTATCTCGCTAAAAACTCAAGTGGGTATTACAAAGTTTGTTTTGTAAATACTGAAACCGGTAAAGTAACCAACACAAAAAGCACTCATACTAAAAACAAGTTTGAAGCTAATATGATTGCGTCTATGTGGGTTACTAAAGGTGCTCCTGAAAAGCGTACTTCTCCCAGCCGTGCTTTTAATATGCAACAGGCTGATTCTTCGAGTATTGATCTTAATTCTGTTGCGCAGCGATTGACCCGAGAAGAAGCTTCATTGCTCATTGATTTACTGAACAAGCGTTTTAATTTTGTTTCTTCTGCAAATTGCTTAAATACGATTCCTAATAATTCTGTAAATCTTGTTCCAAATGTTC
The DNA here is from genome assembly GCA_016296575.1 of Treponema sp. GTDB lineage: Bacteria > Spirochaetota > Spirochaetia > Treponematales > Treponemataceae > Treponema_D. The sequence continues at coordinate 24,998 of JAEDJA010000021.1, forward strand.
AACCAACAAAAGCAGAAAATGTTTCTGGTTCGACAAAGCCAGTTTTACTGATTGAAACCCTTACTAGCTTCTGGGATTTTGAAAATTCGGAGTATGTAAAAAAGCGTATTGCGCGCGGTTATGATATTAAGCAGAGAAACTGCAAGGAAAAACTTGGAATTGTAAAACGCTATTGGGCAAAGTATTTTGACGCTGACAGGACTGTGCAGAGCTTGACTTCGAGAGAGTTGGATGATTTTCTGATGTACCTGCGTACTGAAAAGAAACTTAGTGCTGACACTGTTAATAAAACAATGACTGCCGGAAATATGGCTTTTGAGTTTTTGATTAAAGAGGGGCTTATTACTTCTAACCCACTTACGAGTGTTGAACGCTTTAAGGTAAATGCAAAGAAACGAGGAATACCAACAGAAACTGAAATGAAAAAGCTGATGGAGCTTAATTGGGATTGGACTGACAGTGTGAACAAACTTGCCTTTAAGGTTGCTGCTTTGTTTGGACTTCGTGCTGGTGAGATTAGTGGTTTACAGGTTTGCGATATAGACGCAAATGCAGATTTGCTTTACATACGTCACAGCTGGAATGATACGGACAAACTGAAAGACACAAAAAACGGTGATGACAGAATTATTCCGATTGAACATGGTGTTGCACTTGAACTCCTTATGAATGCAAGACGGAATCCGGATTATTCAGATACGAGCTTTGTTTTCTGGTCTCCAAAGGTTGCGGGACAGCCTATGTGGCCTAGCAGTTTCGAGGATGATTTTTATCTTGCGATGCAGAAGATTGGCATAAGCGAAGAACAGAGAAAAGAGCGTAATATTGTATTCCACAGCCTGCGCCATTACTGTGCTACACAGATTGCTCAGAGAGCAAGCCTTGAAATTGCGATGAAGATTCTTGGTCACAGAACTGAAGAAATGACACGTCTTTACTCAGAACATGAAACTCAGATGAAACTGAATAATGCAAAAGAGGTTCTTGCTCAAGGCTGGAATGTTTTGATTGCGGCATAAGTTTTGTGCCTTCAAAAGTATGATAATTTGACAATGTTTACATTTTGTTTATGTTTTATTAGGAAACATATTCAGAATGTAAACAACTATAAACACAATGTAAACGCTTGTTGGTTTTAATATAGAGCCATAGCAGATTGATGAGTCTGCTGTGGCTTTTTTGGTTTAACGAGGTGCTTTATGGCAGAAGAACAAAAAAAAGATGAAAACATGGAATTACTTTCGATTGAGGAAGCTGCTGCATATCTTCGTTTCAGCACTACATATCTTTACAAGCTTGCTCGTGCGAATGAGATTCCGCATATGAATTTTGGACGGCATATTCTTTTTAGAAAAGCTGATTTATATGCTTGGGTCGGATCTAAGATTCAGGGGGCTTAAGATGGATTACCGAATTTTTAAAGCTGCGAAGGCTGCTTCTGAATACATTATTCAAAAAGCTTCTGAGAAAAAGTTTGGCGATATTACCGTAAGGGTAAGTTTGAAGGATGGCGTTCCGGTAAAGATTGAGAAGACTTACTGTGAATATTATGTTGAGCGCAAGTCTGAAAGAATTGTCGAAAAATAATTTTTTCTGACTTTTGAAATTGAATCAGGCAAGGAGGATTTTTAGGTGGGCGGTCAGGACACTGTAATACCTACTAACAGTGAACTGGAAAAAACAGAACCTTTTAAGTCTTGGGAGATACGTTTACCAGAAGAGCCTCCCAAGGCTTTTAAGGCTTTCTGTTTGTTTCGTGCTATGGGTTACAAGCGGAGCATTAAGGCTTGTATGGAATTGAACGGAATTGAGCCTAAGAAATATGGTTCTTGGGCTCGATATGCACGGCTTTATCGGTGGAATGAGAGGGCTGCTGCCTATGATGAATATATTGCAAAGGAGACAGAAAGAGAGCTTGTAGCAGAACGGGTTGAGCGCCGCAAAAGACAGATGGAGATGTTGAACGGCTTTGACGAGCTTGTAGCAAAACGCCTTAAAACTCTTGAGCCTGAAAAGCTGGATGCAGATGGCGCAATGGATTTGCTTGAGCGTTCCGTAAAGTTGGATTCGTTTATTGCGGGTGCAGACAAAGAAAACAATAAGCCTGTACAAGGCGAGCTTGCAATTACTTTTGCTGATTCCTTTAAGGACTTATGAGAGAGCTTTTTAAGCCGACGGCGGTTCAGAAAAAAGCTTTAAAGCTGCTTAGTTCTTCTGCGAAACACGTTCTGCTTTTTGGCGGTTCGCGTTCTGGAAAAACTACTGTGCTTGTAATGGCGATTATTTTCCGTGCCTGTCGTTATCCTGGAAGCAGACACCTTATTTGTCGTTACAGAGCTAAAGATGCCAGAAGTTCTGTTTTGCATGAGACTTTGCTTCCGTGGCTTAACAAGACGATTGGAGCGAACAATTACAAAGCCAATGTACACGACGGTTTGATTACCTTGTGGAACGGCTCAGAGATTTGGATTGGCGGCTTGGGCGACAAGGAACAGGTAGACCGCATTCTTGGTCATGAGTATGTGACTATCTATTTCAACGAAGTAAGTCAGATTTCTTATTCTGCAATTACTACTGCCTACTCGCGACTAGCGATGAAGGTTGAAGGCTGCAAGAATAAGTTTTTTTATGACTGCAATCCTTGTTCGCCTATGCACTGGGCTTACAAGGTTTTCATTCGAAAGATTGAACCGAGAACGGATGAAAAGCTTTTGAAGCCTGAACTTTATGCTTCTGAAGTTTTGAATCCGATGGATAACGCTGAGAATCTGGATGAAGACTACATCACAGATATTTTGGACAACATGCCGGAAAAACAGCGTGCGAGATTCCGCGACGGTCTTTGGGTAAAACCAGAGGGCTCGGTTTATGAAAAGTTTGAAGAATCTATGATTCTTCCACGCGAGAAATTGCCAGAAGAGTTTGACCGTTTTACAGGTGGTCAGGATTTTGGACTTCATATTGCAGCTGTTAAGGTTGGCTGGGTTGGAGAGACGGTTTATGTTGTTGCTGATTTTGGCGGCTTTAACATTACAACTAAAACCTCTGTCGAGCAGCAGCAGGCAAAGAACTGGTATGACGACTGCTTTGTGACTTACTGCGACCCTGCAGGCGGTGAAAGAATTCAGGAAGTACCGGGAGGCGTAAAAGCAAACAATTCTGTGGATGCTGGAATTGATTACATAATTGCAAAGATTGAGCGCGGACAGTTTTTTGTTTGCAAAGACTGTACCGGAGTTCTTGGGGAGATTTGGGATTACTCTCGTGATGAGAATAATCAGATTGTAAAAGTTAATGACCACTACATGGATGCGATGAGGTACGCAATATTCTCTGCTGCTTCCAGTGGTGTTGTTATGGCATAAAAGCGCGTTTGAATGTGTACGTTACGTACATAGTCAAATAATAAGGGAGTACCGATAATATAAATGGGGCTTTTTAAGAAGAGGAACCAGAAAGAAAAAAAGTTACGAAGCTTTTCTGAGATAAACAGTGAAACTGTTGCGGACGACTTTTCAGTACCTGAAAAGAAAGCCTGTACAGATCCTTATCTTCAGCACGCGTGGGTATCGGTATGTATTGATATTTTAACTCGAAACGTAGCGCGTGCTGAATTCGAAATAAAGAAAAACGGTAAAACAGAAAATGATTCCAAACTGGCTAAGCTCTTTATGTACCCGAATAAAAGTTTGTGCCGGTTTGATTTATGGAAACAAACCTGTGCCTGGTGGTGCCTCGATGGGGAGGCGTTCTGGTGGTTCGGCGAGGACTACTGCTGCGGTATACCGGATGAAATTTATATTCTGAATCCGAGAAACATGCAGCACGTTGTTGAAGGCGGAAAGATTACCAAGTGGGTTTATACAGATAGTGCTACAGGCAAATCGGTCATAATTCTTCCTGACGAGCTTATTCATTTTAAGGACTGGAATCCGTGGAATGAATATCGTGGGGTAAGCCCTTTGGTAAGCTTGTGTCTTGAAGTCGAACAAGATTTGCTCGCCGCCAAGCAGAATTCAGGACTTTTAAAAGAAGGTGGGGTTCCAAAGGGACTTTTAAAAACAGACCAGATTCTCACTGAGACAGAAGCAGAAATCCTTGCTCGTACCTGGGACTCAAAATACGGCCACGGGATGAAGAACCGCGTGGCTGTACTGGGTAAAGGTACAGAATACCAGCCTCTTACGTTCAGCCCCGACGTTCTGAAACTTTACGATATGAAACAATGGAACCTCTATACACTGTTAGCGAAATTCGGCATCCCACCGAGAGTTGCAAATATTCAGGATTCCAAGTCTTCTTTGAGCGGCACCGATACGGATTCACAGCATCGGGCGTTCTGGAATTTTACGCTTATTCCGCTTTTGAGAAACTACGAACAGATTCTCGAAGTTCAGTTTTTTCGCCGGTTTAATCTATCTCAAACTGGTGAGTTCAACCTTAACAATATACCTGAGTTGCAGGAATCTGAGGATGCCCAGAGTAACCGGGATATTGCAGAAATCAACGCCGGACTTAAGACAATCAATGACGTTTTAAGAGAACGGGGCGCGAAAGAAAAGTCCTGGGGTGATAACTGGTGGAAGCCCAATAACGTTTCGGCCTTTGGTTCTGATGAAAATAATGAGGGTAATTAAAAATGAAGTTTTTCATTGCAACAAACAACTATGTTGTTAAGGGTACTGTTCGCGAATATTTGAAAAAGCAATTTCCTATGGTTGAAATCTTTGACGTAATGAAAGATGAGGACTTTTTGTATCATCTGGAAGGTCAGGATGAAACATTCTTTTTAGTTGAAAAGTTTTTCCTTGGACTTTGTATTCAGGAGAAAATGGCCTGTCTGAATGGTATTAACAAGAATATTCATTTCATTTTTTTTGAGACAGGTTTGGTTTGTGCAGGTGGTTTTGGGCTTCGTGTGCGAAAGCTTGGAGCTTCTGGTTTTATTTCTAATGCTGAGAACAAGGATGTTCTTCTTTCTTCCATCACAAAAATTTTACAGGGTGATAAAGATTTTCCTGAGGCTGTGAATTATGCCGTTGAACATGGAGAGCATTTAAGTACACGGGCAACCGGAGAGCTGACAGATATTGAATTTGATATTGCGGTAATGCTTGCCCATGGTCTGACTAATAAAGAGATTGCTTATGAGCTTAGTATAACACCTGATTGTGTTAGAGCTCATGTTTATTGGATTAGAAAGAAAATTGGATATCACAATCCGGAGGATTATGCGGAAGTGTATAAACAGATGGTTGCCAGAGTTACGGGAGGATGGAATGGTTATCAAAATTGACGGTATTGAAAACAAGGAATTTGGAAAGGACAAGAATCTTTTCTTGAAGTTTCTTAAGGAGAACACGAGCTCTGGAAAGGTTGCGGCACAGGTTGAAGTTTTTAAGGCTGTGGATGTTCAAAAGGATTCTTTTCACTGGGTAATGAGTACCTTTGACACGGACCGCGACTTTGAAAAAGTGGATCCGTGCGGCTGGGATTTGAAAAATTATCTTGCAAATCCTGTCGTGCTTTGGAGTCATGACTATTCTATTCCGGCGATTGGATATGCTAAAAATGTTAAGGCTTCTTCTGCTCTTGAGGGCGATATTGTATTTAATGATAAAGAATATGATGAGTTTGGGTGGAGTATTGGTCAGCGTGTAAAAGCTGGAGCTTTGCGTTGTGGCTCTGTGGGATTCCGTGTAGATGAACTAGAGTTTCTGGAAGCAAAAGACCGTGACTGTGATTTGATATACAGAAAGCAGGAGCTTTTGGAATTCAGCATTTGCTGTGTTCCGGCGAATCCGTTTGCGATTCATGTACCATCTAAAAAGTTGGAGATTACGGAAGTAATTCAGGAAGATGAGCTTTCGTATTGGGATAAAGTTTGTATGGGTTTGAAAGCTCGTGCATAAATAAAAAAACAGGGCTGCTTGCAATTGGAACCTGAAAGCAGTCCTGATTCAAGACAAACTTGGAGGTTTAACTTGAACGAAGTTATTGTAAACTTGCAGCAGAAACTTAGCAATATGAAAAGCTTAGTTCCAACAGAAGCTGCAACACCGGAGCAGATTTCTAAGTATTTCAATGAAAGCGAAGAAATAATTGCCGGAATCTTGAAGGCTGCAGAAAATCAGGAAACTGCAACTACCACAGAGCTTGAAGGTATTAAGGATGCCATTAAGGAATTGAGAAATCTTTTCCGTAAGACTGATTCAGAAATGAAGCCTTTGACTTACCGCGACGTCTGCTACAACGTTGGTAAAGGTCTTGTTGCCGCCTGGAACAAAGATGCCGAAACTCTCGGAGCTTTGAAGTTCTGTCCTAATATCAGGACTGAAAAATGGAACAATCCGAAGGACTTTAAGTGGGAAGCCGGAAAAGGCTTTGTACCACAGAAGTCTGTTCTTGGTGAACCAATCGGAAACCTGGCAAACAACGACCAGTATCTTATCAATCCGATTTACGAAGAAACCATCATGCAGGAAGCTGCAAAGCAGTCTGTAATGATGAATCTTGTAACCCATCGTCCTATGAACGGACCTTCAATCTTCATCCCAGAGCGTGACCGCGGCGGAATTGAATTGAAGTGGCTGACTTCTTACGGACAGAAAATCGACGCTACAAAATCAAACATGCCTACACGCACAGAGCTTAAAGCTTACACCCTTGCAGGTTATGTTCCATTCTTTGACGAGTTCGGAGAAGATGTTTTTGTGGACCTTGGAAAGATGTTCCTGGAAGACTTTACAGAAGCTTACGGCCAGGAGTTTGACCGCCAGTGTCTTATCGCTGATGACGACCCTTTCACAGGTGCAATCAATATGGCACAGGCAGAAGTTTGCAGAATCGAAAGCACAGACGAAAGCAAGCTTACATACCTCGACTTTAGAGCTGCAGAGCTTAAAGTTGAACCAGAAGAAAGAAAGTATTGCAAATGGTTCTTAAACGAAACAGTTTTGAATCATATCGCAAACATTCAGGACGACAACCACAACCCAATCTGGAGAAAGCTAGGAGATGGAATGCCGGGAAGAATCGACGGCTACGACGTTGTTGAATCAAGACTGATGCCGCAGCTTGCCGACCTTGAAGCCGACAAGGTAATTGCCATCTTTATGAATCCAAAGAGAATCATACATGGAAATCGCAAGGGAATCGAAATCAAACGTTTCGACGAAACAACAGAATCACTTGAATATGGTGAACTCTTTATGCGTTTCAGAAAACGTGACGGCTTCTTGGTTACCCGACCTAAAAAGAATATGGTATTGCTCAAAACAGCAACTGAATAAGTTATTGCACAAAGCGTGACTTATAGAACTTAATTCCAAAAGCATATTTATATATGCCTTTGGAAAGTGGGGGCGAAATTTATAAAACCGAAGTGAAGACAAATGCAAGGCTGCGTAGCACCGCGAAGCGGCTTGGCCTTGCATTTGACTGAACGAAGGTTACAATGGCCTTTGCCCCGCTTTTCCGATTACGAGGATTTATGAATCCATTTCCATTTGAAGAACTACAAAAGATTCTTGAGCTTAATGCAACAGAATTAACAACTGATGAACTTATATTCAATTCTACCATTACTTATCTAGAAAGACTTCTAGGGTATCAGCTGGCGAATAAGAATTACAACGAACTTCAGACTATCAGAGACTGTAAGGTTTATACCAATCAAAATCATATTTCTGAAATGATTAACATAATTGATATGAATACAAAACTTCGTGTTCCAAACTGTGTGATTGACGGAAGAACAATTCATTTTATTGATCCGAAGCTTGAAGATCATGTTGTTTTCTTAAACTATAATGCCGGATTTACGGAAGAAACTTTCCCAGATGATTTGAAAGAAGTAATCATTAAGCTGTTTCTTTTGAAAAAGAAGGAGTTTATCAAGCAGCAGAACAATGAAGATGATACCGGTTTTGAAATTCCAAAGAATATTCAAAATGTTATTAATTCATATAGAAGGAAAAGTTTATGAAAAGTTTTGAACCTGTTTTCAAAGAGTTGGAATACCTCTTAATCAAAAAACTTCCTGAGAAAATTGAAAAAATCAATCAGGAGCATAATGACGGAATCATCTTAGAACCATTTGAGAATAAGAGCCTGGAAGAAAACTGTATAAAAATGCCTTCCTTATCTTTCAAGCTTGAAGAAACAGAGTATGAAGAAAAAGACAGAATTATTGAAAACGAAGTTTATAAAATAAGTATTGAAATAAAAATACATTCAAACACACAGAACAAAATTATAATCTTATGGCGATACCTTGAAGCTATACAACTGATTTTTAATGAAGAAAATTCAGTCTATCTTTATAGAATTGAAAACATGCAAGGCGGAAAAGTCTATATCCGCATAGAGGCAACTGTATAGAATTTTATAAAAATCGACGATATATTATAGAACGAAAATAATGATTATGGCAAAAGATATGGATTTTGATAAACTTTATAAATCAGTTGCAAAGCTAGATGAGGCTTTTGAAGATAACACTGCAAAGGCAATAAACAGAAATATTACTGCAAGAAACTGGCTCATAGGCTTTTATATTGTGCATTATGAGCAGAAAGGTCAGGACCGTGCAAAATACGGAGAAAAGACATTGCAGACTTTGGCTGAACGCTTGAATAAAAAATCGCTTTCATACAGGAATCTTCGTCTATACAGACAGTTTTATCTGGAATTTCTTTCACTTGAGAAACCGATTTTTGATTATGTGCTTAATGAATTTGGAAGCGAAAAGGCATTGATTTCTGGAATTCAGAAAAATCTTATAGAAGATAAAACTACTTCTAAAGATTTGGCAATCAGTGATTGCCAAATTGGGCAAACAGCGTTTACCCAATTCGATGATTTACAGATTCCAACGGAAAAGCTTTTTACACATCTTTCATATACTCATTTTACATTGATTATGGGTGTTGAAGATGCTGTTGCAAGAATCTTTTATGAACTTGAAACAATAAAAGGCGTATGGACTGTACGCGAACTTAAACGTCAAATTGATACCAATTATTTTGAACGCTCTGCAATCAGTTCTAATCCTCAAAAGATGAGTGAATATGTTCAGTCAAAAACTCAGAAAATGACTGTTACTGATATTGTTAGAAATCCATATGTTTATGAGTTTTTGGGACTGAAAGACAGGGAAATTGTAGAAGAAAGTGAACTTGAAGAAGCCTTGATAAATCACTTGGAAGAGTTTTTGCTGGAGCTTGGGCAGGGCTTCTGTCTTGAAGCACGTCAGAAAAGAATTCTTGTTGATGATGATTATTTCTTCTGTGATTTGGTTTTCTATCATAGAATTTTGAAGTGCCATGTTCTTGTAGATTTGAAAGCTTCAAAAATTAAATATGATGATATTGCACAGATGAACCTTTATCTTTCATATTACAAGAAAAACATAATGCAAGAAGATGATAATCCTCCTGTAGGTATTCTTATGTGTACTCAAGCTGGAAAAGAGCTTGTTGAATATGCAAAAGAAGGAATTGATGAAAATCTTTTTGTAAAGAAATATAAACTTGCTCTTCCTAAAGAATCTGAACTTACTAAATGGCTTAAGAAAGAAGTAAAAGATTTTGGTGGAAAATAAAAACTGTATTTAAAGAACATCACGGATGATACGAGCACCCCTTGTTGGGTGCTTTTTTTTACGCCAATCTTAAAAAAAACATAAACAAAACGTAAACACTTATAAACACTTTGTAAACGGGGTGTGGGTGTATGCTCTAGCCATGAAGATTCAAGGTAGAGACTGCACACTGACGGTGGCAAAAGACGGGACATTTTATCCATTACCATACAGCGAGGAAACTGTAAGAACTGCGTCCAAAGGCTATTCTTTGCCTTGCGTGATTGGTGGAAGGAACAGGGAAAAAAGAATTGAAACTAAGAAAGAGATTACAGGCTGTTTTGTAACTCGGCTTGAAGCTCTGAATGTTTCGGCTCTGTTCCTTTTGCTTTTCTATAATGACCAGACTTTTGATATTTACACTGACAGAGTTTTTGAAAAGAAAGTTTATAAAAACGTACTCGTAAGAAGCTTTGAGCTTCGTGCAACAAACGGTGATGCCTTTAAGTTCCGATTTGATTTGAGAGGCTCGGAAGATTCTTATGAAGACAGCTGGCCTGGAAATATGCCATCACTCTCCTGGGAGCGTGACCGCACTTACCATTATAACGGACACAACGTTACTGCTGATTTAAAAGTGCTGCCGCTTATTTATAAGTTTGAACTCACAGGTGATTACACAAACGATTCGAAATATCAGATTACTTTGTACTTTCCTATGAGTACAGAGTTTTATCCTTCAAATAAAAAGATAGACAGACTCACAATCCCGCTTGATACAGAAGACGGCGTAAGTCTTGATCTTTATGACTTAGAGCCTCTTGATGATTTATGCGACATCAACTGCGCTGATACAGTTTTGTGTTTTCAGAAGTTCAATGTGACTTCCATTATGGTTTTGAATATCCGTAATGAAAGAGAAAAGCTGGAGGTGGTCCTGTGAAATTTTACGAACTGCCGCCTGCAATTGATGCCGTACTTGAAGAAACAAGTGTTAAACCTTTTGCTCGTGTTTGTTTTATGAAAGCTGACGGATCAGAAGTTTATGCAAAAGATTCTGACATTCTCTCCTGCGTGATTACCTCTTATAAAAGTTCTGAAGGTGGAATAATCAACGCCGGCGAAATAATTCTTAATAATTCTAAAGGCTTGTATTCGATTGAAGCTGACAATGAATACACAACAGACTTGAATGTTTTAATATGGTACGCCTTCGGCAACTCTGAAAACTGTTATCTTCGTTTTAATCTTTTTGTAGACAAGAACGGCTTTCAGGTACAGGAAACAGGCTTTAATGAAAAGACTACAACAATCAAGCTTGTGGATCTGTCTGTAAAAATGGATAACGCAAGCTTACAGAAAAACTGGACTGACAGCGAGGTGGCAGTTCATAAGGTTGTATGTGATAAAACCCAGCCGGAAAAATCACTTGTTCATATCATCGCAAAACGAGCCGGCATAGAAGCTCGCGACATAAATTGCGGAGAGCTTCCTTTTAATATTGCTTATGTAGTAATTGAGAACACTGCCTGGAAAGAATTGTGTGCACTGGCACGTGCTTATAATGCTTGCGTGGAATGCGGTAAAGACCAGACTTTGAGTTTTATTGAAAGTCCATACGATTTGGAAAATGAGTTCAGTGAAGATTCCGGATTCTTTTTGAACGAGAAAAATATTACTCACTACAGATTCTTTAATAACAATGAAAGTTATGCGAATAACATACGCCTGAAATATACACGTTATGTTGAAACCCAAAGACAGGAGCTTTGGACTTATTCTGATGCACCTGTTTGGTATGACGAGAACATGAATCCTTATTATCCGTTTACCGGAGATACAAGGGAAATCATAAAAGATAACGATTATCAGGCAATCTACACTGCAAAGAATGGTGAAGGAAAAAGCCGCAATGTTGTTTATGCAGAAGAGATAACGACTGCAGAAGAATTTCTACGCGATATGGTTACTGACGGCGAGAACGGATTTTCTCTTACACAATACGATACTAAAACTTACCGCGACAGGGCTATTATCAAGCTGAACAGAAATGACAATTTGATTGGACTTTATAAAGCTTCAATTTATGGTAAAGCAATTATCAGTGAAACAAACTTCTGTGTATTTGTAAAAGATGAAAATGAAATTGCAGAACACGGACAGATTTCTAAAAACGTTACTTCTAAATATTTGAGTGATGACGAGTTTGACGGTATTCCTTTTTATGAAAGAAGAGCAAGAGATTATCTTGCAGAAAGTAAGAAGGACACTAAGGGCTATTACGTTACAACCTTTCTTCCTTTGATTCATGCCAGAGTGGATGCCTGTATGGATATGCGATTCAAGGAAAATGGAAATATTAAAAAAGTAAGAATTGAGCAGCTGACCTTCCGCTATAAAAAAGATGAAGCGTTCAGCTCTGAGTTCTTTGTAAAAACTGTTTAGGGAGGACAAAAATAGAAAACATTGAATTGCTGGTTAAGTCTATGAACGGCTTACAGATTGAGCTTTCTGGATTCAGATCTGAAATGAAGGAATTTAAGAAAGCTGTTGAAAAAAGGATGGACTGTCTTGATACGAGAAGTACGGCGTGTCAGTACAATCCGAATGTGTGTGCGACTGCCAGACGGCTTGAGGAACACATAAAGGCAGACAACGGAAAAGCAGGAAGAAACATGGCTGTAATTGCCTGTGTGATTTCCTGCTTTAATGTGGCAGTTACAGTAATAACTCTTGTAGTTCGGGGGATATGATGGATAACCATAATTTAAGAATGAGACTAATGCTTGAGGCAGAAAAAGAAATTGTTGAAGGACTTACTGAGGCTGAACGCTACAGATATTTCTTAGGACGTATGCAGTTTTTGAAATATGAAAGCGGAAAAGAAAATCTGACAAGTTCGGATTGTTCGGGATCTGTTTGTCTTGCTCTCTTGCTCGCTACGGGCTGTGCGATTCGTGTTACAGCCGACAGCCTTTACCGTAAATATTTTACAAAAAAGAATCCGGACAAGAACGATATACAGGCAGCTTTCTTTATAACTCTTTATGACAGAAAACTTGGTTCAAGAGTTTATAAGGAAAATGAAGTTTGCCATGTGGCCGGAGTTTGCGGAAAGGATGTTGTTCTGAACTGCGTGGAGCCTTATTCGGAGCTTAGAAGCTTGAATGATATGAAGCCTTATTACCAGGCAAACGATTACAGAATTATTGTACGTGGTCTGGACCGTGAGACACTACAGAAAGCAAGCGATGACAACGTGGATTTGTTTGGAGCTGATTATCAGTTTGAACAGATTAGAGAAGCAATTGACGGAGTACGCGGATGATTAGTTTTAGATTTCAGAGATTGATAGAAAAGCTTCTTAGCGTGAAGTTTGTAATCTTTATTGTTGCAACTGTGCTTTTGTGCTGTGGTGTTCTTGGCGGCGCTGAATGGCTGACTGTGGCTCTTACTGTTATTGCAGGAAGAGAGATTCAGAAGTTTAAGGATTTCAAAATTCCAAGGAAGGTATCTGATGAAGAAGCTTTGGGAAGTGATTAAAAAGATTTTCATCTGGTTGGGTGCGATTCTTTCTGCAGTGTTCGTTGTGTTGTTCATTGGAGATAAGAAACGCTACGAGGAAAAAGAAGTCATTGATGACAGCGAGGAGATAAATGCAAAAGCTGCTAAAAAACGTGAAGAAGCGATTGAGCGTATTTCTAATACTGATGCCCGTACTTTGTGTGATTCTTACGGCTCAGTCTGTGACACAATTATCGACGGAAAAGAAAGATTTAGAAGACGCTGCAAGAGAGCTGACAATTGAGGAAGTTATGAAAATTGCTGAAGAAGAAATTGAACGTACTGCTCAAGAGGCAGTTAAGGCTGCTTTACTAGAAGTTGGTGGCGAGCCTGCTTTTGAAAAAGAGAGAGCTGACCAGATGGAAGCTGCAAAGCTTAATCTTGAATTGGAAAATCAGAAATTAAAAAAAGAGCTTTGTAAAAAGAATAATCAATTTTTTTATGGAGCTTTGATTGGTGGAACTGGCGGAGTGATTGTTACTTCGCTTGTATTTGGATTAGTAATGGGGATTTGCAAATGATAACAAGTAAAGGAAAGTTTAAGGGATTGGTAACTGTTACTGTTCGCGATTGTAACGGTTATATTAAGTATTACAAGAATGGATTCTGGAGAAGTCTTTTAAGACTACCTCAAAGACCAATGATTACAAAACATCATAACACGATTACAACTCTGGGCGACAATCTGATTGCGGATATGATGATTAGTAATCCGACACAGAACAAAGTGGATTCAACAAACGGCTACATGCTTGTAGGAACCGGATGGACTGGATCTACACCAAAGAATAACACATCAGTAAATACCGCAACCGGAACTTTCAAAAAACTTGATTCAGGATTTCCAAAAATCAAAGGAAGTTTTGGAGTTGCAAACGGAAACGTGGTTCTTTACAGAGCTTCTTTTGCTGCAGGAGATTTGAACGCAAACGGTATTAACGAAGTTGCTTTGATGAACGGAAACACAGCTGCGGCTAAGTGTTTGGCTTATGCACAGATTACTCCGAGTGTAAATGTTACTTCTGCAGACAGTCTGCAGATAGACTGGCAGATTACTGTAAGCGGTTCATGATATGAGTAACTCGATTGTTGGCAACAACGCTAATCCGACTGAGTGTTATACATGGTACGAAACTGAAGTTGGTGATGATGAATATGAAGAGTTAGAAGGTGAACTTGTTGATGAAGAGAATGTCTTTGGACACAGAGCTATCGTTCCAAAGAATTCTAATTCAACAAGTGTAACTATCTTCTATTATTATTTAGCTCCAACTTCATCCTGGTATTGGGATTATAGCTATGGTGACCCATATAAGCCTGTAATACCAGTAGTGTTTGCAGCAGATTCTAAATGGCAGCTTACGCAATGCCTCAATACAACTTTTATTGAACATACACTGACTGGACAAAGTAACGGCTGGAAAAGTTTTACTATTACACTTACTAGAAAACTTGTAGAAGGGGAACGGATTTTTTTTGGTGTGTATTCTGATCTTCTTGGCTATACGTCAACAGGAGAAATTGAGAGTTCAGAAACAACTACGAGTTACTTTTACTGGACCAGGGCTAGAAGACGGGATTATGCAAATCAGATTACTTATCTTAGTTCTCCAGAGTTTATAAACCAGCAGAGAAACATATTTTGTGATTATGAAATGTGTATTTATATGCAATACGAAAATGAGCCGGATGGATTTTTCTATACTCGTACTGTACTTGGTAATGTGGGAGCTGCGGCAAGATTTAGCGGTAGAAGACTTGGAGCTGTAAGAAAGCCTACAGGACTTTGTGCACTTGGAAGCTCAAACAGAAGGATTGCTTTCTTTAAGTTTTCAAAAAATGAAAGCCTAAGTTTTTTAGATTCTGTTCAGAAGCTTCTTCTTTTAATACGTTCATGCCTTTCCGGATTTTATTCAAGTGACAGCACAAGCCACATTGCAAATTATAAAAAAGAAATTGAAACAACGGCTGGAAACTATGAAAGACTTATACGCTTTGGAGAGAACAAAAGAAGCTTTGAGGATGAGGCAGAAATTGTAGCACGTCCATTTGCTTCGAGAATATTCTTCCGCACTGTGGAAACTGTAATGAGCTTTTGGGATTGGCTGAGAGGAAAAATTCGTGAAGCTAATTACGTTGTTACTTTATATACTCCTGTGGTTCTGGAAATTTCTTTGGGGGAAGACAATATGAAAAGGATTTATAAAGGGAAAAGTAAGCTTCGTGTATTGCTGAATTGTGGAGTTGATTTGAACGGTTATGCGAGTGTGAATCTTGTTTGCCGTAAGCCTGATGATACTGTGGTGAGTTTTCCTTCTGTTGTAAAGGATGCGGATAATGGAATCATCTTTTATGATGTTCAGTCTGCAAATGATTTTGACCAGAGTGGCTGGTGGACCTTTTGGCCGGAGTTTGTTTTTGATGATGACAGAACAAGCTGCGGAAAAGCAATCAGACGTTTTGTTTACGAGGTCGGAACATGACAAAACGAAAAATCAAAATGCCTGATGATTATATTCCCATAGACATCTGGCATGAGGCAAAAGACTTTGTTGTAAATATTGGTGACGATATTACGATTTATAAGTCATTCAAAAATTTTCCAAACTGGAAACCAAGTGAGGAAGCTGACAAGTTTTGTGCCTGGTGGGATTTTGGACGATTCCGGGATTATCCACATTCTTTGATTCTTCTTTATGAAAAACTCGATGAGATTTATAAAACGATTGGAAGTGATGACGTTATGAATGGATATGAACAGCTTACATATAAGCTTAAGCTGTTTTATGAAATATTAAAAAAGAATGGGATGATAGATGAATAGAAAACGGAACAGCACAGCTGTTCCGAGCCATTCTTTCGATGAGCCTAAAAAATGCAGTGCATTTTTTTTAACGGCTCTTCGATTATAGGCAGGAATGATAGATGACTGATAAAGAACTTGAGAACATGGCCAAAGAAGCTGCAGAAGCAATTGGTCGTGATATGAAAACCAATAAGTTTGTTTCAGGTGAAATGCAGTTTACAGACCTGACTAACGCAACTTATTTTATTAAGACATACGGAAGCATCATAAGATACTGCATTACCTGGAACAAGTTTTTATTCTGGAATGATACCTGCTGGGAAATTGATAACCGTGGCCGAGTTGAAGAACTGATTCCGATCTTTGTTCATCAGGTTTACAGAAGCCTTCGTTATATTCCGGACAAATATCAACAGGAGAATTTTGAAAAGCATCTTGTAAAAAGTGAAAGTTTTAGAAGACTACAGGCAATAGCCGGTATTCTTAAAATGAGTAAAGAAATAAAGGTTGAAGACTGGGAGCTGGACAGCGACAACTATCTTTTTAATGTAGAGAATCTGACTCTGAATCTTAGAACCGGAAAAGTACGCGAGCCCAATACAAAGCACTTGATTACAAAGAAAAGCAATTTTATTTATGACAAAGCTGCGGATTGTCCTGTGTGGAAAATGTTTTTAATGCAGATTTTTAATAAGGATATTCAGCATATAAAGTTTATTCAAAAAGCAATGGGGTACACTTTAAGCGGTGATGTTAGCGAACAGTGTCTTTTTATTTTGTGGGGAACTGGAGCCAATGGTAAATCAACTTTCTTAAATGTACTGCAGCAGCTTTTTGGTGATTATGCCTGTTCTGCCTCAACAGAAACTTTTATGAAAAAGACTTCTGAACAGAGTAACGACCTGGCACGTCTTAAAGGGGCAAGGCTTGTTACCACAAGTGAAATTGAACAGGGAAAACAGATGAGTGAAAGTCTTATAAAACAGATTACAGGAGAGGACGAGCTTACAGCCAGATTCTTGTACGGTGAGTATTTTTCTTTTAAGCCTACATTCAAAATCTTTATGGCAACAAATCATAAACCGAAAATCCGCGGAGCTGATAACGGAATCTGGAGACGAATTAAAATGATTCCTTTTACTGTAACGATTCCACCTGAGCAGAGAGATAAGAAGCTTATGGAAAAGCTGATTGCAGAAAATTCAGGAATCTTGAACTGGCTGATTCAAGGCTATGCCATGTGGAAAAAAGAAGGACTGACCGATGAACCGGATGCAGTACGTGAAGCAAATGAGGAATACAGAATGGATATGGACAGCGTTGGAATGTTTGTTACTGACTGTCTTGAAATTGACGCAAGCCT
>JAEDJA010000003.1 GCA_016296575.1 Treponema sp.
ACATACTTTTTTTTATTGTAACTCAAATTTCGTGTAAATACAAATATGATTTTTTGAAAGAGGATAGTGTCAAATTTAGTTCGCAATTTCATTTCATTCACCTCAAGTTTTTTTTCGGATTAGAAAGAATATTTGTTTATTTAAGAATGATTTATTCCGCTAAATTGCTATTTGTGGGAGAATTATCAATTCAAATAATTTCCTCAACACAAGTATATAACTAGTGAATACCAATGATAGTTCACTAAATACCTTCGTAAAACTCTACCAAGCTGCTTTTGACAAAACGTCCATCAAGTTAAGATTCTTAAAGTTTTCTACTGTTAGAGAATGTGATTTTATTAGAATTTTTAAATTAGCTATCCAAACATCATCATTTTCTTTATCAGCTTCATCCAAAGATTTTTCCAAATAAGGCGATATGATTTCTTTTGGAATGTTTTTAAGCAGAGTCAAAGCTTTTTCAGAACCTGGCCATGACAAATCCTGTAAAAGATATAATAATCCGTCAATTGATTGATATTGTTCATCAAGCCTCTTACGCGAAATAACCTCAACTAAATTTGATAAATAACATTTGGGACTTGTCTTTATCAATGTATTTAAATCTAGAGTTTTCTCATTAGAAAAAAAAATTATTGCACTTTCTTGAATCCCCTCATCTTTATTCCAATCTAAATCTTCTAATTTATACATTAGCATTTTTACTCCTTGATCTTAATCGAAATATTTTGCAAAATTTTAGTATAAACATGGGGATTTTCATTTGCATTATCTCGAGAAGCTTGCCATTCTGGCATTTTCGACATATCGGTAGGAACAACAGATACATGATTTGGTCCATCCTTCACAGCAGATAAGACTCCAGTCATATTTACTGCCTCCATTGTAGTCACAGTATAAGGTCCCGATTCAGGTTTTGATAGACTATATGATAATCCCGATGCATCCTTTGGTGTTCTTGGAGTCAAATTAGTTCCATTTCCACTACCAGTACGATAAATAGTAGTAGGAGTCCTTTGCTCTTTTTCTTTGGCCTGTACTTGCGGTATAGAAATCTGTTTGGTTTCTACATTATTTGTTATTAATTCTGAAGCATTTATAGCTACACCAGTTGCAGCAAGAGCTAAAGATGCTTTTACAGCAGCAGGTTCAACAAATACTGCTAATGTACCACCAGATACTACACTTACCGTAGTTCCTGCTGCTAAAACAAGAGCAGCTCCAACATAACATAAATTCCCTAAAAGGCTTTTCCCATCCGGATCCGTGTACTTGACCGGATTATTTCCCGCGTAGTGGTACAAATTACCATTTGTTTTACTAAGGCATCTTTTTATATTCCTATGCCTATCTTTTATTTTTCACTTTTAAATTTCCCGATAGCCTAAATCGGAATGTCTATTTACATTGGACGGATTTTGTCAAAGTGTTCGCCGGTTATAGCCAAATTCCAGGCTTTATATGCTTCCTCCTCATGTAATGCTAACCATCCTACAATCATTTTTAACTGACGAGGAGGTAGTCTGCCGGCCAATAATTCTCCATCAATTCCTACAGCAGCTTTATATTCTCCATAATACACATGAACATGAGGCTTATTGTGTTCTTTATTATCTCGGAATAGCATGTAAATCACCATTCCATCAAATCTACTTAGTTCAGGCATTTTATATTTCTCTTTTATGCAATACTGTCTTGTGTATATTTATAGCTTTCCTTATACATGGTTTCTGGAGCAATATCTATTGCGCCATCCATCCATGAAACAAAACCAAAAGTTACTTTAGCTGTTTCTTGATTTTTTTCATCTGCCAAAGGTGCAAACACAGATCCTTTATCTACTAATGAATACATATCAAAAAGCCTGATTTCACCAGTTGAAAAAGTAACTAATAGCATTCCTGAACCTAATAATTTTATTTCAGAAACTTCTATTGAAGGAGTTAATTCTCCTGCGTAACATATACCGTCTTTTATATACATAGGAACCTCCTTTATTTGAATTAGTATAGCATGAAACAATTTGAATGTCTTATTTTTAAGCCCTGTTCTCCCAAAATTTCAATTTGTGGGAATAGTAAACTAGTATCAATTTAGTGAAAAAAAGTTTCTCAAATCAGCTTGGAGAAAAAGAACTTATACATCTGGCAAATAATGTTCCTTATGATGACAGAGTAAATTATCAGGCAAAGATTCCTGATTTAAAATCGAGTCTGATTCAGGAATTCCAACAATTTTAAGGGCTTTTAAAAATAATGGTTCCGATGCACCTGTTTTTGAAACCGATAAAGAAAGATAAAATATACGGAAGATAAATTAAAATCAAAAAAATCAAAAGCTGACACTTTTATAAGTATCAGCAATTTGTCTTGATATAAGCAAGGGTGAAAATACTACACTGATTCTACACATTGAACTTGAAGAACAAAACGTCGCCGTCCTGCACTACGTAGTCTTTTCCTTCCTGGCGGTACTTTCCGGCGGCCTTAATGGCAGCTTCTTCCTTGTACTGGCGAAGGTCATCAATAGTGTAAGCTTCGGCGCGGATAAATCCTTTTTCAAAGTCAGTGTGGATTACACCGGCAGCCTGTGGAGCCTTGTCACCGTCGTGAATTGTCCAAGCACGGCATTCATCTGGTCCACCTGTAAAGAAGGTGCGCAATCCCATAAGGTGATAAGCTTTTCTTGCAAGAACTGCAAGTCCACTTTCTGTAAGTCCAACACTTTCCATAAAGTCCTTGCGGTCAGCTTCTTCTGTGATTTCGGCCAGATCAGCTTCGAATTTTCCGCAAATTACTACTGTGTCGGCTTTTTCTTCAGCGGCATATTTTTTTACGATTTCTACGTAATTGTTTGTTCCACTTTCAATGCTTTCTTCATCAACATTGGCAACATAAAGAGTTGGTTTCATTGTAAGAAGGAACATATCTTTAATGGCAAGCTGTTCATCATCAGTAAGCTCTGCTGTACGGGCACATTTTCCGTCCTGGAGCAAAGGTTTAATTTTTGCAACGGCTGAGTTGAATGGTGCCAGTGCTTTTTCAGCTTCTTTACCCAGGGCGCGAACCTGTTTTACGTTCTTTTCTTCTCGTTTTGAAATTGTATCAAGGTCAGCCTGGCAAAGCTCCCAGTTGATTGTAAGGATATCAGTTTCTGGATCGATTGGAGCAGCTTCGTTGGCATTGTCGCGAACGTGCATAATGTCAGGATTGTCAAAGCAGCGTACAACATGGGCAATTACCGAACATTCACGGATATTTGCAAGGAATTTATTTCCAAGTCCTTCACCGTTTGATGCACCTTTAATAAGACCTGCAATATCAACAAATTTAACTGCAGTTGGAGTTTTCTTTTTAGGCTGGAAAATGCTTGCCATAAAATCAAGGCGTTCATCTGGAAGATCTACAATTCCAATGTTTGGATCGATTGTACAGAATGGAAAGTTTTCTGCAGAAGCAGGAGCCGAAGTAAGGGCTGAAAAAATGGTTGATTTACCTACATTTGGAAGTCCAACAATACCGCATTCAAGTGCCATAAAAAAATACCTTCAATAAATAATATTAAAGGTATTTTATCATTTTTTATCAGACTTTTCTACTTTGCAATTTTTACTTTGCAATTTTTACTTTTCGAACCTGAACCATTTAAAGTCAAAATCGCAGCCTGGAAGGAAGACAAAACTTACCCTGTTTAAGCCAGTTACTTTTTCAATCTGGAAGCTTCTTTCTTCGTAATCCTCTGAGTGAGGGAATTCAATCACCTGGGTAGACTGAGTTCCATCAGCATTGAAGAACTTCAGGTTGATGGTATTATTTGGTTTGTTGGATTTTCCGCACACAGTAAGACGGCTTGTTCCTTCCGCAAAATTCATGCCCTTGAAATCCAGATTTACGTTGTTTCCAATTCCTTCAACTGCCTGGGAAGTTTTTGTAAATGTATCACCAACGATTGTATCAGCATCCAAAGCACGCAATTTTCCATAAGCCTTTGCACTCTGAGTAAAACGGAAACCGTGGCAAACCAGCTCCAGATGGAAGAAGATTGAAATTGTATGTACGCCGAACAGTCTGCGATTCAAGGTAAAGGCTTTTTCCGTGTAAGTATTGTACTGGTACTGAGCCTCAAAGCTTGTATCCAGAAGGCACTGTCCCTTTTCTGGAGTTCCGTCCCACACTTCAAATCGGAAGCTGTCGTTAAAGCAGAACACAGGAATATTGATTTCATCTGAACCTTCAGCACCAAAATCCACCTTGTCAAAGCTGATCCACATATCCCCAAGGCCCCGGTTTGAAATACCGCCGGTAAATCCATTCTTAGGTTTTTCATTTCCGCTCCATCCTGTAAGACGGCAGGCTTCCACCAGTTTATAAGGATTGAACTTTGGATTTCCCACTCCTTCAACACTCATGTTCAGTTCAGAAATGATTTCAGGGTATTCCTGTCCGTTATTGGCAGTACAGCGGAGAATGAATTTTCCGTCACTTACAGCTTTCAATTCACCTTCTGCCGTGTCTTTTGAAACTTCAATTTCTACAGAATCACTGAGAACACTTTCCGGAAGCATTGGATTCCAGGCAATCTTTTTATTTGTTGCATTTTCTGGAAGAACCTTTGCTTTAGCCTTTAAAACAGGTTTTTCCTTTGTAAGGGTAATTTCCCCGTCCAGGACAATTTCAATCTTCCGCACCGGTACTTCCCTTGTTAATGGTTCAATCCCCTTCGGCACCTTGCCATGCACCGTTTTCCCCTTTCCAAATTCCAGTGCATCTCCTTCAAGACCTTCACTTACTGCATATACGCTAAAAACAGAATCTGGTTTTGGAGAACGGACAATAGCACACATACGGTTTGAAAATAACTTTCGTGCATGAACGGATTTTTTTCCCTTAGGCACGTACTGTTCAAAATCAGTGGCATCACCATTATCAAGACTTACAAGCTCTGCATCCCCTTCCACTTTGATGGTAACGTAATTTCGAGCATTGGAAACGTCGTAACCATTTTTATCAGTTGTCATTACATCAATAAAATGAAGCACTTCACGACCAGTGCCATCATCAACATAAGGAATATCTTCTGCTTCAATTTTTACACGGACAGGATCACCAAAGCTGTTTAAAACTTCTGTTGCCTTAAGTTCACCTTTTTCTGTGTAACCCAGTGCTTTGAGCTCGCCTTTTTCGTATTTTACCTTCCAAACTCCCGAAAGCTTGGCTCCGTCTTCATGATCAATAGGCTGTTTTCCAAGACTTCTTTCGTTCAAAACCAATTCTACAAAATCAAGATTCGAATAAACCTTTACTTCTATTTCCTGACCTTCATTCCAGTCCCAGTAAGGCAGAATATGGACAAAAGGTTTTGTCTTTTTGTAAGCCCACTCAGCCTTGTACATGTAAAACGTATCCTTTGGAAATCCAGCCGTACAAATCTGCCCAAAATAGCTTGATTTGGAAGTATTATTGTAAGGAGTTGGTTCACCAATGTAGTCCCAGCCTGTCCAGATGTACTGCCCCGCGCTGAAAGGAGCATCCCTGTCATTGGTAATTACTTTATCAGTACTTTCACAGCCCCAAGTTGTTGTACAGTTTCCAAGACTTGAACACTGGCGGTCATCGTGGGTAACAAGACTCATGGAAAGTGGAAAATGGTAGATGCCGCGACTCTGAATTGTAGACCCAGTTTCACTTCCGTAGATTTTCCATTCAGGATATTTTTTGTGATGCTCGTTATAAAGCCGTTCCAGATAATTGTAGCCCACCACTTCAATTTCCTGTGCACATTCCTGGGCTCCTTCACCCATCATAAAATTGGAGGCAAATGTTACAAGACCGTTGGAATCAGGATCGTTTTTGCGCACATATTCTGCCAGTTTCTTTGTTACAGCAAGTCCTTTTCCTACGTGGCAGTCATAAATTTCGTTTCCAATACTCCACATAATCAGGCTTGGGTGATTGCGGTCCTTTCGAACCCAGGTTACGGTGTCTTTTTCGCTGTCAGATTCAAAATAGTTTGCATAATCGTAGGTGGTTTTGTTCAGCTGCCACATGTCAAAGCTTTCGTCATCAATAAGTATGCCCATTTCATCTGCCAGATCCATAAAGGCTTTTGACGGAGGATTGTGAGAACAGCGTACAGAATTTACACCCATCTCCAAAAGCTTCATGAACTGACGGCGAAGTGCCTGAACATTGAATGCAGCACCCAGTCCACCAAGATCGTGATGCTGGCAGGCTCCGTTCAGTTTAAGGTGACGGCCATTCAGAAAAAATCCCTGGTTTTTGTCAAAATTGAAGATTCTAAAACCGATTTTCTGCTCATAGGAATCAAGCAAAGTGATTTTTGAGGATTCTTCCATTACAAGTTCAGTTTTCAGAAGGTAAAGAGCTGGATTATCAATATCCCAAAGCTCCGATTTTTCTACCGTAACTTCAGTTTCACATTTATAAAGCTTGCGTCCTGAAACTCCGTTAAAATTTTTCCAGGCATAGTCGGTTTCTTCTTTTGTAAAGGAAGTAATTTTTCCGCCTTCAAATTCTTTTACCACAGTGCCGTCTTTTTTACAAAGCTGGTGCCGCACAAAAACACAGCCCTTTTCATCTGCACAAAGAGCCAGTTCTGCCGAAACGCAAAGCTTCCATTCCCCAAAAAGACAGTCCTTGTTTACCGGAGCGGTTCTTACATAAGTTCCGTCGCTTACAAGAAAACTTTCGGGCGTATCAATAAGCCATACATCACGGAAAATACCTGCCCCAGAGTACCACCTGGTGTTTGGACTTTGATAAACTGCTATTACATCAACAGTGTTTTCTCCTTCTTTTACCAGGTCAGTTACATCGTATTCAAAAGTAGAATAACCATAGTGACACACACCGGCTGATTTTCCATTTACAAAAACTCCTGAATTGGTATAAACTCCTTCAAAACGCAGAGCAATGTGACGGCCATCTACCCCACTTAGATTAAATTTTTTTGTGTAAAATCCAACACTGTCCCGATACAAACCGTTTGTGTCAGAAATCATCCAGTCATGGGGAATGTGAACAGGCTCATAGGAAAGAGCTGTTCTATCACCTAAAAAATCATCAGCCTTCAGATTTAAAACTGTTCCATCGTTTTTCTTAAGACCTGATTCAATCTTTTTTTCAGCAAATTGCCAGCCAGAATTAAATAGTGTAATCATAGTATCAGTTTACTCCACACTTTTTTCTTTATCTATGTAAAACTATAGAATAATTGCATTTTTTTTGACAATTAAACTCAATCTAAATATAATTTTTCTGTGGTAATCAATAATCTTAGCATTCAGTTACAATTTTCTGGTCTTGTTTTCCTTATTCTTCTATTTATTGACTATATGTCAAAAGGAAATAAGCAAAAAAAAGATTTTTTCTTTACATTACTGTTCGTTCAAATGCTAAGCCTGATCCTTGATATTCTTACAACCATTGTTTGTTTCAAGGAAAATCGTAGCCTTTTTGAAGACAATGCCCTGCTCTGGTGGGTGCCAGAAACTTTGTGGCGCATGTACATTATTTCCACACTGATATTTGCCACACACTTTACTCTTCATATCATGGCAAATTCTGCAGGCCGTAAAAAATTTGATACACAAAAAATTGCTTCTATAATCCGCATTTTAATTATTGCCCTTGTCATAATTGATTCCATCGCCATTATTTATTTTCCTATTTCTTATGATGATTCCAAACTCCGTTATGCCTATATCTGGAGTAATGGTGCAATTGTCCATTCAATCATCATAGCAATTGTTTATGGAATTTCCTTTGCCTATATTCTCGTTTACCGCAAAAAGCTTCACCGTATTCAGGTCATGAGCATTTTCCTTGGAATCGGGTGCATTGGATTTTTTGTAATAATCGAACTTGTATTTGAGCTTCTTGTTCTGGGTTTTGGAACTTCTGTTTTGCTTTTCATCATTTATTTTGCATGGGAAAATCCGGACATTAAATATATCAGTGAGCTTTCTGATGCAAAAGAACAGGCTTATATTGCCAGTCAAGCCAAATCCGACTTTCTTGCTTCCATGAGCCACGAAATCCGCACTCCAATCAACGTAATTTCCGGCATGGGTGAAATGATTCTCCGGGAAAGTACTGAAGATCAGATTGTTGAATATGCAAAAAAGATTCAGACCTCATCCAGATTTCTTCTTTCTCTTGTAAACGATATTCTGGATATTTCAAAGGTTGAAAACGGTAAATTTGATATAAATCCTGTTAATTTTCAGATAAAACCTCTTTTATACACTGTCATAACTGATATTACTGATCGTGCAAAAGAAAAAAATCTTATTATCTGCAATCATATTGATGAAAATATTCCGTCAGTACTTTATGGTGATGATATTCGCATTCAACAGATTCTGAACAATCTTCTTACAAATGCAGTAAAATACACCGAAAAAGGCGAAGTTTCCCTGGAGATTGATTGTATTAAAGAAGGTGAGACTGCCCTTTTAAAAGTATCTGTTCACGACACCGGCATTGGAATTAAGGAAGAATATATCGACAAGATTTTTGAATCCTTTGGCCGTATTCAGGAAAAAAAGACCCACTACATTCAGGGAACCGGACTTGGTCTTCCAATCACAAAACGTCTTCTTGAAGACATGAACTCGGAATTAAAGGTTCAATCCACTTACGGAAAAGGTTCTGTTTTTTATTTTGATTTAAGACTGAAAATTATTTCCGATATTCCTATGGGCAACATTTTTGCATCTGAAAAAGCAAAATCCACTCCTCCTGCACAAAAAGCCGGACCTTCTTTTGTTGCGCCTGACGCACGAATTCTTGCCGTAGATGATAATTCTACCAATATTTTTGTTCTGCAGGCGATTTTAAAACGTCTCCGCGTAAAATTTGAAGGCGTAACCAGTGGAAAAGCTGCTTTGGAATGCGTCAAAGAAAACCATTATGATATGATTTTCCTTGATCACATGATGCCAGATTTGGATGGAATTGAAACTCTTAAGCTCTTGAAAGAAACCAACATTCTTCCAGCTGGAACACCGATTATTGCACTTACCGCCAATGCTATCAGCGGAGCTCGTGAAACATATCTTAAAGCCGGTTTTACCGACTATCTAAGCAAACCGATTGATCCAGAGCGACTTGAAAAAATCATGCTGGAATATCTTCCAGAAGAGCTTATAAGATAAAATATTGAAAAGCTTCGATAAGATTAGCCTTCAACAATGGCAATGATGTCGTGCATTTTCAAAATCAGGTGATCTTCACCATCAATTTTTATCTGAGTTCCAGCGTATTTATCATACATAATGCGGTCTCCGGCTTTTACAGTCATTTTTACATCGTCAGTACCAGGCCCAACATTTACTACAACAGCTGTCTGAGTTTTTTCCTGTGCTACTTCAGGAATGATAAGTCCACTGGCTGTTTTTGTTTCTGCTTTATCGTTTTTTACCAGTACACGGTCTGCCAAAGGAGTAAGTTTCATTTATTTCACCTCTTAATTTGATTATATTTTTGTTAGTTTATACTTTGAATTTATGAAAAACCAGGTACAAAGTCAAGAAAAAAGGATTTTCATTTTTGTTGATTTTACTATACAAAACTACCGTTATTATGCTATACTTAACACAAGGTTTAATACATGATTAAGTCTGGTGGACATGCTGATCTTCCTCTTCATGGCGGAATAGTACCCAAATGGCTTGCTGATCGCATGATGGTCATGGGCACTCTCATTACAGAAGCACTTGTTGATAATTTTGGTAGTGATGAAGTTCTGGTGCGGCTTAGTGATCCAATGTGGTTTCAGTCTTTCGGAGCTGTTCTTGGCATGGATTGGCATAGTTCCGGCATTACCACCAGCGTTATGTATGCTCTTAAACGGGGAATTAACTCACGCAGCCAGGATCTGGGACTATATGTTTGCGGAGGACGCGGAAAGTACTCCCGGCTTACACCAAAGGAACTTCTTGAACATGCTGATAGAACCGGTCTTAATGGTGATAAACTGGTTGATACTTCAAAGCTCTGTGCAAAAATTGATAACAATGCTGTACAGGATGGTTTTCAGCTTTATCAGCATAACTTCATAGTTTCCAACAGCGGTAAGTGGACTGTGGTACAACAAGGCATGAACACCGAAACAAAAACTGCCCGAAGGTATCACTGGAGTTCTTCGGATCTTCGTTCTTTTGTAGAGAATCCCCACTCCGGTGTTGTAGGCGAAAACCGTGGTAGGATTCTAAATCTTACAGACACAAAGGCCCGTACTACCCGCGACAGAGTTCTGGAGCTTTCCCTTTGGGATCCGGAAAAGCTTATCCGCGAAATAAACCAGATGAAAAGTCCTGCCAATCAAATGATTGTTATGGAAGGCGGAAAAGTTGCAAAACCCGTACAAAAAGAGGAAATTGTCAGAATTCCACCACCTTCATTTCAACGCTGTGGTCCTTTTGGTGAAGTGCTTCACAACACCAACGACCGAAATATCGTCATGCCTTCCCACCACGATGTGCGTGCGGAAGATATTGACCTTAAGCGCCTTGGAGGAGTTCTAGCCACAGCCTATACTACACGGCCGGAAAGCTTTGAAAAACTGATGCTTACTCCTGGACTTGGTCCACGAACACTGCAATCTCTTACACTGGTAAGTGAAATCATCTACGGAACTCCAAGCCGTTTTACCGACCCGGCCCGTTTCAGTTTTGCCCACGGTGGAAAAGATGGTCATCCATTTCCGGTTCCATTAAAAGTTTACGATGAAAGCATTCGTATTTTAGGACAGAGTATTGAAAAATCTAAGCTGGGAGACAATGACAAAACGGAATGTCTGAAGAGACTACATCAGACTGCATTGTATGTAGAACGAAACTGCCAGACTGAAGTTGATTTTGACAAAGCAACTGCTTACGAAAGAAGCATGTCTCCTGAATGGGACGGTCGCTGTGGGTGTTAAGTTTGCAGGTCCGCCTGTTAAAAACTAAATTACAGTGCAAGATCAACAAATTCTGCGTTTACAGCTTTAGCCAGGTCTTCCGGATTCAAGCTGATCTGAACGCCCCGCTGCCCAGCACTGATATAGATTTTATCATGCAGCTGTGCCATTTCATCAATATATGTGGGATACTGTTTTTTCATTCCCAAAGGAGAACAGCCACCCCGGATATATCCTGTAAGGTTCATAAGCTCTTCTGGTTTTACACTGGCCAGTTCCTTACAACCTACAACAGCTCTGGCTTTTTTAAGGTTTATTTCACAATTTGCAGCCTGGCAGAAAACATAAATCTGGCGGGTGTCACTTCGCATAACAATAGTTTTGTACACCTGTTCTACTGGAATCCCAAGCTTCTGAGCAGTTCGTTCAGCGGCACCAAGCTCCAGTTTATGCTCACCATCGTCATCATAGGTATGTGATTCAAAAGGAATATTCTGTTTTTCTAGAATTCGCATTGCGTTAGTTTTTACTTCTTTGGCCATTGAAAATCTCCTGTCTAAAGCTGAATACGCCCACGGAAGCTTAGCGACAAGGTACGTTTATCAATATATTCCAGATCACCACCAACAGGGATTCCGGTAGCGAGACGGGTCACCTTTATATTACGGTCCTGTAAAGTTTCGGTGATTACTTTGTTCAGATAAAGTGCTGTAGTATCACCCTCCACAGTAGGATTTGTTGCAACAATTATTTCAGTAATCCCATCATTTTTGCGTATACGATCCACCAGTTCACCAATACGGAGCCTGTCAGGTCCAATGCCCTCCAGCGGTTTAATAAGTCCACCAAGAACATGGTAAGTACCCCGGAATTCACGGTATGATTCAATAACACTTACATCCTGACTCTGTTCAACTACGCAAATCACATTCTGTTCACGAAGAGCGTCAGAACAAACATAACATGGATCATCTTCAGTCCAGGCACCACATATAGAACAGGGTTTGATTTTTTCGTGAAGCACCTTCAATCGTTGGGAAAATTTCTTGCATTCACTGTCATCCACTGAAAGAAGATGATTTACTATACGTTGGGCACTTTTTTTTCCAATGCCCGGAAGTCGAGAAAAAGAATCTGTAAGTTCGTCGATTGCGTTCATAGTCCCACCCACACGCAAAAAAGCTGCTTCGATTTCAGGCTTGTTGCAGCCTCAAAATTAAAGTCCAGGAATATTCAGTCCGCTTAAAAGTGGTCCAGTTTTTTCTTTGATTTTTTCCTGAATATTTGCCATAGCATCATGATGAGCTGCAATAATTAAATCCTGCAGCATTTTAACATCACGGTTATCTACACAAATAGGATCAAGCTGAATATCAGTCATTTCAAATGATCCGTTCACAGTAACCTGAACCATTTTTCCGCCGGAAGAACCAGTTGCTGTAAGGGCCCCGATTTCTTCCTTTAATTTTTCGGCCTGTTCCTTGATTGCGCCGGCATTCTTAAACATTTCAAAAGGATTCATTAGAGCTGTACCCCTGTAGCAATTTTTTCGTTGAAACGATCCAGTTTTTTTCCTTCAAGAGGATTTGGCTGTCCGTTCATTACTGCCCGCAGAGCTTCCATTTCTTCACCACTAAAGTTTACACCGTGTTCCATGTGGTTGATGAAAGATTCTGTTGCCATTGGAGCCACTTTCTTACACATTTCAAGCATTACTTCTGCATAAACACGGATTTCATACTGTGCATGTGAATCCAGACGCAGTTTAAGGAAGTGGAACAGATTGTGGAGATCCATTTCCCAGTAGAATTCTGTATAAAGTGAAAGGGGAAGATTTACCCGTGCAAGCTCTCGAGCAACTCCATCATCCAGAAGTTGGCTGTAGTTTTCGTATGCAACCTTCTGTCCGTCAATCAAATTATCTACAACTTTCTGAGCAGTTTCTTTGTCAAAAGCTTCTGTTGCACGTCCCTGTTTGTTGTTTTTGCTCTGTGGAGAAACTTTGTCCAGCTCAGGAACATAGAATTCTTCTTTCATGACAGAATATCTTCCTGATACTTCATTCATGCGGCCCGTTCGGTGACGTACCCACTGGCGGGCAACAAAAATAGGCATTTTAACATGGAAAGTCATTACAACCTGTTCAAAAGGTGATGTGTGCTGATGGCGCAGAAGATAATCAATAAGAGCTCCATCTTGTGAAACTGATTTTGTTCCTTCACCATAAGAAACACGTGCCGACTGAACAATTCGCTGGTCTCCGCCAAAATAATCTACCAGGCGTACAAAGCCTTTATCCAGAACCTTATATTCTTTATCCAGAATTTCTTCTGCTTCAGGTACGATACAATGTGCCATAATTAATCCTTATATATTGATTAGAGCCCCAAAAAATCAGGGCCCATTTATTTACGAAACAAAATGAAAGTTTTTTGAAGCTTTATTCTTCGTCCCGAACTTCCACATCCTTTACTACAGTTGTATTTTTCATACGAAGCACCTGAATTGTAAGGAGTACAATTCCTGCAGCAAGGGTAAGAATGCCTATAATTCTAATAATACTCTTTCCAAGTTTTTCAGGTCCTATAAGGAACAGAAGAACAGCAGCAACAAGATGAAACAGGCTTTCCACTGTGATTGCTTTTCTGTCCACTGCACTGTCTTTCAGCTGACTTGAAGCAAACAAACCACCAAAAGCAGAAATAACCAGATAAACACCTAAAATGTAAGTAATGGCAAACCAGGCAGTTTTCGCAATAAACAAAGGTACGATTACTGCTATAAGTCCCATTACCACGTTTGCACAAGCTTTATACAGAATTGTTTTCTGAAAGGTTGTATTAGGTGAAATTGATTTTTCGTACATCAGACTGTAAATACCATCAGCAATGGCACCAAGTCCAAGAAGAACAACCAGGGCTTTTACTACAAAAACAGGAGCAGCTGTAAGAATAACACCTGCTACTAGAAGCACTCCGCCAATAACCCAATAAGTCTTTTTCATACACTCCTCCTTTCACAAACCTTTTTACTGTTTTAATTTTCGTCGATTTTACCGTAAACTCGTTTTAGGTCGTTGATGTTGTTTATAATAACATAAGTATCGTAGATTTCAATCTTGTGGCGTTCAACCAGTTTGTGCAGTTCAGCGTTAGTTGTATCCAATGGAAGACCAGCCCAGTGAGCAACATCACCAACAGTAACATTCAAACGGCGCTGACGGTCATTTGGTTTTCCAGGATTCATCTCATCAAGCATAAGAAGAACATTTACAACACGGGCAGAAATATCTTTGATAACAAGAATCTTGAATCGGCGTTTCTGATCGTAAATTCGTTTACAGAAAAGCTTAAGCAAAATCAAAGCAATCTGTGGGTTTCCAGTAATGAGCACCTCAAAGTTTGCCTTGTTGAATTCCAGACATTCTACCTTTCCATCAGCAAGACAAGTTGCAGAACGTGGAGAAGAATCAAGGATTGCCATTTCACCAAAGAACTCACCTGGTTTAAGAATATCAAGGTTTTTCTTTGCACCGTTTACACATTTTACCAGCTGAACATTTCCGCTCTTGATAAGGTAAAAGCTGTCACCTGGTTCAAATTCTGAAATAATTACCTGTCCTGGCTCGTATGTTTTAGCAAAACGGGCAAAGGCTGGAAGACTGAAAATCTGAAGTGAACTTGCTTCTCCAGATGGTTCCGATGAAGAACCGTATGATGATTTTCGCAAAGCCTGTTTCTGTGCACGGAGAAGACATTCTTTAAGAATTGGTGCAACCTCGCCTTTTCGTGGAGAATCAGGGAAACGCTGAAGGAATTTTGTATAAACATCAGCTGCCGAACGGAACTGTTCTTCATCATAGAAGCTTTTTGCAACAGCAAGCATGCCAGACTGCTGATCTTCTGCAACGTTGTTCAAAATTGATTCAATCTTTTTGTGGATCTGACGAAGCTGGTTAGAAAATACACGAAGCATCTTCATAATCAACTGTTTGTTCTGGCTGAAAAGGATTTCAAATTCTTTTACAGAAAGACAAACTACCATGGCTTCTGTAAGAGCAGTAGCACTTTCTTCACGTGGGAAATGACCTAAAGCAGATTTTACACCAAAGAATTCACCTGGTTTTACCTGTTCTACTACCTGAGCACCAGTTTCAATATCGGTACTAGTTAGAACAAGAGTTCCCTGCTGCAGGATGTAAATGCGATCGTCACAATCACCTTCAAAGTAAACAACAGCACCTTTTGTATATTGCATAGCCTTTGGCATATAAGGCCTCCATCTACAGATTATAATTCTACTCATTATACCACAAACTCCCTAAATGTGCTATTATTTTTTTGTATGATTGATTTACACGTTCACACCACAGCTTCAGACGGACAGTACACTCCCCAGCAAATCCTAAACATGGCAGTTGAAAAAGGTCTTTCCGCCATTGCAGTTACTGATCATGATACTGTAAATGGACTTGCTGAAGCTCAAAAAACCGCAGACAGTCTGGACATAAAGCTTATCCGTGGCGTTGAACTGAATATAAATTGGCCTACCGGAGAATTTCATCTTCTTGGCCTTGGTCTTAAAGAGATTTCCCCTGATCTTGCTGAATACATGAACACACTTCAGAAAGATCGCCTTACCAGAAACGACAAAATAATTAAAAAAATGCAGGATCTGGGCTATGACGTTTCCATGGAGGATCTGCTTGCCGATAATCCCGACGCTGTAATTGGACGTCCACACCTGGCACGGTATTTTACCAAAAAGGGAATTGTAAAACATCCCCAAATTGCCTTTGATAAGTTTATTGGAAAAGGCAGACCCGCTTACGTAGAGCGAACAGGACTTAATCTGGATGAAGCCATTGTAGCAATTGTAGAAAGCGGTGGTCATCCTGTAATTGCCCACCCAATGTCCCTTTACCTTTCCTGGGGTAAAATTCCTGACACTTTGCAGAATCTTTTTGAACGTGGTGTTGAAGGACTTGAAGCTTTTCATCCTGGAGCACGTACCACCGACTGTTTCCGTCTTAGAGAACTGGGTGAAAAAATCGGCATGAAAATTACTGCCGGCAGTGACTTCCACGGAGAAAAAATTCGTGCTGACCGACGTCTTGGCCACACCTGCAGTGATAAAAAAATCAATGACTATCTTATAAAATGTGACGAAATCCTGTCCTGGCTGTCATAAAAAGTTTTCATTTTTACGGGAACTGTAGTATAATTAAAGACCCATTATTATGACTCAATCTTCAGAATTCGAAAACATAGATATTAACTCATTTTACGACAACGAACCTCTTCTTGTAGAAGAAACAGTTACTGAAGTCTTTTCTCCTAAAGAAGGACTTACAGTAAAAGCAGTTATGGATAAGGTGCGTGGGCTAGATCCAGAACGGGCTGACATTTTTGAGGAACGAATCAAGGATCTTGAACATCTTGCTCAATCCGTTACCCGATTCCCTTCACTTTTGGAAAGACACGAGCTTGCTGGTGGAACTCGTACACCAATAATCCTTATTGAATCTCTTATAAAACACCTTGGACAGGGAGATGCAACACTTCAGCTTCCTTCAAAGGCTGTTCTTGGGAAAGGCTTTTTGGTTGCAAAAATGCACCTCCTTTCTTCCATTTCAAAATATGCTGGACGTGTTGAAGGGCTTGAAAAAGAATCTAAAGATCTGGCCAATGATACCATTCTTGCCATGTTCAGCCTTCTTGCCGAAGACGTTTATTTGAATCTTATCTGTGACGACACTCAGCCTATGGAATATCGCCGGGAATGGGCACTTTCACTTCTGCTTCTGTGGGAACACTGGAATGACCAGAATGTAGAGAATGTTGCTCCTGTTCTTCAATCTGTTTGGCAGGCCCGAAGAAAACTGGCTCCAGCTTTTGGAACAATGATGGGGACTTCCGAATTGCTGCTCATTTCCATGCAGATGGACGAACAGTGGATTGCCTTTATCAAACAGAAAATGGGTGATTCAGGCGTTTCTCAGGCAATGGAAGAATTCCTTTTTGGTATTTCCTACGAGCAGATTGGTACTCTCCGTTCAATTCTCCGCAACAAGGGAATTGCAGCCATTGGTCGTGATGAAGTTTCCGCCTTCCTTGGTGAACACGTAAAAGCTGATGCTGGTCTTGATTATCGAGATTTCTATTCAATGTATACAGTTCGCCGTGATAACGCACGTTCCCGAGCCCGCCTCAAGCTGGAAGGTCCTCATAAAACACTTGAAGATTACTTCATTCAGTTTGTTACCGAATTAAATAAAGAAAAGCAGAAAAATGATGCCTTTGCTGACTCATAATTTTAAAAAACTCTGGAGATATAAAAATGTCTGATTCACTGGAAAAAAATGATAAAAAAAACCGCGTGCCTTATCACTTTGGTGAAAAACTGCGCCGTGTTCGGGAACAGAAGAACCTTACACTTAAAGTTGTTGCCCGTGAAGCCGGTGTAAGTGAAAGTCTTGTTTCCCAGATTGAACGAAACCTTGTAAGCCCTGCCATTGATACACTTTTGGCCCTTGCCGACGTTCTTGATGTAAATCTTGAATTCCTTTTTGAAGAATACCGCCGTGTTCATCCTGTTACTGTTCATTCTGCAGGAGAACGTCCTACCCGAGAAGAAGGCATGGTTATTTACGAAGAGCTGTGTCGCCCAAATGCATTGGATCCAAACAGCAACCTTGAATCATACATGGTACGTATTCCTGCCGGTGCAAATACAAGTCACGGTTCTTATGGACATCCTGGCCGCGAATTTGGCATGGTAATTCAGGGAGAATGCACTTTGAAATACGAAAATAGAGAATATCATCTTAAAGCCGGAGATAGTGTTTCATTCCCTGCAGCCTCTCCTCATACTCTGGAAAATACTGGCAAAGAAGAAATGAAAGCTTTTTGGGTGGTTACTCCTGCCCAAAGATTCATAGACTAGTTTTTTAGCGAGGCCTTTATGGGATTTTTATACGAAACTCATCTTCATACGTCTCCAGTTAGTCGTTGTGGAGTTTCTAAACCTGCTGATTACATTGATGTTTACAAGCGGGCAGGCTATTGTGGATTTTGCATTACAAATCACTTTTTTAATGGGAATTCTGGTGTTGATCACAGTCTGCCATGGAAAGATCAAATAGAATTTTTCTATGCTGCTTATGAAGAGGCCTTTACCGCCGCTCAGGGAACTGGAATTGATGTATTTTTTGGCATTGAATACAACTTTGAAGGTGACGAATATCTTCTTTACGGTCTTTCAAAACAATGGCTTTATGATCATCCTCAAATGATGCACTGGACTCACCAGGAATTGTTTGACGAAGTAAATAAAGCTGGTGGACTTATGATTCAGGCACATCCTTTCCGTTTTAGGGAATATATGCGTGCTTTTGTCCAGCATCCTGAATGTGTTCACGGTTTTGAAGTGTATAACAGCTGTAACCGTGACGATGAAAATCCAAAGGCACTTGCTATGGCAATGGAAAACAATCTTTTGATGACAGGCGGTTCCGACATCCACAAAGCTGCTGACTGCCAACGCTTTATTACCGATGGTTCCTTTCCTCTTTCCGGAGTTGAACTGGAACACCAGGTTCACACTATCGAAGATTTTATCCGCGAAATTAAATCTGGAACTGCCAAAGTAATAAGTCACTAAAGGAAAGATTTTTAATTGATAAGATTTTTCAGACTAAAAAAACTATTTTTTGCTTTTTCTTTTTTTCTGATTTTGTCAGGTATTTGCCATGCCCAGTCGGATTTTCCATCAGAAGCTTCAGATTTTCCATCAGAAGCTTCAACTGAATCTCTGCCGTCGGTGTTACAGCTTCCCGATCTTTTTGAAAACAAGATTGAAAATGGACTTTCCGTTTATCTTCTGGAAGACCTTTCAACTCCACTTGTTCGTGTTGAATTTGTTGCCAAGGCAGGTTTTTCTGATCAGACTGCCCAAAATACAGGATTTTTCAAGCTTTACGCAGCTCTTTTTGCCGATACTTTGAATTATCCTTTAGAAAATGCAGAATGTCTTTCCGATGCTTCAAGATTTTCACTTTATCTTTCGCCGTCAGAGCTTCCTGATTTTTTTGAAAAACTGGCCGAAACTGCCTTTAATCCACATTTTGCCGATGTTCAGATAAAGACAGCTCTTTCCTCCATGAAAAAACAGGTTCTTGAAAGTGCAAAAGATCCAGCTTCCCTTATAAACCAGGCTATTGATTCCAGGGTGTTTGCTTCTGCGCCATGGAAACATGATTCTGGAATTTACCCTTCACTTTTTACCGGCACAACCAATGCCCAGGCACGGGTGATTCTTTCTGCCATTGGTGAAAAATTCTATCAACCTGACAACTGCGGACTTTTTGTAAGTGGAAATATAAATGAATCGGAAGTACTTTCTATTATTGATGATACATTTGGCCGTTACTACAAGGGCAGTTACCTTCCGCAAACTCATCTTGAAACAGAAGAAAAGGGAAACAGAAAGTTTGTAATTTCCAGTGACGACTTTTCCGACGAGTTCATTCAAACCGTTTTCCAATGGACAAGCCTTTCTTCCACTCAGGCAGATATGGCCGCCTGCATCTACAATTCTGACTCTTCTACCTGGAAAAATGCCCTTGTTTCTGATCAGCGCCTGAATTGTGTTGGAAGTGATTACATTTACGCTGCCAGTGCCGAAAAAAGTGGTTCTACTCGTTTTATTGTGCAGGCCCTGTTAAATGCAGGAAAAACATCACCATTGAATCAAGCCACTGACTTTCTTTCTGTTGCTCTGAACAATTTTTCCAACATCAATACTTACGAATATTACAACGCGGTTTCAAATCTTTATTACTCTTATATTGAAAAAACAAAATCTTCGGCTGCCTTTATGGAAACCCTGGCTCAATACTGGGTAAAAATGAACGTTCTTGGACTTACTTC
Source organism: Treponema sp. (assembly GCA_016296575.1). GTDB lineage: Bacteria > Spirochaetota > Spirochaetia > Treponematales > Treponemataceae > Treponema_D. The sequence goes on from JAEDJA010000003.1 coordinate 19,860, forward strand.
CTCCAGCCTCAAAGACCTTTTTTCTGAAGATTTAATCCGTCACCTGGAACAGCAGCCTGATTCTATCATCGAAAAGCTTTCCACCGAAGTTCCATTTCAATTTGTGCTTATTAATTCAAAACTCTACAATAAATATGCTTCTGATTTTAAAAAAGCTGGTTTTGCGGAAATTAATTCTAAAAATGCCTCCTGGTGGCAGACTTCTTTAGCAAATGCAGTTAAAGTCTATGAAGAAAAGCCTTTTTCACAAAACATTTCTACCAGCGACTGGTGGTGGGACTTTTACAACAAGAATCTCGAAAAACAGAATGTACTTCAACTAAAAAATTCAATTCCACTTTACACCATTGAAAACGCTGGGGCTACTTCCAGACTGATTTTCAAAATCAAGGGCGGTTCTCTTCTTTCTGCCCAGAACCCTGGCTTTGAGGAAGTGATGGTAAATCTTCTTGCCGCATCGGTGAATAAACATCTCGCGGAAAAACAGGCCCAGTACATCATTTCCAGCAACTATGATATTTATGCTGAAACAAACCTTACGTCCAGCAGCATTTTCATTGAATTCAATCAATCTGATCTTCAGCAGGTTATTAAATCTTTTTATGATGCTCTTGTTTTTTCTGATTTCTATCCTTCTGACGCGGACCGAATTGTTACTTCCATTCAGACTAAAAACCGACTTCGAAAAGGAAGTACCGTAAATCAGCTTTATTCTGGACTTATTGAAGAAATTTTACCTGAAACCGATCTTTCTAAAGTGTATAATCCGGCAGATGAGATTTTATCCGACATTTCTTTCCAAAAGATTCTTGAAGCATACCCAGGTCTATTGAATGCAGGTCGTTTTGAAATCATTTTTGAAGGCAATAATCCTTCCCAAGCCTTTGCTGTTCTGGATCAGTATATGGGCACTCTACAGATTATAAATAAAATTGATGAACCTGAACCTGCTCTGATCAATTTACCTCAAAAAGATAAAATTCGTCTTAAAGTGATTCACACCTTCCTTACCGACGTTGCCGCAAAAGATGCAGGACCACAACCAGCAATTCTTGTTCCAACAAAAGAGTTCACTGATCCAATTATTTACGCTTTTTTCCCTGACGCATCTAAAACAAATGAAAATATTGATGGAAAAAATCTTTCGCCTTTCAACGCAGTTTTGTATTATGCAGCCCATCGTCTTCAGCGTGAACTAAATCTTCTTAATCTTGAAGAATGCTCTGTTTCGGTTTCTGCCGCTACAGAAAATATTCCACTTGGTGCCATTATTGTAACTAATGTTTCTCACACAAAAACTGTTGATCAGGCACTGGATACCGTTCTTGCCCAGATTGCACAGGAACTGACCGTTCTTATGGATTTTGAAAAAACAACCCAAGAAATTAAAAATACCTGGACAAAAAACTTCTTTCCAAATGGAAAAAGTCATGCTGAGTTAAAGGCCCAGAACAATCACTATCTGGATGATTACATTACAGTTCACTGCCTTAACAACGAAGATTTCCTTTGGGTTTTGAATAATTTCTTCTCTGATAAAACATTTACAGTTTATTCGGCAGACGCCACTTACTAAGATTAAAAGACTACCTGATCCATTGGAATGTCATTTTCATCTGAAGGAAGATCGTCAACAAGCTGGCATGGAAAACAAATTCCCCATTTTACAAGTTGATTAGCTTTGTCCTCCATTGTGGAAAACCATTTGTCATAGTAGCCTTTTCCTCTTCCAAGTCGTTTTCCAGCTTTGGTAAAGGCGCGTCCTGGCACTAAAATCAGCGTATTTTCCAAAATATTTTCGGATCCAATTAGATTTTCAGAGGTTTTTGAAGGTTCCATTATTCCAAAAGCACCTTTTTCAAGAAGGGAAGTGCTGCTGGTAAGAAAAAAATTCATTTCATCACCATTTACCACTGGAAGTGCCACTATTTTCCCCTGGGCAAATGCATTCTCCAAAAGTTCAGATAAATCCACCTCATCTGAAAGAGCTGAATATGCCAGTATAAGTGAAGCTTTTTTATATTCTTGGGAATTAATAATTTTTTGACAGATTTCTTTTTCCAGTTGATTTTTATCGTTCTTGTTTTCACAAAATACTTTAATTTTATCCTTAATTTCCTTTCGTAAAGCACTTTTTTCCAAAAAAATTTCGTTCATTTATCAAACCTTATTGACATTTTCTGTTATATTCTATAATATATTATTCACGTTCACAAGAACGTTCGCTTGCTTAGCTCAGCTGGTAGAGCAATGGACTGTTAATCCATGTGTCGCAGGTTCAAAACCTGCAGCAGGCGCAAAAAAGGCTTCTCGTAAGAGAAGCCTTAATTTTTTTAACCTCCCCCCCCAAAAAAAACACTTGTCATGTCCACCGTAGTGGAGATACCTTTTACTAAGAAGTTCTCTCTACTTCGCTCAAGATGACAGTTGGTGATTTTAAGGCACAGTTTTCTTCATCTTTGAATAAGGTTTTAGGTGGAGAGGAAATTCAAATTCTTTATGGTCGTTCCAAAAAACCAGTAGCACAATTTACAAGAATTCAGGAAAAATCAAAATCAAAAAAACGACCTCTTGGAATGTATGAAAATAAAGCCTCTTATTGGGAAGATGAAAATTTTGAGTTTTCACCTGAAAATCTTTTTGACAATGTTGATGATTTGGATTAGGTAAGTTCTATGAAATATCTAATTGATACACAGGTTTTTATCTGGGCCTTATATGGATACAAAAAAAACTGAGCAAAAAAGTTTATGACATTATTTCTGATACAGAAAATGTAGTTTACATAAGTCCCATTAGTTTTTGGGAGATTGCCATCAAGCTTCAGCTAAAAAAACTAGATTTTCGCGGCATTAATCCACTTCATCTTCCTCATATAGCTGAAGAGTTCGATTTTTCGCTTCTTAATCCTGAACCATATGACTATGTAAGTATTAGTACTGTACCTTTAAAAGAAAATCACAAGGATTCCTTTGACAGGATGTTAATTCAGCAGGCAATCCGAAACAACCTTATCCTCCTAAGTGCCAACGAAAAATTTCCCCAATACGAACAAAACGGCCTGCAGCTACTTTGGTAGAAATAATAGCCATGCCGTCTCGTTTTTTTTACTGATTTTTCTATTCCCAGAACAGGTCGTTCAGGGTTTTGTCCAGGGCCTTGCAGATTTGTATGCAAAGGTTGATGGTTGGGTTGTAATCACCGCTTTCAATACTGTTTATTGTCTGGCGGCTAACACCTACTTTTTCTGCCAGTGTAGCCTGACTCATATCAAGAGCGGCTCGGGCTGCTTTCAGTTTCAGGTTTTTCATTCCACCCTCCTATTCTTCAATCTCTTCTTCTTTTTCTGCTTTTTTATTCTGCCAGAATCTAATGTTTGTTGAAATCAGGAGTGCAATGAACATTATTACAACTGCAATCCAGGAACCTTCTGCACGCAATTTTCCATCAAGAAAGTAACTTCCTTCATCCATTGTACGAATACCAAGTACTACCAGCGGAATTACACAAATAAAATTAAAGAAGAACATCTTTTTGTAGGATCCTTTTTCTGTTCTGAAAGAATAGTATGAATCATGGAAGATGTTGTAAACTATATTTACAGTTGCAGTAATAATTAAGATGAAAATACTTTCTGTAAAACGATCTTCTGCCCAAACAATACCATTATCTGCAAGCAAACTAGTGGTAAAAGTAAGAACGGCAAAAACTACAAAACTCCATGTAAATCCTTTTGCCCTCATCAATTTCTGACGTTCATCATATTCTCGTGTTGACTGACCTCTTTTTGCAAGTCTCTTGTTTTTCAAAATGATTGCAAATACTACAAAAATAATTCCACCTAAAAATCCAATTGCTGTTACGTTATTCATAATTTAACCTCTTTATACATGTTGATTTTTGCAGGATCAGGAAGTTGAACATCTGCGCAATAACGTTCTGCGTTCCTCATCCCTACAATGTAAAATATACACGACATTTTGTCGCATGTCAACTATTTTTGACAATATTGCTAATTTTTTTTACAAAAAGTTCAAGAAAAGAGACAAAAAAATCCCCTCAGAATTTTTGGAAGGTCGTCAACCTAGTGTTCGAGGTATCAGCTTATCTAGTTCCTGACCGGTTGCCCATTCATAAAACTTATGGCGGAGACTGTCATCTGTGAGAATTGAATGTAATGAAAAATTGATTTCTGATTTGTCCTTTCTCATTTTATTCCTCAAATTTAAATAAATCATCAATTGTTACAAGTGTAATGTTATTTGATGCGGCATTTTCTTTCACATAATCTGTAAATCCGCTTTTACTAAATGCGTAGAAATAAGATTTCTTTGCATGTGCAAAAATTGACTTTCTTGAAAGCAGATCTTCCATTTCTGACTTACCAAAGGGTTCTCTCTTGAATTTACATTCACAGAAAATATAACTTTCATTTTTATCATCAATCAACAGAACATCTATATCATCTTGACATTTACGTGCAGGATTATTTCCCCACCATTTCCCATATTTTGAAGGTATAAAAGGCAGTTTATGATTTTTTGCCATTCGAATCATATATTCAAGACAAATTGATTCAAAGACAAATCCAAAGAATGTAAAGAAATCCTGCGGTTCCATAATATCTTTTGCTGATTCATCAGGACCAAGAATTTCATAAAAACTTTTCTTCTCGAATAAAAAGTGATACCAGAAAGAAAAATAATTATCGGCTATTTTATAGATAGTTTTTCTTGATGTATCATCCTCACCACATGGCACAGCCTTTTTTATGAGGCGAATCGCCTGCAGGATTCCAAGATATTTTGAACATTTCTGTGTGTTTTCATGTATTTTAGTGGCAATTTCATTGACTCTCGATGAACCTCCGGCAATTGCTTCAAAAATACTGTTATAAATTGCTGGTTCTCGTAATTCCTGCTTAAGAAGATAAGTTGGTTCGTCTTTAAGAAATCTGCCTTCTCTTAGGATTTCCCTTGCAATGTTTTTTTCAATTGTTTTTTCTGAATCAAAAGCCTGCAAATAACATGGAATACCACCTAAAATTCCATAGGCCATCAGTTTTTCTTCGTTTGAATATTCAGGAAAAAACAGTGACGAATCAAAATAATCAAATGCCTTAAGTTCTAGGTGTGCAGTTGAACGACCATAAAGTGGACTTTTTGAACCAAGTACTTCCCCTTCCATAAAACTTACAGAAGAACCGCAAAGAACAAGGAATATATTTTTTTCTTTCCACTGATGGTCTATTGTATGCTGAAAAATGCTCTTAATGGATTCATTCTCACTGGCAATGTATGGAAATTCATCTATCACAATAACAAGTCTGTCACCAGTTGCTTTTGACGTAACATATTTTAATGCAGTTTCCCAATCTGAAAACGCACCAAAAAAATCATTATCAAAATATGTTTGTACAGTTTTTGAAAAATCAAGAAGATTTAATGAATCATTTTTTTCCTGTGCTGAAAAGAATAAAGGATTCTTATTTTTAGTAAATTCTTTGAGGAGTTCTGTTTTTCCTACACGCCTACGGCCATAAAGAACAAGAAATTCAAATTGTTTTGAATCATATAGGTCTTCTAATAATTCAAGTTCCTTTTTTCGTCCTCTAAACATATTCACCTCTGTTATAATTACATACTTTAGAGTAGTATACTTTAGAGTATATTGTTTTTCAATCTTTTTGTGTATAACGACCTGGAGACTTTTTATGAAACGTTACTACTTGAATAGTTTGCCTATGGAGTCCTGCTTATTAGTAGCGAAATGATATAAATAAAAAATGCACCTCCTAAAATTGAACTTTATTTGTCCAACTTTAGGGGTGCACTTCAAGTTTTAAATATCAAAGGCCTCTCTTATTGACCTACCGCAAAAACACCGATTAAAATGCCACAAAAAAACCGAACAAAATACCGCAAAAACACCGACTGAAATAGCGCAAAAAAGCCGAATATGATATATTTATATCAAGGTGAAATATGGACTATTTAAAGAGAGTAGCAGACGAAGAATTGGAATTCAGGCTTGAATGCAGCGGTGCAGTATTGATTCAAGGCCCAAAATGGTGTGGTAAGACTACTACAGCAACACAACAGGCAAAAAGCATTATCAAGCTTCAGGATACAGACAAGAATGAAGGATACAAACAGACAGCCCTTGTAAAGCCATCTCTTTTACTTAGAGGAGATAATCCAAGACTTATAGATGAGTGGCAGGAAATTCCTGTTCTTTGGGATACTGTTAGAAACGCCGTTGATGAAAAGAATGACACTGGACTTTATATACTCACTGGTTCAAATTCAATAGACAAAGATAAAATAATGCATTCTGGAACAGGAAGAATATCTAGAATGAGAATGAATACAATGTCCTTATATGAAACAGGTGAGTCGAATGGAACGGTTTCTCTGAGGGAACTGTTTAAAAATCCAACAGCAGATATTGAAGCTAAATCTGATCTTGATGTCGAACAATTGGTCTTTGCTGCATGTCGTGGAGGATGGCCTGCTCAAATTTCACGAAAAAGCGACAGGGCAAAACTTCAAATTGCCAGAGATTATGTAACCAGTGTTTGTGAAATTGATATTTCAACAGTTGATAAAGTAAAAAGAAATCCAATCTGGGCAGAACAGATCTTAAAATCCTATGCTAGAAATATCTCAACTCTTACAAAAACATCAAACATTTTGAAAGATGTGGTATCCGCTTCAGAGAATATAGCTCAAGATACTTTAGACTCATATATAGGTGCTTTAGAGAAACTTTATGTGATTCAGGATATTGAAGCATGGTGTCCTTCTATCAGATCTGCTACGGCAATTCGTTCGGGAAAGAAGCGAGGTTTTTGCGATCCTTCCATTGCTGTAGCTGCATTGGGACTTTCACCAGATTATTACCTGACAGATTTTCAGTCATTCGGTTTTATATTTGAAAGTCTTTGTATTCGTGATTTGAGAGTTTATTCATCTAAAGATGAGGGTAATCTTTCTTATTATCATGATAGATATAATCTTGAAGCTGACTGTGTATTGCACCTAAAAGATGGAAGATATGCTTTGATAGAGTTCAAACTTGGGAACAGAGAGATTGACGAAGGAAGCCGCCATTTGTTGAAAATAAAGGATCTTGTAAGAGAGTATAATAAAACCGAAAAGGGACCGAAGTTACGTGAACCGGATTTATTGATAGTGATTACAGGGACAGAAATGGCTTATAGAAGACCTGATGGTGTATATGTCATCCCAATTGGCTGCCTGAAAGATTAGTATTGAATATTGCGTAAAACCAAAGATTTTTAATTTCTAAGTTTGTAAATATTACTCAGTAGATGATATAATCAGGAAAAGAGGTTTTATATGATTTCACCAATAAAAGCAAAAAACTCTGTAATCACAAAAGTGGTACGCAACAAAAACACAGTTACTCTTTTTTCGGAGCGGGAAACCATGCGTCTTTCTGTTTACGATAAAGATATTGTAAGGATTTCAGTCACTCACAATCCCGACGGAAGCTTTGAGAAAGAACAGGGCGAAGAATTTTTACCTGGGCTTCCAGATGTGCCTTTTTCTGTAGACGAGAGTGAAAATGAAATCACCATAAAAACAGAGCTTCTTGCAGCAAAAGTGACCCGAAAGTTTGGCAGTGTCAGTTTTTATAAAAATGAAAACCCTCTTTTTTCTGAGGCAATTGAAAATCCTCATGTAATTGAAAAATTTGATTCTTATAAAACTGCAGGAAATATTAAAATTGAAGAAATTCAGACTGCAGACGGACTAAAAAAACGGGTCACTGCCGCAGATAAGATTTTTGACAAAACCCTTAATCACACTACGGTGAACTTCAATTTTTCTGCAGGTGAAAAACTTTATGGACTTGGACAGGCTGAAGAAGGTGTATGGAATCTTCGGGGAACAACGCAATATCTTCATCAGGCAAATAAAAAAATCGCCATTCCATTTTTAGTTTCTAGTTTGGGCTATGGATTGATCTTTACAACTCAAAGTCCTGCAATCTTTTCGGATACGGCCTATGGAAGCTATTTCTACACCACAGCCGATTACTATCTGGACTATTTCTTTGTTGCTCCAAAATCAAAAAATCTAATAACAGCAAAAATGCGTCAGCTTACGGGGAAGGCACTAAAACTTCCTGATTGGGCATTTGGATACATTCAGTCACAGGAACGTTACGAAACTCAGGAAGAAATTCTGCAGACTGTGGCACAATTCAAGGAACATGACATCCCGCTTAGTACTATTGTTCTGGATTGGCTCAGCTGGGAAGATGGAATGTGGGGACAAAAATCTTTTGATCAGAAGCGTTTCCCTGATGTTACAAAAATGGTTGATGAACTTCACAAGCAAAATGTCCGTTTTATGATTTCAATCTGGCCTAGCATGGATGAAAAATGCGCCAACTACAAAGAAATGAAAGAAAAGGACTGCCTGCTTCCTGGAATTAACATTTGTAATGTATTTGAAAAAAAGGGCCGGGAGCTTTACTGGGAACAAACCCGACAAGGTCTTGCAAAACATGGTATTGATGCCTGGTGGTGTGATTCATCTGAACCTGTAACGCCTGAATGGAATCATGTCGAAAAGCAGACCCCTGAAAATATGTTTTCGGAGTTTGTTAAGGCTGCCTCTGATATCATGCCCATAGAAAAAGCAAATGCCTACGGTTTTTACCATTCAAAAGGACTTTATGAAGGTTCCATTAGGGATTATCCGGAGCGTCCTGTGGTAAATCTTACACGAAACGGATATTTGGGAAGTCAGAAATACGGTGTAATTCTTTGGTCTGGTGATATTTCTGCCAAATGGAGTGTCCTTCAAAACCAGGTGGTTGCTGCAAATCAAATGGCGCTTAGTGGTTTACCATACTGGACTCTTGATATCGGAGGTTTCTTTGTAAAAAAAGGGATTCATTGGTATTGGGATGGTGATTATGATGACACCACTTCAAATGCAGGATTTAAGGAACTTTACACTCGCTGGCTTCAGTTTGCAACATTTCTTCCAATTTTCCGTGCCCATGGAACTGATTGCCGTAGAGAGCCTTGGGCATTTATGGATGATTCAAACCTTTTTTACGACGTGATTGTAAAATTCATAAAACTTAGATATGAATTCCTTCCATATATTAAAGAAGTAGAAGAGGCTGTTTGCAATAATGATGAAATGATTCTTCGTCCTCTGTTCACTGCTTTCAATGACAAAAATTGCGAAGATATTTCCACTCAGTTTATGTTTGGTCCAAAGTATATGGTTTGTCCAGTAACAAAACCAATGTATTTTGATAACGAAGGTAATGCCCTGAATACAGAAAAATTCTGGGATGTTTATCTTCCTTCTGATTGTGATTGGACGGATTATTGGACAGGGAAAACAGAAAAAGGTGGAAGATGGATTAAGGCCTCTGCAGAAATTGATAAAATCCCGTTGTTCATACGAGGGGCTCAAAATTAAAAAAATAAACCCAGACTTCCATATTCCGAGGGGGTAAAATAAATACGCTAAGCAAGTGCGCGTCACCCCGTTAAGCCGAGCCCGCTTCTGCGAGGCAGGATTAGCTGAGGCGGGCTAAAGAACGTGTAATTCTATAGTCCAGCTTGTGCCCGCCCACTATACGGCATTGTCAAGGGACACTCCCTTCGGTCGTTCAAGCCCTTGACAACACCGTTTAGCATAGGTAAACAATAGTTTACCTATGCTATCATACTGAATACCATGGCGAACAAAGCTACTGTTTCACAGAGACCTACTACCATGATGTACTGGGCGAAACCTTTTCCTGTTTCTCCAAGAGCGTCAGAACCTGCTGCACCAGCTTTTCCCTGAGCGATAGCAGAGAAACACATAGCAAGACCAGAAGCAATACCAAGACCAAGAGCCATAGCTGGATCCATTGTACCACCAGCTACTTTACCTTTCATTGAGTTCATCAAAAGGAAACCGTAGATTGTCTGTGTCAAAGGAGCACCGGCAAAAACTGTAAGGATGAATGGAGCAGCTTTATTATTTACATAACATCTTTTCCAAGCTCCGATTGCAGCCTGACCAGCAGCACCAATACCGATTGCTGAACCAATAGCAGCAATACCCATACATACAGCAGCACCTAACATACCAAAATTCATAATTAATCTCCTACGCCCATTTAGCGGGCTATATTTTCAAGTTATTTAATCCGCTTTATTGCGGTTATTTCCTTATTCGCTCTTTTCACTAAATGGAGCGTATTTGAAGCCAGACCATGACATGCCTAAGTGAGTTGAGAATTCCAACGTATTCAAGCGAACGCCATGAACAATTACAGACAAAAGGTTCAAAATCATGTTCAAACCATGACCAAATACCAGCAGTGCAATTGCAGCAATAAACAGAATGAAGTGACCAAGCATTGGTCCAGCCATCTGATTTACTGTTTCAGAAATTGCAGCACCGGCAAGTCCTACAGCCCACAATCGGATGTAAGAAACAATATCGGAGAATACGTTTACTACGCCAAGCAATACAGAAATAATATTCTTTACGCTGGACATAATCGATTCACCTATACTTCCTTCATAGTTTGCAAAGACAAAGCTGAGCAGGAATCCTACTGCAACCAGGCCTACACAAACTTTTCCAACAGGCACTCCACCAATCACAACATTTAGATTAAAGATGTTTCCATCAACAACCATCATGAATACGACGTAAAGCATACCCCACAGCTGGATCATAGAACCAAAATCGCCCAATACTTTAAGGCTTTTACAGTTTCTGATCATTGCTTTGATATGTGCAACTGAAAGCTGGATAAGAGCCAGACTGAAACACCATATCATAAGGAATTTATCTGTTGTAAGACCTTCTGTTCCACTTTCGCACCAGAATGGCACCCAAGTTTCTCCCTTATAAGCGTTGGAGAACTGTGGAATAGAAAGAGCTTTAAGCCATGAAGGAACCATATCCATGCTCATTCCAAACCAGGTACAGGTAACCATACCCCAGAGCATTGTTGCTACTCCAAGAAGGATTGCAAGTGGGAAAAGAGCAGGAATCTTTTTGCCTTTTGCTTTGTTCAAAACTGTCATAAGACCAAAAGCAACTGTTACCAAAAGACCGTATCCACCATCACCGAAAATCATTCCAAAGAAGATAGTGAAGAACAGAAGGAACCAGCCGGAAATATCGTATTCGGCATATCCAGGAACTGTTCCCAAGAAGTCGGTCAACGGATAAATCATGCTGACAATCTTATTATTTTTAAGTTTTGTTGGTACTTCTTCAGGATTATCAGGATCTTGACTTGCAAGAGCCCAATTATTTTCCTTACATGCGGCACTCAATGTTTCGAAATCAGCTTCAGGAACATAACCAGAAAGCCAAGCCAGATCTGCAGCTGTACCTTCTGTTTCTTTTCCCATACCGGCATTAACGTTTTCAAATTCAATGTCAGTTTCCAAAGCTTTTACATAAGCTTTTATGGCAGGAATGTAAACAGCACTTTCTTTATAGAAAGCATCGATTTCTGCAATTTCCTTTTTATTAGCATCAATTTCGTTCTGCAACTGTTCTGTTGAGCAGCGTGGAAGACTTACCTCAAATGCCTCAGGAAGCAGATTTTCAGGACGCTCGTTCTTACCAACAAGAAGGAAACGAACCAGTTTCTTATCTCTGTTCACCAGAACTGTTTCCAAATCTTCTGCAATTTCACTGTACTTGTCTGCCGGTACTTCGAACATTTTCAAAGCAATACCTTTTTCACCAAGGTAAGCAAAATCTTCAGGGTTTACTCCACCCCAGGCAGCAAATCTTTCCAGTTCAGCAGAATTTACTGTAATTTCTTCCATCAACTGTTTCTTGCGGTCAGCTTTGGCAACAACATCAGCACACAGCTCCACAACTTTTTCATCAGCAAGGGATTTAGGTGTTTTTGTTTTTGGTACTTTAACTTCTGCAAGTACAGATTCAGTTACAATGGCGTTTTCTGTAATCTCTTTGTAGGCCGAAAGCTTTTCACTTGAACCTTCAAGTTTTTCCAGATGCACCAATCCAAGTTTTCTAAGTTTTTTCAAAGCTGCTTCACGTTCGCTGTTCAGAAGAACGATGGAGACTTTTTTCATTTTTTCAATCATTATTTAGCCTCCTCTGCTGCGTTCTGCAGTTTTTTCTTTGAAATCTTACTTCTTACTACTGCAGCTACCTGTTCATCGCCCAGGTAAACTGAAATCTTCTTGATATTAGCCTTTGTTTCAGGAATCTTAACCTTCTCAAACAGATTTACACGCTGGGTTGTTGTGCGCAGTTCTTTTGACAAAAGGCGAACCTGTTCATCAAGAACTTCTGCTTCCAAATCCAGTGAAAGTGTTTTTTCCATTCGGTCGGCGGCCATATCAATCCACAATGGAGATGAATAAAGATCATAGTCTCCACGGGCAAAATCGGCACCTTCATAAACAGGAATTGTAACACCGGCAATATTGCCCCATCCTTTTTTGATGTTGCTTACGGTTACCATTCCCTCTGTAAAGGCTTCGCTTTCACCAAAAACGGCAATCCAAGATTTGAAATCTTCTTCCAGCTTTTTGCGCTGTTCACGAACTTCCTTGGCTTTTGCGTCAATTGTGCGAATTTCAGTTTGAAGCTGCTGTTTTTTAAGCAAAAGTGTAGGCAGATAACGCTGGTACATTTTCAGCGCATCTTTCTGAACCTTCTGCTCATTTTTTGTCAGCTTAATCTTTGCCATCTACAAGTCCTTAGTTCTTAGGCCAGTATTTTTCTACCAGTGCAGTTTTAATACCAGTTTCTTTTGGATCAAAACAAGCAGCCATAATTTTCCATCCCAAATCCAAAGCATCTTCCAGTTTAATGTTTTTAGAAAGGTCCATCATTTCATCTTCGAACATCTTACCGAATTTCAGGAGCTTTTCATCCCAGGCACTCATCATAAATCCCATTGATTTCTTTTCAAGAGTGTCTTTGTAAGAAGCATAAAGACGAATCATACCATCCATAAGAGCACGGTGGTCATCACGAGTAGAACCGTTTACGTTCTGTTTAAGACGAGACAAAGATCCGAATGGTTCAATGCGTCCGCCTTTAAGGTAGTACTGTCCTTCTGTAATGTAACCAGTATTATCTGGAACTGGGTGAGTAACGTCATCACCAGGCATTGTTGTAACTGCAAGAACTGTTACTGAACCAGCCCCTTCAAAGTCTACGGCTTTTTCGTAGCGTGATGCCAGCTGTGAGTACAAGTCTCCAGGGTAACCACGGTTAGATGGAACCTGTTCCTGTGTAATGGCGATTTCCTTCATTGAGTCGGCAAAGTTTGTCATATCTGTAAGAAGTACGAGAACATCTTTTCCTTTTAAAGCAAACTGTTCTGCAACAGCCAGAGAAAGGTCAGGGATTTTCATACATTCTACAGTTGGGTCAGCGGCAGTGTGCATGAACATAACTGTTTTTGAAAGAGCACCACCGTCTTCCAGTGTTTTCTTGAAGTAAAGGTAGTCATCGTATTTAAGACCCATACCACCAAGAACGATTACATCAACTTCGGCCTGCATGGCAATACGAGCCAAAAGCTGGTTGTAAGGTTCACCAGAAATAGAGAAGATTGGAAGCTTCTGAGAAACAACCAGTGTATTGAACATATCGATCATCGGAATACCAGTACGGATCATACGACGAGCCATAATACGTTTTGAAGGGTTTACTGAAGGTCCACCAATAGTTACCAGACTGTCAGAAAGAGCTGGTCCCTTATCGCGAGGTTCAGCAGAACCGTTGAAGATACGTCCAAGAAGATCGTCGCTGAAAGAAACTTTCATTGGATCTCCCAAGAACTTAATGTGATCACCAGTTGAAACACCACGTCCACCGGCAAAAACCTGAAGTGAAACTGTGTCACCGTCAATTTTGTTTACTTCGGCAAGTGATTTACCAAAGCGTGTTTCAATTTCGGCCAATTCACCGTATGCTACACCGTCAGCTTTAACAGTGATAACGCTACCTGTGATGGATTCAATTCTTGAATAAACTTTATTCATACTATTCACCATCCTTTACAAGAGGTGCAGCTTCTTCACAGAGTTTTCCGTTTTTAGAAGCATACTGCTCTTCAATTTCTTTTTCTTTGGCTTTGAATTCGTCACTCATCCAAGTTGTGTAGTTCCAGTCGATGAACTTCTGGCGGAAATCGTTGAAGTAGTTACGTGCTTCGTCTTTGTCAGCCAGTTCATAATCAGAACCCATAACTGTAAGAACTTTCTTGAAGATATATTTCTGGCGTTCAACTGAACAACATGCATCTGTTTCATCAAAAGAGTTCTGCTGGAAGTAAACTGCATCAAGGAAGTCGCTCTTCATGTAAAGAACGAAGTCTTCTGTTGTTGTACCTTCTTCACCAACAACCTTCATCATCTGATTTACTTCTACACCAGCTTTGAAAACTTTACGTGCGTAATTTACTTTTTCGTTTTCAATAACTGAATTGTATTTTGACCATGAAATGATTGGGTCGATGGCAGGATATTTACGTGCGTCTGAACGTTCGCGTGAAAGACCGTGGAAAGCTCCAACTACTTTCAAAGTAGCCTGAGTTACTGGTTCTTCAAAGTTACCACCGGCTGGAGAAACTGTACCACCAATTGTTACAGAACCTTCAGAACCGTCACGGAGTCTTACAATACCAGCACGTTCATAGAATGCAGCGATGTATGATTCAAGGTAAGCTGGGAAAGCTTCTTCTCCAGGGATTTCTTCAAGACGGCCAGACATTTCGCGGAGAGCCTGTGCCCAACGTGATGTTGAATCGGCCAAAAGAAGAACGTGAAGTCCCATCTGGCGGTAGTATTCAGCCAAAGTAACTGATGTGTAAACTGAAGCTTCACGTGAAGCAACAGGCATTGATGAAGTATTACAAATGATGATTGTTCGTTTCATCAAAGATTCACCAGTACGTGGGTCAATAAGCTCAGGGAATTCCTTAATTGTTTCTACAACTTCACCGGCACGTTCACCACAAGCAGCAATGATTACAACGTCAACGTCAGCGTTTCGTGATGTAGTATGCTGAAGAACTGTTTTACCAGCACCGAATGGACCTGGAATACAGTAAGTACCACCTTTGGAAACAGGGAAGAATGTATCGATAAGGCGAACCTGAGTTACCATAGGATCTTTTGGAGCAAGACGTTCTGCGTAACAGTCAACGGCACGTTTTACAGGCCAGTTGAATGTCATTGTAAGATTTCTTTCGTTTCCTTTTTCATCTTCTACAACAACCATTGTTTCGTCGATTGTGTAAGAACCAGCTGGTGTTACCTTTTTAACTGTGTACATTCCCAGCATATCAAAAGGAACCAGAATTTTGTGAGTAAATGGTCCTTCAGGAACTGAGCCAATTGAATCTCCGCGAAGAACTTTATCTCCTTCTTTTACAGCTGGAGTCCAGTCCCATTTTGCTGTTTTTGAAAGTGAATCAACGTAAACACCTTTTTCCAGGAAGAATCCTGCTTCTTCAGCAACAAGTGGAAGAGGATTCTGAAGACCATCATAAATCTGTCCCAAAAGTCCAGGTCCAAGCTGTGCAGACAAAAGTTCACCAGTAAGGTCGATGGTATCACCGGCTTTAATTCCCTGTGTCATTTCGTAAATCTGCATCTGGGCTTTATTTCCGCGAATACGGATTACTTCACCCTTCAGTTTTTTGCCGTCTACATTTACGTAGCCTACTTCATTCATAGAAACACTACCTTCGAATTCGATAGTAACCATGTTTCCGTTAATGCCGACTACTTTTGCTTTAGTATCTGTCATATTTATACTCCAAGTATAGAATCGTAGATCTTATGGTAAGATTCCACGCCTTTTTCCAAATCAAATTTGCGCCATCTGGCCACCAGCATCAGTCTGATTCCATAAGCGTAAACTGCGTCCACCGAAAATTCATCAATCGGCTTGATTTCATCCAAAAGCTTGATCCGCCAGTCATAAAGAAACTGTTCTGCAGAAAGCGGACTGTCCATGCCAACTGCTGTTCGTGCAATCTGCTGAATATCGGCAGTACATGAGCCCGGCAAAGTAACCAGTTCTTTTTTCATTTTCTGACTTCGGATTTGTGCAAGTGCCAGTCTAAGGTTTCGCTCTTTCTCATACCATGTGTCCAGAAATGCAGATCCAGTTGATTCTTCACTTCTTGGAGGTATAAGAGAAAGATTTGTAATTACAGCCATTTCTTTTTCGGAAAGGAAGCGTCCACAAATCTCTTTGAAAGAGTCTTCAGTTACCGGCAGGGATGATTTTTCACCCAAATTTGAGATATTCGGTAATTGTGACACCAAATAATAATATGCACTCACTCTTAGAGTCCTTTTGCAGCTGTTTTAAGAAGCTCTGCAACTTTTGGGTTGAGGTATGTTGCAAAAAGTTCTGCAACACTTTCGGCACTGTAATCGTAGAATGCTGCACCGTTCTGAACACCAATGCGGAATCCTGCAGAGATTGTCTTATCAGGTTTAATTTCCATTCCCTTTGCAATTTCAGCTTTAAGTTCAGATTTGAGAGCTGCTTCCAGTTCTTTCAGTGATTTTTCAGAAACAAGAACTGACAGTTCCGATGCATCTGATTTTTTTGCCCATTCTTTTACTGTTTCAGGAATAAGCTTTTCAAGTACATCTTTTGTATTTGCTTTTTCTGTTTCAGCCTGAATAAGTCCGTCTAAAGATGCAACAAGTGAATCTTTGAAAGAAAGGAGCATATTTCTAGAAGCCTGCATGATTGCTTCTTCACTAGCTTTTTCCATTCTTTCTGTTTCGGCTTTTGCTGTTTTAATAATGTCATCTGCTTTTTCCTGAGCAGCCTTTTCAATATCTTTGGCTTTTGCTTCGGCAGCGGCAATAATGTTCTGTGCTTCTTTTTCAGCACTAGCAACGCCGTCTTTTTTGATTTTATCAATCAGTTCCTGCAATTGAACGTCCATGTGAACCTCACTTATCGATAGTTATATAAGTCTAGTTTACAAGAAAATCTCCAAACAATCAAACAATTTCTTGGAGATTCTAGAGAGAATTGAGAAAAATCAAAATGTTTCAGTTTAACTTAGTTGAAGCTGTAAACTGTTTTTGCCTTGAGCTTCTGACCTGGCTGAAGGATTGCCTCTGGGAAATCTTTCTTGTTTGGTGCATCAGGGAAGTTCTGTGTTTCAAGACAGAAGGCATCGTGACGAGCATAAGTTACGCCGTTTTTTCCCAAAATTCCACCAATGTAGTTTCCTGTATAGAACTGGCATCCTGGAAGATTGGTATAAACCTCCATTGTGTGGCCGCTTTTTGGTTCTGTAACTTTGGCAAATTTAACCATTGTTTCATCACTTAAAGGAGTTCCGCACTGACGGTCTTTTTTGTCGTAAGCTTCAGTTACATAACAGTGATCATATCCAACACCAGTTTCCTTAATGTCTTTTCCAATCTTCTTTTCTTTAGTGAAATCGAATGCACCACCAGTTACATCAATGAATTTTCCATTTGGAATAAGCTTTGCATCAACTTCCAGAATATTTTTTGAATTGAACTGAACAATATGATCTTTTACCGAACCTTTTCCAGCAAGATTGAAGTATGCATGGTTAGTAATGTTGATTGGAGTAGCTTTGTCGGTTTCTGCTGAATATTTACAGATTAGATTGTTGTTTTCGTCCAAAAGATAAGTTACTTCAAGCTTTACATTTCCTGGGAATCCCTGTTCGCCATCTGGTGATAGACGTGTGAATTTTACACCGGCCATTTTTTTACCTTTAACTGTTTCACCAGTCCACATCATCTTATCGTATCCGTCGAATCCACCATGAAGTGTGTTTGGTCCGTCATTTTTATCAAGCGGATATTTTGCATCACCAATTGAGAACTGAGCTTTTCCAATGCGGTTAGCAAAACGACCAACAATTGCCCCAAAGCAGAATTTTGTATTGAGATAACCTTCCAAAGTTGAAAAGCCTGCCAGTACGTCTGTTTTTGTTCCGTCCTTGTTTGTAAGAACAATGCTTGTAAGGGTACAACCATATTCTGTAGCAGAAAAACTCATGTTTCCGTTTTTGATTGTCCAAAGGTTCACTCTTGTGCCGTCGCACAGTGTTCCAAAGCGCTGTTTTGTAACTTTCATATATTCCTCCAAAGATTACTATTCTCAAGTCCGTTTATGGACAGCTTATCCTAAATCGATTGTATACTGAACTTCCATTTCGGAGCAACTTAATTCTTGTGCAATCTGCGGGATTGATTTGCCCTGATTGTACATTCGGCGGATTTCATTTTTTTGATCCCTGTTTTTTTCCTCTGCATGTTCAACTTTTGGTGCATCATATTCCATTTTTGACGCATTTTCCCGTGATGTGGAAGCTCCATAAGGGTTTAAATATGCATAAGGATTCATTGTAATTTGTGGTTCCCTTGCTGAGTTGGAAGGAGTTTTGCAATCCCAAAGCTTTTCCGAAAACACCTTTACGCCATTGCGATTCTGTTCTTCTTTTTGTACAAGACCAAGCTTTTTATCCAGCGCTTCAATATTTTCTTTGGCAATTGTATTCATCTGGCGCAAATTACGAATTGTTGCATTTACCAGATCAATATCCCGGGACGCATTTTCATTCAACTGGTTTTCCAGTTTATCCAGTTGTTTTCGAGTCTTTTCAATTATTTTTTCGGTGTTAAACAGTTTTCTAAAGCGGATAAGCATTATTATCCACAAAAATATATTCAGGACAGTTATTATTAGGATTGGAATCATTTTTTTACCCCTGAATATCGATTATATTTCCAAGATATGATTCTTTCAGTCTTGGTTTTGGATAGTAACTGCTTTCTTCTGGCTGAGCTTCGTTATTTCCCTTTTTGTTTCCATTGCTTCCGTAAGCACCACCGCCATTTCCACCGCCTTTGTCTGAAACTGCGTTAGATTTTGACTGCTCGTTGCTAAGGGAATGAACTTTTGTAGAATTCTCAAGATTCTGCTGAACTACCGTAGACTGATGCATTGACTGTGAAAGCTGTGCAGTTGCTTGTGCTCCTGTAGCGGCCTTTGCTGCATTAGCTGCCTGAGAATACATTATTTGCAAATCAATTGGCTGTATCCCCATACATTTCCTCTTCTGTCAGTGAAGGCGGTTCATATTTTCCGCGTTTTACAAAGCCACGTTCGTAGAAGAAAGTAATGTTCTTTGCATCAGATTTAACTTCCTCCAGAGTATCACGAACGGAGATTTTAACACCGGCGTAAACATTGCCTTCGCACTTCACTTTACCAATGGCTTTAAGTTCACGCATATGTTCGTTGATTTTTTCGATTTCCTGAGTAATTTCTGCTGCTTCCAGACAAAGATCCTTATGTCTCTTTTTGAGATCCTGATACTTCTGTTCCTTGTCCTGAGCAAGTTTTTTCTGAATTTTTTTGCGCTGTTCAATATTCTGAATATCTAGTTCGATATTTTCCAGCTCTTTTACAATTTCTCCGTGGCGGTTCTGAAGATCCATAAGTCGTTTTTTGGCACGTGGATCCACACCAACTTCAAGTACAGTTTCTGTACCACCACCAGGTGAACCAATATTTCGAGCGCAAATTTCCTCTGTTGCGAATAAATGTCCACCGGTAATCTGTGCTTTTTTTCCGCGGAGGATAATATTCTTCATGGCAGTTACTTCGGAGTTCATGATACTGTCGGATACAATAACATTGCCTTCACATTCAACGTGGGTTGCCTGAATAAATTTAGCCCAAATTGATTTTCCAGATTTAATTGAACCTTCTTCACGGCCAAACACACCCTGTCGAACAATAACATTTCCGCCGGCTTCAATTTTACATCTACCAACTGTTCCGTTGATTTCAACATTTCCAGAAGCTTTAACGTCATATCCGTCTTCAACAGAGTTTTTAACAATAACTGAACCAAGGAAGGTAATATTTCCGGTTTTGATATTAACTGCATCAAGATATTTAACTGGTTCTACAGTTACTTTTCCATTTACAAGACTTACTTCACCATCTACGGCTGCCAGCATGGTCAATCCATCGCGGTCAAATACAACGTTTTCACCCAAAGTAACATTGATATCCCGGCCGTTCTTTGCTTCCAGATACCGTCCAAAAATTGTTTTTCCGCCTTTTCCTTTTTCCGGTGGAATTTTCTTGGCAAGGGCCTGACCAGAAACAACGTTTTGAATTTGGTTGAGTTCCTTAAAGTTAACGTTTCCGTTGTCGCTTTCTTTTGCCCTAAGTTTTTTAATATCCGTTTCAAAGTTGTACTGAACGTAGGCATCCTTTCCATCAACTGGAAGAACTGCGGAACAAACCTCGTAAGGAATATTGTAAACAGGATTATCAACAAATTCCGAAATACGCTTTTCATCAAAACCAGCTACAATTCCCTGTGATTTTAGGGCTCGCATGATTGTTTCTTCTGAAACTTCGGCTCCACTAATACTTGGTGGGGTAACAGTAATTGTGGCCTTCATTTCATCTTTTGTAGCTTCAACTGCAACGATACAATCTCCTACCATAACGTGTTTGTATTCACCTATAGGCAGGTATTTTCCGTCAGTTCCCTGTTTTGCATATTTCTTAATGCTGTTTTCGTCGATTGAAATTGTATCCTGACGCTGAGTTTCAGCAATAATATCTTTTACATTGACATTTTCGCCTTTACCAATTGGCAGAATAACTTTAAGCATAATCTGGTTAGAGAAGTGGCGTACATAGAAAAGTCCGTCTTTGTCCCGTATAACAACTTCTTCCTCGGATTCTGCTGTTGCAAAAACCAGTTCCCCACTGGCAAGCTTCTGCTGTTTAATTGATTCTGGATTCTGATAAATGCGAAGCTTCCAAGGCTTGCGACCGAAACCTAAAAATCCGTCGCTTCCTTTTTCAAGAATTTCGTATTGAAGATTGATTGTTTTGGTATCAAGCTGGACAGCTGCATCGGCCAAAGCTTCATCAATGGTGTTTGCATTTACTTCAACACTATTGATTAGCTGGTCTACTGCGAGACGCTCCTTCATTTCGACTCTAATCTTATCCAGAGTAACCATATTTTATTCCGTTAGAGAATTCCTCGGCGGAGGTTTGTAAGTTTGGCTCGGAGACGAAGGTTTGCCTTTGTGTGGAGCTGTGAAATGCGTGATTCACTTACTTCCAGAACTTCACCAATTTCCTTGAAGGTAAGTTCTTCGTGGTAATACAGAACAATGACCATTTTTTCTTTTTCAGGCAGTTCTTGAATGGCTTCCACAATTACTTTTTTGATTGCTTCACGTTCGGCAATCATTTCAGGATTCAAGCTTGCTGGTGATTCTACTGTATCACCAATGCTCATGCTGTCCGAATCATCGCTTGAATTCCAAACATCGTTAAGTGAAAGGATGGAAGTACCGCTTACACGCATAAGTGTACGATGGTATTCTTCTTCACTCATATTAAGTGAACTGGCAACTTCTGAATCTGTGGCAGAACGTCCAAGCTTGCTTTCAAGTTCGCAGATTGCATCTTCAATTTCACGGGATTTCTGTCGTACTGAGCGAGGAACCCAGTCAAGCTGACGAAGTTCATCAAAAATAGCACCACGGATTCGTGTTACAGCATAGGTCTTGAATTTAACTCCTTTTGCCGGATCATATTTTTTTATGGCATCAAGAAGACCAAACTGTCCAAAACCAACCAAATCTTCATATTCGACACTGTTAGGAAGACCAACAGAAACTTTTCCGGCTACATACTTTACAAGAGCCATATACTGTCGGATAAACTTATCGCGAATTACAGGATTCTGGGTTTTTACATATTCTTCCCACTGCAGATCTTCTTCAGTGCTGTCATTAACAGAACTGCCTGAATCGTCTATGAGAGAAGTTACATCATCATCCAGTTCCATATCTTCCATATCGTTCATAATCCCCACCCGCTAACTGTCATCTTTTGCCAAGACAGTACTTATAGCTTTAGCAATTAACTCCTCATTACCAAAAGAAGAGCTGTCCGTATTTTTACTTCTGGACCCGCCTGTGGCAAAGTCAGATTCAACATTTATACTTTCATTAAAGCCGGAATTCCCCGACGTTCCGCCAAAATTAATTTCCGATACATCCGGAAGAACATCAAGGCCACTCTGTGCCTCAAATCCACCGGACATCTCTGCTGCTCTTGCATCTGCCTGTTTAGGAGTTTGAGACTCTGTACCAGAAACGTTGTACATTGTTTCCAGGTTTTTAACAGGAACAAAACCGCCATTATCTGCATTTTGTGATGCCGCAGACTGATTTTCTTTTACCATAGCAGCTGCCATTGGATTTTCCGCCGGGGCTGCCGAGGACATACCAACTCCTGGTAGATCCTGAATACCTTCAGTTACCGGAGTATCCTTTTCTGCCACATTAGAAGCCGGAGCTTGTGAAACTCCAAGATCTTCTGAAGTAAGCATATGGTGACTTGAACCAACCAGATATGCATTATCATGTCCAGTATCATCAAGTACATCATCATCAACAGTAATATCTACCACCTGACCCGAGCTTTTATTTCCCGAAACAGGTGAATCATTGCCGCCTATATCGGAAGAATCATCCGAGCTAAGCATATTATCAAAAACTACTGTAACTCCAACACCAAGTGCTGCAAAAACAGCAAGCCACAAAAAGGCCATTCCAAACAGCCGCCCTGCAGTTACACCAGTGCAAAGTCCACATATCAAGGAGAGAAGAAAACCGAAACCGGCAAAAACAAGAATAAGTTTTACTTTTTTCATCCCCTAACCTTCTAATACACCCTGAATACTCTATTTTACTATAGTTTTCAACAAAAATATAGTTTTATTTTTTTCTACCTAAAAATTTCTTAAGGAAGGTAGATACACCCTCGTTATTATCAACTTCAATTTTTTCAATTTTGCCAACGATATGTTTAAGACAGGTTGCTGGTTTTGAAGTTGGATTTACAATCATAAACGGTTTCTGTCGGATAACGCTGGCAGAAACAATTGGATCATCATAAACAAAGCCCATGTAATCTACCTTGTAACCCAGGAACTGTGAAACAATATTGATGATTCTTTCTGAAATTCTTTTTCCTTCTTCTGCAGATCGAACTCGGTTTACAATAAGCTTTAGATCCACTGTTTTTTCCGGAAGTTCAGTAGAAATAATTTTAATCATTCCGTATGCATCGGTAATGGCTGTTGGTTCTGGAGTTGTTACTATAAGTACTTCATCTGCTGCAGCAACAAATTGAAGAACGTTATTTGCAATACCAGCGCCTGTATCAATAATTATGATATCTGCACTTTCCAAAGACTGGAACTGCTGTGCAAAATAATCAAGTTCATCCAGCGAAAGGTTTGCGATTTTTGAAAAACCATTTGCACCTGCAATAAATTTAATGCCGTATTCAGTATCAAGAATAATTTCCTTCATGGTCTTTTTCTTGTTGATTACATGCATCATGTTGTACTGTGGAACTATGTTCAAAAGTACGTTTACGTTGGCCATTCCAAGGTCACCATCAATAAGGATAACCTTTTTTCCAAGCTGTGCGTATGCAATTGCCATGTTTACAGATATATTTGATTTACCTACTCCGCCTTTACCACTGGTGATTGCAATAATTCGTGTATTTCCGTTTCTTTTTTTCACTTCATTAGGCTGCATATCATTAAAAGCGCCTGTTTCCCTCATAAGTTCACGAAGTTCTTCTGCCTGTTCTTCCATCAGAATTCTCCTTTTCCATTAAACTTTTCTTCGATATGATCACGGTCAATGTTAAATCCTTCAAGTCTCATAATGAAATCAAGTGGATTTACCCGTTTTATGTCTCTTGCAGCACTTTGACCTGTTGTAATATAAGAAATTGTTTTGTGCTTTTCGCTTAAGGCACTTATTACGTTTCCTAAAACTCCAGCTTCATCACATTTTGAAATAATTACCGAACCGTAACCAAATGGTTCATAATTCTGCATAATATTTATCATATCCCGGGCTTTTGTTTTTGCATCCATCATCAGGTAGATATCTGGATTTAATCCTGGAACTTCAAGAATATTTTTCATACGGGAAAGATGTTTTGAGTCATTTGGTGAATAACCGCTTGTGTCGATGAAAATTCCATCACAGTGATCTTTGTATTTTTCGTAAAGATCCCGCAAATCTTCATTTTTTTCAGCCTTTACTACATCTAATTTAAGATATTCTCCCCAGGCTTCAAGCTGTTCCTTAGCTCCAACTTTCATGGTATCTGTGGTAATCATTTTAATTACATATCTTTTATCGGCTGTCCTATTTACAATGTATTTTTGTGTAAGCAGCTTAATAAGAGTTGTTGTTTTTCCTACTCCAGTTGGTCCTACAAGAATGTAAACATGTGGTGGGCGATGAACTTTTTCTTCCGCAATATTAACTGACTGTCCAATCCAGTCTACAACAATACGTTCAACTGTCTGATAATTATCAAGGTGCTCCAGTGAGAATGTACTGCGAATTCTTTCGGTGATACGTTTAATATAAGACAAGCTGAAATCATTTTTTTCAAGCAATTCTTCAATGCGATTTATTGTTTCGTGAGTTTCTACCCGAGTTGGTGAAGTAACCTGATTGATCTGCATCTTCATTGCATCCATGGCATTTTTCATTTCCTGCATCATGGTAATCTGATTCTGCATTAAAACTGAATTCTGAGACTGAATGATTGCCTGCTGATTACTTGCCAGACGTTCTTCTTCACTCTGACGATAAGTTGGGTCAACCCCCTGGGAATTATATGGATTTGAATATGACTGATAAGAAGGTTTTACTGTTTCCTGAGGTTCAATCTGTCGTTTTTTTACATAAAATGTAGCCTGTACAAGTTCAGTTTGAAAAAGTCCAAGGAAACCGCCTTTTAAAATAGGATCCCAGGCAATAATTTCATAATCATTACCATACAGGTTGTGAAGTTTATTTCTAACTTCATCCCGAGATTTTCCTTCCATTTTTTGAGTCTGCGGTTCATTCTGTATAACCATTTACATCACCACCTCTTCAGCCGCTTCTTCAATATTAGCAATTACTTGTATACTAATGTTCTTGCCAGCTCCGTATGCTTCATTTTCAGAAATTACAACCAATCCTGGAATCAAATTCTGTAATGCTGATCTTACAAGGAGTCGCACTGGTGCAGGACACAGGATTATTGGATAATGACCGGCTGTTTTTGAAAGTGCTGTATTTACGCTGGCATACAATGCACGATTGTCCACATTGTCAAAAGCCACTGATGGTCTTGATCCATCGCTTGGAGTGAATTTGTGTGCCATGAATTTTTCGCTCCAATCCTGAGAAAGCAGCATAACGTGAAGCTTCTTTTCTTCATCTGCATACTGTTCGCAAATCTGTCTTGCAAGGCCTTCCCGTACTTTGTCAGTAAGGAACCATACATCTCGCATCTGTGGATTGGAATAATTTGCCAGAGTTTCCAGGATTCCCATAATATTTCTGATAGAAACTCTTTCTTCCAGAAGATTTTTGAGGACCCGCTCAATTTCCACGTAAGTATATTTTGCAGTATCCATTACTTCCTTATAAAGAACAGGGTTTTTCTGCTGGACGCTTTCCATAATCTGAGAAACTTCTTTGATTCCAAGAATTTCTGCTGCATGTGAATGGATAAGCTCTGTAATATGAGTTGAAATAATTGTTGGAGTATCAACTACAGTATAACCTGCTTCATCTGCCTCCTGTTTTTTCTCCTCAGGCACCCAGATAGCGTCCAAACCAAATGTGGGGTCTTTGGTTCTTTCACCTTCCATTTTGGTGATTACACCACCTGCATCCATACACATATAATATCCAACTCTGGCACTAGCCTTTCCAACAACCATTCCGTTTACTTTAAACTGATAGTCATTAGGATCCAAAGTAAGATTGTCCTGAATTCTGATTTTTGGCACAACAAGTCCCATATCAAGAGCAGCTTCCCGGCGAATTTTCTTAACTCGTTCTACCATTTCTGCACCTGAATTTGAGTCAACAAGTGTAAGAAGTGCATATCCAAGCTCCAGTGACAATGGATCCAGATCTGCAATGATCTCATTATCCTGTGTTGTACCTGAATTTCCCTTTTCGCCACCTTTTCTGGCTTCATCTTCTCGCTGTTTTGCCTGAGCCTTGGCTGTATTTCGTTTTGCAAGCCGGAAACCAGTAAAATAAAAAATAAGACCCATTGGCACCAGAAGAAACTGTGTGGCGTTTCTAAGTACAATACCGGAAAGGGCAAGAACAATACCAAGAATTTCGTAAATATGTCCGTCTGTGGTAAATTCTTCTGCAAGTTTTTCGCCAAAATCTTCGTCGCTTTTTGTACCGGTAACCAGCAAACCTGTGGCAAAAGAAATCATGATACTTGGAAGCTGTGAAAGAAGACCGTCACCAATAGTAAGATTTGAATAGATTGAAAGTGCATTCTGGAAACTGAGTCCATTCATTACCATTCCAACTACAAAACCACCAATAAGGTTTACAACTGTAATAAAAATACCGGCCTTTACGTTTCCGCTTACGAATTTTGAAGCACCGTCCATTGTTGAATAGAAGTCAATTTCCCGGTTAAGTGCTTTCTTCAGTTCATCAGCTTCATCTGCGTCAATGGAACCAGCATTAAGGCGGTTATCAATTTCGAACATTTTCTGGCTCATTGAGTCCAGTGAAAATCGTGCCTGAACTTCAGAAATTCGGGTTGCACCTTTTGTAACAACCAATACCTGAACTACAATCAAAATGATAAAGATTACAAAACCAATTACCAGATTGTTTCCGCCGGTTACAACATTTGCAAAGGCCTGAACCATGGAAGACTGGCCCGGTATTCTTCCCCCTACCAGTTTTGGACTTGCAGTAAGAATCAATCGTGTTGATGAAATATTCAATCCCAGTCCGAACATTGTCTGAAGAAGAATCATTCGTGGAAATGAAGAAAAATTTGATGCCCGCGGAGTATAAACTGTTACCAGAAGGATTGTAATGGCAAGGGAAAGATTGATGATCATGGCAAGATCAATCAACAGTTTTGGCATTGGCAAAAAAAGACAGAGTATTACTACAACAACAGCAATACCCACATAGCTCTGCTTGAAAATATTTAAAATGCCTTTTCCCCGGCTTTCGTTTGCCATTAAGTCCCCACCCAAGCAAATGAAAAGTATAAATTATGGAATTATTAGACAATAATCCGAAACAATTATACTTTACTTTTTAATATTTGTGAATAGATAATTGAAACGGTTTTGTAGTAGCGTTCATCAATCATCTGTCCAACTTCAAAATCATTGTAAAGTGCACGGGCTAGAGGACGATCTTCTACGATTGGAGTTTTATTTTCATTGGCAAGGCGACGCATTGTTAAGGCGGTCTGATCTTCACCTTTTGCTGTAACAACCGGAGCTTCCGAAGCATTCTGTTCATATTTCAAGGCTACGGCAAAGTGTGTAGGGTTGGTGATTACAACGTCGGCTTCTGCAACTGCCTTTGGAATATTCTGGGCCAGAAGCTCTTTCTGCATCTGTTTAAGACGAGCTTTTACTTGTGGATCTCCTTCCATCTCCTTGTATTCTTCTTTTTGTTCCTGTTTGGTCATTTTCATACTTTCGATAAATTGGTGTTTTTGAACAAAATAATCGGGAATGGAAATTACCAGGAACAATACTGCAATTATGATAACAAGGGTTGCTGCTGTGGAAGAAATTTTTCCCAACGCAAGATTAATGTTTCCATTATCAATTATATCCACCATCTGCCAGATTCTTGAACGGACCAGAAGAAAAGTGATGAAACCAATCAGTGTTACTTTTAGAAGGCTTTTTGAAACATTCCAGAAGCCCTGCATAGAAAAAAGAGTTTTTCTGAAATATTCGCCGAATTTTGGCAGAATTTTGGAAAATTTTGGTTCAATCGGTTTTAATGAAAAAATTATTCCCTTTGTCTGAATTATATTTCCCATTACACCGGCTACAATTCCTACTAATGAAGTTGGAAGAATGATTTTGATGAAAAAATTCAAAAATGCGGAATAAAGATTTGCATCCCTAACATCAGGATTTGCAACGCGGTTAAAATAATATTTGTAGATGGCCATGCACTGACCAAAAATCCATTTTCCAGCAATTACAAGAACAATTATTGTAAATAGAAGCACCAGACTTTGGGAAATATCCTGGCTTTTTGCAACCCGGCCTTCCTTTCTGGCTTTCTCCAGCTTGAACTCCGACGGTTCCTCGGTTCTTCCTTCTTCTTCAGCGGCCATCAGCTACCTCCACCAAAAGAAAGCATGAACTTTGTAAGCTGTTCAAATCCACCAGAGAATGAACGGACAAAAAAGTCTACCAAAGACGGAAAAACCGTCGCAATAAGGAAAAAGGACAGCAGAATCATGATAGGGAAGCCTTCCGAAAGAAGGTTCATCTGTGGTGCGGCCTTACTCAAAAGTCCTGTGCAGACTGTTATAATCATAAGGGTACCCATAATC
The DNA here is from genome assembly GCA_016296575.1 of Treponema sp. Taxonomy (GTDB): domain Bacteria; phylum Spirochaetota; class Spirochaetia; order Treponematales; family Treponemataceae; genus Treponema_D. Next base: position 48,389 of record JAEDJA010000003.1, read on the forward strand.
GGGATGGCAATTACCAATGCATCGGCAAAAAGTTTAGTAAGCCCCGAAAGCATGAATCTAACAATTTTTTCACGGCCTGAAATAATTGATAACACATTCATTGTTTCAAAGGATTTTAAAAGTCCACCAAGAAACAGCTTCTGAAACCATTTTGTCTGCATGAAAACCAGCATTGACACCAGGTTCAGGTACTGCCCCATAAGTGGATTTTCTACCTGGGCTAGTGCATCGTAAGCAGAAGCGGCAGAAAAGCCCATCTGGAAAGCAAAGAACTGACCTGCCGTACTAAAAGCAGCAAAAATAATCTGGATGTAAAAACCCATGACTATTCCAATCAATCCTTCTCCCAAAGCAAGAAAAACAAATTCAAGGGAAAAAGCTTCGTTATCGCCAAGCATTGGAGCATACGGTCCAAAATCTACAGTGGGCATAATAAAAAATGCCATGTATCCTGCCAGGGCTACCTTTGCTGTTCTGGAAACCGATCTCATGGAAAACAAAGGCAACGTTAAAACCAGAGCAAAGCAGCGTACAAAAACGAGAAGGTATTGAGGAGCTTTGGACAGGATTGAATCAAGCACGGGCTTTTACTCCCCTATTTGGCAAAATCTGGTATTCTGCGGAAAAGCATGATGGTATATTCGCCTAAATTGGTAAACATAACCCCTGCCATTAAAGCCAGAACAAAAAGAATGGTCAAAAGCTTTGGAAGGAAAGTAAGGGTCTGCTCCTGAATTGATGTAGTTGCCTGAAAAATAGCTATAACAAGACCTACAATAAGAGCAATTCCTAAAACCGGAGCAATTAGTTCAATAATCTGTGTAATGCCACCTCTCATGAGGGACACAATTTCACCAACTGACATTTATCGTCCTCCCACCTAATGCATTACCGAAACAAAGAGCTGCTGTGTCAGAAGTCCCCATCCATCTACCATTACAAAAAGAATGAGTTTGAATGGCATGGAAATCTGAACCGGTGGCAGCATCATCATACCCATGGACATAAGAATACTGGCCACAACCATATCTATAATGATAAAAGGAATATACAATAGCACACCAATTTTAAATGCCACTGTAAGCTCGTGAAGAATATATGAAGGAATCAGAATGTGGGTAGGTACATCGGCAGGAACACGAGGCTGATCCAGCTTTGCCATACTCATAAATGTGGTGATGTAGCTAGGATCTTTTTCCATCTGAACGAACATGAATTCTCGGATTGGTTCTTCTGCCCCACGGTAAGCTTCTTCAATTCCAATTTCACCGTTAGAAAGGGGTTTGAAAGATCTTTCATACATGGTAGAAAAAGTTGGCCACATGGCATAAAGAGTTAAGAAAAAAGCAATTCCGTTCAAAACTGCTGTAGGAGGAACCTGCTGAAGTGAAAGTGCTCGTTTAATAAAATCCAGGACAATTGAAAATCGCAGAAAACATGTCATCAAAATGAGAATGCTTGGTGCGATAGTAAGAACTGTAAGTAAAAGCAGCAGTCTTACCGAAAAAGCCACTTCCTGTCCTGTCTGCGGCTGAGTGATTTCAACTGAAATATTCGGAACAGTTGGTTGCGTTACATTGCGGCTCATTTCTGTTGTTCCCTGTGCCGATCCCTGTGGAAAATTTGACTGGGCAACTGCTGAACCTGCGAAAATCAGAAGAATTGAAAGAACTGCAAAAATCTTTTTCATTATTCCTCCAATCCTTTCTGGGCTTTTTTAATAAGATCTGCAAGTCCTGTATTTTCTGCAGCCGGTTCTTCGTTCTGAGCGGCATTTGGCATAAAAAGATTAAGAACTTCCGCAAAGGAACGTGATTTTTTTGTATTTGTCTGCTTGTCGGAGTAAACATTCATTGCATCAATAAGTTCCTTGTCAGTTACTTCTGCTATCAAGTTGATGCCTGCGTCGCTTACACCAAGAATATATGCCTTGTCTATAAGAGTTACAATTTCTACTGTTTTTCCAGGTGCAAGAGTAAGATATGAAACCCGTCTTAAAAATTCATCATCATTTTTTACAGTATTGTTACGTTTTTTGATGTACCAGAGAACTCCATAAATTGCCGCAATAAAAATGGCAAGAACTAGAATCATCTTTACAAAAATCCATACAGTTGATGCTGTTGATGTCCTTGTTGAAGTTGAAGAATCGGTTTCGTCTGTGGAAACTGGATTTGCAAAATAAGATTCAGATTGTTCCCAAGCTGTCTCTGTTGTTTCTGAAGCATTCTGTGAATTCTGAGAAGATTCCTGAGAAAAAGCCGAGATATTTAAAACTGAAACAAGAAGAATAGCCAGAATGACTTTCTTCCAAAGAGATTTGCTGTTCATTTTCCCACCCATTTTTCGCTTTTTAAAAGCAAACTCCAGTCTGAATTTCCCCTTTCAGACCGGAGCCATTTTTATTAGTGAAGTTCGTTCACTCTTTCCATTGGAGAAAGGATTTCAGTTACACGAACACCGAAGTTTTCATCAATAACTACAACTTCTCCCTTGGCAATTGCTTTATGGTTTACAAGAATGTCTACAGGTTCACCGGCAAGTTTATCCAGCTCGATGATTGTACCTTCGCCCATTCCAAGAATATCTTTAATTGATTTTTTTGTGCGTCCAAGCTCTACAGTCATCTCCATCATAACGTCCATGATAAGACCGATGTTTCCCTGTTCGGCTGACTGCATTCCTGTCTGTAGATTTGGATACTGAAGAGTCTGAACATTTGGAACATTCATTCCCATGTTCATTCCGCCCATAGGTGCCATATTCATACCACCCATGTTCATTCCGCCCATCTGCATTCCCATGTTTGGCTGCATTCCCATCTGCATACCGCCCATAGCACCGCCGTTTGGCATACCACCCATGTTCATGCCACCCATATTCATTCCGCCCATTGGAGCTGAATTACCCATAGGAGCACTTCCCATTGGTGAACCGCCTGCCATTGCACCAAGTGAAGCCATATCTGAAGGGTTCAATGCCATTGGTTCTTCAATTCCACCGCCCAATGCATTACCGAATTTTTCTGCTACTTCTCCACTAAGACATTCCCACAAAGTATAGTTTTCACCATCCAAAGTAAGTGGGTAAGATGTAAGACAGAATTCTCCCTGAGGAAAGCGGATCATGGCTTTTGGCTCGTTTACTCCCTCAGGAGTGTTGTGAGCAAGGCCAGACAGTTTTCCAGTTTTATCCAGATTATTGATCTGTGCTGCAGCATGGGTTGCAACAACTTCTGATACAACTGAAATTACCATATCATCAACTTCAGTAACTTCTTCTGAATTTACCAAAGCGAAAAGTTTCAAAGCAAATTCTGTAGAAAGAAGATACAGGTGGTCGCCTGAAACACCGGAGTTGTAATCTGCCATAATTCCAACTACAACTTCAGGCAATTTTGCCATAAGTCTGTCGCGGTCAGAGATTTCTACAACCGGATTTCCTGCAGAGAATGAAGCTCCTGTAAACTTGTTGATATTTTCTTCAAGGAAAGGCTTGAGCTCGTCTGCCAGGGTCTGCATGGTGGCTTCATCAATGTGAACTGAAGGCCCGCTTGAAACCTGTCCTGACGAGTTTAATCCATCCATTGCTACGCCAGAAAGCAGAGCGTCGATTTCGTCCTGTGAAATTGCACCATCACTCATAATTATCTTCTCCTTCTAAGGATAATTCTTCAAATTCTTCCTCTTCTGTACCAGCGATTTTACCTGTAATCTGCACAGCCATTTTTTTACCAACTACACCAGGCTGACAGAAAAACTTCTTTTTGTTTCCAACGCTCAAGGTAAGAGGATCACCCACTTTTATTGTATCAAGACGAACTACATCACCTGTTCTAAGCGAAAGAACGTCTCTGATTGGCAAGTTGATTGTTCCCAGTTCTGCAACAACATCCATATCAACAGAAGAAAGCTGACCTTTAATTGTTGAAAGGTACTGTGTTGTTGAATTTCGTCGTACTGAAGAAAACCAGAACTGTGATGAAAGCTTTGAAATAATAGGTTCGATTGTAAGGTAAGGAATACAGAAGTTCATCATACCTTCTTCGTCACCTACTTTTGTTTCCAATGTTACAAGAACGACCATTTCGTTTGGAGGAACCAGCTGTGCAAACTGAGGATTAGTTTCAATCTGCTGGAATCGAGGTCGAAGATCGATTACCTGTGTCCAGGCTTCTCGCATATTTGCAAGAATACGAACGATAACACCTTCCATTACTTCCTGTTCGATATCAGTAAGGTCGCGGTTTTTATTTCCTGTAGTTGCTCCACGTCCTCCGAAAAGGCGGTCAATCATACAGAAAGTAATTGTTGGGTCAATTTCCAAAATCGCAGTTCCTTTGAGAGGGTCCATGTTGATAACGGCAAGGGTTGTTGGAGTTGGAATTGATCGGATAAATTCTTCGTATGTAAGCTGGTCTACCGAAGCTACATGAACGTGTACCAGTGATCGAAGCAGGGCCGAAAGAGAAGTTGTGGTCATACGGGCAAATGATTCGTGCATGTTTGAAACTGTACGAAGCTGTTCTTTTGAGAATTTGTCCGGTCGTTTAAAATCGTAAATCTTGATCTTTCGGGCACTTGAGACAGGCTTAAAGTCATCTACCTCGGAATCACCCGAGGAAATAGCTGTGAGCAACTGGTCAATTTCGTCCTGTGACAGAACCTCGTTCATGCGCCTTCCACCTTAGTTTTGTTCGATAACGTCTTTCTGCACAAAGGCAACGTCGCGAATCTTTGATCCACTCAAAATCTTATCGTTAATTGCATTTTTAAGTTCGATTTTGAGTCTGTCTTCATTCTGAATGTTTTTTAATTCTGCTGCTGTTTTACCACTGAAATATCTTCGCATAAATTCGCGAAGTTCAACCTGACGCTGAGTAATTTCTGTTGAAGTGGCTTTGTCATCTTTTTTATAACCAAGATAAACATGAACGCGGGCTGTAGCTGGAATATCGTCTGCTGTAAATACCTGTGTAACATCAAGAGAAGTGTACCAGTCCAGAAGTTCACGCTGACCTGTATATTCTTCACTTACGGCAACTGTTGTAGCGGCAGCTTTATTTCCATTTGCAATTTTCATTGTAACGATTACAACAACTACGATGAGAATAAGTACAGCAACTCCAATAATAATCCATTTGAGCATTGGAAGAAGAGCTCCAGCAAAACCACCTTTTTTAGAAGATGCTTCTTCGGCCAAAGAGTCTTCACCCATCATTTCATCATTGTCTGCCATGTCCCCTCCAGCAAGCAACATTTAAGTGAATAAGAGATAATAATGTCCCTTAAATTATAACACTAAAAATGTCCCTCGTCTAGAATAATTATGTCTACACGTCTGTTGTAAGCTTTTCCTTCAGGCGTGTCATTGGAGAATTTCGGGCGAGTATCTGCATATCCTGCTACCGAAAAAGAATTCTCCCTTACTCCATAATCGGCAAGATAATGTAAAACATTAACAGAACGTGCAGCAGAAAGCTCCCAATTGCTAGGATATTTTGAATCGGCAGACACAGGAGTATCATCTGTATGACCTTCAATTCTGAATCTTCTGTCTTTTAATTCCTCAGATTTGAAGAACTCAGAAAGTCGAAGTAATGTGTCTCGAGTTTCGTTTATATTTAGATCTGCGCTTCCTTCTTCAAAAAATGAATCAGAGGCAAGTGTGATAATCAAACCACGTTCATCAGAAGTGATGGTGATGCGGTTTGATTTAACATCAGGAGCAAATAGTGAAACAGCCTTCTTTTTGGCAAGACCAAGTGATTTTCCCTTTTCAAGCGAAGGTAGAGAGTTAATATTATTACCAAGATCAGAAAGTCGGCCTGCAGAAAGGGAAAGTCCACCAGAAACACTTTCAGTTTCATTCATCTGGAGAGACTGTGTAATAGTAGCAAGCTGTGTTACATCTACTTCCGACGGGTTATAAAGCATAACAAAGAAGCAGAGCATAAGGGTGATCATATCACCGTAAGTACCCTGCCACGCCGTGGACGGTTTAGCTGGTTCCTTCTTCTGTTTTCCCATTTAATTAGTCCTTAATAACGTCGGCTTCAATTGCTTTTCTTGAAACAGGATCAAGATATGTAAGAAGTTTCTGTGTCATAATTCGTGGATTTTCACCAGCCTGAATGGCAAGAACACCTTCAATAATCATTTCCATTGTACGCATTTCGGCAGCGTTCTGTGCTATCAGCTTAATTGCAACTGGACCAATAATCCAGTTGGCCATCATAGAACCGTAAAGTGTTGTAATCAAGGCAACGGCCATGTTAGGACCCAGGGAAGATTTATCTTCAAGGTTGTTCAACATACCAATAAGACCAAGAACGGTACCCATCATACCGAAACCTGGAGCATAACCGGCCCAGTTATTGAAAACACCAACCCAATCCATATGGCGGGCTTCACACTGGTTCATTTCATTTTCCATGATTGCACGAATAACGTTACCGTCAGTACCATCAACTACAAGTCGAAGTCCCATTTTCATAAATGGCGATTCAAGATCATCAAGTCCGTCTTCCAGGGCAAGAATACCTTCACGTCGGGCTTTTTCAGAAAGAGCCTGCATGTTGATTACGATGTTCTTTTCACCAAAATCAGGTACCTTAAAAATGCGGCCGAAAACCTTCCACATACCAACAGCCTTACTGATTGGATAACAAATAAAGATTGCGGCGTAAGAACCACCAATAACCATGAAAACAGAAGGAAGGTCGTAGATACCACCCAAAGTACCACCTGAAGTCAAAACTGACATTACGATACAGGCTGCACCACCAACCAAACCAATAATACTCGCTAAATCCATGTCTATCCCCTATTTACAGGACTTCCTGTTTATCAATACCTAATTTTTGTCTGTATGCTATAATTTTTTCTATAATATCTTCATAGGAATTTTGTACCACCAGCTTTTTGCCGGATAACATGGTAAGTGTAAGATCAGGATTTTCTTCCATACTTTCAATCATATGGGGATTAATCCAGTACTTTTTCCCATCAAGGCGCAATACTTCTATCATAGTATAATTATCCCATATAGTGCCATAAATTTCAATTTTTTTTACGGTGCTATAGTATATGTTCGGAAAAAAAGAAGATTGAGTTTAGAAAAAATACCGTTTTGGGATCCTGAAACAAGTTCAGGATGACACAATTTTTACTGGAACTTTTTTAGTTCTTCCTGCATGTCGTCAATTTTTTTATTGTTGTCCTTAATTTTCTGCAGAAGATCGGCAACTGCTTCATCAGCGGCAGAAAGTTCGGTTTTTCCTTCTTTAAGAAATGCTTTTACGGCAAGATCACCAAGTTTTTTGCTGACAGCTTCAATGTCATTCTGGCACTTTCTGATTTCCAGTTTGATTACACTCTGATCAGAAAAATCCTGAAGTTTATTTCCAGCTTTATCAAATGCATCTTTTGAAGCTTTTGCACCTTTTGCCAGATATTCTTTAGCCTTATCAATAAATTCCATAAATCTACCTCCAGATAATTCTGATTAAACAGCTTCCGTAACTGAGTTGATAAGACGGAAAGAGCTTCGGAATCCACTGTCCAAAAGGGCACGGTCCACTTCGCTGGAAATGGAAAGCAGGAACATTACGTGTTCAGCATCAACAGAATCGTTGAAAGCAGCCATAATCAGTCCAAGTCCTGAGCTGTCAATTTCGATTAGTTTAGAAAGATCTAGTACAACGTTTTTTTCAAGTACAGCAGCATAAAGTTTTTCTGCAAAGTCACCAAGTGTATAGGCATTAAGACCACCTGTTAATTCGTAAAGCTTATAGTTGGCACCTTCGCGTTCAGCAATAGTCAAATTTTCCATCTAGTTTTCTCCTTATATTTAGGCAATTTCCTTAAAGCTGGAAATCGTCAGGAAGCCCGAAGTCAGCAGGATTGAAGCCTTCCGGAAGTGAATCATCGGAAGAATTATTTGAATCAGCAGAAAGGTTTGTATTAAACATATCATCTTCAACTGATGGTGCTTCCTTTTCTTTTGCCATGGCTTCACCAGCTTCCATCTGTGCAACAAAAGCGGCAAGTCTTTCCTCTTCAGTCATTTCGTGAACTGGTTCTTGGGCTGCAGGAACAGATTCTTCACTGGCAGATGCTTCAACTGCTTCAGCTGGAGTTTCCGTTGCAGCTTCTTCAACAACACTGTCTGAACCTGCAAATCCTCCATTTGCGGCGGCAGCTTCTGCAGCAGCTTTTTCGGCTTCTTCACGTTCCTTTGCCTTTTCTGCTTCAGTAGCAAATTCAATACCTGTTTTATATTTGAACAGAATCAGAGAAACGTCATCTTCCATTTCTTTTGACATGAACTTAGTAAGATCTTCAAAAGTAAACTGGGCCATACGCTGGGCAGGATAAGTTGCATTGTTCATAATAGACTGAACTACACGTTCCTTACCATATTTTTCACCTCGCAGTGAGTGTGAGTTGATAAGACCATCTGTACAGGCAAGAATAATATCACCACGGTTAAGCTTTGTAGTTTTTACAGAAATATATGGTGCAATATCTTTTACGAATCCCAAAATATGACCGGAACCCTGGATTTCGATTACGTTGTTATAAACCTGTGTGTACATGAACAGAGCAGGAATACCACAGTTGATGTAGTACATTGTATCAGTTTCAAAATCCAGAAGAGCAAAGAGACCCTGGAAGATTGTACCTTTAATCATACTTTCACGAACGAACTGATTGATTTTTACAACCAGCTGTTTGAAATCGTGGGTTTCAGCAAGATATGTACGGATGATGGATTTCAAGATAACCATGTTCATAGAAGCGGCAATACCTTTACCACTCAAGTCACCAACTACCATAAGATGGCGGTTTTCTGTAAGACGAATAAGATCGATAAATTCACCACCAATGTTGTGGGCTGGAACCATTTTATATCCAACGTCCATCTTAATATTTTTAATCTGGTCAACGTTTTCCTGGATAGAAGTAATAATCTGGGAAGACATCTTGATTTCGCGGTTAACTACCGACAGAACTTCCTTGTTAGAAATGTTGCGCATGTAGTAACCAAATACGAAGAAGTAAGAGAACAGCTTTGTAAATACATTTTTATCGTATTCTTTGTAGTGATCTCCAGAAGTTTTACGTCCAAGAGTAATGATACCAACAATGTTATGACCTTCTGCCAGGATAAACATGGCATCACATTTAGCACGTTCAAAGAACATGTGAAGTTCACTCAAAACAGGCTGGTATTCGTGACGGTCATCAATTTCGTTGTAGATAACAATATTGCAGTTTTCACTAACCAGATATTCAAGCATTTTTGAACGAATCGGATAGTTAAATGAAAGCTTGTTTGATGAATATGCCGGAATAAGGGAACCGTGGCCACCATCAATATAAACGTTCATTGAAGAACATTCTACATTGTTTTTAAAAACCTGGAACATTCGGGCAGTTACCTGATCCATTTCGCCAGAATAGTCAACGGCAGCCAATTCTTTTTCAAATTCAGCTTCGTAGTCATTGTTATACAGACGGGCACTTGTTGTAATCAGTGTCATTATTCGCCATGAAAAAAGGATTCCGATGGTTGCTCCTGCTGTAAGAATAACCTGGAAAATTAAATCTCCACGCATATCGTGAGGCTGGAATCTGGCAATAAGTGCACCAAGAAGAACAGCTGGAATTACATAACAGAGCGAAAGTTTAAGAAACTGGGCAAAAATAGCTCGTTTTGAAGGAACCGATGTTGTAAGGAAAGCCTGATACAGGAATACATACATAAAAAGATATGCATAAATGTTTAGAAGCTTGAATGGCATGGATGCCTTTGAAACATATTTAATGAATGCCAGGAAGAACCACATGATGAACAAAGCTTCCATGAACAAAAATCCCTGATATTTCTGAAGCTGTGTGGAGTTGTCTTCACGGATAATCATCAAAAGAAGAACTGAAACGGCTGGAAGAGCAAAACGGTAAATAGCTGTATAAAGATCGCCCCAAGCCCATGGGAAATAAACTACTGCTTTTGAAGAGAACAGGAAGTTTGATCCAATGATTACACCGCTGTCCAAAGTTACATCAACAGTTTCAAACTTGATGAATACAATGTAAGCCAGCAGAACGACAAAAGCTACCTGAGTAAAAGTAAAGACTGAACCTCGCTTCTTCAAACCAAGTCCAAGAATTCCAAAAGAGAACATTATAAATGCCAGTCCTTCAAAGAAGAAACAGGCCTTAAGCAGGATTCTGTTGAAAACCATTGACCACTGATCGGTAAAAATCAGAATGAGGGTAAAAAGAATAGTCTGGATTGTAAAAACCATCAACGACAAAAGAACTTCTGACAAATTTGAAGTATCAATTGCCTTATTGTGGTCAAATGCATGAGAAATATAAATAAAGAAGAAAATCGATAAGAAATTAAGTATGATGTATATCATTAGTAACCTACCTTGGCAATCATCATTGTAACGTCATCATGAAGCTTTTTGTCGCCGTTATATTCCATGATCAAATCTACAATATCATCTACAAATTCCTGAGGTGATTTTGCAGCGCCGGCCTGAAGAGTCTGTTTGAAGATTTCTGTATCACCAAGCTCAACGCCTTCATCATTCATAACTTCAGAAACACCGTCAGTTGCCATAAGGATGGTGTCACCGCGGAAAAGACGTTTTTCTGCAACCTGAATTGAATCCAAATCAAGTTCAAGAATACCAATAACCGAACAGTTTGATGTAAGCGGTTTAATTCGATATCCGTCAGGAGCTGGTGAAAGAATAACTGGGTCAGACATGGAAGCATTGATGTAGCGGATTGTCATCTGTGCAGTATCAACAATACCCAGGAACAATACAGTATATTTATCCTGAAGGTGCATTCCCTTAATAGCTTTATCTACAGCACCAACTACAGAAACCAGATCCGATTTATTTTCAATAATTTTTACAGTGTTGATAACCAAACCCATGAGAAGAGCAGCTGGAAGACCTTTACCAGAAACGTCTCCAAGCATAAGAAGTGTGCGGTTCTGATCGATTGGAAGAATTGAGAAGTAGTCACCAGATACGTTTACCAAAGGTCGGAAGTATGTGGCAATCTTCAGTTTATTGATGTTAGGAATTTTCTGTGGAAGGAAGGACTGCTGTGTTACGGCAAGCTGTTCCCATTCCTTTGTTGTAGCAGAAATTTCAGAAAGTGTAAGAAGAGTATCTGATCGTGTTACAAATCGTTTGAATTCTTCATAAAGACGGCCGTAAATGTCCAGGTCAAAAAGGCGTGAATATTTACAGAATACAAAAAAGTGCATTTTGTTGTAAACAATGAAGAATCCCCGTGATTTTTTGTAGCGGGAAGTTACACCAAGATGGCGATCGAAGAATTTAATTCCATCCGGCCAGTTTTCTGGGAAATTCTGAAGAAGCTTTGTATGAGTTTCTTCATTTTGTGTAAGGCGGTCTGGACTGTTATACAAAAGGTAGTTTTTATTGCGGTCGTAATAAATAACAGAACAGTCACCTTTAGCTTCGAGGATTTCTCCTACAACACTAAAAAAGTCATCATTTGTGTAACAGAAACGCAGACGGTTGATGAATTCTGAAATAAGTGTTGTTTCTCCTGTTTCAATAGTCTTCTGACGAGCAAGAACAAGAAGCTTACTACGGATTCTTGATGTTACGAAAACAGTGATAATGAAAATAAAAATAACAACAAGAAATGAATAGTAAGGACCATCTGAGTCAATCTGTCTTGGAAGCAGATTAATTGTGAGAAGTCCAAAAAGCAGAATACCAGCCATATTGGCTAAAGTAAGAATAATCTTTTTACGGGTTTTATACATAACCACCTCGAATCGACCGAATTTAAAAAATGTATTTTATTATAACACAGTATCGGCAGAATTCGAGTAAAAGTTTAGGTTAGCCCAGTTTAGAAAGAGGCATAAGCTCAGGTTTTTCTGTTGGTTTTTCCATTTCCATATACTGTTCCAGAAGAGCCTTTTCTTTTGAAGAAAGATGAGATGGAATCTGAACCATGATTTTTACGTAAAGATCACCTTTTCGTGTAGAACCTGAGTAAGGAACGCCTTCTCCTTTAATGCGAAGAAGCTTTCCGTTGCCAGTACCAGCTGGAACTTTAAATGAAACTTCTTTGTCATCAAGAGATTTGATTTTAATTTCTGCTCCCAATGCTGCCTGAGACATGGAAATTGGAACTGCACAGTAAAGATCCTGACCATCCCGTTCAAAATATGCATGAGGTTCAACATGTACCATAACCAGAAGATCTCCGGCTGGAGCTCCGTTGGAACCTGCGTCACCCTGGCGTGGAATTACAATGCGTTTTCCATCATCTGTTCCAGCTGGGATTGTAAGACTCATGGCTTTGTTTTTTTCTACAAGACCTGAACCACGGCAGGAAGCACAAGGTTTTTCAATTACGCTTCCCTTACCCGAACATTTTGGACAGGTCTGCTGAATCTGGAAGAAACCGTTTCCGCTGCGTACCTGACCCATTCCTTTACAGGTAGGACATGTTTTTTTACCGGTACCACCTGTTCCTCCACAGGAATCACAGGCTTCTGCATGACGGAAATGGATTTCGGCTTTTGTACCGTAAACTGCATCGCGGAAGGAAATCTGAAGGTCATAGCGAAGACTGGCACCAGCCTGTGATCCCTGATTGCGTCTTGAACCACCACCAAAGCCACCGCCGAAAATATTATCGAAAATATCGCCGAATCCGCCGCCCATGCCGCCAAAAAGATCGCTGAAATCCTGATAAGCATGAGAATACTGTCCTCCGCCACCCTGATCCATGCCGTCTACACCTGCAAAACCATACTGGTCATACAGAGGACGTTTCTTTTCGTCAGACAAAACTTCGTAGGCTTCTGTTGCTTCACGGAATTTTTCTTCGGCTTCTTTATCGCCCGGGTTTTTATCCGGATGGTATTTTACCGCAAGCTTTCGGTAAGCTCGTTTGATATCTTCCTGTGCAGCGTTTTTTTCAACGCCTAATACTTCGTAATAATCTCGCTTTGCCATATATTATTCCTTCATACCATAATACGCAAATAGGAGCCCGGCAGGCCCCTGTTTGCTTTACATTAGATTTTAGTGCTTGCTTCCAACTTTACGTTTTGTCAGCTAACTTTTCAAAGTACATTTGGTTGATTTATTAGTTATCATCCTTTACTTCAAAGTCAACATCATCGGCACTGCCTTTATCAAATCCGCTTGACTTGGATCCAGCATCTGCACCAGCATCACCAGCTGCACCTTCGGCACCTTCGGCACCTCCAGCTCCTGGCTGAGCACCGGCAGCACCCTGCTGTTTGTACAGTTCTTCGGCGATTTTGTATGAAGCCTGCTGCAATGCTTCTGTTTTTGCTTTGATTTCTTCTGTATTGTCAGATTCCAAAGCTTTTTTCAGTTCTGCAACTGCATCTTCAATCTTCTGTTTTTCGGCTGAATCTACTTTATCTCCAAGATCTTTAAGAGTTTTTTCTGTTGCATAGATCATGCTGTCTGCATTGTTACGTGCATCAACACCTTCGCGTTTTGCTTTATCAGCTTCGGCGTTGGCTTCTGCTTCTTTAACCATGCGTTCAATTTCAGCATCAGAAAGTCCTGAAGAAGATGTAATCTGAATGTGCTGTTCTTTTCCTGTTCCAAGATCTTTAGCAGATACGTGAACAATACCGTTGGCATCAATGTCGAATGTAACTTCAATCTGTGGAACACCACGTGGAGCGGCTGGAATACCAACAAGGTCAAAGTTTCCAAGTGTACGGTTCTGGGCAGCCATTTCGCGTTCACCCTGAAGTACGTGGATAGAAACTGCAGTCTGTCCATCGGCAGCTGTAGAGAAGATCTGTGATTTTTTAGTTGGAATTGTTGTGTTGCGTGGAATAAGCTTTGTGAATACACCACCCATTGTTTCAATACCAAGAGAAAGTGGAGTTACGTCCAAAAGAAGGATGTCTTTTACATCGCCACCAAGAACACCACCCTGAACTGCAGCACCAACAGCAACAGCTTCATCTGGGTTTACTGAGCGGTTTCCTTCTTTTCCGAAAATCTGTTTAACGATTTCCTGAACCTTTGGCATACGTGAAGATCCACCAACCAGGAGAACTTCGTCGATATCTGAAGCAGAAATTCCTGCATCACGAATTGCTTTTTCACATGGTTCTTTTGTAGCCTGGAACAGGTGGTCTGTCATAGCTTCGAACTGAGCACGTGTAAGGTTTTTCTGAAGGTGTTTTGGACCTGTGCTATCCGCTGTAATAAATGGAAGGTTGATGTCTACTGAAGTCTGGTTAGAAAGACCGATTTTTGCATTTTCTGCTGCTTCACGAAGACGCTGCATAGCCATTGCATCATTTCCAAGGTCAATGCCTGTGTCTTTTTTAAATTCATCGATGAGCCAGTTTGTTACAACGCGGTCCCAGTCATCACCACCAAGCTGTGTGTTTCCGTTTGTTGATTTTACTTCGTAAACACCGTCAGCAAGTTCAAGAATGGAAATATCGAATGTACCACCACCAAGGTCGTAAACAGCTACTGTGCGTTCTTTAGACTGATCTTTTCCAAATCCGAATGCAAGAGCTGCAGCAGTTGGTTCGTTGATGATACGCTGAACATTCAACCCAGCGATTTTACCAGCATCTTTTGTAGCCTGACGCTGTGCATCGTTGAAGTAAGCTGGAACTGTAATAACAGCTTCTGTTACTTCTGTACCAAGGTAATCTTCTGCAGTTTTCTTCATCTTCTGAAGAACGAAAGCTGAGATTTCCTGTGGAGAATATTTTTTCTTAGTACCGTTTTCATCAATTTCAATACGAACGTCAGCACCGTTATCTACTACTGTATATGGAAGCTTTGTTGCTTCACCTTTAAGATCACTGTATTTAAGACCAATAAGGCGTTTTGCTGAATATACTGTGTTTTTTGGGTTTGTAACCATCTGGTTTTTGGCAGGTGCACCAACAATGCGGTCACCTTTAGATGTAAAACCAACGATAGATGGAGTTGTGCGTCCACCTTCTGAGTTCTGGATTACTACAGGGTCGCCGTTTTCCATTACAGCAACACAAGAGTTAGTTGTTCCCAAGTCGATACCAATAATTTTTCCCATGATTTTATTCCTCCAGGCAGGTTATTCTGCCATATTTACAAGTTTTTTATGCTTCCGGAACTTCTACCATTACTTTGGCGTTTCGGATTACTTTATCTTTAAGCTTATAGCCTTTAAGATAAATTTCTTTTAAAGTTTCTTTTTCTGCTTTTGGATTTGGCATGCGGCCAATAGCTTCGTGAATTTCAGGATTGAAATCGTCGCCTGCTTTACCGTAACTTTCCAGGTTATACTTGTCTTCAAGCATTTTAACCAGGTTCTTGTTGATCATTTTTACGCCGTCTGCAATTGCTTTTGCATCCTTTGCATCTTTTGCAGCTTCAATTGTACGGTCAAAATTATCAAGACTGTCCAAAAGATCAGCAAGAAGATTAGCATTGGCATAATCGTATGCATCCTGCTTTTCTTTAATCATGCGCTTGCGGTAATTATCAAAATCTGCAGCACGACGGAGAAGCTGATCTTTAAGATCTGCAACTTCTGCTTCCAGTTCAGCAATTTTTTCTTCAGGAGTCTTTTCTGTTGTTTCAGTTGTTTCAGTTGTTTCAGCTGTTTCTGTTGATTCAGCAGCAGTATTTTCCGCAGCTTCTTCGGCACCCTGATTTTCTACAGCTTCGTTCTGTGTTTCAGGTGTTTCGTTTTCTACAGCTTCATTTTCCTGTGTATCCATTAGCCTACCTTTTTCATGTTAAATTCTTTAGCGTTAAATAAAAGATACTAAATCTAAAAAAAAATCGTCAATAGAAAAGAAAAAAATCTTAAGAAAAATGAAGAAATTCTAAAAATCAGAATGTTAAATACTAAAAAAAATGCTATTATTACATTCAGGTTGATGAATTGTTTTTGACAAATACATTCAATGGACTTACAATATTCAAACAAAATGATATCAAAAAGTTTCCAGGACAAAACATGAACTTTGAACAAATCGTTGCAAATTTAGCATCACCCGTATCAGTATTCTCACCTATTGAAGATGAGCAGCATCAAATTATAGATTTCAATGTTGACTTTGCAAATGCAGCATTCCATGAGATGACAGGTCACATTGTTCAGGATGCCCCTACATTCAAAGCCTTTGAAAAAAATCTTGTTTCTGAAATCCCATGGTTCGAATACGCACTTCAGATTATGCGGGGAATACCGGTTATTGAAACAAATTACTACTCTCCAGCAAATAAAAACTGGTACAAAGCAGAAATGAAAAAAGTTGAAGATAACAAGGTAATTGTTGTCTTTACTAATATCACCACAGAAAAGCTTTATACTCAGAAGCTTAAGGAAACTGCCAATACAGACATCCTTACAGGACTTACCAACCGCTCCGGTTTTCCAGAAGCACTGGACATTGCTATTGATACAGCCCGCTATGAAAATACAATGCTGGCTCTTCTTTTACTGGATTTGGACGACCTTAAAATTGTTAACGACTCCAAAGGAACTGAAGCCGGTGATGAGATTCTTAAAAGGACTGCCATTGTACTTAAACGATTTTGCCGGGATACAATTCAGGTGTTCCGTTATGGCGGTGATGAATTTATGGTAATGCTTTCAAATATTGATTCCATGGATTCAGTCTACAATATTACCGATACACTTTACGAAGCTCTTCGGATGGAAGACATCAGTGTTTCAGGTGGTATTTCAGTTTTTCCTCATCATACAGAATCAAAACAGGAGCTTATGCGTTTTGCTGATATGGCAATCCACACTTCCAAACAGCAGGGAAAAAACCGATTTACTTTCTTCAATATTGAGATGGAACGTATTTTTGTTCAAAAACTGACCATGCGCACAAAAATGAACACAGCCGTTCTTGATTCAAACTTTTCACTTTATTACCAGCCTCAGTTCGATATTCAGACAAGTCAACTCCGCGGATTCGAAGCTCTTATCCGTTGGGTAGATCCTGAACTTGGTGAAATTCCACCGTCGGTGTTTATTCCACTGGCTGAAGAAAACGGACTAATCCTTCCAATTGGAAAATGGGTTCTGAATACAGCTATGGCAACTCTTCGTAAATGGCAGAAACAGTTCAATTTTACCGGAATCATTTCGGTGAATATTTCTCCAGTACAGATGAAACAGGACAACTTTATTTTTGAGCTACGTGAACTGTTGAAAAAATACGATATCATTCCGCAGTACATGGAAATTGAAATTACTGAAGGTGTTATGATCAACGACATGGAAGAAACAATAGAAAAACTGCACCACATCAAAAATATGGGATTCCGTGTTTCACTTGATGACTTTGGTACAGGCTATTCTTCTCTGAACTACCTTCAGGTACTGCCATTGAATACTCTCAAAATTGATAAATCATTCATCAACAATATTACTTCACGGGATGGAATTCAGGCTAACATTACAAGTTCCATTATTAACATGGTAAGCAAGATGGGACTGGAAACCATTGCGGAAGGTGTTGAACAGAACGACCAGTTGGATATGCTGAAGGGCTTCAACTGCAACATTGTACAGGGCTTTCTCCGCGGAAAACCAATGCCAACCAACATTTGTGAACGCTATCTTTCGGGAGACAAAGACGCTCTGCTTACAAACCAATAAATATTGTTGATTGTTTTTCTCCAAAATCTCTAGTTTATTTATAAATCGATTAAAATCACCTGGAAACGGGTGATTTTTTTTATTTTTTTTGCCTTCTTTTTGCCGAAAAATCTTTTTTTACACCATTCATATTTGTGACGGCAGACTGGACTTGGTTTTTGTCTGTTGTTTCTTCGGCCGGAGAAAAGTGCATCGCACAAAAACACAAACTATTTGGAAAAAGATGGAAAGACTATGAATCAGTTAAACTCAATTATTTTGGAAGGAAACATTGTAAGAGAAAACTCTATGAAAGAACCTACACCAGGTTTTAAGGTGTATCAGATTCCTTTAGCCGTAAACAGATATTACAAATCTTCAAACGGTGAAGCTGCGGAAGAAGTATCTTACTTTGATGTGGAATGTTACGGGAAACTTGCTGAAATATGCAATGAAAACTGTAAAAAAGGACGTGGAGTTCGCGTGGTGGGACGTATTAAGCAGGAACGTTGGGAAAAAGATGGTAAAAAAGAAAGCAGAGTTGTGGTGGTGGCTGAACATATCGAATTTAAACAGATTTACGTGGCCAACACTTCAAATTCTGAAGCCAAGGTTATCCAGCAGACAGAACAGGCCGCAGCGGTTGCAGCTGTTGAGGCCGCTGCCTGCTAGAAATATATCGCCCTACTTTCGTTTAGTGTAAGAAGAGCGTTTACCTTTATTCTGGGACTTGCCTCTAGGGGAAGGGCGGGGTCCCGGGTTTTCTGCGGCTCTCTGGGCAGCGGCTTTGTATTCTTCCATTTTTTGTGGAGAGTAGAAACCGTCTTTCCAGTTGAAGCGTGAAGTGTCTGGTAATGGCTGTCCTTTCTGAAGAGAGGTCATGATGGCTTTTATCTGACTTTTTGAGACTTTTGTTTTTGAGAAGTCAACAAGGTACTTTTTAAAACCAGACTGCTGAAGGAACTGAACCTTATCCAGAATGCTGAACGGTTGTTCAGGCATTACGAAGGAACCATCAGTTGTTGAATTTACTTTGAAAAGTGAACCTTCCTTGTCTTCGAAGTAAGTGAAATCGTAATCCGATGGAAGCTTAAAACGCATTCGGAATAATGACGGATAAGCAAAAACCGGAATGATGACACGAGAACGAACAGAGGTTTCGAAGGTGGCTTCCAGGTTGCGGCGTGAATTTTCGTAAGGCATAATGAATGAAGTTGCATTCTGATTTTCGAGCCATGAAGCTGACCAACGGTTGAATGAATATAAATATGGTCCTGCAATGACGTTGATCTTGTCTTTATATGTTTTGAAAATCTGAAGGTGAGCCACGTTGTTTGCAACAAAAGCAGTGTATCCTTCTTTAATAAACCCGTCGATGATTTCGGCGATGGATTTTTCCTGTGAAGAAGAAATAAATGGATCTAATGACAGGAAAATCTGTTTTTTGGAGAAAGGCAAAACTGTTTTATGTTCAAGCAAATCGGCAAGTACTTCTGAGTTAAGCTCGAGAATTAAGCGAACCGGATGCAGACCTTGTACAGCAAACACATCGGGAATTGATGAAACCTGTGCATACAATCCGTCAGGAGCGTAGGCCAGTTCCTTGTTGGCGACCGGAGTAAGGTCAAGAATAGGAAGTCTTTCATCACCCGGTTGTTTTCTGTACTTTCCAATATCGTGAGGCAAAACATGATTGTAACGTTTGCCGGCTGTTTTTGTCTGGAGCAGGTAAACACTGTCACCAATACTGAAACCGCCTGGAATATCAATCCAACGTTCACCATTGTTTTCTATTTCTACAGTACGTACTTTGTGGCTTTCACGACCAGTGTCATCTTTTCGATGCAGACGGATAGAATCACCTGGATCAGGATCGTAAGAACCGCCTGACAGAAGTGCCATTTTTATACGGAGCTGCTCTGGTGGAGTGTCCGGAGAAGCATTTTCCAAAACCTGTTCAATTACAGAATCATCAGCCTTTCTGGTTTTCTGGATTTTTCCAAGATAAATACCTGTTCCGCCAGCCTGGTCAGGATTCAGGATTTTTGCTCCCGCATTATCAACACCTTCATCAAGACTTTTAAAACCATACCAGTAATTTGTTTTTGAACGGGCAAAATCGGAAGAAAGGATTCTCTTACCTGTGGCAATTGCACCTTTTCGATCCTCTTCCCAGTGATCCATAACATAGCGGTAAGCTGCAACTACACTTCCAACGTATTCAGCACTTTTCATGCGTCCTTCAATTTTAAAAGAATCAACTCCAACCTTCATAAGGTCCGGAATCTGTTCAATAAGTTGAAGATCACATGGAGAGAAGTAGTACCCCTGACGTTCACCGCCAGGAACTTCGGCAGTATAAAAACGGCGGCAGGCCTGTGTACACATACCGCGGTTGGCAGATTTTCCACCAAGGAAACTTGAGAAAAGACAAAGACCTGATTCACTTACACAAAGAGCACCGTGTACAAATACTTCAAGATCGGCCCCGGTTTCTTCCTTTATAGCTTTAATTTCTTCAAGGTTCAGTTCACGGGCAAGAACTACCCGTTTAACGCCTTCTTTGATAAGAAGTTTTGTGGCAGCGGCACTTTCTACGTTCATCTGTGTTGATGCATGGAGCTCCAGATTTGGGAAAAACTCCTGACACATTCGGATAATGCCGAAATCCTGAACAATAAGTCCATCGGGATGAACTTTGTCAAGATAAGCAAGGAAACGATATAAGCGTTCGGTCTCCCATTCTTCACAAACTGTATTTACCGTTACATAAATTTTCTTTCCGCGACGATGTGCGGCTTCAACGGCGGCTTCAAACTGATTCCAAGCAAAGTTGGTTGTTCTAAGTCGAGCATTGAAGCTCTTGAGACCCATGTAAACTGCGTCGGCTCCTTCACCAAAAGCCGCATCCAGTGATTCAATATTACCCGCAGGTGCTAATAATTCTGCCATAGGGGTAATATAACAGAAAAGATTATTTTAATATACCAACAAATCCCTCTGACGCAGGTGAAATATTCCAATTATCGGCATTAAAGATAAGCTGCTCCGGAATTTCCTCATTCCGGGAAAGACTGTCTGAAATTTCCAAAAGACCTGTTCTATATAACGAAAGTGAGGCTGTAAGCTTCTGTCCTTTTGCCGCACTGGAAATATTTGCAGATGGAAAAATTCCCTGGGATGCTGCAAGAAGTGCGTATTCCTGTTGAAGCGGTTTTTTCCATTCTTCCAGGCCGTCTTCCGCATACATAACTCCGTCAATCACTTTACCGGTGCAGGTATTCACAAGGAGAATTACATCTGTCTTGTCACCATAATGAGCCTTATCTTCGTTGCCCCAAAGATCACGACAGCTGTCACTGGAATAAGGTGCTGTAGATAGTGTAAGGTCATCTTCAAGCTCAGACACTGCACCTGCCCCCCTAAGCCTTGGATGAACAATGATAATCTGTCCAGCTTCCACTTCCAGAGGTGGAAAATTAAAATCCCGGACTTCTCCATCATAACCGCTTTTAATTGCAAGTCCCGCAAGATTTCCAGATTTAGCTACAAAAAACTGGATCATCTCGCTTTTGTAAACACCAGCTGCTTTTTCCCCATTGTTCTGGCTTTTTAGCTGAGTTCGTATTTCGGTAAAATAAAGCTGGGGAACACGGGAATTGTAGCCAATAAAAGGTAAGGCAAAAGTAAGGGTAGAACCGGTTTTATCCTCGGTTTCTCCATATAAAATGTATTCTTTTCCAACCTGTGTTGATTCCATTGAAATGCGTACCAGGCAGCCCCTTTCTTCCACGGAATAATCAGCTGAAAGACGACCTGTAAGTCCCGCTGCATCTTCAAGCTGAGGATTTAGATTTGTCTCGGACACAAACTCAGTATTCCCGTTTCCCAATAGCTTTTCAGAAATCACAAGGCCATTCACTTTTACTGAATCAGAAAATACCACTTCCAGCTCTGTATCGGAAACAACTCGAAAATCATCAATAACAGGACAAGTATAATCTGCCCCGATAATCTGAATGCCCTCCGGTGTTACCCTGCATGAAACAGGAAAAACCGAAAACATAATGACACAAACAAGACCCGTAACCTGGGCAAACCACACTAAAAATCTTTTCAAAACTCCCTCCAGAATTTTTATTTTCCTCCCCAACCCTCATATAGTTAATGGTTTTTTTTTGCGATTTTCGGCAAGAAATTTCAGGGTTTTTTCAAAAAAAGTGCGAAAAAAGTTGTTTTTTTTTCTATAATATCGATTATGAGTGACTGCAAATCAATTTGGGAAAAGATTAAAACGGAATCCGAAAAACGCCTTGTTGGGCAGCAGGATTTAATCAAAGATATGCTTATCGCCTTTGTTGCCGGCGGACATGTGCTTATTGAAGGTGTACCAGGTCTTGCAAAAACCCTGGCGGTAAAAACCTTCAGTGAAATGCTGGATCTGGATTTCAAGCGCATCCAGTTTACTCCTGACCTTCTGCCAGCCGACGTAACCGGAACTCTGATCTACGAGCAGAACACAGGAAAATTTTCTGTTCGCAAAGGACCAGTTTTTTCAAATGTTGTTCTTGCCGATGAAATCAACCGTGCCCCTGCAAAAGTTCAGTCAGGTATGCTTGAAGCCATGGAAGAAAAGCAGGTTACCATTGGTGAACAGTCTTACAGTCTGCCAGATCCGTTTTTTGTACTGGCAACACAGAACCCTATTGAACAGGAAGGAACCTATAATCTGCCTGAAGCTGAGCTGGACCGTTTCCTTATGAAACTGGTTGTTGGATATCCAAAACCTCAGGATGAAATCAACATTGTAAAAACAGCAGGAAAAGCCATCAGTATACCTGTAAAAAAAGTAGTTTCTTCCGCCGACATTCAGGCACTACGAACTGAAAGTGAAAATGCCCGCTGCGATGAAAAACTTATTGAATATATTGTAAACATTCTTACCGTAACCCGCCCTGACGAAAACCGCCAGAATCACTCACGAAATGACATCACTCAGTACATTACTTTTGGTGCTTCTCCACGTGCAGGGATTGCCCTTCTTCAGTGTGCCAAGGTTCATGCCGTTCTTGAAGGCCGGGATTTTGTTTTGCCCGAAGATGTAAAAGCTGTAGCTCTGAATGTTTTGCGCCACCGACTGGTTCTTTCCTACGAAGCTAATGCCGATGGAATCACCGCAGATCAGATTATCAGTCGAATCCTTGAAAATATTCCTCTTCCATAATCAGAAGATTTTAATCAATTCAATGGCTTAAAGCATTATGCGCAATACCGATCACCTTGCTAAAAAATCAAAGTTCCTCAGACTGAATGCACAGAATCTGGCAGAAGGAATGAAGCTTGGAAATTTCCGTTCTTTGTTCCGTGGTCAGGGCATTGAATTTTCTGGTGTTCGAGATTATGTCCGGGGTGATGATGTTCGGTCTATTGATTGGAACGTTACTGCCCGAATGGCACGTCCTTTTGTAAAAGTTTTTGAAGAAGAACGGGAACTCCAGATTTTTCTGGTGGTAGATGCATCTCTTTCCATGAAAACAGGAAGTCGAAACCGAAGCAAGCTGGAATCTGCCTGTGAAGCCGCAAGTCTAATTACCCTGGCTTCAGAAATTAATGCAAGTCCTGTTGGAATGGTGCTTTTTGATGGCGTCACTTCTTTTTCCTGCATTCCCCGCACTGGTCGCGAGCAGATCATGCATATTCTTGACCGCCTGGACAAAGCTGACAACAGGGAAGATAAACCACAGGAAAAGGGTTCTGCCCTGGGACAGGCAATTTCCGTAGCGTCTCGAATGCTTAATAAAAGATCGCTGGTTTTCATTCTTTCTGATTTTCTTGTATCACCGGAGCTTTATCAGAAACAGCTTGGTATTCTTGCACAAAAAAATGATGTGATTGCCATAAAATTAACGGGAGATTTTGATAAAAGTCTTCCAAAATTCGGAACAGTGCCTTTTATGGACGTGGAAACTGGTCAAACCATGCGTCTTCCAACAGGATCACAGCGATTTGAAAAAGAATGGACTACCGATTATCAACGCCGCGAAAAAATCTGGCACGACTTTTGCATTAAACACAATATTCGCCCGGTTCTGATGAAAAGCTCCGAGGATGAATTCCACGTGCTCCAGACTCTTTTTTCCCAAAAACTCACCGGCTATAAAAACACGGGGTACAGCTTATGAGTGATTTGAATCAGGTGGTTGTTCCAAAAACTGTTTTTATTGGCGACAAGGCGGAGCTGCACATTTCCCTTCTCTCTTTTGGAAACAATATTTCCTCTTTTCAGGCTGGTCCCCTTCCAATAGACGCTTTTCTTGGCAAAACTGATGAAAACCTTTATTCGATAAATTCGGTTCACTTTGTAAAAACTTCAAATGGTGCCGATCTTGTAATCAGTTTTACTCCCTGGGTAACAGGCGAAATTAAGCTGCCGCCTTACCGTCTTTCCGATAAGATTTTGGTTTCCTCAGATCCTGTAAAGATTGAATCAATTTTGGAAAATCAGGGTGTTTCTACTCTGCAGCCGGCAATCCCAGTTAAATTTACACCGGGCACCATGACAAAAATCTGGCTTTACCTGGTTATTCTCATAGTGCTGGTTTTGGCCATTGTAAGACTGGTAATCAAACGAAAAGATGTAGTATTTTTTATCAAAAATCA
Source organism: Treponema sp. (assembly GCA_016296575.1). Classification (GTDB taxonomy): domain Bacteria; phylum Spirochaetota; class Spirochaetia; order Treponematales; family Treponemataceae; genus Treponema_D. Next base: position 72,733 of record JAEDJA010000003.1, read on the forward strand.
GAAGCTCAAACGCTTTTATAAAAAGAACCGTAAATCCGCAGAAAAACAGATCAGGGATGTTATCAGAAACACTAATAAAGATCTTCAAAGGGCCGGTGAAAAAGCCGCTGCTCTCCAAAAAATCATGCGCATCTATCTGGAAAATCGTTTTGGCTGGCCTTTCACCAAAGCAGAAACCTCCCGTATCATGTACGGCTTTGACCAGGTTTTTCAGGGACTTCTTTCGGAAGAAAAATCCAACGCCGTGGAAGATCTGATTGGCATTTTTATACGAACCGATTATCTGCGCTATGGACCACAAGAAACCGCTTCCTCCGAAAAAGCTCTGTCTGATGAACTTTTGGAGACAGAAACCAGACTCATGTCCATAATCAATATTCTTGAAAGTGAATCAGGAGGTGACAATGCTTAGTTTCCAGACTCCTGCCGCTTTCCTTCTCATTCTGCTGATTCCTCTTTTTTACATTTTGCGCCACGCAGGATTTTTTAAAAAACTCACAGTACCTGCAAATCTTGGGGACTGGGGTTCTCCGCTTTTTAACTGGCACGATCCAAAGCGGAAGATTCTTCACATTCTTTCAACGATTCTTGTGAACATTGCCTTTACCCTGGTAGTTTTTGCCTTTGCTGACCCGGTTATTTACAGACAGGAAAAAATTTATACTACTCTTGGTACAGATATTATTTTTGTAATTGATACAAGTCCTTCCATGGCGGCCACAGAAAGTGATGGTCACACACGGTTAGAATCCTGTAAAGAGGCCGTAAACCAGCTTTCACAAAACAATTCTGGTTCCCGACTTGGCATTGTAGCTATGGGAAGTCAGGCTGCGGTGGTAGTTCCGCCAACAATGGACCATCAGTTATTTTCCTCACGACTTGCTTCCATTGAAAATGGTGTTATGGGAGATGGAACAGCCATTGGGACTGGAATTTCTACCGCAGTCTACCACCTGATTTCCAGCAAGGCACCACGGAAAGTAATCATCCTGATGACGGACGGTGAAAACAATGCGGGGGAAGTGCATCCTGAAACTGCCGCTGCTCTTTGTCTTGAACATGACATCTCCCTTTATATTCTTGGCGTTGGTTCCCGTGGCTCCGTTCCTATTGATTACACTGATCCTGTAACCGGGAAAACTTATTCCGGACTTTTAAGCTCCGATTTTGATTCTGCCTCTCTAAAGAAAATTGCCCTGGCTGGAAACGGCCGCTATTTTGAACTGGTCTCCCTGGCTGAACTTTCCAAGGGCCTTTCAAAAATCTTAAACGATGAATCTGTATCCCAAAACTGGACTTACAAAACTCGCTATTCATCTTATTACGACAGGTGTCTTTTGTGGGCACTTCTGGCTTTTGCTCTTTCAATTATGATTAAACGCCTTTTCCTGAACGAGGTAGTGTAATGGGTAAGATAGTTTTCGCTCATCCCCTTTGGTTGTGGGCACTGATTTTTGTAATTCCCGCTCTTGCCTTCATCTGGTACAAAACTTCCACCATTGAAAGCAAATCTATCCGCCAGAGAGTTCGCATTAGATCAATTTTCTTTTCTGCGGCCTGGTTCAATCTTGTTGTTGCGGCTGCCGGTATTTCCTGGGGTTCTTATCTTGTGGGAGTTCAAAAAAGCAGTAACGGTGTAGCCATGGTTTTTGACGTTTCCAATTCCATGCTGGCAGAAGATACAAAAAACGGTGCTTCCCGACTAAAAACCGCCCAAGAATATGCACGGCTTTTAATGGAAAAATCAGAAGGTACCAGCTTCTCAGTAATTCTTGCAAAGGGCGATGGTATTACGGCAGTTCCACTTACACAGGATTATCAGCTTATTGATTCATTGCTGGAGGTTCTTTCTCCAAATCTTATGTCGGCTCCAGGAACAAGCCTTTACAACGGAATTCAAGCTGCCCTTGATTCTTTTCCACAGAATTTTTCTTATGCACCTCATATATGGGTTTTTACTGACGGTGAAGAAACAGAAAGCCGCCTGGAAAATGGCATGACTCTCTGCATGGAAAAAGGAGTTCCCCTTACAATCATAGGTTTTGGCAGCACAGAAGGACGTGACATTTTTACCGGCGACGGAACAACTGTAATTCATTCCGCCATGCAGAAAAACACAATTCTTTCTAAAATCCAGAGCAGTCAGGCTAAAATGGGAAAAAGCTTTGAAGCGGTGTACTGCAGCTTTGTTGAAGCAGAAGAAAAAGGCAGCGCTGCAAAGCTTCTGTCCCCTTTGAAAGCAGATTCTTTTCAAAATATAAACCAGTCATATTCCGCTTTTGAAACCCGTGACCGCCCACGATTCAAACTGTTTTTGGTAATCGCACTTTTCTGGCTTGCAACTGGAATTTTTGTCTCCGAAAAACGCAGATCCTCCCTGATTTTTCAATCACTTTTAATCATGATGATTTTTACCGGCTGTTCTGAGTCCAAAAATCTTATTGCGGAGGGTTGTTTTGATTATCACAATTCGAATTACAACAGTGCGATTTCAAAATACAAAACCGTAATTGAAAAATCTGAAACCGGTGATTCATCCCTTATTCGTGATTACGCACTTTTCAATCTTGGTACCACTTATCTTGCGGAAGGTGAAACTGCCGCCGCCCTTGAAAAATACCATGAGATTTTTGGTGGAGAAAGTGAATCAACTAAAGCTGGCAGAACAGATGCTTCCATTTCCACCGATGAAAAAATTATTTTTGCAGTGCTTTATAATCTGGGGGTTGTGGCCTACGAAAGCGGAAATTTTGACAAGGCTCGCGGCTACTTTAAGGAAGCATTAAAAATCGACAGTACAGACCTTCAAGCAAAAATCAACCTGGAGCTTTGCATTTCCAAAAACGAAACCATGGGTCGCCAGAATGAAAGCACAATGTCCAAAGCAGCCGAAAATAACAAGAAAGCTTCTGGGGGCGAAAACTCCCTTTTTGAACATATTAAGGAGAATGACAAAAAACAATGGAAAAACAGCGAATCAACATCCGACACCGATTTGTCAAAAGATTACTAGGCCTTTGTATTTTTTGTATGTTGATGTCAGGCCTTTCTCCATTGTGGGCAGCCTCCATCTCCCTTACAAAAAACCAGATTGAATCACTCATTATTCAACCAGACCCTTCAGAACGGCTTGTTACAGATCGTGAAATCAAGTTTATCCTGAATATTCCTCTTGTATCCGCAGGCGAAGTTGAAGTGCGAAATCCTGATTTTCCCAACGGAATTAATTTTAAAAGCTTTAGAAAAACCACCAATTATTCTACCGGCGGTACAAAACTGGAAATCTGGATTACCTTTGAAAATCCTGGCCTCCAGAATCCTGGAAAACTGGAAACCTTTGTTCAGAATACCCGCTGCTTCATTCCTTTTTCAGATGTAAATATATCGGCAAATCCCAAAGACCTGTTTCCCCAGCTAATTGTTGTTCCATCCCAAAAAAGTGCCCCTTATTTCAACCTGGGAGCTCTTGGGGAAATCACCAGTCAGAGCAATAAGGTTCTTCCTGCAGGCACACCGGTTACTTTCAATCTTTATCTAAAATATGCACAGAGGGCAGTTTCCCTTAACCACAATCTGCCGGAAAACTGTCTTTTTACCCAAGACCGCACCGTTGATTACACAGAGATAAAAAAGTCCTACGACGAAAACTCCCAGAATCTTATTGATCTTGGCACTTACACCTGGACACCAATTAATGCGGGAACTGGAACAATTCCTGTGTTTACTTCAGATGCTTACAATTACTCCAATTACAAAAGCCAGACAACCAGTGTTCTTGTGGAAATGAAGATTGGAAAAGCAAAAGCCGTGGAGAAAAAAGCTTCAGAGTCTAAGCAGTTTTTCAACGATGGGTTTTATATTGAACAAAGTGATGCTTCTGAATCCACCCATGAAATCACCGAAGAAAAAATTGAACTTTCCTGGAAAAAAATCCAGAATCGTAAAAAGCTTTTGAATCTGTTGTTTTTATCTTTGATTTTTATTACAGTTCTTCTTGCAGTATCACTTCTCTGGAAACGCAGATGGAAACTGGCTCTAATTTCTCTGGGCTTTACTCTTGTACTTATTCTTTCAAAAGGCATTTTTCTGAACAAGGATCGGCGGGTATTTACTGGAACCGTTCTTTTCTCAATTCCTGAAGAAAATGCTAAATCTAATGTACCACTGGAAAAAGGAACAGTAGTTCTGGTTGAAGAAGAAACAGGTGACTGGCTTTACGTAAAAAGTAATTCCACTGGCGGTTGGGCCAAAAAAGGGGATTTTTATGGACATGAATGATATTCTGAATACCTGGGACAAGATGCAGAAAGACCAGGTAAAAAAACAGAAGGAAAGCGGACACAACACGGTCAGTCACAAAAAAGCAAACGCCCCTACAAAAGAAGAAAAAGAAATTGCCATGGCAAAAAAGCAGGATTTTTCTAAAGATTTTGAAAAACGGATTAATCCAACCGAACTGTGGCTTAGAAGATACGGCGTTATCGACAAAGATAAAATGATTGAAGAAACGGAAGAACGCCAGCGCCAGATGGACCGCACTTATCTTGCAAACATGACACCTGAAGCCCGCATTGATCTCCACGGACTTCACCAGGACGAAGCACTGTTTCGCCTGGAAAGCTTTGTGGCCGACTGTAAACGCAAAGGTTTTAAAAAAATACTGATTGTCCACGGAAAGGGAATCCACTCCCACGGAAGTGATCCTGTTCTTGGAGAGCTGGTTCGCAAATTTATTGAACACGATAAAAGATTGGGGCAGTCTGGCCATCCTGATAAAAGATATGGCGGAAATGGTGCTACCTGGGTTTATATAAAATAGAGGAAACTATGTCGGATAACAAAAAAAGCTTAATCAAATCGGGAATCTCACTTTCGGCCATCACCCTTTTGTCCCGCATTATGGGCCTTATTCGTGAAATCACCAAAGCCTCGTTTTTGGGAACCACCATGTACGCCGATGCATTTACCACCAGCTTCATGTTACCAAATCTTCTGCGCCGTCTTTTTGCAGAAGGAAGCATCTCCGTTGCGTTCATTCCTACCTTCAAAAAATACCTTGCAAAAGAACAGACTCCTGAAAATCGCAGGGAAACACAGGATTTTCTGGCAGCTACCTTCACTCTGGTAACATTTTGTACCACCTGCGTTGTTGTTCTTGGAGTTCTTTTTGCTCCACTCATTACCCTGATCTTCTGCCACAAACCAAATGCTGAAGCAGCTGATTATGCAGAACAGCTGGTTCTCTGGGCTCTTAAAAAAGATGAAATCACTATTCTTACCCGAATAATGGCACCTTATCTTCTGTTCATTTCAATTGCAGCTTTTTTTCAGGGCATTTTGAACAGTGAAAAGATTTTTGCACCAAGCGGATTTACACCGGTTCTTCTGAATGGGATTGTTGTCCTTTGTACTTATCTTCTTTCTCCATATACCGCTAATCCAGCCCGTGCCATGTCCATTGGTGTTATTCTGGGAGGATTTGTTCAGGCCGCCTTCCAATGGCCTTTCGTCCACAAAACAGGATGGAAAATCGCCTTAACAAGTCTCAAAAAGACCTTTTCAAATCCTGGAACAAAACAGGTGCTTCTTCTTATTGGACCTACAATTGTTGGAATGGCTGCCTATCAACTAAACAATCTGGTTTCCACTTCCGTTGCCAGCAATATTGGTGATGGATATGCTTCCAGCCTTGAATATTCTCTGCGACTTCAGGAACTGATTCTTGGCATTTTCGCTGTTTCCATAAGTACAGTAATTCTTCCGGATATGTCGGTAATGGCCAGCAAAAAAGACTGGAAATCTTACAATGAGCTTCTTTCCCAGGCGGTGCGCATCATTATCATGATTTCCGTTCCTGTAACTGCTTTTTCTCTTTTTGCTGGAAAAGAGTTAATCTGCCTGGTATTTAAAACCAACAGTTTTAATGAACAGTCTGTTCTTCTCACTTTGGGAGAATTCCGCTACCACATTGCAGGACTCCTTTTTATTGCTTTGAACCGAATTATTTCACCTGCTTTCTATGCACAGGGAAACACAAAACTGCCAACTCTTGCCGGAATCATCAGCGTATTCTTCAATATTCTTTTTGTATTTATTCTGGTGTGGCCAATGAAAGGAAACGGAATTGCCCTTGCCCTTTCTCTTGCCAGCGCGGTGAACACACTTTTCCTCCTGATTTTTATGAAGGGAAAAGAAGAATTTGATTTGAAGGCACTTATAAAATCCACAATTCCATATACACTTAAACTGATTGTATTTTCGGTAATTGCCGTTATTCCACCAGTTTTCATGATGAATCCTCTTCTTGAAAAATTCGCCGGACATACCCGTTTTATCAGCTATGGAATTCCTGTTGCACTTTGTGGTATTGTATTCGCCGCAATTGGTGTGATCCTGCTCATAATTACAGGCGACAATAGCATGAAAAAGATTGTAAAAAAACTGAAACCATAATTCACCTGACTGGAGAAAAAATGACTTTAAAAGAATGCATAAATAACCGCATAACAAAACTTCAAACATGGCTTATCAATAATGAATTTGGAGCTGCCGTTTTTGTTGATTCAGAAGAACACCGGGATCCAAGCGTTACTTATCTTGCCAATTGTTCTGGCGACTGTGTTCTAATTGTTCCAGACTTTGGATCTGCAATGCTTATTCCATGGGACGAAATTCTTGCCAAGAAAAATGCTGTAGCTGGAAAAATCGTGCCATTTACAAAATACAAGAACAATGCTGTTCAGGCTGTAAAAGGTGCCTTAAAAGCACAGAAAAAATACATAGAATTTAACCGGATCTGTCTTCCAAATTATTTTACTTACCACGAATTTTTGGATTATGTAGAAGAGCTGGAAAACTGGGAGGTTGTTTGTGAAAAAGAAGGTGCTGTTTATTTCCTTGAAGAATGCCGCATGGAAAAAGATGAGTACGAGCTGGAATGCATAAAAAAAGCTTGTGCCGCAGGTGATGAAATAATTGACGAAATTGAAGAACGGGTTCGGGATGGACGAATTTCCACCGAAACCGACGTTGCTCTTTATATTGAAAAAGCCCTTCGTGAAAAAGGCTGTCAGCGTACTGGTTTTGATACTCTTGCCGCTGGGCCGGAACGTTCCTTCGCAATTCACGCCTTCCCAGGCTACACAAATGCTCCGTGGCCGGCCCAGGGACTTTCAATCCTGGATTTTGGCGTAGTCTACCAGGGGTACACCAGCGACACCACTCTTACAATAGCAAAAGGTCCTCTTACTCCAGAACAGGAGGAACAGCTTTCACTGGTGGAAACTGCCTACAACGAATGTCTAAAACTGTACCGCCCTGGTGAACTGATTAAAAACGCCTGTGCAAAAGCAGACTCCATTTTTGCCAAAGCCGGTCGTAAGATGCCACACACCTTGGGTCATGCCATTGGCCTTGAAATCCACGAAAAGCCTCGTGTTTCTACCCGGGACGAGGAAATCACCTTCCGCGCCGGCATGGTACTTACATTGGAACCAGGCCTTTACGACGAAACAATCGGTGGAACAAGATGGGAAAACGACGTTCTTATTACCGACGGTGACCCAGTGGTTCTTACCCACTCCCGCATCATCAGACTGTAAAAAAAGCAAAGCAGGATTTTCAGTTCACCCTGTTAAGATCCTGCTGTTCTCCCTTGAAAAAGGGCGAATCTGGACTTATACTTAAAATATGGACAACACAATTGTTACAGACAGCCCGGTTGGAAAACATCTGGGTACATTAGGTGAATCAAAACCTTCCTCATATCTGGTGTTCAACAAGAAAAAAATTGAACTAGTGGCTAAAATCACAATAGGCCGTGACAGCGAAAACGACATTGTGGTGGACAATAAACTGGCCAGTCGCCATCATGCAGTTATTCAGAAAATCAAAGACGCTTATTTTTTGAAAGATGAAAACAGCACTAACGGCACCTTTGTAAATTCAGTTAAAATTCCCAAAGATAAATACATTAAGCTCAAATCTGGTGATGTGATTACCATTGGAAACATGAGTCTTGTAATGTACTAGGACTATCTTGAAAAAAAACACTTATCTGAATAAAGCTTCTCTTCCGGGTTCCAAAGATCTGGAAAAACTAGCAAAAAAAGCACTTTTCTTTTCACGACATGAGAGTTTGTGGCGTCCCCTTACCGAGGTCCAGACTCCCGGTACTCTTATTGATTTTATAAATCCAGGCCAAAATGATGCACTTTTTGATGTGATTGTAATTCCCGATCTTCACGGCCGCACTTCTTTTTTAAAAAATCTTCTGGATTTTAAAATTCCTGAAGGTGATGGAAAAGATCTTTCGATTGAAGAAGCACTTTCCAAAAACAAGATTCATCTGGTTTTCCTTGGTGATGCACTTCACACGGAAGTTTCCACAAAAGACCGCTGGTTTCTGGCAAAAGAACTTTTTGAGCAAGGTGATTATGCTTCCGAGCCAATGAAACAGGAAATGGCAGAAGGACTTTCTGTCTACATAACCCTGCTGGATCTTCTTTGTAAATATCCAAACAATTTTTTCTTTCTCCGCGGAAATCACGAAAACATCAAAAATAAAAATGATGACGGCATGTTTTCCTTCAAAAAATACGCTTATGAAGGCGAAATGACCAGTCTTTTTATGGAGCACCAATACGGCCAGCACATCAGAGATCTTCTTGAAAATTTTGAAGATGCACTGCCTCTGGTTTACGCTGGAAATCGTTGTGTTATTTCCCACGCTGAACCTTATGCACCTTTTGACCGGGACAGCATGATTCACGGACATTTTCTGGCACAAGTTATGAACGGCCTTACCTGGACAAACAATGATGTTGCCGCGGAAAATGCAGTTGAACTTTCAATGGCAGCTCTTCTTGGACATAACAACGCTGTCTGGATTTCTGGACACAGACCTGTATGCGACGGTTACCATTTCCAGCGCAACGGACTTTTTTTGCAGATTCACGATCCCCGCTCAACAAAAGTGCTTTTTGTAAGCAAGGACCGCAGTATCAATATCGAAACTGATTTTTGGGAAGTTACTCCACCAACAGAACGAATGTTTTCATAGACATGAGGAGGTAAAATAGATTATGGCAAACGATTTTCCATCAGAGATTGGTAAGTACAAGGTTTCAGGCATTATTGCAAAAGGCGGCATGGGCGTAATTTACAAGGCCTTCCATCCGTCACTTAAACGCTATGTTGTAATCAAAAAGATGACTTCCCGCCGTAGCTCCAGCGCTGAACGTTTCAAAAGGGAAGCACAGATTCTCCTGGATCTGCAGAGTCCCTACATTGTTCATCTTTTTGACTATTTTACCGAAGGTTCCTTCCGCTACATGGTTGAAGAGCTGGTAGACGGACAGGCCCTGGATAATCTTATAAAAAAACAGACTGTTCTTCCTGTTCCTATAGCCATGCTTATTCTTCAGGACGCCTGTTTTGCCCTTAAATACGCCCATTCCAAAGATATAGTTCACCGTGACATTAAACCCGGTAATATTCTTATTTCAAAACGCGGTGAAGTAAAGCTTGCTGATTTTGGAATAGCCAGTGATGAAAAAATTGAAGGTGATAAAACTGAAGCCGGACTTGCCCTGGGAACACCAGCCTACATGCCTCCAGAACAGTTTGCCGATTCTTCTTCCGTGGACAATCGTGCCGACATTTACGCACTTGGCATCATGCTTTACGAAATGCTCTGCGGATCAAAACCTTACCCCGGTGAATTCTCCATTGAAAATCTGAACACCATTCGCAAGGGACGATATATTCATCCGCGGAAGATAGACAAATCAATTCCAAAATCTGTGGAAAAACTGATTGCCAAAATGATCAAACCAAAGGCAAAAAGTCGTTTCCAAAGTGTAGATCCAATTATCAAGCGCATCAAAAAGTACCTTAAGCATTACGATACACATGCACTCCGGGTTCTACTTGCAAAATCAGTGCTTACCGATAAAACTTTTGAATTTTCACCTGTTGCAGAAAAAGACAGGAAGCTTCGCATTGCACGGCGGATTATTTTTGGCACTTTAGCCTCTGCTGCACTCCTTTGTGTACTGTGGGTCGACGGATTTTTCCACCGCACTGTTCTTAAAAAAATCTATCATCCTGTAAATGTAGAAATGACACTTCCATCTTCTTTACTAGGTGACTTTGACCTTCCTGTAAAAGCCTTCTTCTTTGAAAATGACGGTGATAAAATTCCTGAAATTGGCGGAGGAAGAGTTCTCCACGTTAAGGGCAGTACCCTCCGTGAAAAACTGAGTCTTGTTCCAGTAACCGAAATTGGACGAAGCTTTGAAAAAAACACTGTCTATAATATGCGGGAATTATATTTGAAAGACGGAAATTACCGCGTAAAAATTGTTTGCGGACCTTACGTTCAATGGGAAAGCTTTACTGTTGATGGAAATGGTGTTTCCATGAGCACTGCCTTCTCCAAAACCAGCCGCATTCTTTCCTTCCGCCCAAGAGCCTTTGCCAAAAGTGATGGAAAAGAAATTACCGCTGAATGCACTTTTGAAATCTTCCAGAACAACAACTGGAAGCCTTTAGATCAGGTAAATCCTGAACAAATAAAAAGCGGCACCGTCTGGAAAATCAGAGCAAGCGCCGCTGGTTATAAAAGCGAAATCTTTTCCCTTCTCATTGACTGGTATCAGGATGACATCGCCGTTAATTTTGAACTGGAATCAGATTAGTTGATTACCCATCTGCCGTTTTCTTTTACAAAACGTTTTGCGTTTACTTCAAGAAGGCGGCCGTCTTCACCAAGCATTTTAATCATGCTTGTAACAGGATTGATTTCCGTAATGCGGAAGTTTGTTCCGTCGTAATGGATATGCAGTCCTTCATTTGGAAGACAACGTCGGGCCTCATTGTACCAGTCGTATTCGTTGGCAAGGCAGCATAAAAGTCTTCCGCACTGTCCCGAAATTTTCATGGAATTCAAAGAAAGATTCTGCTCTTTTGCCATTTTGATGGAAACCGAACGCAATTTATCGGAAATTGAGTTACAGCACAAAGGACGACCACAAACACCCAAACCGCCGGTAATACGGGCTTCATCGCGAACACCAATCTGGCGCAATTCAATTCTCATTTTGAAAACAGAAACCAGGTCTTTTACAAGCTCTCGGAAATCTACACGGTTGTCAGAAGTAAAGAAGAACAAAGCTTTTGAATCATCAAAAAGGAAGTGAGTCTGAATCAGTTTCATGTCCAGCTTGTGATTTTCAACTTTTTCGCGGAAAATTGGGAAAGCATCCCTTTCTTTCTGTTTAAGACTTTCCATTTTTTCTATATCTTCACTGGTGGCCTTGCGTTCTACCTGAACAACATCGCTGCTCTTAACAATAGGCTTCTGGGCGATTCCAAGCACTTTGGCAAGATCCTTTCCGTAGCGGGTTGGTACTACAGCATAATCACCGGCTTCAAGCTTTGGTCCCTGAATTTTGGCATAAATACTTTCGTTGGAATATTCCAGCTTCAGATGGTAAAGAGGCTTGTCGGAAACAAAATCCCCTGTTTCCTGAACTTCATCCTCCAGATTTGAAAGAGAATCGTTTTCATCTGCAATGTCGTTTTCAAAAATATCGCTCATAGTCTATTTGTTTTTATTCAGAATTCTAGTTTCGTATTTTCCTGTTTCAAGATCAATAAAGCGTACAAAAAGACTTACTTTGTTGTCAGCATTCAGATTTTCCCAAACAAGATTTGTAAAGTAATCAATATCGCCGTTGATGTCTACTTTTGTTGGTTCCCCTTCGTAGCTTGGAAGAGGATTTCCATCACCCATATAAGTGTGGATGAAGTGCCCTACTCCAGCTTCAGGATTTTCGTAAGCGTAAGTATAACGGTTGCAGCGATCACCACATCCGTCATCACTTTTAAGAATGCTCATCTGGTAATCGTATTTACCATTTTCAACGTGCATAATTCCAGAAATGCGTGGTGTGTAGTTTGGTGCATCATCTTCAAATTCACGGATGCGAAGGCTTTCTTCAAAAGTTTTTCCGGCTTTTATTCCGTCATTGATTGTATCAGTCTGGTCACCATTTGTTACGATTGTATTATTTCCCAAAACACGAACAGGCCAATAAATAATAAGATGTGGATCAACCATTTTAGATTCATCAAAAGCTTGTGTTCGCAATCCTTCACCGTCTTCTACAAAAACACGGTTACGGCTGTTTGTACTGCGACCCATAATAAAGTAAGCTGTTACAGCGTATTTTCCATCAGCAGAACGACCAATTACAATTCCTCGTCCTGGGTATGCATTAGATTTTAGTTCGTGTGAAAGCTTCACCATTTTCATATTTTTCTCCTTTTGACTTCCGCTTTTACGTTAATCCAGATTATTTTCCTTCGTTTTCCATGTGCATCTTTTCCAGGCCTTCCATGATGGCATCAACAGTTTTCTGTTTTGGATCAGGTTCGTCAGCCGGCAGAGATTCAAGAATTTTATTACGGAATTCCTTACAATCAATTACAGGACTAGCAGTAAGAGTAACTTTCTCCTGAGTAACCAAATCCATAATCATATTATCAGGGCATTCAGGATTAAAGTGCAGACATTTTCCGTTGATTGAAACCAAAATCATTTTGTCAAAAAGACGAAGGTAACTGTCAATTTCACGCAAGCCTTTTTTTGTTTCAGGTTTTCCTGGACGATAACGAGTACCGCTTGGAAATACCAGAATTACCTGACCGCGTTTTTTACAGGCGTCCATTGCACGCATAGCAGCAAAGTTGATTTTTCGGGCTCGTTTTTCTTCTTCTTCCTTTTCTTCCTGGGAAATATCTTTTGCACCAACGGCATCAAGGCTTCGTGTAGGATAGATTACAACGCGGGTAAAACATTCTGCGAAAGCACGCACGGCAGGATCAGCTTCATTCAGTTTCATACCTGCAACGGCAACAATTTTTTCGGCAAAATCCTTTGACCAGTCTTCTCCATATTTATCAAGCATATAAACAATTTCCGGAAGATCCAGATTTGTATAATGCTCCATAAGGATAAGACCGCTTTTTCCATTCTGTACTTCATTGTAGAAGGCTTTGAAATTTTCTACGTTTCCAAGTCCACTTCCTGGAAGAAGATTATCATCAAGAAGAGTGAACATATATTTCTGAATATCTTTATTTGCCTCTTCATAAACTGAAGTTTCATCAATTTTGGCGGCGGCCCTAGATTTTTTTGCCATTTCTTTAATCATGCTGCCATATTTTCCAGCCAATGTATTATCCATTATTACGTCCTCGTATTATTTTCAAAAAAGGGTATAATTTATTTCTTATTATACTCGCAAAATAAAGAGGTTTCAACGGTGATTTATCAAGCCCCGCAACGTGCCTGCATCGATTTACCAAAGAAAAACAGAGTGCAGCAAGGCCTGCTTTTCATGTACTTATTTTAAATCCCAGCGTTACAGCGTAATTTAAATTTTCCTTATAGATTTCTCCTCCGTTTCTTATGGTTGACAATCCTCCAAAAATTGACCATCGTAAAACCTAAGTGCTACAAATAAACATATAAAAATAGATTCGAAATCAAAAAATATCTGACATAAAAAGATAGTAAAAGTACACAAATTTGTTTATAAATTCTTTATTTTTACGAAAAATGGAGAACCTTTTCTTCCTTTTTAAATGGGATTTCTTTTTTATCGCTAAAAACTATGATTCCTCTTGCTGAATCTCTTTTAGAATATTCCCAGTTTGAATCATAATTTTTGTAGTCTAGTGTAAAAAGTGTTTTCATACCTACTGCCTGATTTAATGATATAATAATTATAAACTATGAGTTTATTTTAGTCTTTGATAAAATGAGTAATAATCAGGTAAAATTAAATGTGGGGAGGCTTTTTATGATACTGAAACTGTCATCCCGAACTTGTTTCGGGATCTCTGTAGTGAGAAATGTAATATGTGGTTGATTTTTGCAATTGGTTCTGCGGTTTTTGCAGCTCTGACTTCAATTCTGGCTAAGGTTGGAATTGAAGGAGTTGGCTCAAACTTGGCAACGGCAATTCGCACAATGGTGGTTGTGGCAATGGCCTGGGTAATGGTTTTTATTACAAACCAGCAGGCGGGACTGGCAGAAATCTCTAAACGCAGCTGGATTTTCCTTATTTTGTCTGGACTTGCAACGGGCCTTAGCTGGCTTTGCTATTACAAGGCGCTGCAACTGGGTCAGGCTTCCAAAGTTGTTCCAATTGATAAAATGTCTGTGGTGCTTACCCTGATTCTGGCTTTTGTACTTTTACATGAGCAGTTTACCTGGAAATCTGTTGTAGGCTGTGTGCTGATCACCGCAGGCACTGTTATTATGGTGTTGTAGGAGGCATTTTGCTAGATTGCGGAAGTTTTTTTTGGAGGCTCGCTGAGGAGTAGGGGAGGGATTACGGCTTGGTGGAGCTGAATTGCGTTTTTGGGCCGTAAATTTTAAGTGAAATAAATTGGGAAGTGGGCGTTTTACGGCAGAAAAAAAGTCTGGTGTGGAACAATGTTTATATCAGGATTTATATCTCGGGCACGGATAGCGGCCACTTCACACTGGCAGCCTTTCTCCATCAGTTTTATCGCAAGCGGAATTTCATCACTACAGGCTGGTGATCAGAATAGGCAAAACCGCAGTCTACATTTTGAAGGTATTCCACATCAACATTTTCGGAAACAAAGAAACCGTCAACAATAAGGGTAAAGCAGTCTGGACCGTAAGGAATATCTACATCGCGGGCAGTAGGAGTAACTTTTCCGTCAGAATAAACATCACATTTTTTAATGCCGGCCGGAATCAATTCATCAGAAAATGGCTGAGTCCAACCCATGTTTTTGTCGTAAGAATTCAGCGCGGCAACGGAAGTTCTGGTAAAATCGGCATTATAGTCACCACCACAAACAACGTAATTGCCTTTATCATATTCAGCTTTCATATCGGCAAAAAGTTTTTTGAGCTGGTTATTCTTGATATTTGCATCCACAGCATAGGCAGAAAGATGTACATTAAACAGCACCAGATCACGGCCGTTTTCTACTTTCAGACGGCTCCATGTATAACATCGGTCCAGATCAACTAATTTTGAAAATCCGTTAGAAATCTCCAGACGGCGGCGCACTGCTTCTTCAATGGCGTATTTTGAATAAGTAACAATTCCGCTGTTGGAAGCTCCGTGAGGTCTAAGAACTGGGTACATAAGATAGGCAGAATGATAATTTACAGCATAAGCAGAATCCCAGGATGGAAGTTCATCATAAATCTGCTTTACCTGATTTATATGGAAAGAACGAGTTGAAGATGTGTCTACTTCCTGGCAAAAAATAAAATCCGGATTGTAAGACAGCATGGTTTTTATTCCAAGATCGATTGCAGCTTTTACAGCTTCTTTGCTTCGTCCACGAGATTCTTTTCCACCGTCCATAAAAAATGTGAAGTCCGGAATGTAGGCCCCGAAACCCATGTTCTGACTGATAATGGTGTAAGTTTTGTTCAATGGGAGCACTTTCTGCAAAGATTTATTTTCCAATTGTGCAGGCTGATTGTCATCAATTCTATTATAGGTGATAAAAACATAGGCCAGATACAACCCCACAATGGCAATAACCGCACCTACCGCAATACCTGCACCCAAAAGAATTTTTTTTACAACAGACCAGTTTTTCTTCATTAAGAACCCCCATAAAAAGTCAAAATGTAATGAGGAACAGCAGTTCAATAATGAGACTGTCCCAATAAGTAATGAGTGTAGCGCTCATTGAGCTCGTCGAAATGACTGCTACACTCAATGTGGTGGTTTCGATAAACTCAACCACCGTAATGCAAATTTATTTGGACAGCCCCTAGGTACGATAAAGCCGCGCTATTTTAGCGGTTTTATCGTACACTCCTCTTTTTAGTATAGTTTCAATCTTTAAATTATTCTATAAGCAAAAAATCTGGCTTAAATAGACATTTTCAAATTAAAAATTTTTCATAAAAATGGATTCCGTCTATTTTCCAAAAAACCAGTTATGTTTATAATCACCTTATGAGAAATACATTCCTTGATTACGGTTATTCCGCTGATGAAATTGAAAACAAAGTAAACGACACTTTCTACGAAATTTTTGAAGGTTTTGGTAGATTCTTTTTTGATGGATTAAATGACACATCATATTTTATGGATACAGGAAACTGTGATGCCCGCACTGAAGGCATGTCTTACGGCATGATGATGTGTGTTATGATGGACAGAAAAGATTATTTTGACCGTATGTGGAAATTTTCCCATGATTTCATGTACATGGATGAAGGACCTCTTAAAGGCTATTTTGCCTGGAGTGTTGCTCCTGACGGAAAGAAAAATGCATTTGGACCAGCTCCAGACGGCGAAGAATTCTATGCTATGGCACTTCTTTTTGCCCACAATAAATGGGGAAGCGGCCAAGGAATTTACAACTACAAAAAATGGGGACAGGATATTCTCCGCACAGTAATCCACCACCGAATTCCTATGTGGACTGCCGATAATCACCTTATTAAATTTGTACCGGGTTCTCCATTCTCAGATCCAAGTTACCATCTTCCACATTTCTACGATTATTTTGCAAAATGGTCTTTTGACTGCGACAAAAATTTCTGGAAAAAAGCTGCTGAAGCAAGCCGCAACTATCTTGTTATTTCTGCCAACAAAAAAACCGGCATGCACCCGGAATACGCACAGTTTGACGGAACTCCAGATCACACAGTTCATTTTCCTGGGGGAGATCCTCAGTTTAATGACCACGGCTGTTATTTCAGCGACGCATATCGTACTATTGCCAACATGGGTCTTGATGTACTCTGGAACGGACCTCAGAAAGGTTACTCAGAAATTGCCGACAATCTTATTAGCTTTTTTGCCGACATAGATTCTGCCGACTACATGAAATACGAAATTGATGGAACACCAACTCAATTCAAGGCACTTCATCCGGTTGGAATGCTTGCTACTCTTGCACAGGGCACTATGGCCTGTTCAGAAAAAGCCCGCCCTGCCTGTGAAAAAATAATCCAACGTTTTTGGGAAACCAAGCTTCGTGAGGGTGAACGCCGTTACTACGACAACTGTCTCTATCTTTTTGCAGTTCTTGCACTAAGCGGCAAATACAAACCTATTGAGTAAAAATGTTTCTTCGAAGAAAGTTTATCACTGCTAATTTTATTCTTCTGATTTTTTCTCCACTTTACGCCCAGTTCAATCATCTGGATTCAAACAGTGATTTTAATTTCTACGCCACAGAAACTATTTCACCATTTATAAACGATATCAATGACAATAAAACCAATCTTGTTGGAACCACAGAATTTACCCTCACAAGTCCTTATTTTTCTACCGTAACCGGACTTTGTTTCCAGGAACGTCAGTTTGACCTTATGTGCGGAATTGAAGGTAAGTATTTCATCAACAACTTTACCTTTGGTGTTCTGGCTTTAGGTAACATGGCCATCTACAAAAAGCTTGGCCGTGAATTTGACCTTTCCTTAATGCCCTTTGCCGATTTCAAAACCCGCCGCAGTAACTACTGGCAGTTCAACTTAAAATTCGGCATTGGTTCCATGTTCAGCCAGATTCAGTACAAGAAAAATGGAAATATGGTGTGGAGTAAGATGGAAAAAAACAACACCTACCTTTGTGACATTTTCATCTGCAAACAATTTCTTCACCTGAATAAAGCCTGGTTTGAGCTTCGCACCTACAATATTTACGATTATGACTACGGTTTGTCTGCATCTTTTGCTTTTGGTTACAGTTACCAGATTATTCCGCCGCTTCAGGCCTTTTTTGAAATTAATCTGAACGAGATTGCCTTCTTTACTACTTTGGGAACTCTTAGAAATATTTCCTTTAATTTTGGTGCTAACTGGCGCATTGCTTCATGGGAATCTTAATCAATGAAAAAAACTGGTAAAAAAAGATTATTGTTCGTACCACTGATTGCTGCTCTTTTCCTGGCTTCCGCCTGTTCTTTTGGATTTCCAAACACCCTTATGAACACAAACAATCCCAATGCCAGATGGAAAAATCCCAGCGGATCCTTTAAAGAACTTGGCACAATTTACAACGGTTTTGGGCCATACTATTTTCTGCTGTTCTCCGACATTCATTTTGGTAAAAAAAACGGGCCTTCCCAAGAAGAATTTCTGAATTTTATTGACTATCACAACCAAAAAGTAATGAACGGTGAACCTCATGAAGATTCCCATGCTGCTACTCCTTACCGGTTCTGCCTTTTTCTTGGTGATGCCGCCGAACACGGTGAAGAAAAGGAGTTCCAGCAGTTTGCAGCTTTTGAAAAAAAAGTGATTGAAAAACTAAGAGAAGGCGATCCGTCTTCCTTTGAACGCATCATCTGTGTTCTTGGAAACCACGACATCTATTCAAAAGGTTACGGTTACTGGCATAAATACATGTTCCCAGGTACACCAGGATTTAAGTTTACAACAGTTTCAGGAGGAAAAACCCGGTCTTTTTATGGCACTGATTCAGCTTCCTCCTGCTTTGGTTCAAATCAACTGGATTTTCTTGAAGAAAAGTTCACCAGCGACCCAAATCCAAAAATCTTTCTTTCCCATGAACCATACTCCCAACTTGAACCAGAAAATAAAAGCTTCATGGTGTCTTTCGATCAGGAAGAAAAGCTTAAAATGATGAAGCTGCTGTTTGAAAATAATTTTGACGCATTTTTAAGCGGCCACGTTCACTCCGGCGGCATTACTGTCCGTGACGAAACCGTTGATTACACTGTAAAAAGCTTTACCAACAACGGCGGCGAACACAGTTTTTACACAATTAAAATTGATGAACAAAATAAAAAAGCTACTGTGTACCGATTCACCGAAGAAACCTGGAAAACAGGTCCTAAAGCATCATACGCAATAGCTCTTAAATAGTATTTTCTGTCATAAGAAGCTCCCGAAACAAGCTCGAGATGACAGGAAATATAATCCCATGAAAAATGCGGAAAGGGAGGCAGGTAATCATTGGATTTCTTAAGTATGATGTCACACGGATTGGCTCCGTCCTACGGACTTCGCTGTTTTTCTATTTTTTAATCCGCGTGAGCTCCGTAGGAGCGAACAAATCCGTGTGATAAAAAAAAATTGGGTAAAAAATCTCTCGACTGCGCTCGGGATGACAGGGGATTTCAGGGGGGATTTAGTTCTCTTTTACCTTAAATGCATCCCAACCTTTTCTTTCGATGCCGTCACACCACTGTTTAGCGTAATGTTTGGCTCCTTCAAGGTTATGGTCACGGTAGTTTCCGCATTTTTCCGCAGTTGTAGCTGGAATTGCCTGATCCCAAAGCGAAACTTTTCTTAAAACTTTAAGCAGGTGTCCGGCAATTTCTTCTTCAGTTCGATCTCCCCAAACTGTAAAATAAAAACCAGTACGGCATCCCATTGGTGAAAGATCAATTACACCTTCCATTTCATCACGGATGTATTCTGCAATTAGGTGTTCAAGTGTGTGAATGGCACCTGTTGGCATAAAATCCTGATTTGGCTGGCAAAAACGAATATCAAATTTTGTTACAATGTCACCTTTTTCGCCAATTTTTTTTGCAGCAAGTCTTACAAAAGGCGCAATAACTTTTGTGTGATCCAGATTAAAACTATCTACGTTATATTTTTTTTCCATAGGCAGGATTATATCACATAATCGCGGAAAATAAATTAGTTTGATGAAAGAATTTCAAGCTTCCGTGCTGCAAGGTACTTTGCCTCATCATCTTCAAGAGAAAGCAGTTCTTTATAATAAGTAATGGCCTCATTGATAGAACCTTTTTCTTCACAGCACACCGCCAGATTTGTAAGAAATGCAGGATTTTTTGGATCAAAAGAATGAGCTGTCGTAAAATATTTTAAGGCAGAATTGTAATCACCTTCATAAACGGCAAGAAGTCCTGCATCATTTTGAAAATCTGCATTTTTGGAAAATGATCGGATTGCAAGGAGGACCAGTTCTTTTGCAATAATATCAACTTCTTTTTTGTCCAACAGCATAAGAGCAGAGATTACACCCTGGATTCCTTCTTCCACCGCTTTTTCACCGGCAGAAAGATCTTCCGCCATAAGCCATTTTTTTGCATTTTTACGATTCAGACGAATAATCCGTTTGATTTCCTCAGAACAATCCTCATAGCGGCCACAAGCCTGAAGATAATCAGCCTTTTCAACATAAAGGTCCAGGCGACGTGAGTTTTTTGAAATACCTTCATCAAGTGCCAAAATTGCTTTTTGCGTAAAATCACTGTCATAACGGGTTTCCATGTAGAACCAAAGTCTGTTCCCATTTTCGTCAGTTCCGCCAAAATAAGTGCGGTCGTCGGAAGGTTCATCTACCTGAATAATCATTGGACGCTGGGACTGTTCCCTGTAATAAAGATAGCGGCAAAGATTTACATCAGCATCATTTGGATTTTCCTTTTCCCAATCATCTAAAAAAGCTTCAATCTGATCGTACTGTCTTGATTCAAACAGTTCCAGAAATTTTTCCTTCTTTGTTCCGGCGCACAATACACCCAAAGAGAAAATAATATAAATGAGGAGAAAAGCTGATTTTTTCATTCTGACTAATTTACTTCCACTTTCTTAATGTGGGCACCAAGCTTCTGAAGCTGTTCTACCAATCCTTCATAACCCCGTTCAATCTGATAAACGTTACTGATGCGGCTTTCACCATGAGCGCACAATGCAGCAATCACCATAGCCATACCGGCACGAATATCCGGAGAAACCAGATGATCACCGTGAAGCATGCTAGGCCCCGAAACTACAGCTCGATGTGGGTCGCAGAGAGTAATGCAGGCTCCCATGGAGATAAGTTTATCTACGAAGAACAAACGGCTTTCGAACATTTTTTCAAAAATCAAGACTGTGCCATCAACCTGAGTAGCAACAACAGTCATAATTGATGTAAGATCCGGCGGAAATCCTGGCCAAGGCATGTCATCAATTTTTGGAGTCATACCACCTAAATCAGGATTTACCTTCAGTTCCTGTGTGTTTGGTACAGTCAGTTCATCACCATCAATACGCCAGGAAATGCCAAGCTTTGAAAAATGGCTTTTAAGTGGACGCATTTCTTCCGGACGAATACCTTTGATTGTAATCTTGCCTTTTGTAGCAGCAGCCATTCCAATATAAGAACCAATTTCAATAAAATCAGGTCCGATTGTATATTCACAGCTGTGGAGTTTTTCTACACCCTGAATTCGGATAATATTACTTCCAATACCGGTAATTTTTGCACCCATAAGATTCAGCATTTTGCACAAATCCTGGATGTGTGGTTCACTGGCAGCATTCTGAATAATTGTGTCGCCTTCTGCAAGGACAGCTGCCATAACGGCGTTTTCTGTAGCAGTAACCGAAGCTTCATCCAAAAAGATGTCTGCACCAACCAGTTTGTTTGCAGTCATTTTAAAATGCCCGTTAATGGCAATGTTGGCTCCAAGAAGTTCAAGTGCCAGAAAATGAGTGTCCAGTCTGCGGCGACCAATAACATCGCCTCCAGGTGGCATCATTTCACATTTTCCAGTGCGTCCAAGAAGTGGTCCTGCAAAAACAATTGATCCACGCACCTTCTTGGTAAGATCACCTGGCAATTCTGAAGATGTTAAATTTTCGGCAGTAATTTTCCAGCTGTGTGCTTCCAGTTTTTCAACCTTTGCTCCCAAAGCTTCAAGAATCTGCAGCATAACCTGTGTATCACGGATTTCCGGAATATTGTGCAAAATTACGGGTTCCGAAGTAAGCAAGGTTGCAGTTAGACAAGGTAAAGCGGCATTTTTGTTTCCGCTGGCTGTAATAGTTCCCGAAATTGGGAATCCACCTTCAATCACATATTCATACATGAGCAGCTCCTAGACATTAAGCCTTATTACTACATCGGTTGCTTTTGCCATCTGGTTTAGAGAAGCCCACTCATTTTTTGAATGAAAATTGTGTCCGCCAGTCCAGATATTTGGTGTTGGAATTCCCATTTCTGTAAGGCGAGATCCGTCTGTTCCTCCGCGGATTGGCTTGAATACAGGTTCCACACCACAGTCTTTGCAGGCCGCAATAAGGCAGTCCACCACGTCGGAGCCACTTTCCTTAATCTTATCGTGCATGTTCAGGTACTGTTCTTTGAATGTAAGATCGATTATTCCGCCGAAGGTTTTTTCCACATCAGCACAGGCATTTTTGATTATTTCTTTTTCTCTGTTGATTTCTTCCATATTAAAACTACGCAAAAGAAGCTCGCAGGATGCACTTGCAATGGAGCCACTGGTTTCCATTACGGCAATAAAGCCTTCCCGATCCTCTGTTGTTTCCGGCCGCATTGTTGATGGCAACTGATTAAGGAAATTTGCCAGCATAAGGTTTGCGTTAATCATTCCGCTTTTTTTAGCATCTCCAGTGTGAGTGGCTTTTCCTGTAAATTCAATGTGGGCAGCCCAGGCGTTAAAGCATTCAATCTCCACTTCACCAATGTGTCCGCCATCCAAAGTGTAGGCTTTTTTGCTTTTTAAAAGCTCCAGAGGCACCTTGTCCATGCCATGACCGGTTTCTTCATCGGGACTAAAAAGCACTTCAATTTCACCATGAGGAATTTCAGGATTTTCCTTAAAGTATTCAAGGGCTGTCATAATTTCGGCCACACCAGCTTTATCGTCCGCTCCCAAAAGTGTTGTTCCGTCGCTGGTAATAATGGTGTCCCCTTCCTCATTTTTGGTGATTTTAGCCTTTACATTTTTTCCAGAAACTTCATCTACTGTGTCCATGTGAGCCAGAAAACAGATTGACTCTTTTTTTGTTGATGTGCCTTTATCTGTTGATGCAGCTGTTCCACCATTTCCGCAGCTGGCCTTCAATCTTCCATATACATAACAGTTTTCGGTAAGCACCACCTGATCCATGCCCAAAGATTTCAGCTCTTTTTCAAGCTCTCTGGCAAAATCCCACTGCCGTTCTGTTGATGGAAACACTCCTTCATCAGCCTTATTCCCATCACTTTCCGACCAGATTGCCGTATATTTCACAAACCGCTTCAAAAGTCTGTCTTTCCATGTATCATTTGCAAAAATATAATTTTCCATGCCGCCAAGTGTAGCAAAAAAAACTCGACATTTAAAGGTTGACAAATATCTTAGAATTCCAGTTAAATGTAGTTAATTATATAAAATGGAGATGTTGTATATGAAAAAATTTACTTTACTTGCAAGCCTCACTTTTCTTTTTATTTTTGCTTCCTGTAATTTTGGCATCAATAAAAATGATTCAGAACTTGGAACTGTTTACATTGTTTTAGACAAGAATAATCCAAGATCGGTTCTTGTTAATAAAGATAACGTTACAGAATACGAATTCACACTTTCTGGATCAAACAACTATTCTAAAACAATTAGATTTCGTGATACCAGCTTGTTCTTCTTCGATAATGTTCCTGCCGGCAACTACACTCTTTCTGGAAAAGCCTTTAACGGTAAATTTTATGCAAGTGCTTCTACTTCAGTACCTGTTGAACCCTTTAAAAACTCATACGCTGAACTTCATTTTTCTGCACTTAACATTATTGATACAAAATTTGTTCTTCCAAATTATTTTGGATCCAATGGAACAACAGCTTCTTTAAAAATCTTCGACAGCCCTTCTTCTGTAGAGAATGTTGTAAATATAAACTCAGAATTAAAAGATGCAGGTATCAATCCAAATATCAACCTGGTAGCTGAAACTGTTGATGGCACTGTTTATTTTATTTACGAAAATGAACCCGGTGAGGCTGTACTTTCCAACCTGTCAAATCTAGATGATTCTAGTGTTATAACTAATGGCGATTATAAGGATGCAGGTAAAGATCTTTTTCTGTTCTTAAGATGTGACTATTTTACTGATACCCTGTATTTATTCGGAATCATGAATAGTTCTCTTTTTACCTACATATTGGATCCAAGTAATGGAGCTGTTATTAATTCGTATACAATCGAGTTGCCTAATATACAAAATATTAGTATTAGCAGTATCTCTGCTATAACCGTTGCAAATAATCTTATCTATGTAGCACATGATTCTTCTTTCACTATACTTGAACTTGTTGATGATACGTATAAACCAGTTAAACTTTTTAATTTTGAAAATGGTACATATAAAGAAATTTCTGATACATCTATCACGCTTTCTGAGTTCAATAACTGTGTAATTACAGATATGGTTGTTTCTAGCAATGGTGTTTTGAATATGTTGGTTTCTCAATGTGGTACTTTAAGTGACGAAGTTTTTTCTAATCGAGTTATTAGTATGGGGGATAAAGATACTATTTCGGAATTCACTTTTGTTTCACGCGGTGCTTTCATAGATTTCTCTGTAAATAAAGTTCCTTATCTCAATAGTGAAAATCAGGATGCAGTTGGTTTTTGTGTTTCACCAGGTCGAACCATCGGTTGGTACAATGAAAATCCTTATACAATTAAAGAAACTGGAGAATTTAAGATAGGCACATTCGAGAAGAAATATTATAAAGAAGTGACAGAAAACTTATATAATAAAAATAATATTTCATCATTAAAAGTTCTTCTTCCAAAAAAGAGTGAAAGAGACAATTATTTAATTGGGCCTGTAAAATTTGTTTGTATTAAACCAGATGAACTTTATATTGTTGATTCAGGTTTCTCTTTCCGCCTTGCAGACTGGACAGCAGAAAGCTTGGATACCAAAGAAAATGGGCAAAAAGGTAGAAGTGCTTCCATTTTCTATACAGACCGTATCGTAAAAGTAGACTTAAAGTCTTCTGCATTGACTGTTGAAAAAACCCAGACAAAAGCTTATTCACCTAATGAACCAGACAAAAATCCTGTATTCTCAAATACTTCGCTCATTTCAAGTTATTACTATTTTGGAAACAAAGTTGAGGTTACTACAGGCGGTAATATTGAATACCAAGGCATCTACCCATGGGGCGATGCTGAAGAAATCTAATATATTATGGGAACATTAATTTCCGTTTGTGTACCTGTTTTTGGCACCGAAGCCGTTTTGGAACGGTGCCTTCTTTCCATTGTAGAACAAGATTTTTCCTCGCTCGAAGTAATTGTTGTAAACGATGCTTCCACCGGTAAAAACAGCAAAGGCTGGAACGCCGAAAAAATCACAAAAAAAGTCCTTAAAAAAAATAAAATCCCTTACAAATACGCTGAACATAAAACAAACCTTGGCCTTATAGAAACCCGCCGGGATGCCGTTGCTCTTTCCAGTGGAAAATACATCTTCATAATGGACTCAGATGATTTTTTGTCCAATCCATGTGCCCTTTCAAAGCTTTATTGTGTTGCCCAGACTCATGATGCCGACATTGTTAACTCCTGCTGTACTGTCTGGTCCAATTTTCCAGAAGAAAGAGCCTTTGCAGTAAAAGACTACGAAAAAAAAATGTCACTATTTATTCCTGGTCCTATGGAAGGTCACGATATTTTTCTCAATTTTGCGGTTCATAAAAAATATCTGGGTTTTCTGTGGGCAAAGCTTTATAAAAAAGATCTGGTAAAAAAAGCTTTTGATGCAATTCCATTCACCTATTGTGTTATGGCCGAAGATTATCTTCTGTTCTTCTTTCTTTCGCTATTTGCAAAAAAGTATTATGGAGTTGAAGAACGATACTACAGTTACAGTATTGATTCAGGTGTTTCAAGTTATTCCAAAATCAATTCCATAAGCCAGTGGCAGAAACAATGTACAGCCAGCTCAGTTT
The DNA here is from genome assembly GCA_016296575.1 of Treponema sp. Lineage (GTDB taxonomy): Bacteria > Spirochaetota > Spirochaetia > Treponematales > Treponemataceae > Treponema_D. The sequence continues at coordinate 98,487 of JAEDJA010000003.1, forward strand.
TTAATGTACTTTTTGCTTACATTGAAGAACACTACGACGATTTTACTCCGGAAGAACGAAATGCCATTCGCCAGCAATGTAATCAATTTTTGGAAAACAATCTTACTTGCTTAAAAATACGAGTTGCCCCACAACTTCAAGAACAGGCTTATGCGTTGCTTTGCGAAATGTGGGGGGAAGATTATGTTAAGGCAATTGAACAGCTTATCCAACAAAAACAGTAAATCTGTCTTTGCCAGCTTTTTTTGATTCGTACATGGCAATATCAGCGTTGGCAAGAATTTCGTCGGCGGTTTTTCCGTTGGCTGGGAATCCTGCAACACCAATACTTGCAGTGGTAGTAAAGCGAATATCTTTTTCGGCAATATAAACTTCTTCACGTGCCTTTTCTATGCACTTCTTTGCAAAATCTGTAATAGAAAAATCTTTTTCATCTGGAATTACAATTACAAATTCGTCACCACCGTTTCTAGCCAAAATTCCGTCCGGTTTTGGAATAGACTTCCATCGATTTGACATAAGATTCAAAATGTAGTCACCTGAACTATGACCTGTTGAATCGTTTATTGTCTTAAAATTGTCTAAGTCAATAAAAAGCACATAAAAAGGTTTTTCTTCCGAAATAAGCTCTTCCAGATAATTAGTAAGACCCCGGCGATTAAAAATACCAGTGAGCGGATCAGTAACTGCGTATTTTTTGTTCAAAAGCATGCTGGCTGCAACCTTCTTTAAGTTCAGGTAAAGAATTGTGTTGATTAAATAACCTGCCAACATAAACGAAAATCCAGGAAGTGCATCAGTATTATGACTTTTAAAAACGCTGATAAAAATGAGGGCTGTATAAATGGTCATTAAGCTGCAGGAAGTAATAAATCCATAATGAAAATGAACTTGTGTCATAATGACAGCCAAAGCAATTATAAGTCCACTTATCATACCAGAAACTGTACTTGGTGTAAAAATATAATCACCAGCTTTAATTACAACCTGATTACGGTTTAAAGATGATACAAAAGCTGAAAGACCAAAATAAATAATAGCAAGAACAATCAGTTTTCGTTTCTGAGAAGGTGTTATAGTTTTTTTTGCTGTTGATAATTCAAAATCATTCATAAGAGGTATCTCCAGATATGATAATAAATTCATTTTCCATTTTATAGTTACATATTAGCATAAGATTTCTCGAAATTCTCCACATAAATTTATGTTTTTTGTACAATTATTTAAATTTTTTTAGATTTTCATTAAAATATAGATAGTTTTTTTATCCCTGGAGGTATTTTATGGATAGATTGATTTTGAACAATTATGGAAGCTTTGACCTTACTTTTGTAAAAGGTAAAGGTGCCACAATGTATGCCTCCAACGGGCGGAAATACATCGATTTTGTAAGCGGTATTGGCGTAAACTGCCTTGGTCACAATTACAAACCTTTGGTAAAAGCCATTGCCAATCAAGCAAAAAAACAGATTCACATTTCAAACTATTATTTTTCAGACACTGGTCTTGAATTTGCCCAAAAGCTTTTGAAGGTTACAGGATTTGAAAAGGGTTATTTTGGAAACTCAGGTGCCGAAGCCAACGAAGCAGCCATCAAACTAGCCAGAAAATACGGTCAGCTTAATGGTGGTGAAAAACGCAAAACTGTTGTTACTTTGGAGGCAAGCTTCCATGGACGAACCCTTGCAACTCTTACAGCTACTGGTCAGGACAAGTTCCACCCGGACTGTTTTGCCCCTTATGCTGAAGGATTTAAAACAATTAAGGCAAATGATTTTGACTGTCTTACCACAGCCTTTGATGACACAACTGCTGCACTTTTTATTGAATGTGTTCAAGGTGAAGGCGGCGTAAATCTTATTTCTGCAGAGTGGGCCCAGGCCGCAGCTGAAGCCGCAAGAAAAGCTGGTGCTATTGTTATGGCAGATGAAGTTCAGACTGGAGTTGGTCGAACTGGTTCCTTCCTTGCAAGCGATGCACTTGGTTTCAATCCTGAAGTTGTTACTCTGGCAAAAGGAATTGCAGGCGGTGTTCCAATGGGAGCATGTCTCTTCCGCGGAAAAGCAGCTGATGTTTTTGTTGCAGGTGATCACCAGTCTACATTTGCAGGAAACCCACTTGCCTGTGCTGCTGGAAATGTGGTAATCGACACACTTACAAAAGATGGTTTTATGCAGGACGTTATCAACAAAGGTGACTACATTCGCGAAATCATCAAAAGCTGGGATTTACCTTGCGTAAAAGATGTTCGTGGAAAAGGACTTATGATTGGTATTCAGATTGATACAAAATATAAACCTTTCGACATTGAAGTTAAGTGTCTTGATGAAGGACTTTGTACAACTACAGCTGGTTCCGATGTAGTCCGCTTCTTACCACCTCTTGTAATCAGTTATGATGAAATTGATAAGGGCCTTGAAATCTTCAAAAAGGTTCTTGAAAGTCTGAACTAGTTCAAGAAGCAAGCAATGGACCGTAGAAATAAGTTATTCCTGAATGCAATTTTACTCGTCTATGTACTGGCGGTGTTTTTTTCTGCATTTATTCCTGAAGCTAATTTTCTGCGGTCTATCATGGAAAACCATAATTACTCTCTGGATGGCATTGCCTACCTTTATGAAACTGAGCAGCCAGGAAAAATCAATCCTCTTACTCCCCAAACTGATGCAAAAGTCTTTAATGTAAACAAAAATAATCTGCCATTCAAATTCGACAACAATCAGTATTACAATCTTTATTTTAAAGGCCATTTTGATTGCGTAATTCCAGCTTTTACAAATGTCCTTTTACGTACCGACAATCTTGCCGTCCAGCTTATTATAAATGGTGAAGAAGTTTTTCGTATTGATGATTCCAGCCGTGTTGTTCCTTACACTCGTTCACCAAAATTCGGATACAACAGCTTTATTTCCGATAAAATTTCTACCAGCGACACAGTAGAAGTCTACCTTGCCAACTACTACTATCACCAGTCTTCAAAAGCTTTTTCCGATTTTTTCAAGTACATATATGAATCGTCTCCATATTTTGTTTCTTCCCATTTTTCTCGTATTTCACTCATTGAAACAGTTTTTTGTTTTGCCCTGCTTTTTATAGGTATTTTTGTTCTTATGCTTTACTTTGTGCTTTATTCCAAAGGGCAAAGATCAACATACCTTTTTTATCTTGGATTGTTCATCTGTTCTACAGGACTCAAACTGGTTGCAAGCCACAGTATAATTATGCTTTTTGTTCCTGCACCAAATACAATTGAAGTTATTCAGATATGTTCTAAATTTGTTGCTGCCATTTCGTTTATTCAATATTTAAATTCTTTCCCTCATATAGAAAAAGCAAATTATCTGGATATTCTTACAGGCTTTTTGAATTTCCTGTTTGTTTTTGCTTTCCTTTTTATCTATATGATTCTGGGAGTTGATAAATATGTGTTCCTTTTTTATATGCTGGAAAACGTAGTTATTTTTGCATTTCTTTTTATTTCTCTTGCAATCGGCTTTACCAAAAATATAAAAAATTTAAAAAACAAATCAATTCTTATTCTTTATATCTCTAGTCTTATTTACATTTTGCTTTTCGGTATTGAAATAGTACAGACAGGTTCGTTCTTCAAAACTAATCTTCCATTTGAAATGACTGGTTTTGCTATTTTTATTCTTGGCCATATTCTTCTTTTTAAGATTTTCATTACCAGTTCTGTTGAGGCACGGGCTAAATTGCGACACATGGAAGATCTTGCCTACCGTGATCCACTTACACGCACAGGAAACAGACAGGGATGGCTTGAAAAAACAAAACGAATGCACGAAAAATTCATTACCGGTGATATTTTTGGTGTAGCAATGTTTGACCTGAACAACCTTAAAATCGTAAATTATGAGAATGGTCATGGAAAAGGTGATGAATATATCCAAACTGCGGCCGAACTTATCTGTAAAAATTTCCGAAACTCTCCGGTTTACCGCATTGGTGGAGATGAATTTGTAGCTATTCTAAATTCAACAGACTGCCAGGATACAAATGCTCTCCGCGAAAAACTTGAAATGGACTGCTATGTTTATTACTGCAGCCACCCTGAACACAAAAATTTTTCCATTGCTTCCGGGTATGCCGTTGTTGATTACAAAACTGATTCTTCATTTCAGGATGTTTTCCAGCGTGCAGATGAAAATATGTATGCCCATAAGAAGATTATGAAGGAGCGTGACCAATATGAAAGACAGTGAGTTTTTAAAAGATAACACACTGCGCCACCGCATCTGGATTTATCTTATGCTGGCAATTAGTATTTTTATCATCTCTTTTCAAGCAACTAAAGAAAATCTAAGTATTCAAAAAAATTCAGACACCATTCCATTTATACTTCGCGGTTCTGTTGAAATTTTTGACAGTCCGGATTATGGAATTTACGCTGATATTTTCCAAGATCAGCCGGTTTATAAAACTGATTCCCTGGAGGAAATTTTTACAAGCAGTAAGATCAACTGGGACAAACCTATGACACTTCTGCTTCATCTTGATGAACACGATTGTTCTCCAATTAATACAAATTTTCTGTTTTATCTGGACCGCCTTGGTGCTCGCATTTACATCAATCACCGTCTGATTTATGACAGCAAAGTTATTTTTCCATCAGATTACTATCTTTTAAATCGAAATACTTACTGGGCCTGTTTTACTTCCCCTGGATTAACTTCAAAAGATGATATTGATGTAGTTCTGGTTACTCATTCTAAATACAAGATTAAAAAGGCAGTAGAAACTACAATCAACTCCTGTCAGATTTCAACAGAACCATTTATTCTTGATATACACACCTTCCGATCAACACTGCTTGTTATATTTGCAATTTGTGGAATCGTACTTGGTGTAATGACAATCATAATGTATTCATTGTTCCTGGGTTCTAAAATTAAAATCCCGCAGCTTTTTTATTTTGGAGCCCTGGTTGTTTCCTGTGGAATAAGCTATATCACCGACTTTGGAATCAGTAATTTTTTCCTGAATATGAGCTCTTTTTACCGCACTCTTGAATTTTCTAAAAATCTTCTTGTAGCCGGTTTTTTCAGCATGTATCTTCAGTCATTCCTTACAAAATCCAGAGTCAAAATTATTCGCACTTCTGCTACCATCATCATAACTCTTCTTCCAGTTTTTCTGCTTTTTCAGCACTTTGCTTACTTCGACCTGTATTCTATTGTAGATTACATTCAAATCCTCTGTCTTATTGACATTATTATTACCGCTGCAGCAATTATTTACGATGGAAAATGTGAAAAATACCAGCCCGCTGACCGAATTACTGTACCAACCACAATTATTGCACTGTGTTACATTCTTGATATGTTCACCTATTCTTCATCCCACATTCCAGACGCAATTTTTTCACGAATCGGAATTCTTTATTTTGTAATAACTCAGTGCTGTGAACTTCTTGATTATCTGGTTGTCATCATCCAGCGTACTGCAGAAGCAAAATACTATCGGGAGCTTGCCTATAAAGACTCACTTACTCACGTTGCAAACCGTACAAGCTGGAATGAACGCCTTAAAAAAATTGACGCTGATCTTGTTACTATTGATTCATACGGCGTTATTCTTTTTGATCTTAACAACCTGAAAAAAGTAAATGATCACATGGGTCACCAGTGCGGAGACGAATTCATTTCCAGCGCCTGTAAAATTATTTGTAATGTTTTCAACGATTGTGAAGTTTACCGAATTGGTGGAGATGAATTCCTTGCCCTGCTAAAAAATTATTCTGTAAGTGAATGTGATCGAAAGCTTATGGAATTTGAAACTATCTGTGGAAAATGGAACTGGGAACATCAGGAGGCACTTTTTGATATGAGCGTGGCCGCTGGTGGAGCTGTTTTTGATTTTTCCGTAGATAATTCTTTTGAAGAAACTGTTGCCCGAGCCGATGCCTTCATGTACCAGTGTAAGCTGGAAATGAAAGGTGATGACGTCAGGTAAAATTTATGATATAATAGGAATATATGGAAACAACATTTGCAGTTGACCAGAAGGTCGTTTACCCAAGTCAGGGTGTTGGAGTGATTAAAGAAGTTTTTGAAAAAGAATTCAAAGGCTCTCCTATCATGTATTACAAAATTTACATTGAAGCCTCAGACATGGTTGTTATGGTACCTGTCGGAAAAGCTGAGGAACTTGGTATCCGTCAGATTGTTTCTGCTGAAGAGGCAGAAGCAGCCATCAAACTTTTAGGCGAAGAAGGGGAACCTATTACTTCCGACTGGAAACTCCGCTACCAGATGAACCTGGATCTTCTTAAAAAAGGAACTGTAATGGACATTGCAACAATTGTGCGCTGTCTTTACAACCGAAGCAAAGTAAAAGAACTTCCAATTCTTGAACGCAAGCTTTACGATTCTGCAAAAAAACTTCTTGAAGATGAAGTTGCTTATGCACTTGGAAAAACAAACGAAGAAGTTGAAAGTATGATTCACCTTCAGCTTGAACCACCTGGAGCAGTTCCAAAAGTAAAACACGTAATCCAGATGGATAATGATGAAGATGATGATCTTATGGATGACGTAAAAGAAAATGGTAAATCCGACGGTGACGATGGTTTTGCCGATGATGATTTTGACGATGACGAAGCATAATATTTCGGTAATTATCACTGCTGCCGGTTCTTCAACAAGAATGGGTGGCGGTGTAAAAAAAGAATACTTACCACTTGGGGAGGGCACAGTTTTATCTAACGCCCTCCTGCCTTTTTTAAACGCTCTTGATCCTTTTTGCGTAGTAATTACCTGCCCAAAAAATCGCATTGAAGAATCTCGCAAGGCTGTTATGTGCGATAAACGGGTTTTGGAGAAGCTTACCTGCAAGAAGATGGAAATTGTTTTTACAGAAGGAAGCTATACCCGTGCTCTTTCAGTAAAAGCAGCACTGGAAAAACTAGAACAGTGTGCACCACAAACAGATTACGTGCTTATCCACGACGGAGCCAGACCTTTCTGTTCAGAAGCTGTAATTAAAAATGTAGTTGAACCTTTGGACGAAAACACAGCCACAACACCAGCAGTAACTCCTACCGACACCCAAAAAGTAATTGATGAAAACGGATTTATAACAGAACATCTGGAAAGATCAAAGCTTGCTGCAGTTCAAACTCCACAGGGGTTCCATTTTTCTAAGCTTTTAGAGGCCCATCGCCGTATTGCAGAAGAAGCTGCCACACAAAAAATCGCCCGCGAATATACTGACGACACAGAAATCTGGCAAAAATATTGCGGAAAAGTTCTTACAGTGGCGGGCGATCCTTCCAATAAAAAAATCACTTACCAAGAAGACATGTAGCAAAGGCTTCAACAGCTTCACCCTTTCCAGTTTCTCCGCATTTTTCACTTGTTTTGGCTTTTACAAAAACCTGGCTGCTTTCAACACCAAGTATAGAAGCAATGGAATCTATAACGGTTTTTCGATATGGCAGAAATTTTGGTTTTTCAAGAATCAGTACACAATCAAGATTTTCCAGATGCCAGCCGGCCTTTTTTATATCTTCCCAAACAGTTTTCAGAAGGAAGGATGATTCTGCATCTTTCCACTTTGCATCCTCTGGCGGAAAATAACTTCCAATATCTCCACTTCCTGCAGCACCAAGAAGAGCGTCTGTAATTGCATGAAGAAGAACATCTCCATCAGAATGAGCTTCTTCACCTTTTTCAAAAGGGATTTCCACTCCACCAATCCAGAGCTTTCTTCCTTCTACAAGCTTGTGAAGATCGTAACCAAGTCCAGTTCTAATCATGCTCCATTCCTTTTACTACAAATTGTCTGGTGTAGAAAGAATAAGGTCGATAGCTTCCATTGGAATATGAGTTCTGGTGGAAATTTCTTCCGGACGCCAGCCCTGAGTTGCCAGAATCTTAACTTTTTCACGGTCTTTTGGAGAAACTACACCACCAATTGTACCTTTTTCTTTAACATCGTTTCGGGCAATATCGTGAAGTGTATCAAATTTCTTTCCAATCTCGCTGTCCATCTGACTAAGTCGGATTTCTGTCTTTTTAAGACTTCCGCTCATGGCAGACAATTCTTCAAATTTCTTTTCTGTGCTGTTAAGTGATTCTTCCAAAGAATCAAGCTTTCCAACGGCTTCAGTGATTTTTGGTCCATTCTGAAGGATTCGATCCACCTTGGTCTGAACATCACGGATTTCGTTAGGAAGAGATTCTGTCTGGCGAGAACAGTCTCGGAGTTTTGATTCAAGATCTTTGATATTTCCAAATACTGTATCAACATCCTTGATAACACGATCCAAAGTTTCGTTTTTCTGATCAAGACGATTGTATTTTGTTTCAAGACTTGTAAGTCCTTCAGCAATATTTCGCATCTTTACTTCGTAGTTCTGAAGTGAATCTGATGCACTGGTCATAGTTTTCATGCGCTGATCAACTTCATTTGAAATGGCGTAAAGCTCTTCAAATCGTGATTTAAGATTAGCCAATTCTTCCTTGTGTTCATTGAACTGATCAATCTGACGACGCATATTTTCATTTATGCCAAGAACCTCGTTGTACTGCTTGTTTACATTTTCAAATTCACCATGGAATTTTGTTACGCGGTCAAAAGATGCATCCAGTGATTCCAAGTTGGTTTCAAGCTGTTTTCGCATCTGTTCGGCAGTTTCAAAGGCCCCGATATTTGCACGGACATTTCCAATTTCCTTGTTAAGCTCGGCAATCTGTCCCTGAAGATCATTTTCTTCATTCTGCAGTTTAAGTACCAGTGTTGTCTGTGTATTTCGAGTCTGTTCACTGATCTGCTGAAGCTCCTGCTTAAGATCCTGGATTCTGGCTGTTGCATCGTTATTCTGACTGCGCACCCGATCTTCTGTATCATTAAGCATTTCTTCATACATTTTTTTAAGCTGTTCAAGAATCTGCTGAGCCCGTTCATCATAATTTGCAATTGTTATGTCAGCTTTCTTTTTAAGTTCATCAAGACTTGATTCCAGCTCTGCCTGACGTTTACCAATATTATCTGAATATTCACCAATAGCAGTATTCATCTTTTCCTGAGCTTCGTTCATGCGGATTGCAGTTGTTGTTCGCAAAGTATCAAGTTCACCCCGGAACTGTTCTTTTGATTCATCAAACTGGGCAGTAACCTTGTCTTTCCATGAATTAAAAGCATCCAAAGCAGCGTCAATTGTGGCAGTTCCTGTTTCCTGACGACTGGTAATTGTTTCTTCAAAAGCCTTAAGATCTGTAAGCAATTCGTTTTTAACTTTATCAAGCTGTTCACTGATATGCTGAACATTTCTTTCGCTGGCAGTTTTGATTTCATTGTCCGTAGCAAAAGTAACCTTATCTACCTTGTCGTTAGTTTGAACCTGGAAATCTTCTACACGCTGGCGGATTGTGTCCAAAGCATTCTGAACGCTAAAACGAGTCTGCTGAATCTGTGTGTCTACATGATCAATCTGCTCGTCAGTTTTTGTCTGCAAAGAAGCAATGTTGGATTTAAGCTTTTCCAGATAGCTTTCTTCAACCTCGTGGCGGGCATTTTCAAATTCAGTTGAAAGATTTTGCAGCTTGTTATCCAAAGAAGCTTTCCAATCAGCAAGGTCACCTGCAATCTGGCCTTCACGCACCTGAAGATTCTTGTTGAAATCATTTTCAAAATCCTGGAGCTTGGCACTCATGCTGCCTGTGGCCATTTCTTTAAGATTGTCCAAAGATTTTTCAATATCGTTGATTTGTTTTTCCAGGGCATTTGAACTGTCACGAAGACTGTTTGTAAATCTTTCATGTTTGTTCTGCTGTTCCTGAGTAAACATATCAAAAGTAGAAAGAACACGGGTTTGAACTTCGCTCATGGCATCTTTCAGGCTCTTTTCCAGCATGTCCACATCGGCTCGTGAAGTTTGAATCTGAGAAAGCTTGTATTCCAGGTCCTTTTTGTAAACGGCAATTCCGTCATCAACACCTTCAAGAATCTGAAGACGTCGTGTTTCGCTGTCGGCAAGTGCCTTGGAAATACCGTCATCAAGAAGGCGATTAAGACTTTCAATACGACCCTGTACAGTTGTCTGGAACTGTTCGATTTTATCGGAGATTTCATTGACCTTGCCTTCAAGCTCCGGCTGCATCTGATTTGCACGGCTCATGGCAGTGTCGCATTCAGCTCTAAGACGTGCAACAGAATTTTCTGCTTGAGTAACTGCACTTTCTGCATCTGCTTTTACGCGGGCAGTTTCTGAAGTACATTTGTTAAGGTCATTTTCCAGTGTATCTTTAAGCTGAAGGATTCGTGCCTGTTTTTCTTCAAAGTCAACACCCAGCTTCTGATATTTTTCTTCGTAAGTATTCTGAAGACCATCAACATAAGATTTAACTTTATCGTTAACTTTTCCAAGATGATTTTTAACGTCTTCATTGAATTTAGCATTTGTTGTTTCAAATTTTTCAACAGCAGCTTTATTTCTTTCGGTAAGCTCTGATTCAAACTTGTCCGCTTCGGCAAAAAGACGGGTTTCCAGATCACTTAGCTTTGTGGTCACTGTATTGTCAAAATCGGACATTGATTCAGAAAGATTCTTTTCGAATTCACCCATGCGGCTATTCAGTCCTTCTTCCAGATTTACAATTCGTCCGTTTACATCATTTTCTACCTGTGAAAGACGGCTGGTTATTTGAGCTTCTACATCAGATGAACTGTTTTCAATGCGTGTTTGAATTTCTTTGCTCTGGCGATTTAATTCAGCTGTTTCTGCAACAATCTTATCCTTGATTTCCTGTGTTTCATTGTTAAAGCGTCCGTTCAAATCGGCAGTACTCTCATTGATTTTGGTCATGAGTTCTTCGGCTTCAGCAGTTACTTTTACCAGAAGTTCATTTTTGAGCAGTTCAACCTTCTGCTGAATTTGTTTTTCAATTTCATCGCTCTGGAATTTAAGTTCAGTAAGATATTTGTCGCTGCGTTCTGTAGCTCGTTCTGTCAAATGATGGAAAGCTGTTTCTTCCAAAGATTCTGCTTTCTGGGCGGCATCTCCAAAAGCCTGAGTTACACTGGTCTGGATCTTAGCCATAAGATTGTCTGTTTCGTTTTTATATTTTTCCAGCTGAGACTTAACATTGCTTCCGTAAGCTTCATATTCTTTAAGAAGAGTTGCAGCAACAGTCTTAAGCTGTTCGGCATTTTTTTCGGTAAAGCCTTTTGTAACCTGTGGAATTTTTTTGCCAATATCATCAACAATCTTCTGCTGTTCTTCAATTCGGCGTTCCAGATTTTTTACAACATTCTGTTCATTTTTTATGCGATCCAGATTTATTTCCACGGCCACAGTCATTTCATTCAGTTCATGGAGGATTTTTGCAAAGCTGTTTACCTTTGATTCAATATTCTGGATAGCAGCAATATCTCCTTCAAGACCTTTTGACTGCTCTATAAAATTCTTAAGACGATCATCCAGCATGGTTACTGCGGCACCAGCCTGAGTTCGTTTTGCTTCCAGTTCACTGTTAAGATTTTTCAGCTGTTTTACCAATTCTGTAAAAGTAAGCTTCAGATCTTCATTGCGTTTGTCTGCATATCTTTTTACTTTTTCCATTGAATTGTTTCCACGGTTCTTAAATTCAAAGAACATACAAATTCCAACGGAACAGACAATGCTGATTATTACGTAAATAGCTCCCACTTTTTATTCCCCACCAGTTATTTTACAGTTTATTTAGTTTAATCCCAAAACCTGCATCAGATCTGCATAATTTGAAAACCTGATGTCCGCAAGTTCATTGTTTTTATCTTTCTTTTTTTTGGCATTTCGTTTTGATGTAAACCAGGCACTTTTCATGCCGGCTGCTTTTGATCCAGCCACGTCGTATTTGTAACTGTTTCCAACGTAAAGAATGTTTTCCGGTTTTATACCCAGTTTTTTTGCCATTATTCCAAAAGCCATTGGATTAGGCTTAAGTGCACCACATTCTTCTGTACCCATGGAAAGATCAGCCAGGTTTTTGATACCCCAAAGTTCTCCTTTCTGTTCAGGTGGAAAGTCTGATAAAATTGCAACTTTTATCCCTTTCTCCTTTAACCGCATTACACAGTCCACCGCATTTTCACATGGAGTTATTTTTATAAAGTATTTTTTGAGTCCCTGGTAAACAATTTTATCCAAAGCTTCCTGTGCCTTCTCCGGAGTTGTCCTAAGACGGCGGGCCATATATTCTGCCTGAATACGAGGAAAATCACCTTCCGCTTTATCTTTTCGGAGTGCGCTGCGAACGAGACCATAATGTAAAAAGAAATGACTATGTGCCAGAAAATGGAAAACGATCCTGGTGTTAAATTTCCAGGTTTCATAAAGAGTTCCATCAATGTCAAAGGCAACAGCTTGAATGTCGCCCAATTCACCCATTTTCAATATTTTTCCCTATACTCTACCATTATACATCAATCAACAAAAAAAATATATAACACCATCCCCTTATTTGACATTTTCCTGTTTTTTTGATAAAGTACACGTACATTTCGGGGGTGTAGCTCACCTGGCTAGAGCGTTTGAATGGCATTCAAAAGGTAGTCGGTTCAAGTCCGATCATCTCCACAACTGAAAAAAAGAATCTGCAAAGCAGGTTCTTTTTTTGTTTAAAAACGAGTAACTATTCACCACAAAAAATTTACAAAAAATGGACATTACCCACTGTTTAAAGAAATTCAAATGTGATAGAATTCTAAGCGGTGGGAAAAATGACAGATTCAGAAATAATTGAGTTGCTGCAAATGCAGTTGAAAACTCAGCAGCAGCAGAACGAATTTCTTCAAAAAACAATCGAAAGTCTGAATCAGAATATCGAAACACTCACAATGGATAACAGAATCTTCTGTTGAAATACAATAATCAATTAAATCTGTAAAATTAGAAGTAGATGCAGCATTAACATGTACATCAAATAAAGATGCTAATTTCTCAGAATCAAAGAAAGTATCCTTGATTGGTTTAATACATCCAATCAAACAGGTTTCTTTATTATTTCTATACTCATTGATTTGTTTTTCTATTTGCTGATGATTTTCCAGATTGTAGCAGAAATACATAATAACATAATCAAGGTTATTAGCTCTTTTATCATATATTTCTGCTATCCAAACACAAAACAACTTGCTTTTGATCTTGAATCAGGAATAGCAACAATCAGCCGTGACTTAGACTATATGCGCGATAGAATGTATGCACCTATAGAATATGACTACGCACAGAAAGGCTACCATTATGCAAAACCGCTTGAACCGGAATGGCTTGTAAAAGAATGGAAAAAACATGCTATTGGAATGGCTAAAATGGCAGAGGAAATATAAAAAATTCCAAATATATAGATTTTTTACCAAAAGTATGTTATTATATAGTTAAACACATACTTTTGGAGGTATATTTATGACAAATACTGCTCTTGTTCAGGTAAAAGTAGATACAGAAACAAAAACAGAGGTTACAAGTATTTACGAATCACTCGGTTTGGATTTGCCTACTGCTGTCAGAATCTTTTTCAAAAAAAGTATAGCCGTAGGAGGCTTACCCTTTGAATTGAGAAATGATACTCTCTCCGAAAGATGGAACATTTACAAAGAGGCCAGAAATTCAATCCAAAAAAACAATGTTCCTGAAATGTCTCTTGATGAAATCAATGCTGAAATCGCCGCAGTAAGGGCTAGTAAATAATGGCAAGAAAATATGTCGTTATTGATACAAATGTTCTTGTATCAGCTTTGATAACCAGAAATGAAAACTCCCCAACAGTTCAGATTTTGCATTTCCTTGCAAAAGGAAATATTGTCCCTGTTTACTCTGATGAAATCGTAAAAGAGTACAATGAAGTGCTCAGAAGGGACAAATTTAAACTTTCAGAAAGTTTAATCATAAATCTTTTGAAAGATATTATGGATAACGGCTTAAAAATTACAGTACTTGCAGAAGTAACTGAAACAATGCCAGATGCGAAAAATATTGTATTTTATGCGGTAACATTATCAGCACAAGACAAAGATGCTTTTCTTGTAACAGGAAATGGTAAACATTTTCCCGAAAAGCCGTTTGTCGTAACCCCTTCAGAATTGGTTGAAATTTTGAAACAAGAAATCGTATAACAAGAAGTTCAAAGCCGACACAGGCTCAGGAACCGTAAACTCAACCAACGTAATGCAAACTTATTGGACAGCCTCCTCTTTCTCAGCATGTCTTTCAGGGAAAATTTTATTCAGCAGCTTATCAAAGACTTTGTATGTATTGTTTTATGTCCGATCATATTTTACTGAACTTCCCATTCGGTGATGTTTCGTTCTGCACTACTAAAATTTACACCGATTTTGAAGAGCTTGCGTTTGTCGGTAGAATATGGAGCGGCATAACCCTGCTCTTCTATCTGCTTTAAGGCTTCGGCAGCACTGACATCGCGCTTAAACTCAAAGACATAAACATAATCATCTGTTTCAAGTATGCAGTCTGCCCTGCCCTTTGCTGAATGAACTTCGGTTCGGGCGTATTTTCCCATCATTGTCAGAGCCATAAAAATCACATTCTGGAAATTCTGCTCTGTAATTATCTCTTTATCTGCACCTGCAGGATAAGGTAAAAGAGCAAAGAGTGCAGTAAACCATTTACGCATTCCATCCGTATCGCCTTCTTCTACGGCATCGTCTAAAAGATCTATATTAAAAGGAGCAGGCTTATCTTCTACATGAAGATAGCTTGGGGCAAGGGAATTTAAAAATCCGAATTTTACCTCTGCATTTGGAAAAGTCAGTTTGTAAGAATTCTGTCTCTTGTTCCAGCTTTTTATAGTAAGATAACCTGATTGATAAAAGAGAGGTACCGGGTCTGCATTTTCAGGGCGGTAATCTTTTATTTCCGATTCTGATACTTTTACCTCGTCCGTAAACTGGCGAATATCAAAATTTGAAGCATTAAGTTTATTGATTAAAAATGTTGGAGTGCCACTTTCAAACCAGTAATTGCCGAATTTACATTCATCAAAACAATGCAACAGACTAAAAGGATTATACATTCCTTCACCATCACCACTAAAATGGTAACCATCATACATCCGTTTTAGTTCAGAAAGAGTTTCTGATTCAGAAAAGCCGCAAGATTCTGCAAGCTTCTTTACATACTGTTCAAAAGAACCTTCCAATTCGGACTGAGAAATTCCACAAATACTATTGTATTTCGAAATCAAAGCTATATCAGTAAGCTGATTCAAATCACTGAAAATACTTACCTTGCTGAATTTTGTAACGCCGGTAAACATGTAAAAACGCAGGTACTCATCGCAATCTTTAAGAGTGGCAAAAAAGGCCTTGTACAAATTGCGGTTGGCTTCTTCCTGCTGGGGATTTACCGTCATGTTTTTTAAGAGGGGATTGTCATATTCGTCTACGAGGACAACAACTTTTCGGCCTGTTTTTTTATTTGCATTTTCCAGAGCTTTTGCAAAGCGGATGGCAAGTGTTACCTCATCATGAGGAGTCTCATACTTTTCTTCAAAATCATTTAATGAAGTCCTGAGCTTTTTTGCAAGGCCATCCTTTTCCATAAATTCCCCGCTTGCAAGCGAAAAATACATTACAGGATATTCGGCCCAAGGCTCTTTACTCTGCTCTTCCAGCTGTTCAATTGCAAGTCCGCTAAATAAATCCTTTCGTCCAAGAAAATAATACCTTATTGTAGAAAGCAAAAGGCTTTTACCAAAACGGCGGGGACGGCTTAAAAAGACAGCCCTTTGCGTGTGGGTAAGCTCATAAACCAGAGAAGTCTTATCAACATAAAGATAATCCCCTTCGCGAAGAATACTAAAATCCTGCACACCAAGCGGTAAAAGCTGTAGTTTTTCCATAGGGTCAGTATATCATACTTTCGGTTTATATACACTTAATTTGTATTTATCCATTACATGAAAACAACAATAAAATATTATTTGGAGTATAAAGGGGGTAGTCATTTAATGAAGGGGCTGTCCAATAAGTTTGCATTATGGTCATTTAGTGTAGCAGCCATTTCGACAGGTGGTTCCTGAGCCCTTCGACAAGCTCAGGAACCACCTGTCGAAGGACGAACAGTGGCGATGTGTTTGATGATTATTGCTGATAGTTGGAGATGATGAAGTTTTCTATATAAACATCTGCTGCAACAAGGCTTTTTTGCGTTGCTGCCAGGTGGTTACAACTTTTTGTTGGGTTTGGATTAATGAATCCAGGCTTGAAAGACAGTCGGCGATTTTTTGTTGTTCGGCAAGACATGGAAATGGGCAGAAAAACTTTTGCATATCAGAGGCTAAAATATGCTTTATTGTACTTCCAGTAGTTAAAATGGATAATTGTTTCTTTCCCATGTTTGATTGAAAATAATAATTAACATATTCAGAAGAACAGTTTCCTCCATTGGACATTATAATTAATGCATGGCAATTACTGTTTTCAAGTTCTTTTGGAACAACAGCTGTCTCTCCGACATGTCCAGATTGAACCATTAAAATATCATTTTCTTTTAATTGAGAATTCTTATGTGTATTATGAAATTCTTTAGTCACAAATAAATTTATAGAACTTGATATTTTACCATCATGTATATTTGTTCCTTCGATGTATTTTATTCCATCTATTTCTGTGGTAAAGAAGTCTGTAACAACTCCGACGAAACCATTTCTAATAAAAGGAAATTCAGAAATAAGTTTCTTTTCTTCCCACGCAGGGAAATCTGTGCCGTCGTCGGATTTGAAGCGGAGTTGCTGGGTGAAAAGTTTTTGCATTAAGGCTTTTTTCTTTTTTTGCAGGGTGTTTAGAATCTTTGTTTCTGCTGTGATTATTGAATCTACATTTGAAAGAAAATCTGCGATTTTTTGTTGTTCTG
>JAEDJA010000022.1 GCA_016296575.1 Treponema sp.
ACTTTCTGCAGTAAACATTGATGCGGTAACTGTAGAAAAAGGTGCGTTTGAAAGTTGTACTTCATTAACTGCGGTGACAATTGGAAAGAGAGTAAAGGAGCTGCTTAATTATGAAAATACCAACGATTACCATAGTGTATTTCAAAGTTGTAATGTTTTAACTTCTGTGACTTTTGAAAACACTATTGGATGGAATTATAAATACTCTGAAACATCATATTCTCCAATTGATGTTAGTAATGCAGCTACTAATGCTTCTAGACTGAAATATTCATCGAAACCATGGTGCAGATTATAAAAACTTGTCTTTTGTAATTGAATCTGGAAGCATTTGAATCAGCGTAGTAATAACCATATAATATAGAAGTAATTGCATTTTGTGTGGTATGAGTATATTATTCTAGTATGTTATTGGCATTGTTTTCAGGATTGTCGTTTATTCTCTCAGTAATTTCACTTCCTATTATTATAAAAATTTGCCATAAACTTGGTCTGTACGATAAAATTGACGCAAGAAAAGTGCATACAGGAAAAATTCCTCGCCTTGGTGGTCTTGCCATTTTTGGACCTTTCTTTGTTTCCAGCGGACTTTACTATCACTTTAATGAAGATATTATGGTTCGCACGGTTCTTCCGCTTTTGATTGCGGGAATGATTGTTTATTCATTCGGACTTATTGATGATCTTTTTGACCTTAAAGCCATCATCAAGCTTATTGGTCAGGTTGTGGCCACTTCAATTGTAGTTTTAAACGAATTCTGTTTTTCTCAGGTTTTTGGATTTACGCTTCCTAAAGTACTCAGTGTAATACTTACTTTCGGCTGGGTTCTGGGACTTATCAATGCCTACAATCTGATAGACGGTCTGGACGGTTTGTGTGGCATGCTTTCCATTACTGTAATCATTACACTTGGTGTATGTTTTTTAATGTCTGGAAATATTGAATCTTCACTTTGTTTTATTCTTTCTGCATCAATTCTGGGATTTTTGATTTTCAATTTTCCGCCTGCAAAAACTTTTATGGGTGACAACGGGGCTCAGTTTCTTGGTTTTATGATTGCCATTCTCCCACTGTACTCTTCTTCCAACTCATTTGAATATAACAAGGTTCTTATGATGATTGTTCTTGCAGCATTCCCGATTTTTGATACAATTGCTGCAATCTGGAGACGACTTCGTGAACACCGTTCAATCATGAGTCCGGATAAATCACATCTTCACCACAAACTGATGAATATGGGTTACAGCGGAAAACAGGTGCTTTTCATCATGACTTTGCTTCAGCTGCTTATCTGTGCTACAGTTGTGCTTTCGCTTTACCTGGGCTTCAGAAAAGGAACAGCTTTACTTCTGGAAACTCTGGCTTTTGTAACAATATTCTTCTCTGTAATTCACTTTGCTAATCGTGCAGTGTTGAGTAAACATAATTCAGATAATTCTTCTACCGAAGAGCACAAATAATCTGCCCCGGCTTTTTCCAGTTCTTCTTTGTCCCCATAGCCAAACAAAACTCCTGCGCATTTTATGCCGTTTTCTTTTGCGCCTTCAACATCATGAAATCTGTCACCAATCATAAGAACTGTTTTGGGATCAGGATTTCCATTTCTTTCGAGGGCGTAAGCAATGACCTCGCTTTTTTTTGAACGGGTTTCATCCATGTTTGAACCACAGATAAAATCAAAATACTGTGCAATTCCAAATTTCTCCAGGATTTTGATGGAAAAGTGTTCTGGTTTGGAAGTGGCGACTGAAAGATTGACTCCCTGATTTTTTAGTTTTTTAAGCATGTCTTCAATGCCAGGGAAAACTGAGTTTTCAAAGAGTCCTTTTTCGCTGTAATATTCCCTGTAAACTTTTACACCTTCATCAATCTTGTTACCGGAAAAACCGAATTGCTTTTCAAAAGTATAGCGAAGTGGCGGTCCTATGTAGGTGCAGAGCTGTTCGTAAGACGGAACTTCCATTCCGAATGTTTTGTATGCGTGGATGAAAGAGTTTGTTATGCCGGGTGCCGGATCAGTAAGAGTACCGTCCAGATCAAAAAAAAGATATGAATACATTTTATTCTCCATTATAGATTGCGGTTATTATATCAACTTATTTTTGTGATACTCACCAAGACTTTCAAGGTTTTGGATCAGTGTGTTTTCAGGATGATTTTTCTGCCATTCGCCAAGATCAATTGTAAAACGGTTCATGGAAAAATGCTGGTAAACTTTAATTCTGTCCCAATAATCAGAAGTATTTTTTAATGTAAGTGTGTACTGGGAGAAAATACCCTTAGGTTTTAGCTCACCGTAACCCACAAGCCAAAGCTGGGGCACATAAAGGTTTTGTTCCAGTGCTTCCCTGCAAAGAGCATTGTGAAGTCTGGCGGTTGCTTCGGCCATCCATACCTGGCTTTCCTGAATAAGAGCTGCATTTTCAGGATTGGACTTTGCAATCTTATAAAGCATGGCAGTTTTTGCAGAATGTACTGGTGTTTTGTTCAGGATGATAGCATTTCTTCGAAAATCAACGGCAAGCTCCGGATGTTCACGAAAGAATTTTTCGCCGATTTTTCCAGCAAGTCCAACAAGATATTTTTGATTAATAGAAAGCTGTTCTTCTTTTCCAGGATTATCACCAATAATCAAAAGACGGATTTCATCATCCTTTGTAATGGAATCCAGAGCAGTATTATATACAATGGGATTTTCCACCGGATAGGAAGGCACTCCTCCATCAAGTGCAGTGCGGGCCTGAAGGAGGGGAAGCTCTTTTGCCATGGTGGACCAGCGCTCAGTTTCTTTTTTGAAGGAAATACGAAAATTTTCAAAGGCTTCAAATTGTTTTTCTGTCACAAAAAGTTTCTCCTATAAAATATTCTACATGCTTTCAAGAATATTTCTTACAGCTGCTCCAAGTTTTTTCTGACTTGTGGTTCCGGTTAAATCTTTTTTATAGATGAAACCAACATCGTAGTGGCCAAGAGCATTTCCAGCTTCGTGAATGATAAACTCACCTTTGTAAGGTCCATTTTCCAGAACAATGCGGGGAACAAGTCCAATGCCAAGTCCCAGTTGTGCAAGGGCAAGAATGGCTTCGTTTCCTTCTGTTTCTGCTGCAATTGTAGGATGAACATTGCGGGATTTAGTCCATTTGTCAAAACGTTTACGTGCAAGTCCTGCTTTAGGAAGAATCAGCGGAACTGTAGAAACAATATCCTGCGGTGAACCATATACTTCCGTGTATGGACCGTTTTTACAGGCGGCATAAACAAGGGGTGTATGTTCCATAACTACAGTTTCCATGGTGGAAAGGCCTTCCTCAGGAATAGCAGCAACAGCAAGAAGACAACGGCCGTCTCGAACACTGGCAAGGGCACCTGCTGGGTCACCGGTTTCTACAGAGATTTTTATTTTGGGATAACGCTGGTTCAGCTGGCGGATAAAACGAGGCAGAATTGTGTAACAGGCTGTAACGGAAGCATAAAGTGGGAGAGTTCCTGTAATTTCTTCTGAGTCCTGATCTTCAAGGGAAGCTTTTAGATTTTTCATGCCGGAAAGAGACTGTTCGGCAAAAATACGGAACTTTTCGCCTTCGGGAGTAAGAATCACCTGGCGATTGGACCGGTCAAGTAGAACGGTGTGCAGCTCATCTTCAAGGCGGGTAATAACACGGCTTAAGGCAGAAGGACTCATATTCAGTGCAGAGGCGGCCCGACCAAAATGCAGTTCCCGTGAAAGTCGCACAAAGGCTTCCATTTCGTAAAAGTTCATAAAAGCATTTTAATGTAAAGTAAGGGAAAAATAAACACGATAATAAGATGAAGGAGATTTCTTATGAAAAAGATTATTATTGCAGCCGCCTGTGCAGTTATTGGTTTTTCTGCCTTTGCACTGGATGTATTTATGTGTGCACCAATTCAGGGAGTTGTAAGCTCATTTACATCAAAAGAATATACAGTTTACCAGGAATTTGGTGAATATTTCCGCCGTCTTCAGGGTCGCCAGGAACATGTTTTGAATTCTGACGGATTTGAAGTAGAACTGACTGAATACACAGCCCGCGATGTTGAGATGGGAAAAATGAAACGTACCTATGATTCTGTAGGTAACATTCTTACACAGTCTTACTACGATGCTGATGCAAAACTTATGTGGCGTGAAGTTACATCTTACAATGGTGATAAAAAAACTGATTCCTGCGATTACAACTCTGAAGGAGAAATGAAATCAAAGGTTATCTACAAATATGATGGTGAAAACCTGGTAGATGAATCTTTCTATAATTCAAAAGGTGCCCTTACTTGGAAAATCATTTACAAATATGATGAAAATAGCCGTCTTGTTACAAAATCCATGTATTCAGCAAACGGTTCCCTTGATGAGGAAGAATCTTATACTTATCTTGAAAATGGAAAAATTGATACTATCGTTCATATTGATGCATACCAGAGCACAGTAAGCCGTGAAGTTTTCCGTTATGGAGCAAATGATCAGCTGGTTGAAGTAATCAACTATAATGATGGAAATGTTGTAACAAAACGAACACAGTTTAAATTCGACAAAGTGGGAAATGTTATCCGCGTAAGTGAATACAATGTTTCACAGAAATTCGGAACAACTGTAAACGAACTGGTTTCTCAGACAGACTACAGCTACAAATACTAAGCTTTTATTAGATAAACTGCGGCTTTTTTGCCGTTTACAAGGACGTCGGTTCTAAAATCGGCGTCTTTTTTATTTAACAAGAAAGTAGATGAAGTGGCAGAAAACTGGGAGGAAATTTGAGATGAAGCTTTTGCAAATGCCGAACGCTGAAAGCATTTTTCGAATGTTTCTTTGGCCGCAGTAAGAATGCAGATTTTTCCTTCCGGCTTGATTACTCTGCAAAATTCTTTCAACATGCCGTCATATAGCTCTTCAAGGGCTTTGTCATCGCGGATTTCTGCTTTCCAAAATCCCCATGGTGGATCAGTGATTACAACATCTACAGATTGATCTGCAAGATAGGACAGATTAGTTGCAGAACAGGAGTTTACGATAACTGTTTCGCCAGGAATAATACTGTCCTTAGCCTGTCCGATTGATTTTTTCTGAACCTGGAAGTGATGTTTTAAAGCTTCTACAAGGTTGTTTTCGATTTCGCTGGCATAAATGCAGGATTTTGGAAGCATTTTGTGGATCTGTTTTACAATTCCGCCGTATCCTGCAAAAGGGTCCAGAATGTTGATGGAACGATTTTTATCCGGCAGAAGTCCTGCAAATCCAGCAAGAAGCGTAACAAATTCAGGACGAAGTTCACCCTGGTTCAGATATTTTTCCGTTGACTGCTTTTTTGTCATGCGGAGGGCAAATGCTGAAAAATTTTCCCTACGAGTAAAGAACCAGAATTCGGTGTCACCGCCAAGACGGTCTGTTTTCATTGTGAAGAACTGGCTTATTGCTTTTTCCATGGAACCGCACATGCTTTTATTCACCGGCATAAACTGGTTTGCCTTGGAATAGCGGATGCGAAAGCTTTTGAAATGCTGTCTTCGGATTTCCTTTTCAATGATAGATGGAAAATTTCCGTTAAGCATTTTCTTGCACATGGCTTCAAAGCTTAACTGTCCACCCCATTCGTTTATAATCAGAAAAACGTTGTTGAAAAAGTCCAGTTTTGAAGCCCGGAAAGGATCTTTATCCAATGAAAAACGTACAAATCCGCTGGTAATTTTAATTTCCTTTGCATCAGGAAGAAAATGTTTGAGAACGGATGGAATTACTTTTTCAAAGCCAGGGGCAAAAACGGCAGCCAGTTTCATAAGGAATTAAAGTGCACATCCTCTGAAATCATCAAGAGATTTGAATCCTTTGCGTTTCATGTAGCTTTCAAGTCCGTCAATCATCTGAATCATGGCAAGTGGATTTGCAAAAGTGGCTGTTCCAACCTGTACTGCGGAAGCACCAACCATCACGAATTCTACGATATCCTGCCATGTGGAAAGTCCGCCAATGGCAATAACAGGAACCCGTTCATTTTCAGGAAGAGTGTTGATGGCCTGAACCATTTCGTATACCAGACGTACGGCAATAGGTCGAACAGCTGGTCCACCAAATCCAGCCTTGATCTTGTCAAATACAGGACGGCCGGTTTCAATATCGATGGCAACACCCTGGAAAGAGTTACAAAGACTGATGGCATCAGCACCGTTTTTAATACATGTAAGGGCAACTTCATTAAGGTTTGGTGCCTGTGGTGTAAGTTTTACAATAAGAGGTTTTGTTGTAGCGGCCCGGACAGCTTTTACAACACTTTCGGCAAGGTCACATCGCATACCAAAGGCGGCACCACCGGCAGCAACATTAGGGCAGGAAATATTCAGTTCGATTACAGGAACCTCAGTTTTTTCCAGGAGTTTTGCACCTTCAACGTAGGTTTCAATGGAAGAACCTGAAAGATTTGCAATGGTCACTGGTTTTAATGCCAGCATTGAAGGAAGTTCATTTTCGATAAAGTGAGGAATTCCAGGATTGTTGAGACCGATGGAATTCATTACACCAGAAGGAGTTTCCCATACTCGAATACCATCGTTTCCCTGGCGTGGTTCAAGTGTAAGTCCTTTGCTGGAAATACCACCAAGACGATTTACATCAAAAACACTTTCATATTCTGTTCCAAAGCCGAATGTTCCTGAAGAAGCAATAACCGGATTTTCAAAACGAACACCTTTAAGGGTAAAGCTTAAGTCGGGTTTTTCTTCACCAGAAATTACTTCAGGATGAGTTGTGAATTTAGAAACAGGACGTGTGATTTTGTTAAAGTCAAGAATCTTTCCGTCAAATACAGGACCATCTTTACAGCAGCGTTTATATCCTTGTGTTGTAGGAATTGTACAACCAAGACAAACTCCCATTCCACAGGCCATACGGGCTTCCATACTGAGCCAGCTTTGAATGCCGGCTTCTTCTGCTATCTGTTTTACATAACGAAGCATAGGGGTAGGTCCGCAGGCGTAAACTGCACTGTAGTTTCCTGATTTGAGTGTTTCGGCGGTAAGTGCACTTGGAAGCATTCCGTGAACACCTATTGATCCATCGTCTGTAGTGATTACAAGTTTGTCTGCCTTTACATTGTCCAGTCCATAGGAACCGCTTTTGAAACTGGCAAAAAAGTCGTAGGAGCCTGCCGGAAGTGATTCTGCAAAACCAGCAACTGGAGCAACTCCGATTCCACCACCAACGATACAGATTTTTGATTTGTCAGCAGGAACTGGAAATATGTTTCCCAAAGGTCCAAGAAGAGTGATGTCATCATCTTTTTCCAAAGACACCAATTCTTCAGTTCCCTTGCCTTTTTTAAGAATCAAAAATTCTACGTAAGTTCCGTTTTTCTTTTCAGCATGATAAACACTGATAGGGCGGCCAAGAAGGCAATTAGATCGTTTTGCGTGAATCATGTAAAACTGGCCTGGAATTGGAATACGCTCTTCAGAAACAGTTACGCACAATTTATAAATGCTGTTTTCAGGACGGGCACCAGCCACTGTTTCACAGCCCAAAACTTTTCCATCGGCATAAACCGGATAAGGAACACCATTGCAATCAGTAATATCTGTAATCATGACTTTATTATAGAAGATTTTGCAGGAAAACTCAAAGAGTAAGGCTGAGACGGATTATTGTGTCATACTGAATTAAGTAAAATGGTTTTACTTTTTAAAATACTTCTTTTTTATGATGGAATACCAGATTGCAAGAACAGGAATAAGAATTACGGCTTCTGCAAGTACGAACCAGTAAGGAAAGAATACTCCGCAAAGAAGAAGTAAACCGTTAAGGACCCAGATGCTTCCTGCAACAATCCACATAATCAGATTGGCACGATTAAATTTTTTTACATCAGTAATCTGTTTTTCGGTAACATTGCTGCCGGCCCAGAAATTCAGTGGATTTTTGGAGCGGGATGCACATACGGCCACAATGATAAATCCAAGACCAATTAATTCACAAGCGCAGATAAAAACAACATCAGTTAAAGACATTTTCTACTCCATTAAAAAGAAAAGATTGTTTAATTATAACATGCAAATTAAAGAGTTTACAAAAAGAAAAGATTGTTGGCAGGAAAAATAAGAAAAACCCCCTGTCAAAAATCAAAAGTTCTGGCAAAGGGGGGTCTTAAAAATTGATTAGTAGTTTTCGGCGTGTACTTCGAAGTAGCTCTGAGAATGTGCACAAGTTGGACAAACTTCAGGTGCATTTGTACCTACAACGATGTGTCCGCAGTTTCTGCATTCCCAAATCTTTACTTCGCTTTTTTTGAATACTTCGGCCATTTCAACATTTTTTAGAAGTGCACGGTAGCGTTCTTCGTGGTGTTTTTCGATAGCACCAACAAGGCGGAATTTTGCAGCCAGTTCAGGGAATCCTTCTTTTTCGGCTGTTTTTGCAAAGTTTTCATACATGTCGGTCCATTCAAAGTTTTCACCATCTGCAGCAGCTTTAAGGTTTTCTTCTGTGTCTCCAATGCCGTTCAATTCTTTAAACCACAATTTTGCGTGTTCTTTTTCGTTATCAGCTGTTTTCAAGAAAAGGGCAGCAATCTGTTCAAAGCCTTCTTTTTTAGCTTTTGATGCAAAGTAAGTGTACTTGTTGCGAGCCTGTGATTCTCCAGCAAAAGCAGCTTCCAGGTTTTTTTCTGTCTGTGTTCCTTCGTATTTGTTTGCCATAATTTTCTCCTTTTTGGCTTTAAGATTTATAATAATGCAGGGAAATACCGCTACATGGTTTTACAGTTGTCACAAATATGAAAAAGCTGCAGATCATAACTGGTGATTGGTGTACCGGCTTCTTGTTTTAGATCTTCAATGCGATTTTTTAGGAACATATCCTGAATTTTTCCGCACTTTTTACATATAAGGTGATCGTGTGGAATGAGTTTATCGTAGTGATCCGGTTGATCTGGCACTGAGATTTTACGTATCATTCCTTCACTGGTAAGTTTATTCAGGTTATTATAGACTGTTGCCATCGACATAGGTTGATCTGAATCTAAAAGAACCCGATAAAGCTCTTCTGCAGTCGGATGGTTGGTTGATGCTTCAATTATGCTCAGTATAATCTTACCATTTTTTGTCATTGGTTAATAATCTCTATAAATTTAGAATAATTCTAATTCTAAATATTGTCAATACTTTTTTTATTTTGAGTTAGAAACTTATAGTGAAAAAACTGGTGATTCATGGTACTATAAAAAAATCGCTTTATTTCGGTCAGTAAATTTTTATATGACGCTTCAAAAACTCTACAGCTATACAAGACAGTGCATCCAGCAGTTTGACCTGATTCAAGAAGGGGATAGAATTGCTGTTGGAATTTCAGGTGGAAAAGATTCACTGACACTTCTTTATGCATTGGCGGGACTTAGAAAATTTTACCCGTCTCATTTTGAAATTATTGCAGTGACTGCAGATTTAGGTTTCGGGACATTTGAGCTTTCTGCCATTGAAAAACTGTGTTCTGATCTTGAAGTGGAATATCATGTGATAAAAACAGAGATTTCAAGAATTCTTCAGGAGAAGGTGGAAAACGGTACTTACTGCGCCATGTGTGCAAAACTCAGGAAGGGTGCCATCAATAATTTTGCCAGAGAGAAAGGCTGCAACAAGGTGGCTTATGCTCATCACCAGGATGATATGATTGAAACCATGCTGCTGAGTTTGATTTATGAAGGTCAGTTTTTCACTTTTGCGCCAAAAACCTATTACAAGGAGACCAATCTTACTGTAATCAGACCCCTTGTAAATATTCCTGAAAAGCAGATTATTGGATTTCGCAACAAGTACAAGCTTCCCTGTGTAAAAAATCCCTGCCCTCATGATGGAATAACCCGCCGGCAGTATGTAAAAGAGCTTGTAAAGAAATTAAACCGTGATAATCCTGGTGTAAAAGAAAAGATGTATAACGCTATTCTAAAAGACAGAATTTATCAGTGGCGATAGGGCAGGAAAACCAATCAAGTTAGGAATCATCATTAAACCGTTGAAAGAGTCTAAAAGATCTCAGGCCAGATCAAGGCTCATTATTCAGTCCAAAATTCAGCTCAAAACGAATTGTTCTGAACATTGATTTAATCATAAAATCCCTTTTGAACCAGATCGGAAAATCACGTATTCAAAAAGCAATCCGGAATCCTGATTATTCAGCAATGAAAATAAAACAGTTCCCTGAAGCTTCGCAAATGCAACATCCTGTGACAGATTATACTTATTTATGAGATACTTTGTTAAATCTACAACACACATCCCGATTGCCTGGGATTTTGAAGTAGCAAGATAAAAACCTTTGCCAAAATCTTTTCTATCTCTGCCTTTTGTTACATCAATATGAGAAATTGTATCTATAGTGCCATGATAAAGAATTGTCTTAAGCGGCAACATAATAATCAATTTCCTTAACCATTTCTTCATCTGTCATATTGTCAAAAATATCAGGGCATTCTGCAATATATTTCAGAACATGAAACTTCTCATCTATCTTAAGAAAATCTTCCGAAGACAAATTATGACTCTTCTTGTAGTTTTCAGAAATTATGTACATAAGAAAAATGGAATTGTTCAAACTTAATTCTGATATAACGGTCTCCTTCAATAATCTTTATATAATATATCTTATTTTTTTGATTTTTTCAGATTAAAACATCCAGATTAAATATAAAAAAAGGATTTCCAGCATTAATCTGAAAATCCTGAAGTAGGTGGGCCATACGAACTACGTTCGTTTGTCCTGGTGGAAGTGATATACGTATAGTTTCTCACTTCGTTACGAAACTATTGGGCCATACGTCCGCTTACGCTACCGTTTGTCCTGGTGGAAGTGATTAAAGTCAATTTTCTCACTTCGTTGCGAAAATTGTGGGCCATCTTGGATTTGAACCAAGGACCAAAGGATTATGAGTCCGTCAAAATCTTGACCCGACTATTATTTACAAAGTAAGTAATGGTTAAAATCATCACTCTAGGTAATATTATTACATAGTTTTTCATTAAATGCAAGAATAATATTATTACAACTGTTATTCAGTATCACCAATTTTTGGTGTAATCTTTGGGGTAATGCTTGGTGTTGTTTTGGTGTAAGCTCCGCTCCAACAGACTGCTCCGGCAAGCCGTCGCAGACTGTTTCCGCTCTGCACCGCCTAAAAAGCTTGGCATCCCATCCGATAAAAAAATGAAAAGGTAGCAAACAGACTGCTCGCTCATTCCGCTGCACTTCGTTCCGCTTCATTCGCTCCCAGACTGTTTGCATATACTGGAAAGCTCGCAGGAAGCGAAGCAAGAGGGCAAAGCACGCGGGCATTGTGAAAGCAAAGCGAGAAGCAATGCAAGCACAGGCAGGCCAGTCGCTCCAGGAACGGCGGGCAGAACAGCAAAGAAGCAAAGCAGCTCACCGCTCCTTCCGCTTTGTGTCCTGCCTGTTTCCGCGAGAAGCAATCGTTGTAGAGTGACGCTCTTTGCACGCCGCCAGTTTTTCCGGCTCTCCAGGAATTTTCGGTAAAAGAAAAATCGGTCGCGTTCCTGTCGCAACTTAAAACTGCGGGCACGCAAAAGCGTTCCCCCTTTCCCCCCGCCGCGGGGCATCCCCCTTTTCCCCCTTCGTAAAAAAAAGGAATGTTATTGAACCGCTCTTGGGGGGCAAGGGGGCACCCTTTTGCTCAACATTACAGTTGTCCCGCAGTTTTAAGATGCTCAATTGGTTCTACAAAGTGGCGGCTATGGGGCAATTCTCTCGTATAGGAAAAATTATTGCCTCAATCGCACAGGGCTGTCGCAAGCGCCACCCCTGCGCTCAATCGGCAAGGCGGCAACATCCGTGTTGCCGCCACTTCCCACTGTTGAACTTGTTTTCAACTTAGAAAATGCTCTTACAGATGTCGCTCTGGTCGCGCGTCCGTGCGCTCCCTCCGCTCACCAACAAGCTGAATTTTCCAATTTCAGAAGCAGACTTGCCAAAAGTAATGTCCGCTTCGCGCCCTTGTGTTTGAAGCAAGCCTGCTTCTTCCGAACTTATCTGCCAAATCAAAATTCCTCATACTGACCACGTCTTGTGGACAATTCGTTTTTTGACCTCTTATACAATTCTCGAAAGCTTCGTTCAGACAGCTTTTAAAAGTTGCGGATGCTTCGCAACCGCTTGTGTTTGAAAAGCCGTCTTCACTCCGAATACTGCCGATTAACTGCATCATGCTGAAAAATAATCCTATCACAAAAGACACAGCCGGCCACAAGAATAAATCTGATTTTTCAAAAATAGAGATTTCTCTCAAATTAAAAAAATTGATCGGGGGGAGCGTAGCGACTGGTCAAAAAGTTTACATTTATTAAAATAAATTTAATGGCACACTTTGCAAAGCACACGTTGTTTTCTGCCTTTTATAAATTTATATTGCCTGTTTTAAATCTTTTTCCTTGAAAAAAAGTGTGCCCGAAGATAAAAATTTGCAGATTCTTCTCTGCAAGTCTATATATAATAAAGATTTAGCTATTGCGAAATGCGGTGCGTTTGGTCAAAAAATCTGCGTCCCCATCCGTACCGTCGGCACACATTCTGAAAAATCATTGCGTTTTCCACAGCTTCCGCAAAGGCACACATCGCGCCACGACACACACAAGGGGCAAGGGGAAAAGAAAAAAATCTGGCTATGCAAGTCCTTCCAAGAAATGCGTGATTGTATATGCAGCATCCTTAGAGCTCACATCAATCCATTTTTTGTCAGAATCATCAAGCCTCTTTAAATATCTTTTGTTTGAAAAAACGCGGCTCAATCGTGCAAGCACTCCCGCAATGTCTTTTTCCCTCATTTTTGCATCATCAAAGATATACGATTTAAGGCAAACTTCAACTTTTTTCCTGTTGATATGTCCGCAAAGATAGTACATGTCAAATATATCTTTATACCGTGTAGATACAGCTCCGAATCTCAACAGAGAGCGAAGTTTTTCCGTGAACATCTGTTCGTTTGAGTTTATGAGAAGGCTTGCTCCGTTATCGTCAAAGGCAATGTCAAAGCAGAATTCTTCCTGCTTGATGTCAAGCTTCGTATGAACGCCCAAATCTATCTTGCTCGGAATTTTGTTGCCGAATGTATCAGAAATTTCTATGAAAACTCTCTTGCCCTTGTAATCCTGCTGTCTCAGTTCCTCTATTTTTCCTGTCCTCGAAATAGAAATCCCCTGTATGCAGTTTAATTTCTTGATGAACCTGTCTATTGCGTCATCGTCCAGAGAATACCTTATAAAATCTATGTCAATGTCCTGTGTCGCCCGTCGTATGTTGTTTGTCTTTCCTCGCATTACAACGCCGCCCTTTATAGTTACGTTTTTCGAAAGGCTTCCGTCCGAAATAGCTTTCAAAATAATGTCCTGGCAGACTTTTGCCTGCGCGTTCTCATCGCCATAGCCGTTTGCAATTTCAGCTTCTATCAAATCGTCAAGATCAATCATAATACCTCCAGCTGCAAAAGGTCCATAATCATCGCTGATTTTGGAAGCTCGTATGCATAATCCTGTATGTCCTGCATGTTCAATTCTCCCGTTATTTTCCTAAAATTGGAAAGGACTTCCTTATAGTAATCAAAAGAAAGCTTTGTCTTGTTCCGCAAAAGTTCCAGCAGCAGCCGCTCCCTGCCGTATATATGGAGATTGTTTCCTTCGCACTCAACCTCAACGGCTCCAAGCTGAACGGTTCCGCTGTTCTCAAATTTCTGGACAACCCTGCTGTCCGTTATTTTTGCGGCGCCACGCTCCGTTGCGAGGATGTATTTATCAGGGATTGTGTCCGTAAGACCGTAATAGTAAAACGCGCTGTTAAGCGTGAGCACGGCTCTAGGGTATTTAAATGAGATTACATAAATGTCGCTCTCGCGTTTCCTGTCGGAATAAACGCCTTTTTCAAGCTGATAAATCTCGGACTTTTTCACCGCCTTTGTCAGCTGATACTGCGAGCCGTATTTCTCTTTGCACTGCGCATAAGTAAAAAGCATGATTTCACTAAACCTCTGTAAAACAATGAAAATTACAGATATTTAGTTTATATCATATTCGCAAAGAATTTGCAATAGCCATAAAACTAAAAGCTTCGCCACTCTGTTTTTATAATAAGTCCGAGCCAGTATCTCACGGAATGGCTGCACATCTTCTTAAACCCCTTTTCCTCAAGCCTCAGCGCAAGGTATTTCTGGCTTCCAATCCGCTCGCTGTTCGCGTTGCACCACTTTATGTAAGAGGCGTACATGTCCTGATTCCTCACACGGAAAGTTCCCGTAGCGTCCACCGTGCAGCAGTCCTTCAAGAAAGTTCCTACGGTATCCATGTCTTCCATATATTCCTCAGTCGCGCTTCGAACACTTGCAGGGTCATCTAAACCTTCTTTTTTCCAATTGCAATACCCCTCTAAAAGCCAGTTCAATATTCCGGCATTTTCTTTTGCAAGTTTATCGCTTAAATGCTTGTCCCTCTGCTCCTTTGGAATCGTGACGGTAAATGGAATGAGCTTTATTCTGCGCCAGATGCCGTAATCTCCGCCTTTTATTCTCGGCTTGTGATTCGTTGCCATAAATATTTTGAAGGTAGGATAAAAAGAAAAATATTCGCCATATAAAAATCTTGCCGTCAGCTTGTCCTCTCCGGTAATTTGTTTTACAAGACTTTCGCTTAAAGCTTTTCCTTGCTCGGTTTCACTCGTGGTAACGAGTCTCTTTCCGCAAAGACGTGCCAAATCATTACTCTGGTCGCTTGTTCGTTTCATAAAAGTTTCTACTCCTGTAGAGCAGGCATAATCTCCAAACAGTGACTGCAGAGTATTTAAGAATGTACTTTTTCCGTTCGCGCCGCTCCCCCATAAAATAAATATGCATTGTTCGCTTACATCGCCTGTAAGAGCATAGCCCATCGCTTTCTGGACATAATGAATAAGCTCCGTATCCTGGTTCATAATCTGCATAAGAAAGTGTTTCCAGGTCGGACAGTCAGCGGCTTTGTCATATTCAAAATTTGACTTTTTCGTACAAAGGTCATTGCGATTAGGTTCACAGACATCACAATTTTTTCTCAGATTTATTGTGTTTCCTGCTGTATTAAAAAGATATGGGTCTGTATCAAATTCACTTGCCCTTACAACTGTTTCACGGCTCATCTTGCAAAGTCCAATCATCGATTGAATTCGCCTGTAGCTTTCACTTTTTATCAGATGCCTTTCAAAATCAATTGCAAGCTGGGGGTCTTTTATATACCTTGCCCCTCGATACATCTGGTGAATAAATTCTACAACCTGAATTTCTACACTATTATTATCATCAATTTCCCAATTAGTTCCATTCCATATAAGAAATTTATCCCAAGGTTTACAATAACGAATATCATTTCCAAAGGCCTTTAAAAAATAATCGCGGTTTGTAATGTCGGTAAACTGCATTTCACCTTTAGCATATTTGTTGCCGCGTAAATCCTGTGAAAGAATGCGTATCGCTTCAGTTATCTGTTTTTTGATTTCTTTTTCATGTTTTCTTTCATTCATTCTCACAGGCTCCTGTTTCTACGATTACATCAAAATATTCAGTCATGCACCATGCCATAAACATAAAGGCATCCTGCAAATCTCCTATACCTTTCTCAAGCAGTTCATTTCGCTTTTCATATAAGAACACAAGAGAATGAGGGAATTTTTCATACCGTTTAAAAGACCACCACGCTGCAAATTTATCGCCTTTTTCACAATTCTTTATAAATCCCTGTTTTGTACACAATCTAAACAGGTTTACATCATCAGTCATAAATTCAATAAAATCACAGGCCTCTTTCTCAATTTCAAACGCTATATAGTCATTCATAACCTAAAACTCAAAAAAAAGCCATGCAGCTGGCAATACCGCATGGCCGTATAAAAAACAAATTACCTTGCGCCAAAAAGCAGAAATACTAGGGAAGTAAAAGCTATTCCGACTCCAGCGCCAATGGCAGTCCCTGCAAAAATATTTTTCAGACCATGCTTTTTCAGCCGTTCATTTTCAAGAAGCAGAGCAGTATTTTCTGCTTCAAGATTTTCACATAAAGAAGCATAACTTTCTGCCTGCGCTTCCTGCAATGCGCATTCTGAGCCAACTTCAATAACAGCAGCTTTTACAGCTTCTTGTGCAGTCCGTTCAATTTCATCTTCTGCAATTTCTTTTAAGTCTTCAATCATGGCATCCACCTCTGACTGAGTGTAGACTCTTTCCATATTCGTCAAATCGCTCTCTAACTCTTTTTTTTCCTTCATGGATTGCGTCACAGCTTTCCTTGAAACTGTCGCACAACTCATCAGCAGGAATGCTGGAAAGATGATTATGCATTGTCTGATATGCCTCATCTGCTTTCTTGTCAATTCTCTCTTGCTCCTTATTAAAATCTCGTTTTCTGTTATTTATATTAGCGACGCCTGTTTTATTGCAGTTGTTTTTTATAAGAATTGATATAAGAAAAACTACTGCCGCACTAATTCCGCCAGCTACATACAGAACTTTTTCTTTTATAAAAGACATGATTTTTGTTATTTTTAAGCTCATCCGCCAACCTCATCATCATCTGTATTTTTATTATTCCCTAATCTTTCTGTCATCGTGTGATATATCTTCATTCCGCTGTTTATTCCGATTACAGACAGACCGGCTGCCGTAAGATGTTCAGCTCCTATCAGGCCAAATACTCTTAATGCAACAAAGCACAGAAATATAAATATCTTGACAGAACAAAGCTTTCCGAAAAGACGTTCCAGATAAAATTTAATTCCCATTCAGTTTTTATCCTCCGTTATAGCCCTTATATATTCTTCATACTCAGGATCAGCTCCAAATAAATCTGTTCCTCTTGCAGAGGCTTCTTCCAAAGCATTATGGTCTAAACATTTTATTCTGCATCTGTAATCCATCGTTTGATAAATTCTAATCATTGAAGAAAGGCTCCGAAGTCTGGAACGTGGCGGGGAACAGTCTAGAACAACATCGTCTCCGCAGATTCCGCACACATGGGCCACCTCGTTCTCATGGTACACGCGCCCGTTCTCGTCAGGCGGTCTGTCGTAGTTCGTTATAAAAAAAGCGGCGCGTATGCTGTCAGCCTTTCCGTCATCATTTTTCGTAAAGAATTTCCTGTATAATGTGTCAGCGGTAACTCGTATTGCGCATCCTGCAGCAAGAAGAAGTGCAAGGCAGACGCTTCCTGAACAGTCAGATTTCAAAAGGTTTTCTTTTCCGCTCGTATATCTCAGATACTGCATTCTTCCAAGAAAGTATCTGTATCTTTCTGCTTCTGTAAGGCCGGCAGTAAGTTCTTTTTCCGTTTCAAGCATGATGCGGGTTTTTACCGTTTCCATATTTACCCCCTTAAAACAAATGATTTCATAAGAACAACTGCAAGGCTTATCGAGCTTATGATAAAGCTTCCCCATGCAATTACATTCTTACCCTTGCCATTTTTTTCTTTAATAAATTCATCCAGTCTCCTTGCAGTTGCACAGGTAAGAGGATGAATCTGACATTCTCTTTGCGTGCTTTCAACAAAGTCAATGCGTCGGTTCATTGTGTTTTTAAACTCTCTCATTTCTGCGCGAAATGAGGAAAGCTCCACATTAAGACTGTTCATGCTTTCAATAAGCCGCTCAGTTTTATCGTTTACAGTTTCATTTCCCATTCCTTAATCTCCTCGTAACCAAAGCCTTGTTTCAAAAGCCGCGTTCTTTTTAAAGCAAAGCGTCAGTTCATCAATTCTTGCACAAACATTTTTTCTGCCTGCTCCAACCCTGATATTCATAAATGCATCAACTCTGGCATTTACAAGTGCAATAAATGTCGTTATGTAGTAGACTCTTTTTTTGCAGGATAATTCTTCAAGCCATCGGTCACAGTATAATTTTTCAAAATCCATACCGTTAATCTTACTGTCGCTTATAAAGTTTCCGGATTTACTTGCAGTTACCCGTCCATACTTTTCAATTTCTGTTTCTGAGCATGAAAAAACTCTTCGTATTTCGGTTTCTCCCTCACATTTTTTTCTCTTGTATTTTACAAGGACATCATTTGCATAATTTTCATATTCACAAAAACTGTGCAGGTGAGTTATCACATCCTCAAATAAAGAAAACTGAGGTGTATTGTTGGCAGCGTTTTCGCCATACTCACTTTCAACAAATATAATTCCTTTTTCATCACATTCCAGATGGACACGGTAAATTAATGCAAGTTCAGAGAGTTCTTTCCATAATGATTTTTCACATTCACAATAGGCAATAGAAAGATCTATGTTGTCTGCCAAAACAACTTTTACTCCATTGCTTTTGGCAAGAATGTGAACTACGGAATTTTCTATATCGTTTCTATCACAGATTTTACAGTCGGTTAGGACAAGCGGTTTATCCCATTCTTTGCACACGCTCATCCGGCCAAGAAAAAAAGAATAATCAACAAGTTCTGCAATGCAAAGCTTTTCCCCATTTCCATCCTGTAATGACTCAAAACCTTTTTCACCTACATATAAGACACACCTTTTAAACATTTCCTCATTATCAGAACCAAAACAAAACCATATTTGTACCGCAAGTCCTTTAATGAATACAGGATTGCTTCCATCTGTGTATAATCCGTCAATGTCATCAAGCTCAATTTTGCCGCGTGTTATGATTCCACCTTCAACGGCACGGTAAGAAGTGAGCTCAAAAGAAATAATATCTTCTTCAGGAAAATTACAAATCTGTCCATTCTTCTTATAAAGAAGTCTTACAGTGCATCTTGAAGTTTCATCAGAAATTCTCGTTCCAACAGTTTCGCTTACACTATAAAAAGTCATATAACAAGCTCCGCTGTGTTTTCTGCATCTTTCTGAATTATGCAAATATTACCGCTTATAAAAAAACGGTGCATGGCAAGAATACTGTCTCCGCAGTTTATGTCACATAAGTCATGGCTTGGAATTAGATTATGAAATTCAATATATAAATTTTTTCTTAGGTTTAGAGAGACCGATATTTTATTAATATTTTCCAAAGTCGGAACAAATTCCACAGAAAGCGGAGAATAAAGCTTTAATTCATATCCGCCGTTACTTTCAAGATTTCCTTTGAGTTCAATACGATATATAAGGGAAGCCTTACAGCCATCTATAAAGACATTTCTGCCATAAAAAATGAATGTTTCTTCTTTATTCCACGGACTGCACTTATCCTGAATTTTAAAAGCAGATGACAGGCTGTCTCCTGTAATTTCACATTTTAAGTAAAAGGCTTTCTCGTTTTCTGCATAAAGCGAAAAGCCTTTACAAAATACCTGACAATATTTCTTTATGACATTAACATGGTCTTGGATTAAATCAAATCTTTTTCTAGGAAATAGAAAGAGTTTAAATAAAGGCAGGACACAATCAGCATCCAGCCTTGTTATAAAGCATCCAGTAATTCTTGTGCCAGATGCTACGAATTTACTTTTAGTTTTATTTGTAAGCGCAGGGGGCAGAAAATAGCCGTTCACAGCTTCCCTGACAGTTTCCTCGCAATAAGGAATAGATACGGATGTCCCACCATCCAATATAAGCGAGAGCGAACATTTTCTGCCATAAATCCTGCGCATGCCTAAAGTTTATGGCAAATTTATTTCTTTATTCTGATGATAAATTACATCTAATAGCTGATAGTTGAAGCCTATAGTCTCAGCAGATATACTTTTGGTGCGAGTACCTGACATTAGCCTGCTGCACATTCGCGTAACGGAGTGTTGTGTCAATCTTCGTATGACCAAGCAATACCTGAACCTGTTCTATAGGCATTCCCTTGTCTATGGCACGAGTTGCCATTGTCCGTCGGAATCTGTGGGGATGTACGTTTTCAATCTCTGTCTTCACACCTATTTCCCGAATCATTTTTTCTACAGAATTGACGGAGAGCCTGGAGAAAGCCCCATGCTTTGTTTTTTTTCTTTCTGTAACAAACAGAGCTCTGTTTTTATCCTTTCTAGTCTTTAAGTAATTTTCAAGCTCTATTTTTGTTCTGACATCAAAATATATTTCTCGCTGTTTTGCTCCTTTTCCAAACACAATGCAGCTTCGTGAATTTAGACTGACCGAAGACCGATTAAGCCTGACAAGCTCGCTAACCCTTATACCGGAAGAAAGCAGGAAGTCAATGATAGCAAGATTGCGGTTACTGGTTGCCGCTTTCTTTCTTATTACTTCTATCTGTTCTTCGGAGAGCGCTTGTTTAATTACAACAGGAGTCTTTATCCTGTGAATTCTTTTCATCGGACTTTTTAAGATAAAATCTTCTTCCTCAAGCCATTTGTAAAAGCTGGACAGAATTCTTCTAACCGTGTCCAGCGTTACGTTGGAGCAGTTGTTGATTTTCTGATAGTTGAAAAGATATTCGCGTATATTATTCGTATCAATAGTGCGGATATCGCATTTTATGGTTTTCTCAAAAAAATTAAGGGTCGAAAGATAATATTCTTCTGTTCTTTTAGAACATCCTTCAATTTTTTTAGCGCTTATATATTGATTTATAAGATTTTTGTTGTTTTTTGATGAATAATCATCAAACTTCTTACAGTCAAATACATCATTTAAAACTTCTTCCAGTTTGTTAAGCTGTTCAGGAAGAAGCTCACCTGCCATACGAGATTTAATTTTGTTGATAATTTCAATATTCATAAGTATCTCCTAATAAAGATTTATCTATTTATCGGAGAATACTTTGCGTATATGTATATCCCCCTACAAATTGTCATTTGTAGGAGTAAAGACTAGCGTTTTCAGATGGACGGAAAACACTAGATGTGGGGTAGTTAGTTAATCATATATATACTTCCATTCTGTGTAAATCTGATTCTTTTTGAAAATGATATTGTTTCAATAATAAATTTTTGAGTTTCCTCTGGTGAATAACTCTTCTCTAAATTACTTTTTCTTTTGTTTTCAAAATATTTTTCTATTTCCAAATACATTGAATCATCTGAAAAAAATGACTGGAGAACAGAGTCATACTTTTTTTTTAAGAAAATAAGAATTCCTTTTAATTCCGTATCAGAGTCAAAGAAAAACTTATTGTATCCTTTTTCAAAAAACATCTTTTCCTCTGAATCTCCATAAACGACAAAGAAACTTCTTATAAGAAGGTCCGGTTTATATCTTTTTCGTAAGTATATTTTTATTGAATCCTCATTTTTCGTTGATTCAATTATAAATCCATTACCCTCGAAAAGAATTCCAATTTCATTTGAAGCAATTGATTTTATGGAAACATTGGAATATACAAAAATCTCTTTCGCTAACTTTTTACAAATTTTATTAAAATTCTGCATTCTATTCTCCATCATCAATAGAATAATAGTATAAGCCTTGTGTTATTGGATCTGCCGTAAATGTAATTGTGGCTTTTTCACCAGCTTCTGGATATGGAAAGGTCATACCATCAGGGATATCAGTTCCTCTTTTTACATGATAACCACTGGAATTCTTAGATAAATCGGATATATACCCTGATATTTGTTTCTTAGCTTTTTCATTTTTATAGCCAGTTTTACATGAATCTGGCTTTAGTTCATAAACAGAAATTGATTTATCTATATTATTTGTAACAACAAGATCTGGTCTTTTTTGTGGAGATGATAACTCATCAATGGCAGGATCTTGTTCCGCTAAAATTTCTTGATTTCTTAAATCAGCTCCTATTTGCTTGAAAAGAAAATTTAGTATTCTATTTAATGGTCTATCGGAAAACGCATTTCTATTACTTGCAGCTTGTTCTCCTACTAATATAATCGTCAGTTGATCCTCAAAAAATGCATGAGCCTTTTGTCCTATTCTTGAATCTGGTTTTACAGGGCTTTTTCCATCAGGGTCTATATAGCGTACCGGATTATTCCCCGCGTAGTGATACAGAACAATATGTAGTGCCTCTCAAGTTTGCAAAATCGAGGATTTAGTCCTACAATTGCATTCACAATAAAACAAAGCATGACATTACCTCATGCAAAAAGGAGACACTACATGGATAGTATAATTTACATTGGCATTGATGTCCACAAGGATTCTTATTCTTACTGCTCTTACTTAAAAGACAAAGACACTTTCTTCGCAGAACACAAAAGCGAAGCAGATTCAAAAAACGCAGTAAAGTATATAAAGTCCGTAATTAAGACTGCAGGATCTCAGGAGCCCGTACTTGTAGGTTATGAAGCGGGGCCAACAGGTTATAAACTTTGCCGTGACTTACAGAAAGCCGGATTTGCGTGCGTCGTTATGGCACCTTCAACAATTTATAAACCTCACGGTGTACGCGTAAAAACAGACAGAAGGGATGCACGTCTTCTTGCTCAGACACTTGCATATAAAACTTTCAAGCAGGTTGTAATCCCTTCTGAAAAAATCGAAGCAATGAAAGAATTTACAAGAGCCCGCTGCAGCAAAAAACGACAGCTGAAAAAAGCAAAGCAGGAACTTCTTTCATTTCTTCTCAGGATGGGAATGATATATCCTGAAAGAGGTTCGTACTGGACACAACGTCATTTTGAATGGCTTAAGACAGTTCAATTTAAGGATGATTATCTGCAGCTTGCATTTGAAGAATATTTTGCAGAAGTAAATGAACTTATGGCAAAAGTTGCACGGCTTGATACTCAGATAAGACAGATGGCAGAAAACTCAGACATAAAAGAAGATGTTGAAAAGCTAATCTGTTTTACAGGAATCGATTATCTTACGGCTGTAAGTATAGCAGTCGAGGTCGGAGATTTTTCAAGATTCAGTAATGCAAAATCTTTTTCAAATTATATCGGGCTTTGTCCCGGAGAAGATTCCAGCGGTTTACGTATAAGGCGCACTGCAATAACAAAAGCAGGGAACTCAAGGCTTCGTCAACTTCTGGTTGAATCAGCGAAAAGCATAAAGTACGGTCGACTCTGCTCTGCAAAAAGCAAACGGCTTATACAAAGGCAGGAAGGTCAAAGTCCTCTGGTTATTCAGTATGCGGATATGGCTATAGCAAGAATAAGGCATAAGATGATGAGCATGGAACGAAAGGGTCTTCACTATAATGTCATAACGACAGCGGCAGCAAGAGAACTTTCATGTTTTATTTGGGGAATGATGACCGGAAATATTTCAAGGGCATCTGTTTAATTAACTGGTTTTAATTTATGGAAGTAACAGTAGATTTTATGGATAATAAGTAATCTTCGAGCTAATTTGTGGGCGTCAAATCTTTTTTGATTTTGATATGCCCGTTTACAGACAGAATGTACTTTCAGGCGGTCCATTGACCTGTAGGTAAGGTTTAACCGAATCCACGTATATCAGAATGGTCAAATGCCGGATTAATTTCTGACTGTTGCTTTCATTTTTTATATTTCGCTATTGACAAAGGCACAACATATCAAATTACCATTTGTAGGACTAAAGCGCCTCCTTTCTGATTTTGATTATATAATATTGCTTTTATGAAAATCAAGAAAAAATATAAAAAAATTCAAAAAAGTTTTAAAAAGGGCTTGACTTTTTTTTTTTTTTTTTACCTATATATAGTAGATATAAGAGGATTAAAATTTTAATGGTTTTACAAAATTTGTGCCTTTTATATCTAGCTGTCATCTCTTTTTTCGATTTACGCACAGGGCGTATTCCAAATTTCATCACCTTTGGATTTTCTGCGCTCATGCTGTTTACAACCGTTTTTACTACTCCGTCTAAAATTCTAGCGCGATTACTTTGCGCCGCATTCTTTTTCCTTTTGTTTTTGTGCATCGCCATGTTCACTAAAGGGCTTGGAATGGGGGACGTGAAGCTTGCCGCGGTAATAGGTTACTGCAAGGGATTTTTTGCTACCTCGCTTATCTTTATATTGGCATGTCTTGGAGGAATACTATTTTTTCTTTTTTGTCATTTTCATAAAAGAGAACTGAAAAAAATTCCGTTCGCTCCTTTTGTAACAGTCGGATATTTAATTTCTGAAATATTCTGCAGGAGAATTTTATGAAACGACTTTATGCAGAATTTCTGATATACATTTTATTCACTCTTTCCTTGAGTTCTCTTTATGCTCAGGAAACTGACTCTTCCATATACATGGACTTTAGGAATCAAAAAATCCCTGACATCATATATTCTGTGGCGGAGGTTTGCGGCGAATCTGTAATCATTGATGAAACCGTTACTGGAACCGCAACATTCCGTTTTGAGGACAAAAATTTTGAGACTGCATTAAACCGCTTTGCGAAGCACTGTCAGCTATATGTAGAAAAGAGTGACGGTGTTTATTCTGTCACTAAAGTAAGAATCAATTCAAATGACAATGGTAAACTTTCCATAAATACAGAAAATGTTCAGGTTGAGCCGTTCATCAACATGCTCTCGCGTTATACTAACAGGACAATTTTATTTGACAATCTTCCCAATTCCGCCGTAACGATCCGAGTTTCAGAGGCAAGCCTTGAAGATGTTTTAAATCTTACGATTGTAAAGCTTCCTGGATTCGGTCTTGAACGGATTGCAGACGGCTTTTACATAACTAAAAGCGCCGGAACTTTAAATAAACGCAGCATAGATATTTTTACCATGTCTGAAGTTGACGGAAAGTTCTCCTGCAACATTCAGAAAGCGTCTTTTGTAAATGTCATGGAAACGCTCTTTAAGAAAGGAAGTAAAGAATACTCTCTTCTTTCAAGGCCTAATGTTACTTTAGAAAACATGGCGTATACGGATAAAAGTTTTGAAGAGCTTCTTTCCCTGATTCTTAATCAATGCAATTGTGATTTTTCTGTAACAGAAAACATTTATTATATTTATGAGATTCAGAAAAAAGATGTTATAAAAAAGTATAAAGAAACCAGAATAATAAAGGTTAAAAATATAAGTATTGAAACACTTATTACGCTTCTTCCGAATGAGCTTAACGCGCAGGGATTTATTAAGCAGGATAAAAGCTCCAATTCCCTTATTCTTACAGGAAGTATGTCTGAGATTAATCCGATTGAAGAATTCATAAAACAGATTGATGTTCCTCTTGATGACAGAAATTACAAAAGCTTTTATTTTGAAAATGTAAGCGCGAAAGATGCCGTGAGTCTGATTCCGAAAACACTTCTTTTATCTGACATGATAATGCTTCCGTCCGACAATGGCTTTGTAACGCAGGTAACTGATGAAAGTGAGGCAAAACTGTCTGATTTTATAAGCATCATAGACAGTCAGAAAAAGAATAAAGCGGTAAGGCTAAAATACATAAAGAGCGATGAGCTTATAAAATCTCTTCCGCCTTCTGTAAGCAGGGAAAGCATAACAGAAACGAATGAGCCTACCCTGGTATTTTTCAGCGGAACAGAAAAACAGTATGAAAAATTTATAGAAAATCTTAAGGAAATTGACAGACCAAGGCAGCAGATTAAGTATCAGCTTTTGGTAATACAGAGGCAGAAAACGGAAGGCTTAAACTGGGGCGCATCGTTAAACATCGGCGACACAACGGCAGATT
The DNA here is from genome assembly GCA_016296575.1 of Treponema sp. Classification (GTDB taxonomy): domain Bacteria; phylum Spirochaetota; class Spirochaetia; order Treponematales; family Treponemataceae; genus Treponema_D. The sequence continues at coordinate 25,509 of JAEDJA010000022.1, forward strand.
CGGGGTATTCATGGAGCGGAGCCGTCTCAAACATATTCAACATTAACTTTGACATAATATCAAAATTCGGAGTTCAGTTTGCAGGCAGCCTTAACGCGGAGCTTTCAGAGGGAAGATCCAGAGTGCTTGCCGATACGACAATCAACGGAATAAGCGGCGAGTCCTTAAGTTTTTCAAATACAAACACAACTCGTTACCGCGATATTATCGTTGATAAAAAAGGCGACTTGTATACAAGCACGACAAGAGAAATTTCAAGCGGTCTTACGCTCTCAATCAACGGCTGGGTCAGCGGAGACGGAATGGTAACGGTTAAGGTTGACGCGCAGGTTTCCAAGCAGGGAAACTCAGAATCTTCCTCAAACACAAAAGGAACCGACACAACTCCACCTCCATCTACTTCCGAAAAGAAAGTGAGTACAAATGTAAGAACAAAAAGCGGAGAGCCTGTGGTAATAGGCGGACTTTTTCAGACGGAAGAAGATGTTTCTGAACAACGCGTTCCTGTTCTTGGAAAGATTCCGATTCTAGGATTGCTTTTTAAGAAAAAAGTCGCCTCGACTGTAGAAACTGAATTTGTAATTTATCTTATTCCATTTGTTGAAAAAACAGAAAGCGAATTATTAAGCGAAGAAGAAAATCTTCTGCGGCTTAAAAAGAAATACGGCGGGGAAAACTGATATGGAAAGAAGTGAGTTTCCCGAATTTAACATACTTGAATTCTCTGATTATAAAAATGTAGACGGCCAATATACAAGTCAGTTTATAAAAAACTCGCGCTGCGTAAAAATAAATGAGTCAGACAATGACGTTACTGTGGCTGTAGCGCGAGGAAAAACAAACGGTATTAAAATATTAGAGCAAGCGCACAGGAATAAAGAAATAAAACAGATTGTTGTAAAAGATTCAGATTTTGCAGAGTTTATCGGTAAGTTTGTGGACGGCACGGCAGAAATTACGCTGACTCTTAATGAAGAGAACAAAGAATACAGACTGGAAGACATAAACAGTGATTCTCCTGTAGTTAATATAATTAACGCCATCTGTCTTGAAGCGATAAGGCGAGGCGCTAGTGACATTCACATTCAGGGAGAAAAAGATTTTGTAAATGTACGATTAAGAATTGACGGAGTTTTGCAGAGTGTTCGTAAACTTGAAAAGCATGTTTTTGACAGCCTTGTAAGCCGTGTAAAGGTCATGTCCGGTCTTAATGTTATGGAGAACAGGCTCTGCCAGGACGGGAGAATGAGCGTTCAAGTACAGGATAAAAAACTTGACTTCCGCGTTTCTGTCGTTCCTTCTGTTTGCGGTCAGAATATTGTGCTCCGCCTTTTTGACAATGGGGATGAAGAGCTTACCCTTGAGGAGCTTGGCTTTTCAAAAGAGAATTTAAAGAAACTGAATTCTGCATTAAATAATCCTTACGGAATGATTCTTGCAACTGGTCCTACAGGAAGCGGAAAAACTACAACCCTTCACGCGCTCATAAAAAAGATGGATAAAGAGCATCTGAAGATTGTGACAATAGAAGATCCAGTCGAAAAGACTATTAACGGAATTGAGCAGATACAAGTAAACAATGAAATTAACTTAACATTTGAAAACATTCTCCGCCACGTATTAAGGCACGACCCAGATGTAATTATGGTAGGAGAAATCCGCGACATGGAAACCGCGGAACTTGCCGTGCGTTCTGCCCTTACAGGGCATTTAATTCTTTCGACAATCCATACAAATGACAGCGTGGGAGCAGTTTCAAGGCTTCGTAACCTTGGAATAGAACCTTATCTTATTTCAGGAACTTTAAGGACTGTTCTGGCGCAGCGTCTTGTAAGAAAAACCTGCAAAGAATGCAGGGGCAAAGGCTGCGGACTTTGCAGTTTTACAGGCTTTAGCGGAAGAACTGCCATAAGCGAGATTTTTGATGTAGATGAAAAAATTTCGTCTATGATTGAAAGTCAGTCAAGCGATGCGGAAATAAGAAACTATATAAAAACATTTGGATTTAAGACATTAAAAGAAGACGCCGCGCTTAAAATTAAAAGCGGAATCTCGACAAAAGATGAAATCATGAGGGAGGGACTGCTATGAAAATCGATGTCCTTCTTTTCACTCAGACAATGCGCTCGCTTTTGTCATCATGCCTTTCTCTCCAAAGCGCCCTTAAAGTCTGTTCCGAAATCCTTACTGGCAAAAAGGAAAAAGATCTTGTTTTGAGCGTCTTTAAAAAAGTTAATGAAGGAAAGAAGTTTTCTCTGGCGCTTTCTGATTATAAGAAAGAATTCAGTCCGCTGTATATTTCTCTTGTTTCGATTGGAGAAGAAAGCGGAACGCTTGCAGAAGTTTTCGGACACTTGAGTTCATACTTAAAAGCCAAGCGCAACATGAACAGGAAAATAGTCCAGGCTTTGATGTATCCCGCGGCGGTTCTTATAACTGCTGTCGCTGTAGTAATCATTCTAACTGTATTTGTAATGCCAAGGCTGGAAGGAATATTTGACGCTTTTTCCGCATCGTCTGACATGGCAGGACAGATGATAAAGATTAAAGCGCGCTTTATTGTTACGTCAGTCATCACGGCAGCCGTAATTCTTGCAATCGTCATTACGGCGATAATGCATAAGGCAAACGCAAAGGCTGCATTTTTGATAGACGCAGCGATATTGAAAATTCCTGCTGTCAAAAAACTTGTATTGACAGCGCAGATGAATGATTTTTCTTTTGCCATGAAGCTTATGACAGACACTCATTTTCCTCTGGTACAGAGTCTTGCCCAGGCAAAAGATGTTTTAAGAAACGGACGGATAAAGAAGGCTGTCGCCTCTGTATGCAAAAATGTCATGGACGGCATGGCTGTTGGGGAAGCTTTTGAAAGAGAAAAGATTTTTCCGAATTACTTTACCGTCTGGATAAAGATAGCTGAAGAAAACGGCAACACATCGGAAGCGTTCAGAGAAATATCCGATTATTACAGGTTCGAGAATGAAAACATACTGTCTGAAATTACGCAGTCTGCAGAACCTGTTTTCATTCTTATTACAGGAGCGATAATCATAAGCGTAATAGCGCAGTTTGTTATTCCTGTATTCAACCTTCTGGGGGCATTATGAAAAAGAAAGTGGAAGAAATATTAAAAAATGAAGACGGCTGGACTTTTATGGAAACCCTGATTGTAATTGCAATCATTCTTATTCTTACAGCGACGGTAGGCTTTATGGCAATAAACAGCCTTGAAAAATCCAGAATAGCGGCCGCAAGAACTCAGATAGAAAGTTTTGCAACTGCGATAGAAGCTTATTACATAGACTGCGGAAACTTTCCTACGACAGAACAGGGATTAAGTGCTTTGCGCAAAAAACCTGAAACCGCTCCCTCTTCTGAAAACTGGAGCGGCCCATATATTTACAAAGACGCGCCTAAAGATCCGTGGGGCTATGAATATGAATACACCTCGCCCGCTCCTGACGGCTCTCCGTATGGAATAAGAAGTTTTGGAGCGGACGGAATTGAAGGCGGCGAGAATAAAAACGCTGACATAAAAAGCTGGGAGTGAAAACGGTTGATTAGAGAAATGTTTGTCATTGCGGCATTTTTACTTATCCTCTGTGGGATTGTTGGCGGAGTAGTTACTGTCGAGCGGAGCGCTTCGCGACAGTTAGTCATAGCTGAAAGAATTATTGAGGGCGCGAATGAAACTGACTGAGGTTATAGTTGCAGTGGCGATTTTTCTCATAGCCTGCGCGGTGTTTTCCGCAAGCCTTATAAATGTAAGGCGTGGCGTAGACAGGTCTGAAGCGTTTTCCAAAAACGCAGTCGCATTGCTTGATACTGACACGATTATCAGAAAAGAAATTGAAAAAATAAATGTGCCTTATTGGAAAAGTTTTGACAGTGAGTTTAAAAAAGAAAAGATTTTACTTGAAGAGAACCTTAAGAATATTGGCAAAGACAAAGGGTTTGAAGTCGAGAGCGTTTCTTCTGTCTATGACAGAAAGCGCCGTTCGGAAGGAATAAAAATTGAATGGAAGATTTACGGCAGAAAATATGTCTGCCAGAAGTTTATAAGGCAGAGGATTGTTAATGAAGAGTAAGGAAAGCGGTTTTTCCACCGCGTTTGCCCTGACAGTAATATTTTCTCTTTGTGTCATCACGCTTTCTTTTGCAATGATTGTTAATGCAAATGAAAAGAAAATTAACTCTTATAAAAGTGCTGTTGAGGCGCGGAAGAAAGCAGATGCAATAATTTTAGACATAGAAAAACAAATTCAGTCCCTAAAAGAATATTCTTCAGATATAGATGAATATCAGATAAGGTCTTTAGTATCAGATGTATGTAACTATGATTTTATTGTAGAAGATGTATCAACCGGCATAAACAAAAACTTTATTTCTTCTGAAATACTAGAAGATGAAAGTGTTCGACAATATATAATTTCAAATGAAGAGACTGCGTTTTCTGAATACGGATGGATTAATCCTAAATTTACAGATAAAGCAATTCTTGATGAAATTTCATTGGATTTTGAAAACAAAAATACATTCCCACTTACAAACAATACTCCTCCGCTGAACATTCAATTTATGACGGATGATTTTATAATGGCTGTCCTTGGATATTTTAAGATTAAAAATAGGGAACAAAAACTTGAGCGGATAAGGGAAAAACTTAATGGTGAGACTAGTTCAAAGGAACTTGCGGAAATCCTTGAAATAAGCGAGAATCACGCTGTTTTTGACTTAATCGGCTTTAAGACATTGTTCTGGAAAATCAGCTTTGAAACTGACAAATGCGGATGCAGCGCAGTTTTTGCGGCGGTTCCGCAAAAAGACAATCAGAAAAAAATAGACAGATACATCCTTGTTGAAAAAGATATTGCGCATAAAGGGGGCAGTTTATGACAGAACCGCTTCATTTAACAGACTGCCCGAAGTTTACCCTTTTGTTAAAATCTAATACGCAGAAAAAACGTCTTATTGAGGCCAAAAATAAACTTCTGAATGTATATCCTTTTGAAGTTGAAGAACAGAAACTTTTAATCATACGTACAGACAAAAAAGATAAATACGATGTTTATATTTCAAACGAAGAAATAACACATGAATCAGACATAAGGAAGTTGCTCCTTATAAGTCTGCTTTGCGTTACCGCCTTATGCGCTCTGATTATGATAATGCATAATGTCACTGCAAAAAAAATGGATGAAGCAAAGCGGCAGAAAGAACTTGAAAAACAAAAGCTGGAGCAGGAGCGTCTTGAAAAACGGAAAGAAGAAGAACTTGAGAAATTAAAAGCAGAATATCTGGATATGAAAGAAAGTGAATATGAGAAAATCTATCCGTATATTGAACGCATATATTCTGCAATGCCTGACAAGACAACGGTAGAAAACATTTCGATAGACAGAAATCATTTTACTGTTGAAGTTACGACAAATGACTCTGTAACAATACTCTCAAATTTTGAAGAGAGCAAGGCCTTTGCTGAAGTAAAAATGACAAGGACAAACATAAAAGGCGGAAAAGAAGCTGTTTCGTATACAGGGGATTTTTCAAGGCTTATAAAAACGTCTGACGGCAGTTTGTCTTTGGATGAAAAGATTTATTTTTACACGGACGAAATAAACAGGATGGATAAAAGGGCAGAATTACTGAAAGACATTCAGCTTTCTGAATATATAGGAAAGATCCGCGCAGCCCTTCATAAAAACAACTGCCAGGAACAGTACATACAGCTTAGGGGCAAAGAAAAAAATGCAGAGATAGAATTTTTTGTTCTGTCCGCAAGCTGGAATATCCTGAATTTTATAAAAGAAATTCAGAGTGAGGAAAACAATCTTATTGATGTAAAAAACATAAGGATTCATAACAGCGAGGAAAGAAACAAAATACAGACGACAATCTGTTTTGACACCGGCATCGAATTAAAGCAGGATGACGGAATTCTTTCCGAATATGCAGATTTAAAAATCGAAGCTGCCGAAATAGACAGGATTTTCTATAAGGCTCCTGTTCAAAAGCCTGCGCTGCAAAAAAGCCCTGCAACCAAAAATGCGCAGCCGCAAAAGGCCGTTAAGACGCAGACTCCATTGAAGCTAAAAAAACTCACATACATAGGTCTTACAAAATCAAATGCTCAGACTTTTGTTCTGGCAAAGGATGATGATATGGGAAGCATTTATAAGCTTGTACTGGCTGATGAAGAAACTGGCGGAGACTGCTGTGTAAAAACTGACGGCGGATTTATGGCAAGGCTTCGCGGCGAATATTATGAGGTAAAAAAATGAAGGTGAAAAAGATTTGCATTAAGGCTCTATGCGCGTCATTATGCCTCTTTTTCTTTTCGTGCGCGTCAACGCCCGAAAAGAAAATAGACTCTGCGTATGTGATGGTCTACAACTATGAAAACAGCGAAGTGATGAATGTTACGATTCTTATAGATGGTGAAACTGTCGGCAATACAGACATATATGGACGACTAATGTTTCCGTGCGAAAAGGAAAGAGAGGTTCTAATAAAAGCTTCAAAAAACGGATATGAGACCGTAGAGACAAAAAGTGTAATTAAGGCTGGTACGGTCGTTTATTTTAAGATGGGAAGCGGTTCTTATTATGCGTCAAAAGCGGAAAAGCTGCTGGATGATTGCGATGCAATCAACGCGTCAAAAATGATAGATAAGGCTCTTGAAATAGAAGAGAGAAAAGACTGGCGATATTTACAGGAAATAATCATTAAGGAAAGTAATAAATGAATAAAAAAGTAATAGCGGTTATTTCTCTTATTGTCTTATTATTAATTTCTCATATTTTACTTACTGTAAAGATATTCAATCTTAAGGATGCAGTAAGTAAACTTGAAGAGAAAACAGATAAATTTGAGAAAAGTCTGTTGGAGTTTCAGGAATATGAGGATTTACAGATTTCAAAAATCAATGAAGGAATCTTATCGATTTTAAGTAGCCAGGAAGAAAATACAACAGAAATAAGAGGTGATCTTGCAAAAATAAATCGAAAATCTGATGCTCAGTATTCTAAAACGGTTGTGATGAGTAAGACATATGATGCAATTCTTGAAGAACAGAAAAAGAAAACGATAGATACTGCAGAAAAAGATAAGGCTAGTATTGAATCAAAAAACAATGCAATTAACTTGTATAAAAAGGGGAATTATTCATCTTCGTATGATGAGTTTACTAAGCTAACAAAAACTTTTACGGATGATATGGAATGCCGCCTGTACAAAGCAAAAAGTCTTTACTATAAGAACCGCGCCGACAGTTCCTCTTATGCAGAAATCTTAGCGGATATAAGAACGCTCAAACAAAATGGGGTTTCTGATACCGAGCTGCTTGAAATAGAAAAATCAATCCTTGCTGAAAAGGAGGGATTTGATGAATAAAAAAGTCATTTGTTTTACAGCATTGCTGTTTTCATTAGTCATAGCTTCCGCTTCTGAAATAAAAATTGCTCCTCTCGCAGTCTATGACGGCGATGGAAACAAAACAGAAGCTCCTTACAATCCATCAAAGGCAATCCATGATGAACTTGAAAAACACTGGTTTGAAGGACTTGTAACTTTTTCTTTGCTTGCGGAAAAAAGTCATGGAGTTCCCCTGACAATCTTAGACGCGAACAAAATCTGCGCGGAGGAAAGCTCGGACTATCTGATTTACGGCTATGTCAAGAAAAACGAAACAAGCTGGCTTTGTGAGGTAAAACTTTATGATGCAAACGGAAAGAAGCTTATAAAAGAATTTTTTGCAGGAGACAGCATAGACCATTACGACAGGCTTATTAATATCCTGTGTCAGAATATCCTTTTTGGAATTGAGGAAATTACAGGCCTCAATAAGGATGAACTTAGGCAGAAAAAAACACGTCCTATGGAATTAAGAATTCCGGTTTCTCTTTTTTACTGGAGTCCTGTTGATAGTGACTGGGGAGATAAGATTTTAGGAATTGCGGGTGTCAATGCAGGTATTGAGCTTTATCCCCCTCAGCCTGTGATTGTGTCAAACGGAAAGCTTATAGATTTTTCCGCGAGGTTCAACCTATCATGGAACATCGGAATAAACAAGAAAAACACCTACCCTCTTGTAATCAACACCATAGCAGTAAGTCTGCCAGTTTTACTGCATGTTCATTTTAACGAAAGGCATTCTTTATACGGCGGATTCGGTCTTGCATATAACATCGAGCTTATGAGCATAAAGCCAAAGTATGAAAACGAAAAATTTTTATACCAGAATATTTTTTCTTTTGAAACAATTGCAGGTTATGAATTTGAAATTAATGACAAAGCGCATCTTTTTGCAGAAATGGCTTTTAACTTTCACCTGCTGGGAGACGGTTTTGTTTCTGTAAAGCCGTGCCTTGGAGCGTCATTCAATATTTTTAAGGAGCGAAGATGAAAGGAATTATAAAAGTTATATTTTTAATTATTACATCATTGTCTTTTTCCTCATGCTACAACAGTGCGTTTGATGAAATTTTATTCAGGACGACAGACGATCCGTTTGATGATGTTCCGGCAACTGATTCCCTTACGACAGAACACACGGTATATCTTTCCTGGAAAAAAGATGACGCAGCAGACAGATTCTGCCTTATGAGGTCATTTGACACATCTCCTTTAGACTGGTCGCTCATTTATGAAGGAACTGCAACAAGTTATACGGACACAGATTTTAGTGACAACGAAAAGTATATTTACCGGCTTGATAAAACACGCGGTTCAAAATACTTTGAGGGGAAAAAATATGGCTACGGATGGTCATCAGGAACTATAAGAGACAACTGCGAGCCAAATGATGTGCCGGAAAAAGCTGCATTCTTAGAATATGACAGGATATGCAATCTGCCATGCGTTGGCTTTGTAACAGACAATAAAGAAATTATTGATGAAGACTGGTTTTATGTAACAGTTCCTCCAATGCGTCAGGCAGACATAATAGTAGGACAGCATAACCTTACGAACACAACCCTAGGAGCGGAGACAAACCTTAGGATACAGCTTTCAGGACTTGAAAGCCAGAGCGTGAGGCATCAGACAGCTTACCAGATTCAGAACACCACTTATGAAACAAAAAACTTTTATTTTAAGGTTTTCCCGGAACGGACATCGCTGTCCTCGGGAAACAGTTTCTGCACAGTCATAGAATATACAGTTTCTTTGAACCAGATAATCAAATATTAATAAGGAGAATGCAATGAAACATGAAAATCTATTAATCGTTTTTGCCTCGCTCGCCCTGTTTTCATCTTGCGGCCTTGCGCCGTTTGAAGAAGGAGAAAACCTCATAAAGCCTGAGCAGACAAATCTACAGGAAGAAAGCTCTATGTTTGAAAAAGATGAGCAGAGTAAAATATTTACATTTGAAACAAACGACACAAAGTATCTGGGCGCAAACGGTTGGACGCTTTGGACAGTTCCAAATATAAATACAGGTGAAATTTTTAATCCTGTCGCTGTTGAAGCAGTTAAAGAAAGCGGACGGACGGAAGCCGGATTCGGACTTGTTTTCTGCGAGCAGAAAATTGAAGGAAAGCCGTTCATGCTTGCAGTTCTCATAAATGCAAACGGATATTATACGGTCGGCAAGGTTTCTGACGGTGTTTTCTGCCATATCAATGACGGCTGGAAAAACTCAAGCTTCATAAACAAAGGATATGGAATAAAAAATATTATCTCTGTCGCTTATGATACTGGCACCAAGAATTTTATTTTAAAAATCAACAGCTACGAAATAACGTCATTTACAGTGTCAGAGCAGATTTCATTTAACAACAGCAAATCAGGGTTTGCTGTTGTCATTGCAAACAATGAAAACTTTCCTAGTAAGCCAGTAAGGGTTACTTTTGAAAATAAATAAAAAGGAGATTAAGACTATGCGTAGAATTTCAGAAAAAACAATGGAAGTAAGTTTTTGTAAAAGAATTGTAGCTATGATAATGATGGTTTCATACATTTCTGTTATGAGCCCGTTGTCACTGTTTGCTGAATCTGTAACGAACGATACAGAAACAAAAAGATCGGTTTCTGTAAAAGAAGAAAAATCGGAAGTTCTGATTTCTGCGGAAGAAGGCGGAATTGTAACTTTAGGCGACGCTTCCATAGAAATTCCAGAAGGGGCTTTAAAGAAAGACACCAAGATAAGCATTACTCGCCTTTTAAAAGTAGAAGATACAGGAGAATCTCTTTATAACGCAATTCCACATTCAGGCGGTTACAGATTCCTGCCTGCCGGAACTAAGTTTGAGAAGGACGTAACAATTACACTGCCTTACAGCTCGGAACTTAATGCAAAACCGCAAAGCCTTGACGAACTTTACACATATTTTTATGACACACAAAAGAAAAGTTGGATAAAACTTGAACGTCTTGAAGTAGACAAAGAACACAATAAAGTACGTTCCCTTTCAACCCACTTTACAGATATGATAAACGCAACTCTTACAATGCCAGAGTCTGCAAGTCCTGTAGATGTAAATCTAAACTCAATAAAAAATCTTGAAGCCGCAAAACCGGACAGCCATCTTATAAAGTTTAATCCACCAAAAGCAAGCAACATGGGAGATGCTTCATTTAGTTTTGAACTTTCTGTTCCTGCTGGACGCAAAGGAATGCAGCCACAGATTTCAGTAAGTTATTCCTCTGGTGGCGGCAACGGAATTATGGGCAAGGGATTTGACGTGAGCTATGGAAGCTCAATTACTACAGATACAAGGTTTGGTCTCCCAAATTATGATTCGCATGACACTTATATGCTTGATGGAATATTACTTGCTGAAAAATCCAATAAAGGAAATATAGTAACTTATGAACCATTAAAAGAAAATTCATTCAGTCGTGTTAGAAGATTTATGGATGATAATCATTGGGAAGTAACTGACAAAAGCGGAACGAAAAGAATATATGCACAAAATAAGGACTCTTGTGTTGGAAGTGGAATAAACACTTTTACATGGAATCTTACAAAGACAGAAGATGTCTATGGAAACTCAGTAGTTTATGAATATGAAAAAGACAGCGGTTATGTTTACCCTACTTTTATTTATTACACAGGATTCAATGGAAAGAAGGGAAATTACAAAGTTCAGTTTCATTACGATAGTGATGGTCTTGAAAAAAGACAGGATGTTCATATAGATGCACGGTCAAGAGAAATCATAAGCTGCAAGAAACTTTTGACAAGCATTACCACGCATTATAAAGATGAAGGATATATACGCAAATATAATTTCAATTACACAGAGGGACTTGCTAAAGAAAAAATGCTTTCCTCTCTTTTTGTAAGCAACAATGCCAACGAATCTTATGAATATACATTTGATTATAGCCTTCCTGAAAAAAACAATGATGGGAATATAATCTATTTTGCAGAAGCAAAAGAATGGAATAACGGACAGCCATTACAAGTTGGGAATTCTACGAATATTGGAGCAAATTTCAATGATGCGGCTGGACTTGGATATGGAACAAGAGTTATTGATGTTCGTGCAACGGCAGGTGGAAGTGGCTCTGTCAGTTCGGGGGAAAGTTATACAGAAGATTCGATGTTAGACATAAATGGTGATGGAAGACCTGATGCCATAAGTCAGAAGGGAGAAACTGTATATGTTGCGCTAAATAACGGAGCTGGCTTTGATGAAAAGCAAGCTATAAATATAAAGTCAGGAACATTGTCAGAAGACTTAGATCATGAAAAAAATTCCAGCTCATCCGTAGGATGGAATATTTATGGTGGCGCAGGCTCTAGCAGTGGCTCCTTATCTCTTGGAGTTGGTTATTCAGAGGTAAAGCAAAAATCTTCCTCTAAATCTTTGTGTTCTTTCATTGATATGGATAGGGATGGTCTTCCTGATATCGTAGAAACTGGAAAATCTACATATCTTAAGAATTTAGGAAATCTTGAATTTGAACAACGTAATATATATTCAAGCATTGCGGTAACAGAAGTTACACAGAAAGTAAAACCGGACTTAGCAGAGGAATACAGAAAAACATATTTTGTTCAAACTCCTTTCAGAATGTGGAAAGCTCCTTATGAGGGAATTATTACCATAACGGAATCTGCGTATGGTGTATCTGAAAACTTTGATAAAGGCAAACAAGTCATAGCAAAAACATATAAAAATGATGATGAAAGCGATGATGCCACATTACGAATTAATATAACTGCTCCAAATATAACTAAAACATCTAGAAATACTATGGATGTTGTTAAAGCAAGCGATTATTACTTCATATCGGATAATGGGAAAGAACCTGAAAAGACAGATATTGATTGGGATATAAATATTGAATATTCAGATATAAAAACCTTTAAGAAAGGATTAAAGCATCCTCTCTTAAACTTGAAAAAATATGAAGAATTAAAACCGGCTCAAAAGACATATTCGAATAATGGTAATAAAGCAAAAGAAGACTATAAGAATTTTATTGTGTCGGAATATCTTGATAATCAAACAGTATTATTAAAGCTCCTTAGCATTACCGTTCAGGAAGTTCATTCAAATGACAATAACTCTTATGAATATTTACTGAACGCACAGTATGATTCGGACTGGACGAAAAAAACAAACATCGAAGAACAGAAGGCAATTATATCGACCTTAATGGAGAATCAATGCCTAATTCCTTCTGTGTTCACCGAATCTCAGTTTACAGAATACTATGAAAGTGTAAAAACAAATGCTTCCAAATCATCAGATATTATTAAGTATTATTCTAAGTTTGCAATGCAATTTGAGCATGACGTTACAGATAATCTTTATCTTTTTAGAGACTTCACCAAGGAATATACTATTTCAGATTTCCTTGAAACTTATCCAATTCCAAAGGGAGTTCAAACAGCAGCCCTGTTAAATTACAAGCAAAATGGAATCACAGCCAGTTTCAGTGTGGATGATATTTTTTATGGATGCCATTCCGAAAAAGAATTCAACGGTGAGCGTGATATAAGAAATGAAGGAACTGTTACAAACAAAGTTTTGAATGTCGGAACTTATAATTCATCAGATTTATTCATTGACCTAGTGGATAATAAACTGAAATTCAGGGGCGATAAGGAAAATTTTGTTCCGCTAGAAATTTCATCTGATGTTATAAATACAACAGTTACAGAAAATTCCGTTTCAATTCAATACGGTATTAACAAAGATAAATATGGAAATTATGAAAGCATAATAACCGTAACGCTTAACGGCCTTTCATACCGTGCCTTAAATCTTTCCAATGAAGAATTCCAAAAGATAGTAGATGACATAGATGTCGCTTACTCTGACGTACATGACAATCATTGGAAATTAGAAGATACAGAAGATGAAACGAAACGAATAAAAACTTCTGATATTGATGTTTTGTTTAAGGAAATTCCTCTGACAGATTCTCAGAAAGAAGAATTTATTTCTGCTTTATATGAAAAGAAAGATGTATATACAAAAATAGAAATAAATAATCCAGATGGAAGCTCTATTAATAACGAAGAACCGGAATATAAAGAGGTACTGGTTTATAGTTATTATATACTTAAAGAAAATGCTGATTATATCAAAGCTCAAAAAATTCTTGATGAATACAAAAAAGAAATCGTGTATAAAGAAAAATACCCATTTTATACCATCTCAAACGGGAACTATACTCTTAAAAATGAATGGAAGGTTTTTAAGGAAAAAGAAACCGCACGCTCTGAATGGATTTCTGAAATTGAAGCAGAAATCCTAAATGCAGAACCTGAATTGAAACAAAATAATCCAACAGAGTTTTCAAATAGAGTTGAAACCATTTTTGAAGAAAAGTATGCGGAATATTTAAACCTTGACGGACTGCTTTTGGCGGAGTGCAGGAAATTCGGCTTCGGCAAATTCTCGTCAATGCGAGTCTCGCAGGAGTTCAATATTGAACATTTGTATAACATAAGTAACAATTCTTATTCACTGCTTGTTGCCGAAAATGGGTTTAATCTTGATGAAGTAACATACACACTTCCTAAGGTAAATTGGAATTCTGGACGAGATTATTCAACTGAAAACATAAACTGTGAAAAAGTTGTTTATTCTTATGATAAGACAGTAACACAGGATGGAGTAACGGATACAGCAGTCGAAGAAATAAAGATTCAGAATGATGAAATTTTATATGGAGGTAAAGGCAACTGGTTCTATGGGATTTGGAAAGGCAGCTTATCTGACATTCCTTTCTCAAAGGAAACTCTACAGGAATATAAAAAATCAATAGAAGGCATTAATTCAACCGCTGATTTTGATTCCAAGAAAGCCTCTGTTCCAACAGAAATTTCCGATAAACAAAAAGAGCAGAAAAAGACAGATGACATACATTTCTATTTACCTCAGAAAAAAGATGAGTGCGAGTTTTCAAGAAACAACAGCGAGTTTAGAAATGCCGCAATTCCTTATACTGTAGATTACTCGGACTCTCTTTTAGGAACTGTCGCTACGTATTCCGAAGTAAGAAAAACAGCCGAAGGACGAAAAACTGTTACTGATTATTATATGCCTTTTATTTTTGGAAATATAATTCATACAGATAGAGCAGGTGGTATTTCTTATTATAAAGTTGAGGGATTGAATGAGAATCCTAAGAACACAACAACACAATTAACAGGAAGCTCTTTGCTTTCGATGCCAACAATAAGAAAATCCTATACAGAGGCTACAGATAAGACGCCGACTGCAAAAGTTGGTATCGGACCTGTCAGCGCAGATTTTTCAAAAACTTCAAATAGTAATTCTGCAAAAGACTCATATAATTTAGCTATTAGTCTTCCTGGCGGAAGTGGCTCTGTCGGAGAAAACAACTCGACATCAACATCAAATCAGATTCTTCAGGATGTAAACATTGACGGAATCCCTGACATTGTTCAAATTGATAATGGCGTTCTAAAAATTATTGAAGGAACTAAATTAAATGAAAATGGAGAAATCAGTTTTAATAAAGAACAAACCATATCTGGAATACCATACTTGTCAAAAAATGAAACTTCATCAAAAGTATATGGCGGTTCTGTTTCAGCACAAGGCTCTGTAAAGCACGTAGAAAAAACAACTCCCTATGGAAACATAAAAAATGTTGTTGTTGAACCTCAGGCAACATCCAGTGCTTCAAGTGAGCTTACATATTCTAAAAGCAGCAGCCTGCAAACGCACGGAATTGGAGACATAAACTGTGATGGACTTCCGGATTATTACAACGGAAATTTCTATGCAATAAACAATGGTTCATTGTTCTCTCCGAATTACACTAACTTCTCGATTGGGAACATGTCAGAAAGTCAGTCCCAATCCATTGGAATGAATTTCAGTGTTGGAATAGGCGGTGTTTCAGGCTCATCAGATTTATATGCTGCAAAGACTCTCAAATCTGGTGCCAGCGGAACCGTAGGAATAACCTATAATTCGACAACATCAAATACTGAAAAAATGATGATGGATATAAATGGAGATGGCTTACAGGATATTTTGGAAATGCCAGCCGGAAATTCTGTAATTTCTGTTCGTTATAATACAGGCTGTGGATTTACATCAAGACAGGGTATTGAGCTGCCCGGTTGGAAGAATTTTGTCAAAGATAATTATGAAAAATTTCTGACTCAGGCTGATAGCAATGGATTTGATTTAGGTCTGATAAAAGATATTCCGGTAATTGGTGCTGCCGCAAGCAAAGGTTTGACAAGTGTTTCAATTAACCCGTTTGGATTTAATGCAGAAAACTTTTCTAATTCTTTGGATTGGAATACAAGTGTAACTCTTGGAATGAGTGGCAGTGTGGGAGCAAATGTTAATATTGGAATAGATATTATCATTTTATGTGTTTATTGCGGAACAATAAACATCACTGTTTCTGGAGGGGCTGGAACTAATGCATCCACATCAATCAACGGTGCTTCTGTAAAAATGATGGATCTGGACGGAGACGGCCTTGCAGATCATGTTCTTCGCATTCCTGGCTTTGGAACATATTGGAAACGCAATATCAGCGGTCGGTATGGACAGCTCACAGGAATTAATCTGCCTCAAGGAGGAAATGTCC
>JAEDJA010000004.1 GCA_016296575.1 Treponema sp.
ATGAGTGTTGAAGCGTTTTTCATAAGGCTTTCAAGAACAGCGATTTTTGATGATACTTTTGCACCACCGATGATAGCTGTCATTGGTTTTTCTGGGTTTGTTACCATTGGCTGGATGTATTTAACTTCTTTTTCCATAAGGAATCCACCAACTGATTCACATCCCATAAATTTAGCGATAGAAGCTGTAGAAGCCTGATCGCGGTGAGCTGTACCGAAAGCATCGTTTACGAAGATGTCTCCGTATGTAGCAAGTTCTTTTGCCATTACATCGCGTTCGCTAGCATCTTTAGAAGTTTCTTCTTTGTGGAAACGTGTATTTTCCAACATTGCAACTCCACCTTCTGGAAGAGCATCGATTGCAGCTTTCTGTCCAAGTGCATCTGGAAGGAATGTTACTTCTTTTCCCAGCTTTTCAGCAAAGTATTTTACAACTGGAGCCATGCGGTTTTTACCGTTGATGAATTTTTCAGCATCAGCATCAGTCCAAGTTTTTCCTGCTTTCTCAGCTTTTTCCTGAGCTTTTTTAACGTCCTTTTTTGGATCTCCCAAGTGGCTCATAAGAACCAAAGAACGTGGATTCTGTTCCAAAATGTATTTGATAGTTGGAAGAGCAGCCATGATACGAGTGTCATCCTGAACAACACCATCTTTCATTGGCACGTTAAAATCTACACGCATAATGATGCGTTTTCCATTAAGATCAACATCTTTTACTGTCTTGATCATATGTTACTCCTTATATTTCGAGCGCTTTCACGCCATATTTACCTGATATTAGTTTAACAAATATCTTCTTTATTTTAAATAACTATAATGTCTACATTACAGTTTCGCCGCGGTCTAGGGCGGTTAGGCCGGTTTTTACGTACTCAAGTATTCCGTATGGTTCAAGAAGGCGAATAAGACTTGAAATCTTGTCTTCACTACCTGTGGCTTCTACAATTACACTTTTCATACCTACATCTACAATGTGAGCACGGAAAATATCACAGGTTTCAATGATGGCACCACGGTTTGCACCTTCGGCCTGAACTTTAATCAAAGCCATTTCGCGCTGTGCTGTACTTGATGGTTCACATTTTTTGATTGAAATAACTTCAACAAGTTTTGAAAGCTGTTTCTGAATCTGATCCAGAATATATTCATCACCACGAACGGCAATTGTCATACGTGACTGTCCAGGGTTGCTTGTTTCACATACAGTAAGAGAATCAATGTTATAACCACGACGACTAAAAAGACCCGAAACGCGGCTCAAAACACCGGCATGGTTTTCTACGATAACAGACAAAATAAATCTATCCATAAGGAAGCTCCTTGCAAATTAATGCACATGTATTTTACACCAAAAATACCTTTTATTCCATAAATGATTCTATAAAAAAAGCAGACCTTCTAAATATAAAGAAGGTCTGCAAAAATCATATATTTTTGGGTCTGTCAGGCGAGCAACAAACGAACTCACCTTTATTATTTGTGGCTCTTCTTTCGTTTCGATACAACGTCAAAGATTACAGCAAGGAGGAGTACTAAACCTTTAACTGCACGCTGCCAGTTCATATCCACACCCAGAATAGACATACCGTTATTCAATACACCCATGAAGATAGCACCAATTACGGCACCAGTTACTGTTCCAGTTCCACCGTATGCAGAAGCACCACCAATGAAACATGAAGCAATAGCATCCATTTCATAGTTCTGACCACCAGTTGGCTGAGCTGAGTTCAAGCGTGCTACAGTTACCAGAGCGGCAATACCTGAAATAAATCCCATGTTTGTATAGGCAAAGAACATTACATTGTTTGTGTTTACACCAGAAAGACGGGCTGCTTTTTCGTTACCACCAATGGCGTACAGGTAGCGGCCTGGAACTGTATTCTGTGTAAAGTATGAGTAAACTGCAATGATTACAGCAAGAAGAATCAGAATTACTGGAATACCGCGGTCACGAGCAAGGAACTGTCCGATAATAAGAATTACCAGTGAAAGTACAACAAGCTTTGCAATGAAAGATCCTTTTGAGGATACAGTATAGTTCTTCTTAATCTTGTTTTTGCGGCTGATGATTTCAAGAGCAATGTAAGCAAGGATACAGATCAATGTAACAACAAGAGTTACAACCAAAGTGAACTTGTCTACATATTCACCCATGAAGTCAATTTCACCCCACTTTTCTACAGTTGCTTCACTTGGAGTTGGAGCAAAACTCTGGAAAAGCCTGTTGTATTTTTCTGGGAATGGAGCAATTGGCTTACCATCAAGAACGATAGTTGCAACACCACGCCACAGAAGCATACCGGCCAAAGTTGTAATAAATGGAGGAATATGAATGTAAGCTATAAAGAATCCATGGAAAGCACCAATCATTGTACCAATAATGATACAGGCAATAATTCCAAGCCATACAGGCCATCCCCAGTTTACGATAAACACACCGGCCAAAGCACCTACGAGGGCTACGATAGAACCAATAGACAAATCGATGTTACCACCAGTCAAAATACAGCAGAGCATACCAGTTGCAAGAATTACAACGTAGCTGTTCTGACGGATGATATTTGTAATGTTTGCAGGAGCAAACAAAGAACCGTGATCAAAAGCTCTAATCAATACTTCAAACAAAAGCATAACACCAATAAGTACGAAAATCATGGTGTTGCTTTTCATTACAGATTTTACAGCGCTTACTGCACTTTTTTTATTGTTATCTGCCATTTTTTTTCTCCTAAAATCCTATAAGTTTCCTGTTTTTCCGGAATTGATGATTTCAGTCATAATTTTTTCCTGAGTTGCATCTTTTCCGTCCATTTCTGCAATAAACTTGCCTTCATTCATTACGTAAATGCGGTCACACATACCTAAGATTTCAGGCATTTCAGAAGAAATCATGATTACTGATTTTCCTTCTGCTACCATGCGGTTAATGATACAGTAGATTTCATATTTTGCACCAACGTCAATACCACGAGTTGGTTCATCAAGAATAAGAATATCCGGTTCAGCAAAAAGCCATTTTCCAAGAAGTACCTTCTGCATGTTTCCACCAGAAAGATTTCCTACATCTTCCATTACAGTGGCACATTTTGTGTGCATTTCTTTGGCCATTTCTTCCGAGTATATACGTTCCTTGTCAAAGTCCAGAACGTAGTTTTTGGAAATCTTGTCCAGTTTTGCAAAAGTTGTATTTTTACAAATAGATTCTGTAAGTATAAGTCCGTTACCCTTTCGGTCTTCTGTTACGTAAGCAATTTTGCTGTTAATAGCTGATTTTACAGTTGGGAAAGAAACTTCTTTTCCGTTCAAATATATCTGACCTGAAATGTTTGTACCGTAAGAACGACCAAAAATACTCATGGCTAGTTCTGTACGTCCGGCACCCATAAGTCCCGAAATACCAAGTACTTCACCTTTTCGCAGATTAAAGCTTACATGGTCACAAACTCTAATGCCATCAAATACAGGATGATCGACACACCAGTCTTTTACTTCGAAACAAACTTCACCAATTTTTGGTTCGCGTTTAGGGAATCTGTCTGTAAGGCTGCGTCCAACCATGGCTGCAATAATTGCATCTTCAGAAAAGTTTTCAGTTTTTTTGTCCATTGAAGAGATAGATGAACCGTCACGAATAACAGTAATTCTATCTGCAACATAAGAAACTTCATTTAATTTGTGGGAAATGATAATACAAGTCATTCCCTGTTTTTTGAATTCAAGCATCAGATCCAAAAGATGTTTTGCTTCTGTATCATTCAAAGATGCTGTTGGTTCATCAAGAATAAGAAGTCTTACTTTCTTACCCAAAGCTTTTGCAATTTCTACAAGCTGCTGTTTACCAACACCAATGTCTTTAATCAAAGTCTTGGATGAATCTTTCAAGCCTACTTTTGCCAGAAGTTCATCAGCTTTATCAAAGGTCTCTGACCAGTTGATTTTAGCTTTTGTTCCCCGTTCATTACCAAGGAACATGTTTTCACCAATCGAAAGAAGTGGAACCAGTGCCAGCTCCTGATGGATAATTACAATACCCTTTGCTTCACTGTCCTTGATTGTCTGGAACTGACAGACTTCTCCGTCATAAATGATGTCTCCAGTGTATGTTCCATAAGGATAAATACCACTTAAAACATTCATCAAAGTTGATTTTCCCGCTCCGTTTTCACCACAGATAGCGTGGATTTCGCCTTCTTCAACA
Organism: Treponema sp.; assembly: GCA_016296575.1. GTDB lineage: Bacteria > Spirochaetota > Spirochaetia > Treponematales > Treponemataceae > Treponema_D. The sequence goes on from JAEDJA010000004.1 coordinate 4,201, forward strand.
GTAAGATTTACGTTGTCAAGCGCTTTAACACCAGGAAATATCTTTGTAATATTTTTCATTTCCAATAATGCTTTTGCCATTGGAATCTCCTGTTTTGAAATGATTCGTGGTTTCGATAAACTTAACCACTGTTTTCTGTAAAAAAATGGGGGGCACTTCGACAGGCTCAGTGTCCCCCATCTTATAAAACTAACGAATCAAACTATTTTGTAAGATCGTCCATTTTGTAGTAGCCAGAGTCAATCAGCAATGCTTTGTAGTTGTTGATATCACCGAATACTGGGTCACAAAGGAAAGATGGAACTATATAATCTTTCTTTGGATCTTTAGTAGAGTTGTTGTTGTAAGTTGTTGTATCATTTACAGGAGCTTTTTTACCCTTCATAAGAGCATCAACCATTTCAACTACTTTTGAAGCAAGTGTACGTGTATCTTTGAAGATAGACATAGACTGTGTTCCCTTCAACATGTTTTTAACAGCTACGATATCACAGTCCTGACCAGTGATGATTGGGAAGTTATCAGGTGTGTAACCTGCATCCAAGAGAGCGTTTGTTACACCGTTAGCTGTTGAGTCGTTTGAACAGTAAACAGCGTCAAGTTTTGTTGCTTTTGGACCGTATTTGTTAGAAGTGATAAGGTTTTCCATACGTTTCTGAGCTTCTTCTGTAGACCAGTTGAGTGTTGCACACTGTGCTTTTTCTGTCTGTCCAGAAGGACATACGATTACACCGCTTTTGAGGTAAGGAGTAAGAACATCCATAGCTCCTCCGAAGAAGAAGTTGATGTTGTTGTCACCTGGGTCACCAGTGAAGAATTCCATGTAAACTGGATCATCAGCTGTACGTGTTTTAAGACCGAGTTTGTCAACAAGGTAATCACCCTGGAGTGTACCTACTTTGTAGTTATCGAATGTTGCATAGTATGAAACAGCTTTTGTATCCATAATAAGGCGGTCATAAGCGATAACTTTAATCTTCTTTTTGCGAGCCTGTTCAAGAACACCTGAAAGTGAATTACCATCAATACAAGCGATTACGAGTACTGAACATTTACTAGTAATCATATTTTCAATCTGAGATATCTGTGTTGGGATATCGTTTGCTGCATACTGGAGGTCAACAGTGTAACCTGCTTTTTCCAGCTGTGCTTTCATGTTAGAACCATCCTGGTTCCAGCGCTGAAGGTCTTTTGTTGGCATAGATACACCAACTTTTGTTTTTTTAGCGGCGAACATTGGCATGATCATAAGAGCAGCCATAAGCACTACTACTAATTTTTTCATAGAAAATCCTCCTAATTTGATTTCCTTAATTTTGTTTTGGTAGCTTCAGTATATCTTCTAAAAAGGAGGAAAAATCGGTTATTTTATAGAAATTTTTGCTATTTTTGGTTTTTTTTTATGTTAAAAATTAAGTTAAACGATTTAATGATATGGATTTTTTTGGCAACAAAAAATTACTAACGGAAAATCTCGCCTTCGGTGTGAAAACCTGAATCAACAATAACTTCCCGCAGGTTTGTCTGATCTACACACTGTGGTTCCAGAAGAATGGACGGAATACTTCCAAATCCGTTGTGGATGAAAGTTCCATCTTTTGCAATCTCTTCCGGGGATTCTCCTTTTGCAAGACGTACTGCACAACCTGCAGCCTGTTTTGCCAGTTCTCCAATTGGTTTATACACAGTAAAATCCTGATATCCTTTTACAATATTCTGACAAGCAGCAATATCAGCATCCTGACCGCAGATAAACACATGATCGCCGGTATAGTACTGGTTGATTACACCAATAACGCTGTCGGCAACCGCATCATTCCCACAGATAATTACATCTGGAATTTTTCCGCTGGTAACCATATCAATTGCGTACTGACGGGAAAGATCGTAATTCCATCCCGAAGTATAAAATTCATTTGTAATTACAACACCGGAGTTTTTTATAGATGAAAGAATTCCAGAGCGAATCATATCCATATTGTTATCTTCTTTTGGTCCCAGAACCAAAGCCCAGTTTTTTTGACTGGTACGTGCCATCATCGTTTTTCCCATGATCTTACCAACTTTTTCACTATCCACAGTCATGTAAAGATCAATGTCGGCATCAAGAATAAGACGGTCGTAAGAAAGGACAGGAATATTCTTGCTGTGAACCTTATCGATAGTCTCCGAAAATGAACGGGCTTCTTTTGCAATTATTACAATAACATCAACATTTCGGGAAGCAAGATAAAGAATCTGGCGGTTCTGTTCTTCAATGGAATTTCCGGCATTCTGTACAATTACTTCAGCTCCAAGACGGCGGGCTTCATTCATAAAAAGGTCAAGATCTCGCTGCCAGCGTTCAATGGCCAGTGTATCAATGGAAAAACCAATTACTGGGGCCCCGTTTGAAATTTCGGAAGATAGTTTCTGTGCAGGATCTGCAGCTTTTCGGACGCATGACAAAAACAGTACCGGGCAAAAAAGAACTGAAAATAAAATTGATGACAAGAAACGTTTCATTATCGAAGCTCCGTTGGTGAAAGGCCGAATTTTCCCTTAAACATTTTTGAAAAATAATTCTGGTCCTTGTAACCGCACATGGCGGAAATCTCTTTAATGGAAAAATCAGTTTCAAGAATAAGAGAACGTGCCCTTTCCAGACGCTGACCTCCAATATAGTTTACAAAAGTCTGACCTGTAACTTCCCTGAAAAGCTTTGAAAGGTAGAATTGACTTACCCCTACGGCCGCCGCAGCTTCTTCCAGACTGAAATCTTCGCTCAGGTGACTGTTTACATAATCGCAGGCTTTTTTTACAACAGGATTTTCTTTTTCATGGCGATTGTTTCTGATAAAAAGCGTAAGATCGTAAAGCTTTCTTTCCAAAAACGAAGCAATTTCTTCGAAGGTAGACGCTGTTTTAAAAACAGAAAACGCATCTGAAATTTCAGGAATGGAACTTTCTCCAGGAAGAGCCTCTTTTGCAAGATTTCTGGCATTTACAAGAATTTCCATTGAATCAAATCCAAGATAATCAAGATTTGTGCCTTTCTGCTGTACGTAATTTTTGGAATAAAGTCCTGCAAGATAAAGAACTCCTTCACCATCTCCCAGCTTCATCCTTGAAAAAAGCCTTTCCTTAATTGAATCAAGATTTTCCCTTGAATAGAAATCATCATCCCGATCACCAGAAGAAAGATTATCCCGGTCACTTTCCGATGCAAATTCTATTCCGCCATTTTTCTGACTGTAATTCAGGGCAACAAGAGCACTGCTGTACACTTCTGAAAAATTACCTTCATCATCACAAAGGAAACTTACTCCCATGCGGAGATTTCTGTAGGATTTTAAGCAAAGCTTGTTATATAGTTCACCAATACGTTCAAGAATCACGTTTTCATTTTCTTCCGGAGTAGAATAGAACAAAACCAGGCGGTTTACCATAAATGCAGATACAATCATTCTGTCAGAAGGATTACAGAAACTACGAATATGATTCTGAAGTATATCCAGCTGTTGTTTTGAGGCCCCGGCCAGTTCTATCACTGAAAAAAGGTGCTTCATGCCGGAAACGCTGAAATATTGAAGGAAAGGTTTAAGATCTTCAGTTTCGCGGTTTTTGGAAAATACGCAGGAATAGATAAAATCGTTTTCCACCATTGGTGAAAAAATATCCATCTTTTTCTGAAATTCCCCTTCCGATTTCATGCTGCCACGTTTTTTATCAACCAGTTTCATGGCATCACGAACAGTTTCAATTACCAGATTTCTGTTTACCGGTTTTGTAATATATTTAAAGGCCCCCTGGTTTAAAGCTGACTGTGCGTACTGAAATTTATCAAAAGCAGAAAGCATTACAACAACCGTGTCAGGCCGAACTTCCATAACCTTGGAAAGAGTTTCAAGCCCTGTAAGACCAGGCATATTAATATCCATAAAGATAATGTCGATGTTTTCGGTGTTTACAATCTGAAGTGCTTCATTTCCGGAATTGGCCGTAAAAACCTGCAGCTCATTGTTAAAATTCTTATTAAAAATAAAGCAGAGTGAGTCAATTACAATCTGTTCGTCATCGCAGGCCAGAATATTATACATTTGCAGGTACCTTTATCAGGAAAGTAGTTCCCGTTCCGTCGGGGCCTTTCATTATATCAAAAATATCGTCTCTATGATAATAAAGTCGGAGTCGGGAGAATACATTTATAAGTCCGATTCCTGTATGTTTTTCTGAATCTGATTTGAATAATGCCTGAATTTCATCAGCACGAGCTTTTTCCAGTACTTCGCTACGTACAGTTTCATCCATACCACAACCGTTATCGCTTACGGAGATTTCAATAAATCCGTCTTTTTCTTCAACTTTAAGCATTACTTTTCCTGTTGTATTCTGCAGTCCGTGCTTAATGCAGTTTTCAACAAGCGGCTGAAGGGTCATCATAGGAATAAGCTGGGCAAACTGGATGTCGGGAACATTTTTTTCGAATTCCAGACGTTTTCCAAACCGCACCTTCATGATATAAACAAAGTTGTCCACAAGGCCCAATTCTTCGCTTATGGTAGCTTCCTGTTTGTTAGACTGAATATTGTAACGAAAAAAGTCGGAAGTCTGTTCAATAAAACTGCAGGTTTTGTCGGCACCTTCCATCATGGCAAGCTGGGCCCCGGTATTCAAAGTATTAAAAAGAAAGTGAGGATTAATCTGACTCTGGTAGGCCTTAAGCTGAGCATCGGCATAAAGAGCCTTCATCTGCATTTCCTTTTCACGCAGCTGGTTTTCGGTACGAGCCTTTTCCCAGATTGTGTTGATATACTCCTTTATGGAAACAATCATTCTGTCAAAAGCACGACAGATGTTTCCGATTTCATCAGAAGTAGTACGATTAAAAAGAGGCACATCAAAATCACGGTTTGAAACCCGAATGGCAATGTAAGAAATCTCGCTAAGAGGCTGAACAATTCGGGTAACCAGGGAATACAGAATCAGCAGGATAAGGGAGAAGAAGCCGGCAAAAAACAAAATACTCCAGGTGGTGATTTTATTGATGCTTTCAGTATTTTCCATAAACATTCCGGCGTTATTGTTCATAAGCAGAATATTCAAGGCGGTTATTTCATTCAAAAGTACCTTATAGCAGCTTAAACTTTTATTGTAATAAGACTCATCAGGATTGTTTGCACGGCGAGATGAAATAGCCTTACTGCTGAAAGAAATAAAAGAAAGTGTAAGCTGACGAACTATGTATTCCTTTTGCAGTACAGGATCTGTATTTGGCACTTTTTGAAATTTTTCCAGATAGTTTTCAACCTGAACACAGGCGTTGTAATAAGTATCAATACTTTCAAAAGTACGATAAGTAACATAAGTTTCCAGAGCCTGTTCTACCTCGGCAAGCTCATTTGAAAAATCGTTCAAAACTGCGTTGGATTCATATGAGCCGGTAAGAATATCCTGGGAATAGCGGTTGATACTCATGGAAACGTACAGAGAAAGAAGCATGATCACAACAATAAGTGAAACTGCACTCATAATCTTAAAACGGAGAGATCTGTTTGAAAAGAAGGAGGTTATTTTCACTGTTCTCCTCCATTCTGCTTTTTCCTAATCATCAGCGGTGCATTAATATAGCTGTTGGTGTAACCGGTATTTCGATATTCAAAAAGTTCCAGCATTGCCTGGCTTCCGGTTTTTATTGGGTCTACTGCTACAATCGTAGAAATAATGTTCTTGTCATAATATTGGGAAATGGTTTCGTTTTCTCCGTAACAAATCAGTTTTATATCCCTTTCATCCTTCAATGAAGTCATTATTCTTGCAAATGAAATTGAGTCTTCTTCCGTAAGACAAACCACCGCATCTACAGGATTTTCTTTATCTTTTAGAAGAATGTTTATCTCCACTTCATTTTTTGCTACTTCACTGTTCAATACTTCATAGGTAATTGATGTATTCTGCCGTAGAGTAAGCATAAGGGAGTTCATAAGTGTTGAATAGGTAGGATTGTTCGATCCATCAAGGCCTGTAATAAGAACCCTTCCCTGTTTTCCAACAGCATCAATGGTCTGGTAGGCAAGTTCACGTCCCAGTTCCGAATAGTTTGTACCCAAGAAGGAAATCTGTGGAATGGCAGGATTAAAAGTGCCCAGCGTTACAATAGGAATAGGATCGCCGGTAAGTCTTTCCGGTCTATCAAACACTGGTGATTCCGAATCAATATAGGCGATAATTCCGTCAGCATTTACAAAGGAAGCGTATTCCATAAGGGAAAGAAGATTGGAATCTTCTGCCTGTGATGACGGAACATGAAGTTCAACAACTGCATTGTAATTTTGGGAAGTTCTGTCGGCGCCTTCAAAAACCTTCTGCAAAAATGAAAGGTTTTCAGCCTGACCAAGAACTACTACATGAAAATTTCGGGAAGTAATTACATCACCTGAGCTTTTTCTAAGGGATGCATAAAGATAAAAAAATGTAGAAATTAAAAAAACAGATGCAAGGAGAAGAAGAGAAAACAGAATTATACGTATTTTACTGCGTTTCACTTCTCCTCCTTACTTTGCTACGCTGCTCAAAAACAGCAATTAAGTTTATTAGTTATTAGGGCGTGCTAAAACTTTTGCGAGGTTTGGACGTTTTACAAGGTCAGCTTTCAGGCCTTCTTCACGAGCTTTGTTTACGTAAGCTGGATCCTGGAAAGAATATGTGAAGTTTGTGTGAACGTCGTATGTACCTTTCATAAGAGCATAAGCATCTTCTGTCATAACCAGTTCTTCGTCTGTTGGAATAACGAAAATTTTTGTTTTTGAATCGTCTGCAGAAATACAAGTTTCAGCATTTCCAGTGAAAGACCATTCATTCTTCTGTGCGTCAATTTTGATTCCGTATTCTTCAAGTCCTGAACAAGCCTTCATACGTGTAATTGGTCCGCGTTCTCCAACACCTGCTGTCCAAACGATGGCATCTACATGACCAAGCTCTGCCATAAAAGCACCAATGTATTTTTTAATGCGGAGAGCTTCCATTTCGATAGAAAGCTGACACAGTTCATCACCTTTGGCAGCATCAACTTCAATGTCGCGGCGGTCAGAGTATTTTGTTGTAATACCAAGACAACCTGATTTCTTGTTGAGTGCTGTATCCATTTCGTCAGCGCTCATGCCTGTTTTGCGCATGATATAGAATGGAAGAGCAGGGTCCAGATCCCCTGAACGTGTACCCATTACAAGACCTTCAAGTGGTGTAATACCCATTGTTGTGTCGTAGCATTTTCCGTTTTTAACTGCACACATTGAAGAACCGTTTCCAATGTGACAGATGATTACATTTGTTTCTTCAGGTTTCTTTCCAAGAAGAACGGCAGCACGTTTTGCTGTGTAAAGGAAAGAAGTTCCGTGGAAACCATAACGGCGTGCAGAATATTTTGTATACCATTCACGTGGGATAGCATACATAAATGTTTCTTCAGGCATTGTCTGATGCCAGGCTGTATCCATAATTGCAGCATGTGGAACATTTGGCATAACCTTCTGGGCAGCTTCAATACCCATAATATTTGCAGGCATGTGAAGTGGTCCAAGATCGATAACTTCTTTGAATCCTTCCAGAACCTCAGGAGTAACCAGAACAGATTTTGTGAATTTTTCTCCACCATGGAGAACTCGATGTCCAACAGCTCCGATTGCATCAAGATTGTCGATTACACCAACTTCCTTGTCTGTAATCATTGAAAGAATAAGTTCAATTGCTTCTTTATGTGTAGGACAAGGGCTTTCTTTTTCTGTTTTGTTTCCCTTAGCCTTGTGTGTGATGCATGAACCGTCAATTCCAATGCGTTCTACAACACCATTAGCAAGTACTTCTTTGTTGTCCCAATCATAAACCTGATACTTTGCAGATGAAGATCCGCAGTTCAAAGTCAAAATAACCATCATAATCTCCTATAAATAGTCAAGAAGATATAAATATTACCACTTAACCCTTCATTTTTCAATTAAGCGAAATTAACAATTATTAAATCAATTTTTAATACTATTTCCATTGCTATTCCCTACTTCCAGCCTTATAATGGTAATAATAGAATAGACGGAGGCGTCACTTTGGCTAATAAACGAAAACTTGTTTCAACAATAGTTCCAGTTGTTGCTCTTATCATTACAGTACTTTTCTCTGCTCAGATTTTTTTCGTACACTCAATGACAAATTCTGGAATCGAAGAAAATTCCCGTATACAGTACCAGGATCTTTCAGAAGCTTATGCAAAGGTTGTTGAAGAAAAAATTGACCATTACCTTGATAGTCTTGACCTATATCTTCTTGCCGATATCATGCAGACAAAAAATGAAGATCAGATTGTAGAATGGATGAAGAACAACACTCATCTCCGCGGAGACTTTGACTACGTTGCTTTTGTAAATAGAGATGCTATATTCCGGGCAGACAACGGTTCTGAAGCTTCAATTCCAGACCGCGACTACTTCATTTCAATCATGAAAATGGGTGATGACAAATTCATCGATAACCCTGTTATTTCACGTACAAATGGAAAAATGATTATTCATATCTGCCGTGCCCTTGATGTAGACGGAGAACGAATCGGATTCATTACCGGTGTTATGCTTTTGGATCACTTTGCTTCAATCGTAACAAATCTTCGTGTAGGCGATACTGGAGAAGGTGTTCTTCTTTCAGGATTAGGCGAAGTAATTGGTTCCAGCAGCGACACAGAAACTGTAACAGAATGGCTTAAGTGGGATGAAAAAAATTCAAAGCTTTACGTAACTGCCGATGGATCCTCTGTTTACTCAGCCTGGCTTGAAAATGGAAAAAACAGAAAGCTTTATACATACACAGAAATCAAAAACACAATGTGGATGCTTGGTTTTATTATTGATGCCGATGAAGTTCTTCAGCTTGCAGACACAGTAAGTAACGTTTCAATTGGAACTGGAATTGTCATCCTTCTTATTACAATGGCTGTTCTTTGTCTGCTTCTGATACTTGCACTTAAACCTCTTACCGTTGTAGAAGAAGCAATCTCAGATATTGCTTCCGGAGAGGCTGACCTGAGTAAGTCAATTGAACTTAAATCACGCTTAAAGAATCAAAATGAAGTTGGTCGCATTGTAAACAACTTTAATGAATTTACAGGTACACTCCGAACCATCATTTCTGCTACAAAAGAAAGCAAAGAGGAACTGGTTAACGCTGGTAATGAACTTGCCCGTTCAACAGAAGATACAGCAGCATCCATCACTCAGATTATCGCAAATATCCAGAGCATGGAAAACAACATTAACAGACAGTCTGGCTCCGTAAACGAAACTGCCGGTGCCGTAAACCAGATTGCTTCAAACATTGAATCATTAAACGTAATGATCGAAGGTCAGGTTGCCGCTATTACAGAAGCTTCAGCCGCAATTGAACAGATGATGGGAAATATCAACTCGGTAAACATTTCTATCAATCACATGGCTGATTCTTTCGAAGTTCTCAATGCAAAAGCAATTGAAGGAGTTAAGAAACAGAATGACGTATCTGAAAAAATGCTCATGATTGAAAATCAGAGTGAAGCACTTCAGGAAGCCAACGCCGTTATTTCTAGTATTGCCGAACAGACAAACCTTCTGGCTATGAACGCCGCTATTGAAGCTGCCCATGCCGGTGAAGCAGGAAAAGGCTTCTCTGTTGTTGCTGACGAAATCCGTAAGCTTTCAGAAACTTCATCAAGCCAGAGCCAGACTATTGGTGAACAGCTTAAACACATTACTGACAATATTACAAAGATGGTTACAATCAGTCAGAGTGCCACAGATGCATTTGAAAGTGTAACAAATGGTATCAATGATACAAACTCTTTAGTTCAGCAGATCAAGAGTGCAATGTATGAACAGGGTGAAGGATCTAGACAGATTTCAATCTCCCTTTCAGCTATGAATGACAGTTCACTTGCCGTAAAAGTCGCTTCCGAAGAAATGGAAAACGGAAACAAAGCTATTCTTGAAGAAATCAATAATCTTCAGGAGGCAACAACTGTTATGAAAAACGGAATGGAGGAAATGTCTATAGGTGCAACTCGCATCAACAAGAGTGGTGCTGAATTGGCAGATCTCTCATTCAACATGAAAGCTTCTATTGATAAAATTGGTGAACAGGTAGACCGCTTCAAAGTTTAAGCTCCGGTTTATTTATGTTCACATGCGATTTTTCAAAACGAGGATCTCGTTCTCTCACTCAATTCCTATATGATTCACTGAAGAACGAGATTCTTGAAGGTCGTATAAAACCCCACCAGAAAATCCCAAGCAAACGGGAGCTTTCCGAACATTTAGGTGTAAGCGTAATCACCGTACAGAACGCTTATCTTCAGCTTATTGATGAAGGCTGGATTTATTCCGTTGAGAAAAAAGGCTATTTTGCCGAAGAAACAGGAAGTTTCCCCAAAAATCCGGCTCCAGCTGATCCACCAAAAACAAAAGGCACTACTAACTTTATTTCTGACTCTGGGACTCTACCCCCATTTTCACAATCTGCCCATACTGAACTTATTGCAGACTTTACTTCCAATTCCACTCAGGCACAGGCCTTTCCCTTTGCCACCTGGACAAAAGTAAATAAAACTGTCCTTGCACAATATACAACATCTATTCTGGACCGGCAGGATTTTCGAGGCACATTTTTTCTCCGTCAGCAGATATGCCAATATCTTAAGAATTTTCGAGGCATGGATGTAAATCCCGATCAGGTTGTTATTGGCGCTGGAACCGAAAGTCTCTACAGCATGGTAATAAAGTTTTTTGGACAAGAAAAAATATACGGAATGGAAAATCCTGGCTACAAAAAACTATCCTTGATTTTTTCAACTTCAGGCTGTAGATGCATTCCACTTTCAATGGATGAAAACGGCCTGGATATTCAGAATTTACAGAACACCTCAGTAGAAATTGTGCATGTAACACCATCCCATCATTTTCCTACTGGTAGAGTCATGTCCGTTAAGCGAAGGAATGAACTTCTTGAATGGGCAGAAAGGTCCGGTGGTTACATTCTTGAAGATGATTACGACAGTGAATTCCGTTTTTTAGGACAGCCGCTGCAAGCTCTTTATTCCGCAGATAAAAATGGCCGTACCTTTTACATGAACACATTCTCAAAAACGCTGTCTCCATCATTCCGCATCAGTTTTATGATAATTCCGTCTCCCTTGCTTAATTCCTTTATAAATAAAATGGGATTTTACTCTTGCACGGTAGGAAGCTTTGAACAGTATACGCTGGCTCAATTTATGAAAGAAGGTCATTTTGAAAGACACATCCGCCGCATGAAAAATTATTACAAAAATCTAAGAAACAGCCTGATTTACGCACTTGAACACAATGACCAAGGAAAAAATATTACGATTTTGGAAGAACATGCGGGACTTCATTTTCTAATGCAGGTAAAATCTGAAAAAACTGAAAAAGAGCTGCAGAAGGAACTGCTTGAAAAAGGGATAAAACTGGCTTTGTTAAAAGATTACGACCTTACTGCCAGTAAAATTGATCAGACTGAACCTTCCCCAAATGCTACTTTTGTCATCAATTACTCTGGCGTTGAAAAAGAGAAGATTTTAGAAATTGTTAGGATTATGACTGCCTGTTTTTAGCACAAAAGTGAAACAATATCACCACCTTCCGCTTTTACTCCAGAAAGTGCATATGGACTTTTTACAGCCTGTTGAATCTGAGCCTGGAAATTCTTAATCAACTGATCTGCTCTTTCATCAGAAATAGAATCAACACTGATTTTAGGCTCATTTTTTATATTGGAAAGGCGTTCTATGATTGAGTTCAGAATCTGTATTTTTGTGATTGGTACACCACTCTGCCCACTTTTTGCAGCTACACCGGAAACATTCTTAAAATGAGAATACAACAGTGCATTTTTTGAAACAGGGACATAAAGTTTTCCAGCTGATGCAGTTGAATATGTAGATAAGCTTCCGATAGAAGTTGTCATAGTTTCTCCTCTATACTAAACTATCGGAATCTTACACAAAATGATTAGAAAATTCAGTTTATTTCTGAAACATCTTCAAAAAAATTAAAGTACAAGAGTAAGGCTTGCCTTTGGTGAAAGATAAAATTCACCTGTCTTAAAGCGGAAAGCAGATGCACCCACTTCAAACTGCAGCAAATCAGTAACTGGTTTAATAAGCATAGAAGCGTCAACTTTTATAACCTGTGCCCAGGATGCCTGTTTTTCCCAGAATGTATTACTGAATGATACACCCAGGTTTCCCCGAATCCTTGGTGTAAAAGCAGCCTGAAGCGCAACACTGTTTTTCCACAACACAAAGCCATTGTAATATGTTGATTTATTCAACTGATCATTCATGAAATCTGATGCAAATCCCAGATAAAGAAATGGTGAACGAAGTCCTGCAAAAATTCCTCCGCCAAAACCATATCCTTCATCAACACCAGGTAAAGTCAGCAGTTTTTTATCAGTTCCGCCACCTCGAACTACACCACCAAGAATCACGGAAGACTGTCCATCTGTTGGAATCAAAGTGTACACCTTAAAAGCGCCTGTAATTCCAAATGGAACTGGATTTCCACTACCCGGCCACCCAAGAACAGAAGTTGTGATTTCAAAATGATTTCCAAAAGCAAAATCCAAAGCCGAGTAAAGACCTATTCCGGTAAAAGTTTCGCTTGAACTAAGTGAAAAAAGTGGTTTTATACCAGAATTCCAAGAAAACTGAAAATCCATGTCTGTTGGGATAACTGGAACATCACCGATTGCCATTGTAGAACTATTAAGTGAAGCAAATCCATAAGTAAGCCTTGAATCAACATAGAATTTTTTGGAAATAACCGCATCATCACTTACAAGATAGGCAGTATATTTTCCATCGGTCAATTTTTTACCATAGCTGTCTTTTCCGTCAAAAGTGTAGGACTGGTCTGCCTGAAAAAAATCTTTCATGACATGCGAAAAAACTTCATAGCCATCATCATTTTTTATAACAATAGCTGCACGTCCTGGAGCTGTAACCTTATATGAAAATCTGATTTTTCCACGTGTATTCGATATACTCGGATTGATTGTGTCGTGATTCATTCCAAAACCGGAAATTTCAAAAGGTCTTGGTTTGTAAACAACATTAATATCAGTTGTTATATATGGAAGAACAGTTACGGTTTTCTGCACATCATAGTAACCGAATTTTCTGAATGTAAGGGTCTGTATTCCAATATCATATTTTTCTATTGTAGAAGACGGTACAAAATCATCATTTTCTATTTTTTCACCTGTCATATTATTGTTGATTCGGATAAAACCATACAATTTTGACATCTCAATATAATAAGTTACATCTACATTCTTACGCACATAAACCAAAGCGATTGCAGTTTCATACCCAAATTTTCGCAGTTGCACGTAATAAAGCCCCGGAGTAAGATTTTTTATGGCAAGATCAGTACGGCCGCGGAAAATTCCATTAATATAAACTGCCGCATCCGAAACGTTGGACTTTATCTTAAGTATTGTTTCACCATTATCAGATTTTTGGGAAGACTGAACTACAGCTTCAATTGCGTTTCCCCAGTCTACATTTTCATATGATTCATCCTGACTACTTACTGACGAAGTCACTACTCCAAAAGGATGATATTCTTTTGCAAAAACAAAAGACTGCAGTGAAAATAGAATTATTAAAAAAACCAAAAACCTGTACAAACGATTCATAAACACCAGCACTCCTTTCTAAAAATATTCTAACGTTTTTCCTTATTCTAAACAACAAACTATATTTTCTCAAAGTTACCAAATATTCCGATTATCATGTATAATTGATTATATGAAACGCATTTTTACAAAGTCTATTTTTCTTATTTCGTTCTTATTCCTTATTTTTGCATGTAAAACAACTCCCGTTCCAGAACCAAAAACGGCTTCCATTTACATTTCTGATGAAGGCGTTTTTTCAGCTGATGAGCTGGCAGCTTTTTTCTTGATTCAAAATCCAGATTATCCTGCAGAAGAAATCCTTGAAATGGCAAGAACCTATATCGTTGAATGTGCCATGGAAGGAATCAATCACGACATTGCATTTGCTCAGATGTGTCTTGAAACCGGTTACCTGCGCTTTGGAAATCTTGTTACTCCAGACATGCACAATTATTGCGGCCTTGGAGCCATAGATATCGATCACCGTGGAGAATGCTTTGACACCATGGAAGAAGGAGTCAGGGCCCATGTACAGCACCTTCATGCATACGGAACAACTGCTGAAGTTACCCTCAACAATCCACTTATTGACAAACGCTACAAATGGGTTAATCCTCGTGGAAAGGCACCTACCTTCTACGAACTGGCCGGAACCTGGGCAGCCGACAAAAATTATGCTGTAAAAATAGAAGCCATACTTCAGAAAATCAGTCTTGTCCAAAGCGGCAAATGATCTGAGTAACCATATCCTGTGTACAATTTAAATGGCACAGGATGTTTTTTTTCATCACACCAAGGATCCTGCGCAAGTGGATAAAATCCCTCCTGACTTACATCACCATAGGTCATAATGTGGTCGATTCTTTCCCACTGATTTTGGAAAACATAACTACCAATTCCAACAAAAGGTTTTCCGTCTCCGGTTATCCATGGATTTTCAACAGAACATTCCCATGAATCACCGAAGCCAGAAACCCTAAGCACAACCTGATTGTCGTTCTGAACAAAGTCCTCAATATCGCGGTTAAAATCTCCGGCACAAACTGCTCTACATAAACCTTCAATTTTTCTTCCAAGAATATTCTCTTGCCAATCTCGCCAAACTTCAGTTTCTTCTTCACCACCAGACTTACTCTTCCAATGATTCACAAACACAGTAATGCGTTTTCCTTCAACTTCTAAAATCACCTCCATAAGAGGTCGCATTGAAGGTTGTGTTTCACCAGTCCGCACATCTAAATAATGATTTTTCACCGAAAACAATGGATACCTTGAAATCACACCACAGCCTATTGAACTTCCCGGAGCCTTCGAAAAACAAGCATAGTTCCAGTTATACTTTGGATTCCAAGCCTTTCCAGCCAACTGATTTGAAATATCCTGAATCACCGCTGCATTTTCCATTTCTTCAAAAACAAAAACATCGGCATCAACACTTTTCATCATCTCAGTAAGTCGTACAAGCCTGCTCACATAAGCATCTTTGTTCCAGTTTTCACTCTTAACAAATTCTGTATACTCTGTTCCGTCTTTCACCGAATCAAAAAAAGTCTGCAAATTCCAGGTGCATAAAGTCACACCACGAAGATCATTTTTACTGTCATCTTCTATCCGTAAGTCCGTTTTACAAGAAACAAATAAAACAACAACACAAAAAACCAATCCTAAAACTCTCTTCCGAAGAAAAAAAGTTTCCAATCCGCAAGTTATTTTTCTCATTCTAAAAGGTCCTTAAAACAAGTAGATTCTGCTTTACTATGTTAATAGGATTGAAAATGAAATTTCGGCAAAAACTTTGAAAAAAAATGAGAAAAATATTAAATATTGATTAATTTAAAATGAGGTTATGGAAAACTAGTCCAGCAGGTTCTGAATAAAATCCTGGAGACGCTG
The DNA here is from genome assembly GCA_016296575.1 of Treponema sp. Classification (GTDB taxonomy): domain Bacteria; phylum Spirochaetota; class Spirochaetia; order Treponematales; family Treponemataceae; genus Treponema_D. The sequence goes on from JAEDJA010000004.1 coordinate 19,789, forward strand.
AACCTTTTTCTTTTCCTTATTGAACATTTTTCGGATAAGACCAGCGTAATTTTCACACACCTTATAGCGAACAAGCTCACCTTTGGCAGAAAATTCCTCTTCTGGATGTTCAAATTTTTCAAGGAACTCAAATGTTGCAATCCGCTCAAAATTCTTGAAACCGTTTTTAGTACAAATAAGACGCTCCATTTCCCGGGTAATCAATTCACGGGCAAAATCAGAAGCAAGAAGCTTTGCAGTATTTTCAGCATGTGGAATGTTTGCGGCAATTGCTGAAGCTTTTAGCGGATCAATATTTGGAACAACAAGAGCACCCAGATTATTTTCATCCTGTCCTACAACTACAGCTTTCTGGATATATTTTGATTCAATCAGTTTTGCTTCAATTGGGAATGGCTCAACATTTTCACCATTTTTCAAAACGATTGTATCTTTCTTTCGACCTTTTATCATAAGCTGACCGCGGAAAGTCTGAACAGCAAGATCTCCGGTGTTAAGCCAGCCTTCTTCATCAAGAATAGTAGCTGTCAATTCCGGTTGATTATAATAACCTTTCATCACGTTTTCACCGCGAACATAAAGCAGACCTTTTTCACCAGGCTTAACAATCTTTCCTTCGTCATTAACAAGTTTTACTTCCTCATATGGCAAAGGATTTCCAATCGTACAGAGAACCGGCGCAAATCGGTCACGGAGAGCAACCATTGGAGCAGTTTCAGTCATACCATAACCTTCAACAATCTGAATTCCTACAGAATTGAAGAAACGGTCAAGCTTTGGAGGAAATCCGCCACCACCAGAAATACCAACAATAAATCGGCCACCGAGAATCTCTTTTATTGAGGCAAAGTAAAGTTTGTTTCCAAGAATTCGCAGAGGATATAAAATACCGTAAGGAATCCAAAGCAGCTTCTGAATTCCACGGAGGATAATCGGAGTATGTTTATAGGTACGGTTCAATCCCTTAATGCAGTCTTTCATACCCTGAGAACCGGAAGAAACACTTTCAAGAAACTTAAAGAGAATCCAGGAAATTTTGGAAGCTTTCTGAATTTTCTTTGAAATAGTCTGATAAATTGCTTCCCAAACACGTGGAACACAAGGCATCATCTGAGGACGAACCTTTTTCATATCGGTAAGAAGCACACTTGCAACAGGTTTTGAATAACAAAGTGTACCGGCAAAGTACATCATGTAAAACTCAAAAACACGTTCGTAAACATGCCACACAGGAAGAATACACATTGCACGGTCGCCACGGTGGAAATCAAGTCGTTCATGAAGGGCTGGAAGCTGCAATAGAAAGTTGTGATGAGTAAGCTGAACTCCCTTTGGAGTACCTGTTGTTCCCGATGTAAAAATAATTGTTGCAACATCATCAGGCTGAACTTGTCTCATCATTTCTTCAATCTTGTCAGGATGTTCATCACGCCATTTTCCGCCTATAATAAGAAGATTTGAATAATGATAAAGCTTCTTCCCCTGAAGATCATATTTTTCCAGATTCTGATTTTGACTGTCTACAAGAATAATATTTTCAAGATAGGGAAGATCAGGAAGACACTGGCAGATTTTACCAAGAACAAAAGGATTTTCTACACAGACTGTACGACAATTAGTAAATCCAAGAATATATGTAAGCTCTCGAACTGTAACATCAGTACCACGGGGAATATCTGCACATCCGATGCTCATTGCACCAAGACTAATGCTCTGCCATTCCTGACGATCATCACTTATGTGGCCAATATGTTCACCTTTTTTTGTACCAATGGAAACAAGGCCGGCCGCAAAATCAAAAGTCTGATTCAGAAGCTCAAAATAAGTAGTAGGCTGGAAATTTCCCGAATAATCTTTAGACAACTGTGCTATTGTTTCCGAATAATACAGCCCCTGATGATATAAAAGATGTGGAAGACTCTGAATCATACTAAAAATCCTTTTCTCTATTTATAATGACAAAATTACAGAAAATGTCATTTTAACATTATATATGAAACAATAACCTAGAGCAAGTAGACTATAATAATAAGAAATGTATTTTTAGAAATGCACGTTGACTATTTCACAACACTACCATATTGTGCAATAAAATAGTGATTTAATTCAATTTTTTTTTACCAAATTATTATATATTACAATTATGAATACAACAACTAAACCAAATTACAAGAAAACCTTACGTGCCTGCTATTTAGGCTTTATTACTCAGGCAATTGCGGCTAATTTTGCTCCTTTGCTTTTTCTTAAACTTCACAACGATTATCAGATTCCACTTGGATTAATTGCCCTTATTCCAACAGCCTTCTTTTTTACCCAGCTTGTTGTAGATATTTTCTGTGCCAAGTTTGTTGACCGCATTGGCTACCGTGTAAGCATTGTTGCTTCCGAAGCTTTTTCTGTAGTGGGATTAATTGCCCTGGCTTTTCTTCCAGAGATTTTACCATCTGCTTATGCCGGAATTATGATCAGCGTTGTCCTTTATGCAATTGGAAGCGGTCTGATTGAAGTACTTTGTTCTCCAATTGTAGAAGCCTGCCCTTTTGAAAATAAAGAAGCAACCATGAGTCTCCTTCACAGCTTCTACTGCTGGGGCTGGCTTGGGGTAACCTTAATTTCAACTCTGCTTTTTACAACTTTGGGAATTGATAACTGGAAATACATTGCCTGCTTCTGGGCCATTGTTCCTTTGTATAACATTTACAATTTTGCCACCTGTCCTATTGAAAAGATTGTTGAAGACGGAAAAGGCATGACAATTCTCCAGCTTTTTAAATCCCCACTTTTTTGGGTGGCAGTTGTGCTGATGGTTTGTTCCGGCGCATCTGAACTTTCTATGGCACAGTGGGCATCGGCTTTTGTTGAATCTGGCCTTGGATTTAGTAAAACTGTCTGCGATCTGGCAGGTCCTTGTCTGTTTGCAGTTACCATGGGAATTTGCCGCGTGTTCTACGGAAAATTTGGCGAAAAAGTTGATTTAATGAAGTTCATGATTGGCTCTGGTGTGCTTTGTCTTGTCTGCTACATAATGGCATCCCTTTCACATAATCCCATTGTTGCTTTGCTTGGATGTATTATGTGCGGTTTTTCAGTTGGCATTATGTGGCCTGGAACTTTGAGCATTTCTTCAAAAAAGATTCCAACAGGTGGAACTGCAATGTTCGCTCTTTTAGCAATGGCAGGAGACTTAGGCGGTTCAATCGGACCTAGTACAGTAGGAATGATTTCTCAGAAAGCCGGCGACAATCTTCAGTACGGACTTTTTTTTGGCGGAATCTTCCCTGTAGTTCTGATAATATTCCTTGTCATTCTTAAATACATGAAAAAAGAAGAATAGTTTTCTTTTTACCTGTTTCCAATTATGCTACAATGTTAATATGAAAATATTACTTGTAGCTATAAACGCTTCTTACAGTCATACAAATCTTGCTGTACGTTCCATTAAATATTTTATTGAAGAACATTACTCCGCCCCGGATTTTTCAATTGACTTTAAGGAGTTTACAATCAATCAGCCGGTTGGAGATATTCTACGTGGCATTTCAGAAACTAAAGCTGATGCAGTTTTATTTTCAACTTATATCTGGAATGCCGAGGTTGTTTGTAAAATAATTCCAGATATAAAAAAAATCCTTCCAAATTCCAAAATTGGTGCAGGTGGTCCTGAATTTGGTTACTGGCCGGAAGGTTATCTTAATAAAAATCCAGACTTAGATTTTATAATAGTGGGCGAAGGGGAAGTTACTTCTTTAGAGTTAATTAAAAATAATCTTAATCCAAAAATACCTGGCATTTACTATCGTGAAGATGAAAAAATCTTTTTTGGCGGTATACGGGAGCCTCTTTGCGATTTGAGTGAACTTCCGTTTGCTTACCCTGACCTTTCAGATCCCGATAACAGACTTTACTATTACGAATCCAACCGAGGCTGTCCTTTTTCCTGCTCTTACTGTATGTCTTCATTGGACCGAAAAGTTCGATTTATGCCTTTAGAACGAGTTTATTCTGATTTGCAGCGTTTTCTTGACGCTAATGTTCGCATTGTAAAATTCGTAGACCGCACTTTTAATCTGAACGAAGAACGTTATCTTAAAATCTGGGAATATATTCTTGCCCATCACAATGGAAAAACAATGTTTCATTTTGAAATTGAAGCAGAATATCTTACCCCAAAAGCATTGGAATTACTGCAGAAAGTACCTGCCCATGTTATGCAATTTGAAATTGGTGTTCAATCAAGCAATGCCGAAACCCTAAAAGCAATTAGTCGCTCTCCAAATGTTGCGGCTTTGGCAGAAATTGTTCGCCATATTCCTAGAACAATTCACCAGCATCTGGATTTAATTGCAGGTCTTCCTTACGAAGATTTGCACACTTTTGGTAAATCCTTTGATTTTGTAATGGACCTTCGCCCAGATGCACTGCAGTTAGGATTTCTTAAAGTTCTCCACGGTACAAAAATGGAAGAATACGCCAAGGAAAACGGCTGGAAGTGGATGGAAAATCCTGCCTACGAAACCTTCTCTACCCCATATATGTCTTACGAAGATATGAACTACCTTAAAGATGTTGAAACCGCAGTGGATGCTTACTACAACAGTGGCCATTTTGGAAGAACCATGAAATACATTCTTGGAAAGGTAAGCCCCTGGACTTTCTTTTGCAATGTAGTTGATGAGGGGCGAAAGGAAGGAGCCTTTGAAAATCTTCACCGGGAACAGTTCTGGTTTGAATTCCTTGCAAAACTGATTGCAAATACTTCCCTTTTTGATGGCAAGGTGGCCTACGAGCTTCTTCGCTACGATTTTGTAAGCCAGGGCAAAAAAGGAAACTTTCCAGACTGGTATACTCATTATTACACCAAGGAAGAGCATCGGCGGCTTTTGATGGAAAACGGTGGAATTACCAATTCCCGCCTGGACTATGCAAATTCGGAGTATGAAGAATTCTTGCTGGATCCTGCTTCAAATGATTTTGAACTTTTTGCCGACGGAATGAGGCGTCCTGTTCTAATCAGATATAGCCGCCATTCCTAAGTAATCTGCTGGTATTTAAAAGCCGCAACCTTTATTTAGTCATCAGCATTGTTTTTGAATCAAGCTTTACGGAACCTTCAGCCAGTTCTCCGTTTGATTTAAGAATATTCAGCATAAGGTTTGATCCGTTTGATGCAACATGAGCTACTGTAGCAAACAAAGAAAGTTTTTCTTTTGGCAGTTGTGCTTCAAGTTCGGCAGCTTCATTTGTATAGCTGAACCAGGCTGTAAGTTTTTCTGCACTTACATAAGAAGCAAAAGTATCCAAATCTTCTTTTGATGTGTCACCAAGGAAAAGACCGTCAACAACAATTGTTCCAATCTTGATTCCACCTTCCTTAAGTGATTTCAATGTATTTACAACCTTTGGAAGAGTAAAGCTTTCCTGGTTAAAGTTCAGGATTGTTCTTCCCCGAACAATATCATCTGCCACTTCTTCAAGATCAATGTGCTTTTTCTTTGCAACTTCAGAAAGAACACTGTCATACCAGGCAATTACATTTGATGAACGCTGGTCAAAAGAAACATGAATCAAACCTTTATCTTTAATAAGACTGTCAATTCCAAACTGAACAAGAATGGAAGTTTTACCAAGACCTTTTTTTGAAGTAACAAGGCCCATTTCACCTGTTTTGAGTTCACCGTTTGCGGCTGTTTCAAAAATCCTTACAGGACTAAAATCTATCAAATCTGATTTCTGCATATTCATTACCTCGCTTTAAATTTATTATGTATATTTAAATATAACTCCAAAATCTCCAAATGTCTAATAAAATTTCGTTGTAAATTCCAGTTAAGCAAAAAAAATCCCCCACTTTTATAAAGCAGGGGACCTTTTCAAAGATTAAGCAAAATTACTTGTTGCGTTTTGCCAATTCTTCTTTGTATTTTTTCTGGAGTTCTTCAGATACGTTGTTTGGAACTTTTCCGTATTTTTCGAATTCCATTGTGAATTCACCTTTACCCTGAGTTGAAGAACGGAGGATAGTAGAGAATCCGAACATTTCAGAAAGTGGAACTTCTGAGTTTACTGTTGTTGTTCCGTTTTCATCAGATGAATCAACAATCTGACCACGGCGCTGGTTGATAAGACCAAATACAGTACCAGAGAATTCAGAAGGAGCTGCAATCTGAACTTTCATGATTGGTTCAAGAATAACTGGTTTAGCTTTTGCATAACCTTCGCGGAAAGCACCGATAGCGGCTGTCTGGAAGGCGATATCTGAAGAGTCAACTGGGTGATACTGACCATCATTGATTTCACATTTAACACCAACGATAGGAGCACCAATCAAAGAACCTTCTTTAATAGCTTTCTGGAAACCTTTATCACAAGATGGGATGTATTCGTTAGGAATTGCACCACCTTTGATAGAGTCTACAAATTCGTAATCTTTGTCTGTAATTGGTTCCATGAAACCAGCTACACGACCGTACTGACCAGAACCACCAGTCTGTTTTTTGTGTGTAAAGTTGAAGTCAGCGTGAGTTGTGATTGATTCACGGTATGCAACCTGTGGAGCACCTGTTACAACTTCACATTTGTATTCACGGCGCATACGTTCAACGTAAACGTCAAGATGAAGTTCACCCATTCCTTTGATGATTGTTTCGTTAGATTCTGGGTCTGTGTAAACACGGAATGTTGGGTCTTCTTTTGTAAAGCGGTTAAGAGCTTTAGACATCTGCATAGCAGCCTGTTTATCTTTTGGAGTAATTGAGTAAGAAATAACAGGTTCTGGAACGTACATAGATGCCATTGAGTAGTTAACGCCTCCGTCAACGAATGTATCACCAGAAGCACAGTCAACACCGAACAGAGCTACGATATCACCTGGTACACCTTCGTTGATATCTTCCATTGCTGCAGCATTCATACGTACAAGGCGTCCAACCTTGAACTTCTTCTTTGTACGTGTATTGTAGAGTTCTTCACCCTTCTTGATTTTTCCCTGATAGATACGTGTGTAAGTAAGCTGACCGTACTGTCCGTCATCAAGTTTGAATCCGAGAGCAACACAAGGAAGTCCTTCACGACATTCCAGTTTAACTTCTGCTTCATTGTTGTCCAGGTCAAGAGCAACGTTTTCAACTTCATCTGGAGCTGGGAGGTAGCGTACAACACCGTCAAGCAGTGGCTGAATACCTTTGTTTACGTGAGCTGAACCACAGAATACACCTACGAACTGTTCTGAAAGTGTTCCTTTGCGGATAGCTGCGATAAGTTTTTCTTCGTTTACACCTTCGTATCCGTTTTCCATGATATCTTCCATCAAAGAATCATCGAACATAGAAGCTGCATCACAAAGTTCTTCACGGTATTTTGCTGCATCATCAACCATATTTGCTGGGATTTCTGCATAGCGGAGGTTTTCACCATTTGCACCGTCGAAGTAGATGGCTTTCATACCAACCAGGTCAACAACACCTTCAAGCTTGTCTTCAAGACCGATTGGAAGTTCCATCATGTAAGCATTCAAACCAAGTTTTTCACGGATCTGCATGCGTACGCGAAGTGGGTTAGCACCCTGGCGGTCACATTTGTTTACGAATGCGATACGAGGTACATGGTAACGTTTGAGCTGGCGGTCTACAGTAATAGACTGAGACTGAACACCGGCAACGGCACAAAGAATCATGATAGCACCGTCGAGAACGCGAAGTGAGCGTTCAACTTCTACAGTAAAGTCTACGTGGCCCGGTGTATCGATAACATTGATTGTGTAATCTTTCCACTGAACCTGTGTTGCTGCTGACTGAATTGTGATACCACGTTCACGTTCCAGTTCCATTGAGTCCATAACAGCACCAACTCCGTCCTTACCGCGAACTTCGTGAATCTGGTGAATTTTGTTACAGTAGAACAGAATGCGTTCTGTAGTTGTTGTCTTACCAGAGTCAATGTGGGCACTGATACCGATATTTCTCATTTTAGAAATATCAAAAGCCATATTATTACCTCTTTAAAAATAAATTTTCAAATAATGAGTATTTCATTTTAGTAAAATTAGAGGAAAGATTCAATACCTAAAAATAACAGAGAAGTTTGCACAAGGTGCTATCTGGCTTCCAGAACAACCATGCTGTTTGTAAGAAGGACGTAACGGCGTTGGTTCTGAAGCTTCTCCTGCTGATTTTCAGGAACAAAGTCATCCGGTGACGGAAATGAAGTATCAGCCATAAAATACCACTGTTTTTTTCCACTTGGAGCCGGCAGTGTAATTGTCAGATCAAAACGGTCCATATTAGAAGCAATGTAAAATTCTTTTCCAAATTTATCGGTCATCTTAAAAGCAAGGAAACGGCCGGTTTTTGACCAGTCAGGCATTTTTCCTGTTGAATCATACCAGACAATTTCGGGTGCACTGGAATCAAAGAACTGCTTTCTGCGGAAAACCTCATATTTCTTACGCAATTCAATAAGCTTTGAAGTAAATCGGACAAGTCCTGAATTCTTTTCTGCAAAAGACCAGTCAATCCACCCAAGAGGGCTATCCTGACAGTAGGCATTATTGTTTCCATTCTGAGTTCGGCGCATTTCGTCACCAGCAAGAAGCATTGGTACTCCTTCCGAAATCATAAGGAAGATTAGGAAATTCTTGATTTTTCTCAGACGAACTTCTTCAATTTTTGGATTTTCACAGGCGCCTTCATAACCATGATTGTAACTCAGGTTATCATCACTACCATCCCTGTTTTCTTCGCCATTTTCTTCGTTGTGCTTATAATTATAACTAACAAGATCGTTTAATGTAAAACCGTCGTGAGCCGTAACAAAGTTGATTGATGAAAGAGGCGAACGATAATGATAAAAATCAGAGCTTCCGGCAATACGAGTTGCAGCCTGAGTGGCAGTATTTTCATCACCACGGATAAATCGTCTTATATCGTCACGGAAACGACCGTTCCATTCACTCCAGCGGCCTCCAGGAAAATTACCAAGATGATAAGCACCACCGCAGTCCCAAGGCTCTGCAATGATCTTTGTATTGGCAAGAACAGGATCTTCACTAATGGCACGAGTAAGATATGGATTTCCTTCTACAGCACCATTTTCTCCCCGGGCAAGAATCGATGCCAGATCAAAACGGAAACCATCAACATGCATTTCACTTACCCAGTAACGAAGACTATCCAAAATAAACTGAGCTGTAACAGGATGATTGCAGTTTACAGTATTACCGCATCCCGAATAATTCATATAATACTGTTTTTCGTGTTCCGGCAGCATATAATAAACAGAATTATCTAGACCACGGAAACAGAAGGTATAACCGTTTTCATTTCCTTCAGCTGTGTGGTTATAAACTACATCAAGAATCACTTCAAGGCCTTCCTTGTGCAAAGCCTTTACCATCTCTTTGAATTCACGAACTGCACCACCAGGAGTTTTATCATAAGAATATGAAGTTTTTGGTGCAAAAAATCCAATTGTACTGTAACCCCAGTAATTCTTAAGGCGTTCTCCTGTTCTTGGATTGGAATTTCCCACCTCATTTTCATCAAATTCAAAAAGCGGAAGAAATTCTACGGAAGTAATTCCCAGTGACTTAAGATAAGCCACCTTTTCGGTAAAACCTTTGTAAGTTCCAGGAAATTCAACACCAGAAGAACTATGAGCCGTAAATCCTTTTACATGAGTTTCATAAATTATAGTTTCGTTCAGCGGATAATTAAGAGGCTTATCACCTTCCCAGTCAAAATCATCATCAGCAACAGCAACACACTTTGGAAAATCAGAAAGATCAAAAAGTTCACCGTCCTGAACACCAGCCAATCCCATTTCCCGCTGCTTATTGTAGGAAAGAAAAACGGACCCCTTTGTAAAAGCCTTTGCGTATGGATCAAAAAGATATTTATGGATATTGAATCTGTGACCGGCTGGAGGATTATATGGACCGTCCGCCTTAAAAAGATAAAGTGCACCAGCTTCCAGATTTTCAACAAAAATATGCCAGATATCACCGGTTTTATTTTTTTGAGAATCCAGTTCTATTGTTTTGTAAGGGAGTTTATCATCATCTTTTTTAAAAAGACAAAGAAAGATTTTTTCGGCATGTTTACTATAAACTGCAAAATTTACACCGCCATCACAAACAGTTGCTCCAAGCTTTGTATAAGAAACAGGCATCTTCATCTGCATGGGAACTATTATATAGAAAATACTGTCGAAATTAAAGCACTGAGTCTACAAGTTTTTTAAAATCTGCATTAAGAGGAGTTTTTGGGATTTCAAAATTTTCTGAAATGGAATAGACACCATCGTTTTCAACAAAAGGTTCCGGCTCTTCACTTTCCAGTTCAGTTACAAAATTATTATTGGCACCAAAACCAGTCATAGCAAAATGGTGACTGTGTTTTTCTGGTTCTTCAAGAGGAACAAGCTCTTCGTCTTCCCCAAATCCTGGATCTTCAAGCTCGAAATTGAAGGATGCACTGTAATCAGCAACATTTTTAGAAGTGGCAGTATAGCTTTCACCAAAGGTAAGTTCTTCGGCAAAGATGTCGTCCACCGTGGCAAAATTATCATCAGATTTATGGAAGGTTTTGAAATCAACAGAAGAGTCAGAAATTTCTTCAATAAGCTCCGATTTTGGACTAAATTCTGGTTCCACTTCACTTTCTCGAGGACTTGGCTCAGACAATTTTGTGGCAAACTCAAGAATTTCATCATCAGCTGGACCAAACTTACTTTCCGGTGAATCAACTTCTTCAAAGAGTTCAGAAACTTCCTCAATATCATTCAGTTCTTCAACGTCATCAGTGTCATCTTCAAGAGGATCAATATCATCTACAACGGTGAAAACTTTTTCCGTAACAAAGAGTTCAGTCTCAGGAATTTCTTCAACGTCGTCCAGTTCTTCAACCGATTCAGCTTCTTCTACTTCTTCGATTTCTTCTACATCGTCCAGCTCTTCAACTGATTCAGCTTCTTCTACTTCTTCGATTTCTTCAACTTCATCCAGTTCTTCAACTGATTCAGCTTCTTCAACCTCTTCGATTTCTTCTACATCGTCCAGCTCTTCAACCGATTCAGCTTCTTCTACTTCTGCAAGCTCTTCATCGATATTTTCGTATTCGTCTTTTGGTACAGGACCACCAGGAACTACAGGAGCGGCAGGCAAATCACGTTTTGGAACAGTAGGAGCAACTGGAACTGCGGTTTCTTTTATTGCCGGAGCAACCGTTTCTATCTGAAGCTTTCCACCGGCAATAACCTGCTCCAGAATCTTCTTAAACTCTTCAATATCTGTACCAAGGGCAGTACGTTCATTTTTACCAATAACACTTACAATCTCATTCCAGCTGCGTTCAAAACAGGCATCCAGTTCGGCAGCATGTTTTTTCCCTTTTCGCCCGAGACTGCGTTTTACATCTTCATAAAAATCACCACGACGGCTTTCAATCTGAACAAGAACCTTAGCCCAATCAACATTTTCCTTATTTTCAAGATATTCAGTGATAAAGGCATTCTGCAGTTTTTTAACACGACTTCTGATTACAACCAGATCATCATGGCGTGCAGAAAGCACCAGAAAAACTATCAGGAAGAAGGTGATGCAGAAACAGACATAAAGAAGATATTCAATTTCGGATGGCAGATCAAAAAGAGATGAATCATAAACACCAGATATTATAAGCCCGTGGGCACTTTTTTCACCAACAGTTACCAAAGACCAGCTTTTATCATCGGAAGAAACAATTTCTTCAAGAACAGCTTCCTTACCATCAGATTTCTTCTGCCACTTTTCAATTACAGCCTTCTCTAGAATGGAAGCGCCTGATTTTGGAATACCAGTTACAAATCCTTTTGTTCCGTCAGGAAGCACCACCATAGAAAGACTTTCCCCAATGACAAGCACTTTTTCATCTTCCATAAGAGAACGGATTTCGGAAGGATTTACATAAAAAACAATCTGACCTTTTTCAGGAATGCCATAAGAATAAATCAGCTGATTTTTTGTTTTGTTTACAAGAACCTGATTTGTTCCAGAAAGAAGCTTTTCCAGCGGTAGTTCAGTTTCGTCTTTTGCAATGTCACGCCAGACTTTGTAAGTGGTTTTACCGCCACCTTGTTTAATTTTATCAGAATCAAATGTTGAATGATGAACTTTTCTTCCATCGGCATCAATGACTCGCATATCAAAAGACAGTTTTTCGGACAGTTTGCCTTTTGCGTTTTCCCGAGCCATTTGTTTTTCAGCGGAAGGATTTTCTTCAAAAAATGAAAGGACAGAATCATCCTGAGACAGGTTTTCAAAAGATGAGAAAAGGTCGTTGTAAATAATTGTTTCAGCTGAGTCTTCCACAGCTTTAAGTTTTTCACTGCACTCTTCAATGCGTTTTTCGGAGTAAAACTTTGACTCCAGCTTGTCCAAAAGCCCAAGTCCCGGGGAGGGCAGACAAAGCATCAAAAAGCCTGCGAATAAAACTACGGTTACAAGAAGACTAACAGCGGTTCTCTGTCCGGAATTCATTCAATATATTATCGGCATTTTACTATTCTTACTTGAGAGGCACAAGATTTCTCTTTATAATTTGCCCATGTTTTCTGATACACACTTTCATTTTCATCACATGGTAGCAGAAAGAGGCGAAAACGGTGCTCAACTTCTATCAAAAATGGCCTCCTACGACTGCAAATTCGGACTGGACATTGGTACAAGATGCGATGATCTTTATTCTAGAGTTGATATTATTGAAAATTCTATCTCCAAAATTGAAGATGCTGCTGTTATTTCAAAAATCCGCAGTTTTCTTTATTATTCTGCCGGAATCTGGCCAGATGTAACTGCAATCAAAGAGCGAAAAGATCAGTTTGAAACATTAAAAAAAGTGCTGTCCCAAAATCAAGAAAACCCAGGGAACACAAGAATTGTTGCCCTTGGAGAATTTGGACTAGATCACCACTGGGATCCGGCTGGAGTTGACCAGCGAAGTGAAAATGAATTCAACCAGAGTGTTTACGACGGCGAGCGTGAATTATTTGAAATGCAGCTGGATCTTGCACGCCAGTTAAAGCTTCCATGTATTATCCACAGCCGTGATGCATTTGAAGACACTCTTGCCTGCATAAAAAATGTAGGCTACCACAATGGAATTATCCACTGCTACAGTTACGGTGCTGATGAGGCAGAAAAGTTTCTGGAGCTTGGGTGGTACATCAGTTTTGCCGGTGGTGTAACCTACACAAAAAAAGCAAAGATGGATGATATGCACAGACTGTTGAATCTTGTACCGGAAGATAAAATTCTTTGCGAAACCGATGCACCTTACCTGGCACCAGTTCCTCTCCGCGGAACAAGTAATACACCAATAAATGTAGAACACACCTACCGCTTTATTGCTGAACACAGGGGTACAACTGCCGAAGAATTAAGCGCCCTTGTAGATAAAAATATTACTCGCCTGTTTCGGCTTTAGCCAAAAGCTCTGCAGCTTCCAAAAGTCCGATTCGATGAACTGTACTCCGGTTTCTTCCGTGCTGCTTTGAATAGTAAAGGGCATCATCAGCTTTCTTGAAAATATAGGTTGGTGTAAGCCCTTTTATATCGGTAATAAGACAACTTCCTACACTGATTGTAATGGAAAGCTTTTCCCCTTCTTCATACAGTTCGATTTTTTCAACAGCCTTTCTGATTCGTTCCGATATTTCAAAAACACTTTCTGGTGTACATTCGGAAAGAAGGATAGAAAATTCTTCACCACCAAAGCGGGCCACACAGTCATTTTCCCGGACTGTATTTTTAAGAACATTTGCCAGCTCTACAAGAACCTTATCGCCAACCAGATGCCCGTAAGTGTCATTAAAAATCTTGAAGTGATCAATATCTACAATAAGCATTGCAGATGTTCGTTTGTAGCGTCTGCAGATGGCAAGATTTTCTTCAACACGTGTTTTAAAGTAGTCATAAGTATAAAGACCAGTTTTAGGCTCGGTGATTGAAACTTCATAATGAAGACCGTTCTGCATAGTTACTGCAAGAACACTGAAAATTCGGTGGATATATGACTGCTCGCTGTAAGTATAGCTTTCTCCATTTGTCTTGTTGGAAATCAAAATGATTGAAAAAATACCACCGATTCCATAAAGGGGGATTACATATCTTACACCCATCTGTTCAACCTCCGGTGGAAGCGAAGTGGAAAGCTCATCCTTGATGTTTTCGTATGGAAGAGCAAATCCATTGTTGGAAGCAATTTTAAGCTCGTCAAAATAAGCTTTAAAAATATCGTAGATTTCTGTACTCAGCACTGCCGAAGTTGATTCCAGATTCAAAAAATTATACTGGCGCAACGCTCCTTCTCGAGGTGGCTGAACAAAGAAAGAAATGTATTTAGGAATAAAATATCCCTTCAATTTGGAAATAAGATAATTGATCATGGAATCAACGCGTGTATAAGAAACCAGTTTTGAAATATCAGTTATAACCCGGTTCAACTCACGGTTTTCTTCCTTAAGGTCATTAATTCTATACTGCATTTCAGAATCCTGGAGCACAACCTTCTTTTCTTCTTCCATTTCCATTTTCTCCAATCTTATTTATCTCTTACAAGCTTGATAATGTACAATTCAATATAACTTTGAAGAGCATTCTCTTCCTTGATTTTCTGCATATTAGGGGTCTTTACCAGGGATTTTGCAAGACTCTTTACACGATCCGGCGTAAAAGAAACTGTAGACATAGTACCAATAACCTTTCTTACATAATCACGGATAAGTGCATTTACATCTTCAGTTAGCTGGAAGTTGGCTTCTTTGGAAATCATTTTGTTCCACTGCTTATTCAGGTAGTCCAATTCTCTTTCAAGACTTGATCCTTCAGGAATAAATTCAGATGTAATTTCCTTGGCTTTTTCGGAAAGTGCTTCTTTCTTTGATTTTGGATTTACATTCTTTTTCTTTTTGGCTTCTTCCAGTTCCAGTGCCTGGTCAATATCCATTGTTTTTTCGTCCAGGATACCACCGTTTTTCGATTTATTTTTTTTCTGTGACTTGCGCTTTTTACCGCCAGCAAACATGGCAACAATCCAGCTGATGATAGGCATTGTATACCAGAATGGAAGACGGAATTTTGCATTGGCAAGAATCTGACTCTGTTTAAGCATAAGCATTTCGCTTAATGGCTGAAGTTCAGTGCCGTTATAAATGTGAAAACCTTCAAATTCCTGGCCGTTTTCTGTTTCGTATGGAATAACCTTCATAAAGGCTGAGTTTATAAGAGCATAAAGAACCGGACTCTGTTCAGAAACTTCTTTTTCCAAAGCTTTTTCAAAGGCCTGTCCATCAGTCATTTCAGGCAGTTTATTGTAATTGTAAAGACAGTCGTACCAGCGGTTTTCCAGTTTTTTTTCTATAAAATTATGGGCTTCATCACAAAGGCGCACCACAAGATGCATCACTTTGGATTTGAATACGTAATAACGGGTTCCTGAATCCACCTTGAACACCAGCAATTCCGGAAGCTTTCCTTCTTCTGCTTCGGTTGTAGTGTGAGTCAAAAATTCCTTAAGATCATCATTGGAATAAATACCATAAATTACTTTTCCGTTATCATCTTTGAATTTAAGAATCTGATCCATTGAATAGAAGAAAGGTGGCTTTGCAAGATTTGCACGAAGTGAGTTCAGTGCTTCACGGCGTTTCTGACTTTCCACCATTTTTGTCTTCAGATAGGAATTGTAGATTTCGGAAAATTCAATGGCCTGAAGAATGTTGACATCTTCAATTGTTTTATCCTGAATCTTAAGAAAGTCCTGGCGGATATGGTAACAAAGCTGTCCCCAGTAAAAAAAGTCATCACCCTGCGACATCTGTTCGATGCCTTCTTCGTGGGGTTTGTTGGCAACAAAATCTTTAAAGAAACGCTGGATTGTCATTTCTTTTCCAGGATTAGAACTGCGCATTTTTTTCAGAAAATAATCGTGAAATTCTTCTTTTTTTAGAATGCGGCGGATTTTGTCATGGGCGGTCTGGATAATCACCTTTACAGGAACACAGGCAGGTAAAACCATTGCAGGGATTTCCTTATTAAAAACAATCGAATAAATGTAAGGAGATTTCAAATCCTGCTTTTCAAGAATCTCTTTAATATATTCGTCAGCCATCTTCTTTTCCAGCTCCTGAGTTGGAAACTGTTTTGGAAGATCTGACACTACAGGATAAGGCAGAGAATCGTTGGAAAGGATTTCTTTGAACCGCTGGGTATACTGAGTTGCATAATACGAGAACGCTACAATCACCTTTTTTTTCTGCACTGTAATCAATGTGGCAAGGTGTTTTTCGGCAAGACCAGTAAGTTCGGCAATCACAGTTTCTACAGGATCACCAAGATATTTTACCAGCTCAGCCTGCTCTTCCACATGATGTTCTGCATATTTTTTAAGGTAAGCACAAAAATCGTGAAGATCGATAAAAGCGGATTTTTGTTTTTCAGAATAGAAACGCAGAATAGCGCTCAAATTTGCAGTCGTAGCCATTTTTTAATTATATTAGGGTTTGGCTATTTATGCAAACTATTCTATTGGTTTATCAATAGACCATCCGAAATTTTGCATCATTTCGGCGGCCCCGTCCACCTCGGAATTTACTGCAGCCTGTAAAAACTGCCATGCCAGCTTATCATTTTTATCAACTCCGTGTCCAAAATGGAGGATTCTTGCCATTGCAACCCAGGCCGGGGCATATCCTTCTTCGTAAGCAGCGTAGTAATATTCTACAGCATGTTCATAGCTCTGTTCGTAACCGTATTCACCAGCGTAGTATGCATCACCTATACGCATAAGGGCAGGTCCGTTTCTGATTTCGGCACCTTTTTCGTACCAATAGAAAGCAGTTTTTAAATGATCCCGGAGCTGAATGGAAGTTTCGTAAAGAGATCCAAGGAGATACATACTGTAGCCATCACCTTGTTTTGCGGCCTGATTGAAATACCATGCAGCCTGATTGATATCTTTTTCTACGCCATTTCCGTTTTCATAACAAATGGCAAGTTTTCGCATACAAAGACTGCTTCCAAGATCAGAACCTTTCAAAAAATATTCTATAGCCTTTTCCTGATCTACTTCACAGCCAATTCCCAAAGAATAATAAGTACCAAGATCACTGAAGGCCCCTGGATATTCCAGCTGACAGGCTTTTTCCATCCACTGGAAGGCCTTGTTTTCATTTTTTTCAACGCCGTTACCAAGACGGTAATAATCGGCAATGGTATAAGCCGCTACAGGACAGTCATCATAAGCAGCTTTTGTAATCCATCTGGCAGCTTTCACCATGTCTTTTTCAACATATTCGCCAAGAGCATAACAGATTCCTACATTGTAAGCTCCCAGGGCAACTCCCCTTTCTGCGGCCAGGGAATAATAACGGAAAGCAAGTTCCAGACTCTGCTGAGTTCCAATTCCGTTCAGGTAACAGCCCCCAAGTTCGTTACATGCCAGTCCGTGTCCTTTTTCTGCAGCATTCATAAGAAGTGTATAGGCATACTGGTACTGTTTGTTGTTGTAATACTCAATGGCCTGTCTATATGATTCCTCTGGATCTTCCGGAATATCAATCTTGTTTCCATAGCTTCTAAGCTCATCTATTAAATTGTCATTAATATCATTGTTGAGAGAAAGACGGTCCAGAATTGCTAGGGCAATGTTTCGCATGCGGATTTTTTCGTCGTCCGGTTCACTGTCTTTAATAAGAGCATAAAGCGCGTAGGCATATTCGTAATCATACTGATCAGAATTCTGCTGTTTTAAAATAGGGAATGATTCGTACATTGAAACAACCTGCTCAAAATGATCAGTATAAATACAAACCAGATAATGAAGGACTTTGTACTGATTGTACATCCAGTGGTCATGTGGAAGCCGTTCTGAATATTCAAATGCTGCTTCCAGAACTTCATAGGCCTTATCCAGATTTTCTGCTGCATCACCATTTTTTGCGGCACTGTAATATTTATCTGCAACCTGCAATGCATAAAAAGGATCTTCCGGATGTTCACTGCAGACATAGCTGATCATATTTGAAAGAAGTTCCTGTCCAAAAAGCTTTATAACATCCTCATTATCTCTGTAATAGGCCGAAAACAGCACATCATAGGCGGTATATTCCTGGGAAACAGAGTCCATCCAATCCCACATATCGGCAAATGGATTTTCTTTAAGTTCGTTTACACGGAAAAAACCTTTTGGAATCAGTTTTCCAAAATTGTCGTAAAATACTTCGGCAGATTTTATAGACTGATAAAAATACTCTTCATTTGTCATGGCCTGAACCATGGAAAAAACAAGGCGGCCCCCAATATAAGATCTGGTATAATCAATCCAGCTGTCAAAACGGCTGAGGATTTCTTTTATAACTGGTTCTGCATAAGCCCAGGCTTCATCCCAGGTGATATAACCGCAGCCTAAAGCCCAGCGGAAAATATTCAGTTTTCGGCCAAGGTCATAAGCAATGACTCCGTTTTCATCGTAATTCTGTTTGAAAAAACTGGCAAAATAAAGGATCTGACGTTCGTATGGTGTAAAACCTGCCTTCACAGCATAATCATCGATATTTTCAATGGTATTTTTTTTCAGAGCTGCAACCATTTTTTCATAAGTAAAGGCAAGATCGACAGAATCAGGGTGATTAGATTTATAATCAAGTCGTGGCAAGGCCAGGGGAATATCTTTTGCTGATTCAATATTCCAGGAGCTTTTCAGAATATTTTCACAGGTTTTTTCGTAAGAATCGGTGCGTTTTTTTTCTGTACGGGGAAACAGCTGTGTGTAGCTCATGCCGTTGGAGCCCAGAAGATTGTGGGTAAGTGCCAGGAAAATCTGCTGTTCCGGAGTGGCAGATTTCCATTCCTTAAGATAATCTGATCTTAAAGCGGAAAAAGCAAAATACTCATCATCAGTGGCATTTTTTCCAGAAAAGGCAAAAAGTGAAGCTGCTAAAACAACATTGATTAATAAAGCGACTAATTTTTTCATGAAATTATTTTATCACGAAAAAATATAATCTTCTATTTATTTGTAAGCAGATTATAGGCTTCCGTTACTTTAATGAACATCTGCTCATTTCCGCTTTCCTTGTCAGGATGGTAACGGGCACTAAGTTTTCTATATGCATTTTTGATTTTTTCAGCAGAAGCACCTTTTTCAAGTCCAAGAATATGATAAGCCTGGATTTTTTCATCGGAAAGTACTTCATAATGAAGAAGCTGTGAAAGATAAACAGATGGTTTTTCGTTTTCGCCACCCCAGGCAAATTCGGATGCCTGAAGTACATCAAAAATCTTTTTTAGCAGATCTGGATCTTTGTTTTTTAGAAGAATTTTTGCAAGATTTTCGGTAAGTAAATCGTTATTCAGTGATTTCGCATTGATTGCAGCGCGGCACATGGAAGTCCAGTCTGCAAAATAGCGGCGGGAAAACTCCTTCTCCATCATTCTTGTTGCAATCATATCATCGCGGAAAATACAGGTTACAAGTCCGCATAGACACAAAGCACCCGGAAATGGTTCACCCGCAATTCCATCAAATTTTCCCGATTCAAAGGCCTTTTTCCATCCTGCGTTTGCTTTTACACGTGAACGCAGCAGATACCAGGAGCATGAAACCAGAACCAGCAGAATCAGTGCAGGGATCAGTGCAGGGATCAGTGCAGGAATCATTAATACTCTCCGGAAGCCTTTCTCGAAATAAAATAGATCGATGCCGAAAGAATACCAATAATACAAAGAATAAATGCTGCCAGAAGCGCCATAGATAAAGGTTCAAACATGGCCATAACAACCAGATTTATTTGATGGTAGATGAATTCCAGTACTTCGTAGGCAATCCATGAAAGCAAGGTGCACATTGGAAAAACAAATATCCATGAAGCCTTAAAATAGGTAGCCTGCCCGATTCTGTTATTCCAGGCAAGACTTGCAACAACCAGAAACAGAATAAGGAGGAAGAATGGATAAAGGATCCTGTTCATAAGAACCTGTCCAAATATTACTGATGAATAACCAAAATCTTCTGCTTTTCCAATCATATGACTCAGTGACAAAATTTCCATTGTTTTTGGCTGAACATGAGCTGACTCAATCATCTGGAAATCGCTGAAAGAAATTGGAAGCATGAAGAAATCGGTATTCTTGATTTCATCAATACTATGACCTTTTGCAAAGGTATAAGTTGGAGCACGCACTTTTCCAGATTCATGGCGGTCCACAGATTTCATCATAAGATATGGAATGATATTAATGTCATTTGTGATACCAAGACTTTTCTTTGTCATTTCATTCATATCTTTTACAGAAACGGCAAGTACTTTTGCGTAAGGCACTTCCAGGGTATAAATCCAGTCATCATTCTCATCAAAACTGATTATCTTTAAACCTCGAAGGTACTGAACAAGATTTCCGCTTTCTTTTGTTGATGTAACCCCACGGAAATAAACCAGATCACGACCACTGTTTCCGTAATTAAGCACAAAATACACGTCGGTAGCACTTTCAAACCCTTTTAATTCAAAGGTTTCATCTATAAAGAATGTACGTTCATTTACTTTTTTCTGTGCAACTTCAGTATAAAAAAGAACATCGGAATCTTTTGAAAGTTCAAGGCTCTGACTCTGAAGGTTCATGAAGATGTAATAAGCCTTTAGATAATCTCCTTCAACCAAAGCCTTATAACCCATATACTTCTGTTCAAAAACGTTCTGTTTATCGTCCTTGTTCATACTGTGAAGATTTGAAAGATTATTCCATGCCTGTGAAGAAATGTCTTTTAATTCTGCAATATTTGAATCTTTTCCCGATGCAACGGCCAGTCCCTGCTGGGCAAAATAGTGGGCATTGAACCATTCCTGTTTATCATAGCTCAGGCGTGCTTTAATAAGATATTCGTATGCAGAAAAAAGACGGTTTTTATCGATATCATTGTCTTCGGTAAGAAAGAGCACATTCTGCCAGTCAACTTCTTTGATGAATTTAGACTGACCTGCAGTTTCCTGACCAATAATTATGTCTGCCTCATTCTGAATATCTCTTGCCTTTTCGTTGGTTGGATCCAGTTTTAGAGCTTCATCTGCATAAACTCGGGCAGCGCTGGCATTGTTGGACAAAAGATAGTTTTCACTTACAGAAACGTATTCCGTTACCAGTTTCGGCTGGTTTTCAAGAACAGTTTTTCCGTGGGCAATCTGTACCGAAATAAATTCTTCCGAGAAAGTGAGTACAGCAGTACAGATAAGAGCAATGATCATGGATGTTTTGTAGCGTCGGAACATTGCCGGAGAAAAACGAGTTACACTTCCTTCACTTTTTCGACCAAACTGGATTGCCGCTGCTGCAAAGAATCCGCTGAAAAGCATAGCAGGAAGAACAGCAAAAAAGTATTCAAGACCTGTGTACAATTTGTAAAGAAAAACTGCTTTTGGCAGAAGACTTACATTTACAGAATGAGCAAAACCAACAGAAATACAGATTACAAGGGCAAGACCAATATAGCCGCCTAGAATCGAAAAGATTTTTTTCATTATCGTGTTCCCCCGTTTTTTCTAAGGGAGATTTTTTCAATGATTCCCAAAATAACAATCAGAAGTGCAATGGTACAGTTCACTGTAAAGATAAAAGGATCAGAACACCAGCCTGCCATAGCGGTGAACAACCTGTTTGTGAGGAAAGAAGAGCCTGCAAAACTTTCAAACAAAGGAGAATAATACCAGACATTTACTGTCATAATTACAAGTGTAGCTGTTATACATGAAATAAAGTTTACAGCACGCCACTGAGAAATATGAGCCAGCATATACACTACGCTTAAAGCTAAAGCCAATGACAGGAATACCAGATAGCTGATTATTCCATCACTAAGAGCTTTCTGCCCTGCTCTGATTACATTTCCTATATATCGGATATTGGAAACCACACTGTTCCCGTAAACTGATTTAATAAGTACGTCTTTGTATGGAGAAGCAGCATCAATAACTTCCATTTCTTCAGAATTGATGAAAGTAACACGTTCCATATCTCCCCAATCTCCTGTAGAAATTTTTACACCTCTGACAGGATTTTTTGCAGAAATTCCATCGGTAACGTCATCAAGAAAATAATAAACAACACCGTTGCTTTCGCGAAAATAACCGCTGGAAAGCAGATCAGAATTGTTATTTGATTTTGAATCTTTTATACGAATTGAATAATGATTTTCCAGCCTGTTAATTACCTGGTGATCAATTACAGGAAAAACAACTAACCAGGTAAGGCACTGGAGGAAAATATAAACGATGCACTGCACCACCTTTCCCTGATGGCAGATTTTATAAGTAAAAAGGCTCAGAGGCAGAAAAAAACAGATTCCCAGAGAAACCATTTCAAAAGCAGGAATTAAGTTTGCAGAATGAAAAAAGAATATCTGATTTCCAGCAATAAAATTTAGGGAACTCATGTACACACCAACAAAAAAAGTTCCAATGAGTATTCCCAATATCAGGTTCACAAAATAAATGTAGATTAAACTAAAAGCCTTTTTCATAAAAAGATAAATTTCCTCGTTTTATTATCGGCATATTAACCCGGAAAGTTGAAAAGATACAACATTGTATGATTTTACTTTATAAGAATGAATCTGAGTGAAGTAAAATTTTTTATTAAAACGCTGCTTTTCAGCATAAACTCACATAGTTATTAACAGGTTATTAACACACCTTCTCATAAGTATCGTAAAAATATTGACAGGCAAAAATACCCCAAAATATCCAAAAATAGTATTTTTTTCCTGTTTTTATGCCTAAAAAACCAGTTTTTACTATACAAGTATAGAGGATAAATAATATTCCCTGCCTAAAGAAAAATTAAGCCCCACTTAATTCACAAAGTTATTGACAAGTTATTCACATGATAGAAAACAGCCTGAATGGCTGTTTTGTGACAGCGTATGCGCAAAAAGAAAACTTCCGAAGGAAGTTTACCTTTTACCTAAAATAGAAAACAGCCTGAATGGCTGTTTTAGTGACAGCGTATGCGCAGAAAGAAGGGGCTGACCCAAAAGTAATGAGTGTAGCGCTCATTGAGCCCTTCGACAGGCTCAGGAACCACTCGTCGAAATGACTGCTACACTAAATGTGGTGGTTTCGATAAACTCAACCACCGTAATGAAAACTTATTGAACAGCCCCTACCCTTAACTCAAAAAAAAAGCCACCCTCAGGTGACTTTTTTCCATTTTCTAATATCTTTTAGCCTAGTGTTACTGTAGCCTGATTATCAATAGCAAGTATTGATTTACATTCTGAACATCGGAATCGGCCTGATTTTGTAGCACGAAGCTTCTTGCTGCAAACAGGACAAGCAAAGATTTTTGGGAACACAGAATTAACAACTGGTGCTCCATTTTTAAAGAAGTTCAAGGCTTCTGCAGAACTATCTTTAATATTAAAGAACTGTGAGAATCCAAGAAGCTGGAATACTTCATAAACCTTTGGCTGAATTTCAAGAAGTACTACATCTCCACCCTTTGGCTTTACAAGTTTCAAGAATACAGTAAAAGAACCAATACCAGTAGAAGAAACATAGTTTAATGCAGAACAATTGAAAATAAGGTTAACATAACCTGCTTCTACAATCTTTGTAATTTTCTTCTGAAAGAAATTTGAGTTATATGTATCAATATATCCGTTCAGGTAGATGATTATACAATGAGGCACACTGTCATTTTTATCGAGTGTGATTTTGAGGCTGTCATCTCTTTCATCATCAAACCCAGGAATAAGAGCATTACCGTTAATCATCTCTTTCCACCTTTAGAGTATAGTCATATTATTTTATACTATTTTTTTTCAACTGTCAATGATATTTCCAAAATGTCCAAAAAGTAGAAGATTTTTATGTTATTTCTGTTTTTCTGAACGCTTTTTTTTCCAATATCCGTATATTCCCAGCAGAACACCACCTATTATCATCAATAAACATAAGATCTGACCTGTAGAAATATTGAATATTGAAGTGTTTACATAAATTGGAGCACTTGGATCTTTTGCAATTCGAAAACCAAGATCAGCATCCGGTTCGCGGAAATACTCTATTATAAATCGGAAAACGCCGTACCCTGTTGTATATACAGCTCCCAGCATACCATCAAACTTTTTGTGCTTGCGGAGACTCCATATAATCACCCAAAGGATTACACCTTCAAACAATGCTTCATACAGCTGACTTGGGTGGCGTGGAAGATTTACAACACGAAGCCCATCAATATTCATCCCGATTTCCTGACAGAAATTCTGCACCCAGTCGTAGGAAACTGAAAAACGTTCTGCATCAGGAAAAACAATTCCCCAAGGCATAGTTGTTATTCGTCCATACAGTTCACCGTTGCAAAAATTTCCAAGTCGGCCAAAAGTGTATCCAAGTGGAATTGCACAAACCATAGCATCGGACCATTTCAAAAAGCTTTGTTTGTGGCGTTTACACCAGATAATCATTCCAAGAAGTCCACCTATAAATCCACCGTGATAAGACATACCTACCAAACCGGTAAAATGCATCTGTGAATCAAAAGGCCAGAAAATCAACCATGGATGCTTCCAGTAATATCCGCTGGTATCATAAACCAAAGTAGAAAAAACTCGGGCACCTATTAAAAGGAATACAATACCAGTCCATATAAAGGAAACAATATCATCTTCCGTGGCTTTAAAATTGGAACTATCCAAAAGTCCTTCTTTTCTTGTTCTATCCAAAAGTATAAAGGCTGTAACAAAAGCAAAAATGTACATAAGCCCATACCATCTCAGAAGATTCAAAACAGGAACTCCCGGAAAAATTTGAGGATGAAGCCATAAAGGAAACTGTAAATAAAGAAACATATTTTTATCCTGAATAATTAAACTTTAAAACCCATCTGTGCTGCTTTGACAAGCTTTGATTTTAGAAGCAGATTTTCTTTTTTCAACTGTGTAAGCTCATAAGTCTGGGCCTTTACCATTTCGGCAAGTTCACTTACAGACAATGAGCCACCTGAAACAAAATCTTCAATACCAGAAAGTCTGAACTGATAGTCGTCATTTGCTTCTTCTTCAACATACTCAAAATTATCACTTAGCCCGCCTAGAGCAAAGCTTTTATCAAAAGTATAAGCCTGATTTGCATTTACCTTGTCGGCAATACGATAAACTGCCTGTCCAAGTACAGACTGTGGTTTATAAACTACAACTGGAAGCTGGGAAGCAAGGGCTTTATCTTGAAGCATATCCCGATACATAAGACCAAGATACTCAATTTCAAGGCCAAGATACTGATTACAAGAGGTTTTAATACGCTGAACTTTATCTGCATCTTTTGGATCTTCGATCATATTCATTACAAGACGCGGACGGAACTGATTCATGCGGTTTACAAAAATCTTCGTATTTTCAGGATCTATCTGCATGAGAGCCTGGACCAGCTGCGGAATATAAAGCTTCTGCATTGTGGCGGTATCTTTTTTTAGATTTTCAATGTACTGACGGCCAGGTGTTCCCCTTTTGAAAGTAGTGTACATAAGTCTAAAAACAGCATTCTTAAGGAAAAGATAACCGTTTAATGTGGCTGTTACTGCAGGAGATGTTACAATGATTCCCTGAGGTGAAAGCAGGAACATATCCAGTATAAACTGATGGGTTCCAGCACCCAGGTCAAGAATTACATAATCTGCATCAATATTGCAAAGATTTCTGATTAGTTTTACTTTCTGAACATGTTTTAGCGATGTAAGATCGGGAATCTGTGAATCACCAGCAATAAAGCTTACATTCTGGTAATCTGTAGGACAGATGATATTTTTAAACTCTGTTTTTTCTGTAAACCAAGCTCCAAGGCTCTGTGTGCCGGGACGCTGGCCAATAACAAGATGAAGATTTGATGCACCAAGATCCAGATCAACAAGAACAACTCGTTTACCGCTCTGACCAAGTGCTACAGCCAAGTTTGCTGACAAGAGGCTTTTTCCTACCCCACCCTTTCCACTCGCAATAGGTATAATTTGTGCCATACTTTATTATATGTCAGAAACAACAGTATTTCAACGCAAAAAAGGCTGCCCCAAAAGTATCATTGAACCCTTCGACAGGCTCAGGGACCGTAAACTCAACCACAATAATGCAAACTTATGGGACAGCCTTTCTTAAAAATATTATAGATCAGTCTAAAATTAAACCTTAAACTTATCTACCTGTTCACCAATTTCATCAATACTGTCACGCATTTTTCCAGCGATATTTGTCAAAGATGAACCAGTTTCGTTGATTTTCTGAGCACCTACTGTCATTTCTTCCATACTGCTCTTCATTTCCAAAGCTGCATTCTGAAGTGACTGAACTTCCAGGAGAATAGATTTGTTTCCAATAGCCATTTCCTGAGATGCAATTCGAACTTCAGCAGTAGAATCGTTCATGTTTTTAAGAGCTTCACTAATCTGCTGTGAACCAATTGTCTGTTCTTCCATTGCACCTTTAATCTGGCGTACCAGTTCATCTGTTGCATTGATTCGTTCAGCAACATACTGGAAGGCAGAGCTTGACTGTGTTGAAGCATGAACCATACTTTCGATTGAAGCAGAAATATTGTTCAACTGTTCACCAATTGTTCGTGACTGCTGACTTGAAGTTTCAGAAAGCTTTCGGATTTCATCAGCAACAACGGAGAAACCTTTACCTGCCTCACCAGCGTGAGCAGCTTCGATAGCGGCGTTCATAGCCAGAAGGTTTGTCTGTTTTGCAATTGAAGCAATGGCAATGTTGGCATCCAGAAGTGTTTCACTCTGGTTTTTAATCTGTTCAATTTTGTCAGTGGCATCATTCTGAAGAACAACACCGTTTTGTGCTGAAATAGCAAGCTCTCCAAATGAATCGGCCATTTTATCCATAGAAGTTGTAACTGACTGGATATTTCCCATCATCTGTTCTACAGCAGAAGAAGCCTGAACAATACCTGAGCTCTGGTTTTCAATCATTCGTTCAAGAGATTCAATATTTGATGCAATTTCATTTACAGCACCGGCAGTCTGTTCAACAGAATTAACCTGATTTCCAATCTGTCCATGTACCGAATTAATATTTGCAATAATTTCTGTAATGGCAGATGCAGTTTCCTGTGTTGAAGTATCAAGCTCGGCACCGGCAATCATAAGATTATCTTTTGAATGTTTAACACCAGTCATAATTGTCTGGAGTTTTTCTGTAAACTTGTTGAATCCTGTGATTACATCGGAGATTTCATCGTTTGAACCTTCGTCAATACGATTTGTAAGATCTGCATTTCCTGTTGCAATTTCAGCAATAGCATTTTTAACTCTATTAAGAGGATTAAGCATAATTCTTACAAATACAATGGCAAGAATAATAGCAAGAATAATAAATACTATAATTGTAACCACAACAATTTGATTTAGTTCCTGAAGTGTACCATAATATACATCGTATGGAGCAATACAAAGAACTGACCAAGGAGTTCCACAACCTAATGGATTTTCTGGATCAAGAGGACGGAAGCTTGAAGTAACCTTCATTCCCATAAGCTTGTTGAAGAAAACGTCGTTTGATGTCTGTCCAGCAAACAGTTTGTTGAATACCATAACCATTGGCTCATCTGGATCAAGAACCTTTTCAGCACCTTCCTGGCCTTCACCAGCTGGGTTTGCATCAGCAACATAACTTGAATCAGTAAGGTTGATTACAACAGGGTGCATTCCACCACCGATATCAATATCTTTAATAATATCAAGGATTGGGTTTCCTTTAAGAACGGCAACCATAACACCAATAATTTCTCCGTCATCAGCAAAAACAGGAACAGAGAAGAACATAAGGATTGAATTTGTAATTGGATTTAATGCTGGAGCACGAGTCCAACGTTCACCTTTCATACCACCCTGGAAATATTCGGCAGCACTAAAATCATGGAGAATTCCACCAGGAAGATAAGACATACCATCTTTATCGTAGAAACAAACATTTTCATATTTTCCACCAGAATCTTCTACGATGCTATACAGATTATCAACTTTTGTCTTAAGATCAACATTCTTATCTTTGAACAACTGCACCTTAGCAAGAGCTTCAAGCATAGTGAACTGTTCATCACAGAGTTTATTGATACTTGCAGCTACTGCTTCACACTGCATTGAAAGAACAGTGTCTGTTGTAGCCGCAATATTTCTGTTTGATACAGAAAAAATACGAACACCAATAGCAATATTAGAAAAAAGGATAAGACCTACACATACAAGCAGCATCTTTGCCTTAAGTGTAAATCGCAAATGTTTACCCATAAAAAAAATCTCCTGTAATATGATTTGAATAAACCCTTTATTCAGTTTACCACCGTTTTCTAATTAACGCAATATTATCTCTATTATCTCCAACTTAATAAACTAATTATTATTGCTAATCAGTAACTAAAACTTTATACTATATAATATGAAAAGATTTGAAAAACTGACCGTAGTACTTACTTATTTTGTACTTTCCATATTTTCATCGCAGATTTTTGCACAGTCTGCATCAAGCACAGCAAATCAGAATAAAGTATCAAGTTTTCAGTATATGAAGCGGATTAATTCTGTTTTTGAATTTCTTCAGCAGAATTATGTCGATGAACTGGATCCTAAACTGCTTTACGAAGGTGCCTTGAGAGGAATGCTGGATTCCATTGGTGACCCTTACACAACTTATATGGATAGTGATTATCTTCGTGATATTAATGACACAACAACAGGTTCCTTTGGCGGAGTAGGTCTTTCCATTTCAAAACTGACTGTAAATTCTGCAGACAAACCTGCCTATGTTGAAGTTGTAACTCCATTGGAAGATACGCCTGGTTTCCGAGCTGGAATTGTTACAGGTGACCTTATTATAGCCATTGACGGTCTTCCAACTCCAGAAATGTCCATGGATGATGTACTTAGTCATCTGCGGGGAGAAGTTGGCAATCCTGTTACAATATCAATTCTTCGCGGAAAAAATATGACTTTTGACGTGACTCTTGTGCGGGAGCTTATTGAAGTACCAACTGTAAAATACGGCATGATTGGGAAAACCGGTTATGTAAGACTTATTGAATTTACTCCGGATACAGCACACCGCATGCAGGACGCCTTGGATTCCTTTGAAAAAAGCGGCTACACTTCCCTTATTGTGGACTTGCGCGACAATCCAGGCGGACTCATTACAAGTGCCGTTGATGTTTGTGATAAATTCATTGATAAAGGTCCTGTTGTAACAACAAAGAGCCGTGTTCTTTTTGAAAATCAGTCATTCAATGCAAGTGCTGCAAAAACTACAGTTCCAAAAGGTATGCCTGTAATTATCCTTATAAACCGAGGTTCTGCTTCAGCAAGCGAAATTGTTTCAGGCTGTCTTAAAGATTACCACGTGGCCTATCTTGTAGGAACCCGTTCTTATGGAAAGGGACTTGTACAGCAGGTAAGTTACCTTTTTGACAATGATGCTTTTAAATATACTGTTGCACGCTACTACACCCCAAGTGATGTTTGTATCGACAAAGTTGGAATTCAGCCGGATATTGAAGTAACCTTCCCAGATCTTACTGAAGAAGAAAGTCAGATTTACCTGAACCTGATAAACAGCAAATCAATTGAAGATTACGTAACAGCTCATCCCAAAATGACTGAAGCCGATATTTCAACCTATGCTGCAAAGCTTTGCGAAACTTATCCTCTTAATGAACGACTTATGCGCCGCCTGGTACGTTTAGAAACTCAGAAACACAAAGCTTCACCACTCTACGATCTTGATTACGACATTCAGCTTCAGAAGGCTCTTGAAATCATCGAAAAAGAAGATTTTTCAAAGCTTATGAAAGAAGCAAAGACTCTTAAGGAAATGGAACTGGAAGCAGAAGCTGAAGCAGCAAAAGCCAATTAGCCGGTCTGCCAAAAAACAAGATGCGACAATTTGTAAGCTCTATTGATCCAGATAAAAGAGGCATTCTCATCCTATCAGGAAAAGACTACCGTTATTTTAGGCAGGTGCTCCGTTCCAAAAAAGGTGACATGATAGATGTGCGTCTTCCAGATGGAAAACTCCAGAATATGACACTGGCTTCAATTGACGATGACAGCAAAACAATTGAACTTCAGGTTTGTGCAAATACTGCACCAGCCCAAGATATAAAAGGAAACGACACCAACTATTATCTGTTTCAGTTTATGCCACGGCCTCAGAAATTTGAACTGATTGTAAAATCTGCAACAGAATGCGGAGTCCTGAAGATTATCCCTGTTTTTGGTAAATACAGCGAAAAATCCAGCATTCAGGCCGTAAGTACAAAACGAGAACGCTTTGAAAAAATTGTAAAGGAAGCCCGCCAGCAATCTGGTTCTCCAGTAAACACGGAGATTCTTGAGCCACTTACATTGGAAGAAGCTGTAGAATACTGGAAAAATGTGGCTCCTGAAAATGAAAAAACCGCTTTTGTTCTTTCAGAACGAACAGAAAACTGTGCTGATTTTCCGGGAAAGCTTACATCACCGGAAGTAAAAAATGTGGCTATAGCAGTAGGAAGTGAAGGTGGAATTAGTCCGGAAGAAGTGGAAATCCTTGAAAAAGGACTTTTCGGTCGTCTTCATTTTGCCGTTAATATATTAAGATGTGAAACTGCCGCCTTATACGGAATTGCCGCCGTTCAGGTTGCAAAAAGCACTGCAAAGTAAAATCAAAAATGTGATCCTGTGGGAGGATAAAATGATAGAAAGAATTTCTGTAATCGGAGTACCAGTGGACATTTGCCGGCCTGAAGACCTGGAAACTGAAGTGCAGGAAATGCTTGCTAAGCCGGGAACAAAACAGATAATTTTTCTATCTGTATGGAATCTGTTAAAGGCACGTCGCAAAGGTGATTTTGCAGAAACTGTAAAAAATGCTGATTTGATTCTTCCAGTTTCAAAAAGCATTATTAAAGGCGCCCGATTTCTCAAAAAAAATGTACCTTCCCGATACAACCCTTTTGACGCCGTAATTCAGATTCTTTCAATTCTGGAAGATCATTACAAATCACTTTTTATGCTTGGATCAAATAAAAAAACTTTGCAGAAGGCAGAACGCAATATCCGCGAAACCTACCGCAATCTTCACATTGTAGGCCGCTATGTAGGTTATTATCCAAAAAGCATGGAAAATGATATTGTTCAGGCTATTTTTAAAAGTCAGGCCTCTCTTGTGCTTGTTAGTGACGGTATCAAGGAAAAAGACTGTTGGGCTTACCGCCGAAGAAACCGCTTTTCATCAAGCATTTTCCTCTATTATAAAGATGCATTTGGCATTTTTTCAGAACGCGTAAAAAGAGTTAATCCAAAAACCTTTGAAAAAGGAAAGGAAGTCTGGGTAGAAATCGGACACAATCCTTTCAAGATTTTCCTCATCTTCCCTTACATGTGGTATAAGATAATCCTTTTGTGGTACAGACTTTTTAAAAAGGGAAAATAATTTCAGGACGTAAAATTGAAAACAGAAAATATTGTAGTTGTATTAGATCATCCGGACGAAAGCAGAAACATTGGAGCAGCCTGCCGAGCAATGGCAAACAACGGTGTAAAAATTCTTCGAATAGTTGGTGAACGAGAAAATTATGATGAAGAACGAATCCGTATCCTGGCCATCCATGCATTTCCAATCTATGAAAAGGTAGAATTCTTTTCTTCAATAACTGAAGCCACAAAAGACTGTGCCATAAGTGCCGGAACAACACGTCGCCGCGGAAAAAAACGTAAGGAAAAGCTTTTTCTGCCTGAAGAATTTGCTTCTCATGTAAGTCCTGTTTCTGAAAATGCAAAGATTGCTGTTGTATTTGGAAACGAACGCACTGGTCTTACTGATGAACAATTCTCCCAATGTACCGTTGGTGTTACAATTCCATCTTGTCCCGACTTTGCAAGTCTTAATTTGAGTCATGCAGTACAAATTATTTTATATGCACTTTTTAGAGAAATTTCACAAAATCTTACAGGATTTACACCAATTACACTTGATAGAATAGACATTTCTGTGAATAATATATGTAATAATTTGCAAAAAATCGGATTTTTCCATGTTACTGGGCGGGATGACATGGAACGTTTTTGGAGAAGCCTTCTTGCAAGAAGTGCCATGAGCGAAAGTGAGGCACAATATATTGAAAAAGTCTTTTCCAAAGCAGCAGGGTTAATTCAGTCTAAATCGGCAGAGGAGTCGAAAAACATTTAACAAGCCAAGGATTATCTTGGACATTTATAACTTTAACATAGAGTTTCAGCTTGCGGCTTTACTCTTTACAGTTCTTTTTCTCTCCTTCTTTATCGGTGAGTTCCGCCAAATAACAAAACGTAACATAATCTTTATTATTCAGGTAGTAATTTGTATTCTAAATCTTCTTGTTGATATAACAAGTGTAATTTTCATTACATATTATACTTCCTACAGACTTTTAGGTTATGAAATATCGCCCTGGCTGGAGTTTTGGACCATTTTTTTTGCTAAGGCATACATTGTTCTTGTAGTTTCTTTTTTGTACACAATCCTCGTTTATGTTGCAAATGCCTGTCATTATCGTGGAATCGGGAAAAAAGCATCAAAAACCATCCATATTGTTGTATTCTGTCTTTCCATTGGTGTAATCATGGTTGCTACCATGGCAGTAATCGAACCTATTTATTTTGATGGAGACGGTTTCCACGCATGGAGTTATGGAGTTGGTGCTAGTGCTACATATTACTACGGTGCATTCTGTGCAGTGTGTGCAGTCATTATCTTTTCTGTAGGATGGAAAAACATGTCCCACAGGGAACGCCGTCCAATTATTGCATTTCTTATTACCCAGGGTGGTGTAGCAATTATTCAGAGTTTTTTCCCAAACATTCTGATTCTTGGTCTTGGAAATGCACTTACAGAAGCTTTTATTTACAAATCCCTTACTGTTCACGAGAAAAACAAAGTTCATAATGATACTATCAACTCATTTGCTGAAATCATTGAAGCCCGTGAAAAAAACACAGGTGAACATATTAAGAGAACCAGAAAATACGTTCAGATTATTGCTGACGAGCTTCTCAAAATCAATTATGACCGAAAACTGGTAAATAAAGACTGGACAAACCGTCTTTCCCAGGCCGCTGCCCTTCACGATCTTGGAAAACTGCCTATTCCAAATGATGTTCTTTCAAAACCAGGCAAGCTTACAGATGAAGAATATGCTGTTATTAAAAAACATCCTGAATTTGGTGCAAACATTATTAAAGGCAGTCTGAATAAAATTGGAGATCCATTATTCCAGGAGCTTGCCTGGGAAATGGCCTACACTCACCACGAAAAATGGGATGGTTCCGGCTATCCACGTGGACTAAAAGGTAAAGAAATTCCTCTTTCAGGCCAGATTATGGCTGTTGCCGATGTTTTTGACGCTGTTTCTCAAAAAAGATGCTATCGTGCCGCCATGACACTTGATGAATCTTTCTCTATAATTTCTGATGGTATTGGAACTCATTTCAATCCGGATATTGCAAAAGCTTTTATTCAAGCTCGTCCGGTAGTTGAAAGAGCTTATATGGTTTTTATTGAACAGCAAAATGCCAGAGAAGAAACTGAAGCGCTGGAATCTGCTCAGAAAACCAAAGGCTGATATCAGGAGCTTTTAATGACAAAACTTCCATCTTCTCATTTGAACATTAAACTAATGGCTTTTGATCTTGATGATACACTTTTGAATCACGAGCTGGACATTACCCCTAAAACCCGGGAAGCAATTTTTCGGGCCGCAGAAAAAGGGATTTATATCGTTCTTTGTTCAGGAAGATCAGAAAATGCAATTCTTCCTTACGTGCGAAAGCTTGAAATTGCTGGAATGGAAAGTGGTCGTTACCTTATTGCGCTAAACGGTTCCACCATTTTTGATCTCCACCAGCGTTTGAATCTTTTTACCGCAAATGTACCAGGTTCTATTCTTCAGGAATGTTACACCGCCTGTTGCAAGGAAGGTTTATCCTGTCAGGTTTACAGTCCGGACTCTATTTTTGCTTCCAACGACAATGAATGGACCCGTGTTGATGCAAAACTCACTTCCCTCAATATGGTTATTCCAGAACATTTTTACGATTTTCTTGGAAAAGGACATTCAAAAATGGTAATTCCAGGAGATCCAGAAAAAATTGCAAGGTTTCAACCAGAACTTAAAGCCCGCCTTGGTGATAGAGCTGTTGTTTTTACAAGCAAACCTTTCTTTTTGGAAGTGATGCCGGCCAACTGCGGAAAAGGAGAGGCAATTGAGTTCCTTGCAAATAAGCTTGGTATTCCAATGGAACAAACCATGGGATTTGGTGACAGCATGAATGATGAAAGTATGATTATCCGCACAGTTCATTCTGTTGCCATGTGTAACGGAATTGATCACATAAAAAACACCGCCAAATATGTTACTCGTTTCAGTAACGAAGAAGATGGCATTGCTGATTTTCTGAACGAATTTGTGTTGTAATCAGTTAGATTCTATGATGCTGGTTTACATATGATGCTGGTTTACTTGTTTTACACAGGCAAAATCAGTATTATTGAAATATATTTTATTTTATTAGAGGTTATTAAATGGCACGTACACACTATATCGCCGGTAACTGGAAGATGAACACTTCTAAAGCAGAAGCAGTTGCTTTGGCAAAAGACCTGGTTGCTCAGCTTAAAGGCAAAACAAACAAATTCATGATTGGTGTTCCTTTCGTATACCTTGATGCAGTTGCTCAGGTTGTAAAAGGTTCAAATATCATTCTGGCAGCTCAGGATTGTGCTGCAACAGATAACGGAGCTCACACAGGTGAAGTTTCATGCGCTATGCTCAAAGACATTGGTTGTGAATGTGTAATTCTTGGTCACTCAGAACGCCGCCACGAAATTGGTGAATCTGATGAACTCATCAACAAAAAAGTTCGCAAGGCTTTGAACAGTGGTCTTGAAGTAGATCTTTGTATTGGTGAACTTCTTTCAGAACGGGAAGCAGGTGAAGCAGAACAGGTTTGTGCTTTCCAGCTTTCTGCAGGTCTTGCTGGTGTTACAGAAGAACAGATGAAAAAAGTAACAATCGCTTACGAACCAGTTTGGGCTATTGGTACTGGTAAAACAGCAACTCCAGAAGATGCACAGGCAATCCACAAATTCATCCGTGGTTACATTGCAAAGCTTTACAATCAGAAAGTAGCAGACGAAGTAATCATCCAGTACGGTGGATCAATGAAAGCTTCTAACGCTCCAGAACTTCTTGCTCAGCCAGATATCGACGGTGGTCTCATCGGTGGTGCTTCTCTTAAAGCAGAAACATTCGTACCAATCTGCGAATGCTAATTAAGACATTTTTTGGTTAATCCCAACGGGGCTGCCTGATAAGTGTTGCTCGTACTGAACTTGTTTCGGTATGACGCTTTATTTACGCTTATTAGGCAGCCCCAGTTTTTTTTTGCTTTTTCTCAAGTTTTTACTTATATTATAAACATGGGAAACATTCGAGAATATATAATCAAAGACATAACAGACAAACGTATTTTAGGTAGAACAGGCATTCTTTCTGACGGTGGACTCCCCCTTTTTTGGAGTGGCAGCGGAATTGAACTGAATGTAAAAACAAAAGAACTGTGGGCTACATTTGACATAGACTATTCTTCAAATGACATCTGGCTTTGTGTTTACGTAAATGGAAGAAAAGTTTCCAGATTCATGGCTCCTAAAGGTGAAAACAAGATTTGTCTGATTCGGGGATTTGACGGTACTACCGAAAAAGCCATTGAAATTTTCAAGGACACACAGCCTATGGGAGATGACAAAAGTCAGAAATGCATTTTAAAATCAATTTCCATTTCGGATGACGGTTCCTTTTGTCCTCCTGCTGAAAAAAAACTGAAAATTGAATTTATTGGCGACAGCATTACTTCCGGTGAAGGACTGGCTGGAAGTCCAAAAGATATGGACTGGATAAGTGCATGGATTACTGTTGAAAATAATTACGCCATGCAGGTAAAACGAAAGCTTGATGCCGATGTACGTATTTTAAGTCAGTGTGGATGGGGCATTGTTCATTCCTACGACGGAGTAGACAGTCACGCTATGCCAAAATATTACCAACAGGTG
This sequence comes from Treponema sp., assembly GCA_016296575.1. GTDB lineage: Bacteria > Spirochaetota > Spirochaetia > Treponematales > Treponemataceae > Treponema_D. The sequence continues at coordinate 55,938 of JAEDJA010000004.1, forward strand.
TGCGGATTTTACGATGCACCTCATCAGATTGAAACAGGCTCTCAAGAACAGTATGACTTTATGTCCTGGCAACCGGATTGGATTGTTGTAAACCTTGGCGTGAACGATTTTTCTTTTTATGGAGAAAACCTAACTGCCGAAGGTGCAAAAAAGATTTCCAATGGAGCCCAGCTCTTCCTTGAAACACTGCGCCGCAATAATCCAAATGCAAAAATTCTTTGGGTTTACGGAATGCTGAACATTGACAACAAGGTCTACGCTATTAGAGATGCTATTGAATCTTTCAAACACAAAACTGGTGATTCTAAAGTGTATCTTTTAAAAGTTCCAGGTGCCGAAGAAGAACAAAAAGATGAAGACAAAGGTTCTCGAGGTCATCCAGGTCCACTTACCCACCGAAGGGCAGCTGATCTGATCTCACAGATTATTGGAGAAAACTAAATGGCCGATTTAACAGACTATATTGCCTGGCGCGGAGATCTTTCTTTTAAAGCCTCACCTTTTAATTCTGTGGATGCACTTGTTCTTACTGCCATTTCCTATCTGAATCTTAAGGATTGTGTTCCTGAATCCATGGAAGAAACCGCAACCATGGCACAAGTGTGGGAAAAATTCAGCACAGCAGAAGATTATGAATCCCGCTGTTACCTTGGTGCAGTTTTGAACAAGCGTACGGTTGATCTCCTGAAGCTTTGTGGAAATAGTCTGCGTTTTAAAAATCTAAAAATGTGCGGTTATATAGATATTCTGGATGAAGAAAAATGCATGCAGTTCGCTTCAGTAATTTTTGAATTGGAAGATGATGTTCATATGGTCACTTTCCGTGGAACAGACGATACGCTTTTGGGCTGGCATGAAGATTTTAATCTGGGATTCATGGATCCAATTCCATCTCAAGCTTATGGCCTTGAATATTTCAAAAAAGCCGCTTCACTTTTTAAAGGGGATTTTATTATTTCAGGTCATTCAAAAGGTGCAAATCTTGCTCTTTACAGTGGAACCTGCTGCGGATCAGCTCTTCAGAAAAAAATTAGAACCGTTTACAATTTTGACGGCCCGAATCTTTCAAAAAAATATCTGGAAAGTGAAAATTTCAAAGCTATAGAAAATAAGGTTAAATCTTTTTATCCTGAAATGTGTATTGTTGGAGCAATTTTTTACCGCATGAAAAACTGCACAATCGTAAAATCCACAGAATTTGCAGTGATGCAGCATGATTATCTTTCCTGGCAGATTCTGGGTACCTCCTTTGAAACTGCAGAAAAAGTAAAACCCGAAAGCGAAATTTTTGAAAACTCCATAAATCAGTGGATAGAAGGTCTTTCCATGGAAGAAATTCAGGATTTTTCCCAGAAACTGTTTTCACTTATTGAAGGCTCCGGTGCAAAAACCAACACCGATATTGAAGAAAAAAAATTTCACTATTCCGCAAGAATTATCGCTGATTTTACCCACATGGAAACTACCCAACGCCGAAAATTTTTAAGCATTTTGAATGAACTGAAGCATACAATAAAAGGAAATCTGCCTATTTTCAACCTCTTCAGTCTCCAGGATTTAATTCAACAGTAATTACCATGGGGGATTTTACCTAAAAATTTTCATTTTGTTTGTTTTTTTGCAAAATGGGATTTATACTCAAAATAATGGATAATATAAAAAAGTTTGTTGAATACTATGATGAATTATTTCCGCTTACTGATGAACAAAAAGTTTTCTTAAAATCTTTGCAGAGAAATTCTACAGGTCCGACCCGATTCCTCCACGTAGGCTGCGGAACAGGAACACATGCTCAGTATCTTGCAGAAATCGGTTCAGATGTTACGGGGATAGATCAGCATCAGGATTTTGTTGAAAGTGCCTCTCTCCGCAAAAAGACTCAGCTTCAGTCGGTACGTTATTTTTATCTTCCCCCAATTGATATGGCTCGTTTTTTGGGTAAGGGTTTTTATGATGTAATATTGTCCCTTAATAACCAGATTATTTTCATGCATGATGAAACTTTAATAAAAAAGATGTTTTATGATGCCCACACTCTTTTGAAACAGGGCGGAAAATTTGTTCTGAACCTTACTAATTTTTCAAAATATTCAATCTCTGATGATGGAGTTGATCTTCCACTAAAAGAAAGTATCCGGTCAAAATTAAAGACTTCGGCAAAACAGGCATCCAACGGCAGTTATGTTCTTAGTCAAAAACTGGAAACCAGCTCCGGCAAATATCTGAATATTTTTGATAATACAGAAATTTATCCGCTAACGGTAACTGAAATCTGCGATATTGCTAAAAATTCTGGTTTTTCTTCCGTAAAATTCTACGAAAATTACACACTTGCTCCGTGGCAGAACAATTCTCAGGATGTACTTGCCGTAATGGAATGCTGATTTACAATGCTGATTACCGTGTAATCTTTCTGATGAATTTTGCCTGAGCGGCTTCGTTGTTTGTAAGAAAGTCCAGATATTTATCCTGTGGAATGCAGATTAATTCAACATCGGTTCGTGCCACTGCGGTGTACACCCGGTATTTTGTAATCAGCGTGCTTCGTTCCCCAATAAAGCTTCCTTTTTTTCGTACTGCAATTTTTCCGTGCATAGATTCTTCTACAGTTCCGTTTACAATATAATAAACTGCATTAGCCTTGTCATTTTCGGAAAAAATAGTTTCGCCTGCCATATAATGAATCTTATTTTCAAAGCTGGCAACGGAAATAGGCTGAATGAACAAAAATCTTTTTACTCTTGTCCAAAAATCAGCTTCTTCAGTTTCATCAAGAAAGTATAATTCACCAAAAAAAAGAGTTTCGTAGCGCTGACTTACATAAACAAATTGTGCAAAAAACAGGAAAAACAGAAAAAAGGTATAAACCTTCATCATAAGAAAAATAATTGCACTGATTGTTCCGTAAACAAGATTTACACGGCTCATGTCATAAAAAAGATTGTAGAAAATATTTACAATGAAAAAACTGAGTGTACAAGCTAAACTGCATGCAAGACAAAGTCGTAGTTTTGGCTTACTTCGTGATTCATATCTATAGATTGCTGCACAAAATGCAAAAATCACAAAATAAAAAAGCATTTCTGCAAGAATAGTGGAGCTGATATTGTAAAAATCAGGAAAAATATCGTAAAGGAACACAAGTGATGCATTGGAAAAAAGTTCCTCAAGCAAAAAACTAACCATTACAATTACAATCAGAGCAAGCACCAGAAGTAATTCTGCAACAAAAGTCATAAACTGAAGTACAAAAGGAACAGGTCGGGCAACAGAACGGAAAATACGGTACATGCCCTGAGCAATGGAAAGAAAAAATCTCCGTGCCATCCACACAATCCAGACAGCAAGTACAATTTCCATCCAGGAAAAACCTCTGATCTTCATAAAATTCTGAAGAAAAGGTTCAACGTCGTAAATATGGCGAAAACGGGCTGCCAGAGAAAGAACGTACTGCAGGGCCTTTTCATTTACACGGAGAATTCCGGCACAAAGAGAAACAATAATCATAAGTACTGGAATAAAAGAAAGCAGAAAGCCAAAGGAACAGGATGCCGCAGACTCCCACAGACCGTTTCGGTTAAAGTTTTTTCCTGTGAGGTAAATCTGCTGGAACAGTTTTTTAGCTTTCTGCTTCATATAACTAAAACCCTTGCAGGGGATTAAAATTTTCCGTCCGATTAGAAATCAGCCAGTTTTGGTGCCCGTGGATAAGGAATTACATCCCGGATGTTTTCCATACCAGTTACATAACGGATAAGGCGTTCAAATCCCATACCAAATCCTGAGTGAGGAACTGTACCGAATTTACGAAGATCCATGTACCAGTCATAAACGCTTTCGTCCATGCCACGGTCTTTGATAGCCTTCATCAGTTTGTCGTAATCTTCTTCACGTTCAGAACCACCGTTCAATTCTCCAATTCCAGGAACCAGAACATCTACGGCTTTTACAGTTTTTCCGTCTTCGTTCAGCTTCATGTAGAATGACTTGATTTCTTTTGGATAGTTGTAAACCATTACAGGGCATTTGAAAATCTGTTCTGTAAGGTAGCGTTCGTGTTCGGTAGCAATATCACATCCCCAGTAAGGAGTGAATTCAAACTTGGCACCATTTTTTGCAGCTTCTTCAAGCTTTGCAATGGCGTCTGTGTAAGTAATGCGTACAAATTTTGAGTTTACAACTGCTTCCAGCTGGGCAATAAGTCCTGGCTGAATGCGTTTGTCAAAGAATTCAAGGTCTTCGCGGCATTTTGTAAGAGCCCAGTTCAGAAGATATTTAACAAAGTCTTCCTGAAAATCCATATCATCATCCAGATCAAAGAATGCCATTTCTGGTTCAATCATCCAGAATTCTGAAAGGTGACGAGGAGTATTTGAGTTTTCGGCACGGAATGTTGGTCCGAATGTATAAACGCGGCTCAATGCTGTAGCTAAAGTTTCTGCTTCAAGCTGACCTGAAACTGTAAGGCTGGCTTTTTTACCAAAGAAGTCTTTTGAGTAATCAACGATTTTGTGAGCATCTTCAATTTTCATGCCACCCTGACCGGCTTTTACACCAAGTTCAGCGATTTTTTCCATAGAAAGTGTTGTTACCTGGAACATTTCTCCAGCACCTTCACAGTCAGAACAAGTGATTTCTGGAGCGTTGATGTACTGGAAGCCTCTTTCCTGGAAGAATGAGTGAACTGCAAATGCCATCTGGTTTCGAACACGGTAAACTGCACCAAAAGTGTTTGTACGTGCACGAAGGTGAGCGTGTTCACGAAGATATTCCATGCTCATCTTGTTTTTCTGGAGAGGATATTCATCAGGATTACAAGTTCCAAGACATTTAAGCTCTTCCAAAGTAACTTCTACGGCCTGTCCTGAGGCAGGAGATTCAACAAGCATTCCTTTTGCTTTTACTGAAGCACCAGTGTTCAGCTTTTTGAGTTCTTCTTCGATATTATTTACATTTGCATTATTTGAAGGAGCGTTTCGGTCAAATGTAAGCTGAATGTTTGCAAAGCAGCTTCCATCGTTTACCTGAATAAAAACAAGACCTTTTGAGTCGCGAACTGTGCGAACCCAACCGCAGACAACAACCTGGTGTCCGTCTGGTGAAGATTTAAGTAAATCTTTAATAAGCATTGGTACCATATATGTACCCTCCTGTAATGCCCGCCGAAGCGGAAAAAATGTAAATAATGCTCCATTATAGTGAATTCACTGTTTTTTTTCTATATATACTGGATTTGAATTTATGCACCTATGGGTGTATAATATTTTTATGATGAAAAAGCTTATTACAATTATTTTTTGCTGTGTTTTTACAGCTGGTCTTTTTGCAGAAAAGCATATAACCGAAGAAGATGTTCGAAATCAGGCTTATAGCGAAATAAAAGATGCTTCTGCTGATCTTGAATCTATGATGACTGCCTTTGTAAACGGATTTTCAAAAGCTGTTGCACCTAACGCAGTTCAGCACAATGTTTGGGCAGATGCATATATAGGAAAAGTATTTCCATCTTTCCCACCTCACCTTGGTGCTGGTGTAAGTTTTATGACATCAACAATGAAAATAGACGGCATGAATGAAATCATTGATGATGCAGAAATGGGAGCAATGGGAGAATTTTTCAAGAAAATGGGATTTCCTCTTCCTTCTGCAACCGGAAACTTAAGAGTGGGTGGAATTTTTCTTCCTTTTGACCTTGGCGTTTCCTTCATGAAATACAAAAACGATGATCTTTTTAGCACAGGCATGGCATTTGACTATATGACTGTTGGTGTTGATATTCGTTACGCAATTATGGAACAGACACTTACACGACCAGACATTTCAGTGGGCTTTGGATGGACAAAAGTTGCAGGAAATCTTTCAAAGGGTTTCTCAATTACAGATAGCTCCGGCGTAAAAATCGACGGTCTTGTTGCAACAGGCTTTGACACCAATGTTTACTGTTTCTCAGGTCAGATTTCAAAAAGCCTGCTTGGAAATGTTCTTACTCCTTATGCAGGAACACGACTTGCTTTCCAGCAGGGAACTTACGGATGGAACACTGATCTTGAAGGAAAATATACGGTTGAAAAAGTTTCTGCCCAAATTGATTACAACAATGAATATGATAATAATATTAATTTTGGACAGAAACCGGTATTCCAGCTTTATGGAGGAATTGGTTTCCGCGGCCTGATTTTTGATACCAATTTGGGTATTTGCTTTGACTTTGTTAGCAAATCCTTTGGATCTAATTTCAGTTTCCGACTGGTTCTATAACCTGTAAAGCAGCGTATTCTTGAGAAGACATTGGTTTTGCAAACAGGAAGCCCTGAATATTGTCACAACCAGTGTCCTTCAAGCTTTCATACTGTTCCTCCGTTTCTACACCTTCAACAGTTATTTCATAACCAAGCTTTTTAGTCATTTCGATTACATTTTCTAGAAGCTGACGGCCATAATCTGTTCCCATTCCATCAACCAGACTTTTATCCACCTTAAGTACATCAAAACAGCGGAGATTCAATGTAGAAAGAGCTGTGTAACCGGTTCCAAAATCATCCATCAAAATTCTGATTCCCATTCTTCTAAAGCGATTTAATAGCTGGGAAATATTTTCACCGGCAGTAGCAAGAGTTTCTGTTACTTCAAGCTGGATAAGGTAAGGTGGCAAATATTCTTTCTGAATGATTTCCATATAGCGTTCAACAACCTTTGAAGAATATAAGGTGGCCTTGCTTATATTTACCGACACAGGAACCACAGCCCTTTTTTCTTTAAGCCATTGAGCCTGATAACTGCAAACCTTTTCCATAATATATTCATCAAGTAAAGTAATGTCACCGTTTCGTTCAAGAAGAGGAATAAACTGATCCGGTCTGACAACAGTTCCATCTTCCTTTACCCATCGCACAAGAGCTTCTGCACCGCATATAATTTTGGTATCAGTCTTGTACTTTGGCTGAAAATAAATTTGGAATTCTTCTCTAGAAAGTGCATCCTTGAACTTATCTTCCAGATCCTGCGATTCAATCTGTTTTTTCTGACGTTCCTCATCAAAATAGTCAATGCCGGTTATATTTTGCAAGGCACCCTGAACTGCAATCTCCGACTTACGGCAGCATTCTTCGATATTGATTCCTTCACCATAACGGCACACACCAAATCTGGCAGAAATCCAGGAAATTTGTTCTGTCATGGCGGCCTCATGAATACTCTTTCGCAATTCAAGAAGTCTTTGTTCCAGTTTTCCTTTGTCGGTGTAATCAAAATAAAGATAAAAAGCGTCATTTGCATGGTGAGCAAAAAACTCATCAATCTTTTCTTCCCAGCTGAGTTTTTTCCAGATTGATTGAATCAGAAGCTCCGAACGTTTTTTTCCAATGGCAAGACTGGTGTATGGGAAATTATCAATATTCATGTAAACAATAAAACCAGTGTAGCAGTTAGCACCCACAATCTGCTTAAAAAGATCAGTATTGGCTCCACCTGTAACTGGAGAACAGTATGCCAGCTTGTAAGTATTTCGGCGCTGACGACTTTTTAGAACATTCAGGAAAATAATTGAAATAATGCCAAATGCCAGTACATAAATCACCATATTATAAAGATGCTTACGTGAATAGGCAAATCGCTGTGTAAGATAAACTGCCGGTACTGTGGAAAGAACATACCATTCAATAGTGTCGTCAAAAAAAGAAACTGGCATTATGTGGTAATAATATTCTATACCGTCTACCTTGATTTTTTTGTCTGCAGTCTGCCCCTTTTCTTCACTACGAAAAAGATAATTGAGCATTTCATATTTGGAGCTAAAATTGTTGCCCATATCATCCCAGAGTCTGTTGAAAATATTATCTGCCACATTAATGAACTGGGGATTTGATGTAATATTCACTTCCCCACGGTTATTAAAAACAATGGAATTTCCATTTCCTTCAAAAGAATGTCTTGAAAGCTCTTTGCTGAGGATTTCAGTACTGTAAGTGATGGCTGCAACACCGTTTACTTTTCCCTGATTATCAAAAAGCGGCATGCTCATAACGGTAACATATTCGTGGTTTTCATCCATTGCATCCATAAGAATATCTGAAATCCACGGAAACCCCATCATGCCTTTGCAAAAAAATTCCCGATTTTTAAGGTTGGTTTCTACTCCAGAAGTTCCATGGGCAGTTCCATCAGGGTCACAAAAACCGATTCGCTTTAGATGGAAAGAATCTGAAACAGGTTCAAAAAGATAAAGATTTTCCAGTCTGCGGTCAGGTTCCAGTTCAAAACGGCAGGCTATACTTTTAAGAAGGTCGTATCTGATATTGATTTCAGATTTTAAAGCTTCTGCATTTTGACCGGCAACATCGGCAAGGTTTCGTTCAAGCTGTTCAACATAACTTTCTTCGATAAGAAATGCACAACGGGCAACCGCTGCTACAACAAAGATTATACAAATAAAAAATACTGATACATAGCTGAAAATCTTCTTTTTTCTTATTAAATACTTTTTCATTTATCGCTTCCTGCATTTTTGTTAAACCGGGAAACTCTCACCAAAATATAATAACACAAAATCTTTAAAATCTCCAAATAATTTTTCAAAAATCTCATTTTTTCATTATAAACTTGACCTTTTCTCTTGCTTTCGTTAACCTAAATTATATCGTGGTTAACGGAAATATTTCATCCAAAAACAGAATTCTAGAAGCTCTTCGCAATGCATCTGCACCTTTAACAGGAGATGAACTGGCAGAATCAAGCGGTATTTCCAGAGTGGCCGTGTGGAAAGCAGTTCAAAGTCTTATAGAATCTGGTTACAAAATTGAATCTTCCCGCCACGGTTACAGCCTTACAGAAGATTTAAAAGACAGCCTTTTTCCATGGGAATTTGGCAAAGAGGAAGAATATTTTTCTCATTTTACGGAAACAGACTCCACCATGATTCAGGCACGTAATCTGGCCCAGAAAAAAACTGAAACTGCTGAATCTTTAAATGAAAACAATAAAGTGCCTTACATTCAGATTATAACAGCAGACCGTCAGACAAAAGGAAAATCTCAAGGTGGACGAAAATGGACCACCACGGAAGGAAGTCTTGCCTTTACTTTAGTTTACAAAGCCCCGGTTCCTGTTGCAAAAAGCTCCCTGGTAAGGGTTGCAGCTCAGATTGCATTGGTTCGCACTTTAAAAACAGTTTCAGATCGCCAGATTTACCTAAGGTGGCCATGTGATGTGTGCAGCGAAAAAGGGAAACTGGCTGGTATTCTTGATGAAGTAAGTGCCTCAGGCGGAATATGTGATTGGATCAATATTGGCATCGGCGTAAACCTTACTAAATGCCCGGATATTCCTGGAACCGACAGTGTTTTTGAAAACGAGGCCCCGGTTTCACGAAAAGACATTCTGGAGCTTTTTCTTAAAGAATTTATGAAGACTGCAGCCCTTATTGATTCAAAAGATCTTCTGGAACAATGGAACAGTCTTTCTGTAGATTTCGGAAAAGAAATTTCTGTTGAAGAAACAGATGAAAAATATATTTTCAAGGGCATCGATTCATTTGGTGGAGCCCTGCTTGACGATGGAAAAACAGAACAGGTGTTTTATCCTGGTGTTATAAATATCAAAAAATAAAAGGAAAAAAAATGAACAAATCAAAAATCGGATCAGCATCAATCTTTACAGCACTCTTTGCGGCTCTTACCTGTGCAGGCTGTTTTATCTCCATTCCACTGCCTGGTGGAGTACCAGTTGTTCTTCAGGACATGATGGCAATGCTAACAGGTCTTCTTTTGGGACCAGTTTACGGAACTGCAGCTGTATTTGTTTTCCTCATTATTGGATGTCTTGGACTTCCAGTTTTCAGCGGAAAAGCCGGACTTCACGTAATTACACAGGGAGTTACTGGTGGTTTTCTTGTTGGTTATCTGGTAAGTGCCTTTGTTGGAGGACTTTTCCTGTGGCTTCTTCTGAATCCTAAAAAAGAACATGGAAAGGCAAAACAGTGGATTCTTGTTAGTATTGCAGCTCTTCTTGCAACAGTTGTTGTTTTTGCAATGGGAATTGCAGGTTTTATGAGAATCACACATAAAGCTTTTTCGGCAACACTGGGTGCGGTTCTTACACCGTTCATTCCTGGTAACATCCTTAAACTGGTAGTGATGATTCCACTTACTGTAAAATTCCGTCCTGTTCTTGCACGATATATGGGTTTTTGCGAATAAAATGCTGCTTTTTGTAAATCACGTTTCCAAAAAGTTCGGAAAGCTTCTGGCCCTTGATGATGTAACATTTTCTGTAAATCCTGGTGAATTTGTTGTAATAGGCGGTTCCAACGGTTCTGGGAAAAGTGTTCTAATGTCTTTGATTGCAGAACTTGATAAACCAAGTAAAGGAAGTATTACACTTGAAAAAGGAGTAAAGGCCGGTCTTGTTTTTCAGGATGCAGATGCTCAGATTCTTGGCGAAACTCCTTACGAAGATGTAGCTTTTGGAGCAAAAAACTGCGGACTTAAAAAGGCAGAACTTGCTGCCTGTGTTGATGAAGCACTGAATAGCGTTGGTCTTGCCAAAAAAAAGGATATTACTGCCCGTACCATGAGCGGTGGAGAAAAACGCCGTCTTTCTGTAGCCGGGATTGTAGCAATGAAACGGGAATTGATTATCTTTGACGAACCTTTTGCAAATCTGGACTGGCCTGGCGTAAAAAATGTCTGTGCCATCCTGAAACAGCTAAAAGAAGAAGGAAAAACCGTAATCGTTTTAACCCACGAGCTTGAAAAAATTCTTGGACTTGCCGACAGATTTCTGGTTCTTGATAAAGGAAAAATCCGTTTTGACGGCAGCGTAATCGAAGGTCTTTCTCAAGATCTGAGTCAGTGGAGCATAAGAAACCCTGTTACCGGTGGAAAATCTTATGACTGCAAAAACCCTGTTAAAGTGGATGCTGATACAGTAAAGGAGCTTCTGTGGCTTTAGCTCTGTTTTCCTACCGAAAAGGAACTTCCGTTCTTCACAGAATTCCTGCCATCATTAAAATCATTTTTCTCTTTGCCTTTAGTTTTCTTGCTTTTTCGGGTAGTGGATCAGATTCCCTTTCTTTTTTTGAAAACACTGCTTCCGTTATAAAACTTGGCATTTCCATCACCCTTGCAGCTGTACTTTTTATTCTTGGCGGCTGTTACTGGAAAGCCTTTTTAAAAATGAAATTTATCCTGTTTCTGGCACTTTTCATTATCGTTGTAAGAACTGTCTCCTTTGAAACCGGCAGCTTTTCCTTAAACAGCCATGGCTTTATTTCAGGACTTTTATATGCGCTGCGTTTCTTTTTATCAGCCTTCTGCGCCGAAGTAATTTACGAAACCACATCCAGTCTTGAAATAAAAGCAGCTCTTGAAATGGTAGAAAATCTGATTTCAAAAATCGTACCTCCCTTTAAAAAACTAAAATCAGCTTTTGTAATATCAATGGCCATCAATTTTATTCCGCTGGTTTTTGATACATGGGAAAAAGTTCACCTTGCATCAAAAGCCCGTAGCAGCAAAAAAAATACTGTCGCTAGCACAATAAGGGCTCTTTACTGCGAAACCCAGGCTCTTTTTGACTGTCTTCTTTTCCGCGCTGAAACAAGAAGAAAAGCCGTTCTTAACAGAAGTGAGTAAACAGAAGTGAGTAAACTTGACGCACTTTATGGTGCATGCTAAATTCTATCTGGTTATGAAAAAACTTTTCCTCCTTATCCTTGCTTTTTTAAGTCTTCCTGTTTTTTGTGCCGGTAAGGAAAAACTGACTGTAGGACTTTTAAACGGTCCTTCTTCCATTCCAGCAGCATATCTTATAGAAAATACTTCTGATTATGAGTTTCAGATTTTTTCTGGAGCCGATCTTGAAATTCCCAAACTGTTGAAAGGTGAAATTGATCTTGCAGTTCTTCCACCAAATGCCGCAGCTAAACTTTGGAACAAGAACGGAAAAAATGTAGTTGTCCTTGCTGTTATTGGAGAAGGCAATATTTCACTTTTTACCACTGATCCAGATTATAAAAACCTTGAATCCCTAAAAGGAAAAACAGTTTACTGTGCAGGACGAGGTGCAACTCCAGATTACATGTTCCGTTACATCCTTGAAAAAAAAGGTGTTAAAGTTAGTGAGAATGGGCCGTCTCCAGATGCCGTTTTCCTTGATTTTCAAGTACCTAATGCTGAGATTGCAGGCACTTTGATTTCTGGAAAAGCAGATTACATTCTGGTGCCGGAGCCTTTTGGTACAGTGGCACTTATGAAAGGAAAATCATTCGGTGTAAAAAAAGTATGCAATCTTAGTGATGAATATGATTCAAAAAATTACCCGCTTACAGTTCTTGTGGCAAATAAAAAAGCTTTGGATTCAAAAAAAACCGCTGTAAAAAATTACCTGAAGGATTACGAAAAAGCAGTAACATGGACTTTGGAAAATGCAACTTCAGCTGGAGCTCTTGTTGAAAAACACACTCTTGGGCTTACCGCTTCAATTACCGCTTCTTCAATACCCTGCGGAAATTACGTATTCATTCCGGCAGACCAGGCTCGACCTGAAATGGAAAAGCTTCTGAACATATTTTTTGAACGAGATCCTGATTCCATTGGAGGAAAACTTCCAGGTGAAGACTTCTATCAGAAATAAGCTGATTGCCTTACTTTCAGTAATTCTCTTTGCTGCGATTTGGGAAATTCTTGCCCTGTTTTTAGATTCTCCTGTTGTTCTTCCCACAATTGATGCCGTTGTATCCCGATTTTTTCAGCTGGCGGCCACAAAACTTTTCTGGAAATCCCTTGGATTCACCTTTCTTCGGGTAATTGCAGCTTTTTTTATCACCTTTATTGCCGGCTTGTTTTTGGGATTTTTATCGGGACTTTTTGAAAATATACGAATCTTTCTGGTATTTCCCCTTTCTTTGATTCGCGGAACTCCTGTTGTTGCACTTATTATGGTAATGCTGTTCTGGTTTGATTCCCGTTCACTTCCTGTAATCTGTGCTTTTTTGATGAATCTTCCGGTAATGACAGACAGTGTTTCAAAAGCCGTAAAAAATACAGACAAAAATCTTCTGGAAATGGCAGATGTTTTCAAAGTTTCGTTTTTTCGAAGGATAACCCACATTTATCTGCCGGAAACAAAGCCTTACATTGAAGGAGCTGCCCGAACAGTTTTTTCTCAGGGATGGAAAGTTGTTGCCGCAGGAGAAATTCTAGCCCTTCCAAGAAATGCACTTGGAACACTTATTCAGGACAACAGACTTCTTCTGGAAAGCTCCTCTGTTTTTGCCCTGACACTCTGCCTTTGTCTTCTTTGCATTATTTCAGAAAAACTACTTTTTAAAACAATAACAGCAGGTCTTTCTGTATTAAAAAGACTGAATAAATCTAAATCTGCAGAAAGTCCTATTGCCCCAAAAACAAAATATTTCTGTCAGGAAGAACAGGATTGCATCACCATAGAAAATCTTTCTTTTACATACAGTGGCAGTAATGAAAATCTTGAAGAACCAGTCTTTAAAAATCTTTCTCTTTCAATAAAATGCGGAACAACAACTGCACTTTTTGCACCCACCGGCAGAGGAAAAACAACACTTCTTAAGATTCTTTCGGGACTTATTCCACCTGAATCTTATGAAGGTACTGTAAAATGTCTGCCTGTTTCTTTTATTTTCCAGGATCAGCGGCTGGTTCCAAATCTTTCGGTATTAAAAAATGCCGCTCTTCCGTTATATAAAGCTTTTGGAAAAAAAGGTGCCCTGAAAACTGCCAGAAATTATCTTTCCATGGTGGGACTTTTACAAAAAGAAAAGCTTCCTGCTGGACTTTTAAGTGGCGGTGAAAAACAGAAACTACAGGCAGCCCGAGCATTTTCCTATCAGGCCCCGGTTATTCTTATGGATGAAGGCACATCCTCTTTGGATGAAAAAAGTCGCTCTGAATTGTGGAAAACCATTGAAAATCTGCTTGCAGAAAATAAACGGACTTTGTTATTTGTAACCCACATTAAAGAGGAAGCTCTGGCACACAGCAGCAGCATTATTGAATTTTAATCGGTTTTACAAGAAAATAGAGATTGTTCAGCTTAACAGACTGGATGCGTCGCTTTTGATTCTGTGATATAATCAATTTATGACTAAAAAAGATCTTTACATTTCTTTCTGGCTTTTTTCTTTCATCATCTCCTTTATGCCTCTTTTCTTTATTAATACTGAATTCTGGTATATCGGCTTTATGTTTTCTTTTGGATATAAATTCCTTCTTGGACTTTACGGCGTTTTCATTGCATCAAAAAACTGGCCCCTTTTTCAACAGAACCGCAGATTAAATAAAAAACCACTTACGGGATTTTTCATTGTGGCAGCTGTTATTCTTCAGATTGTTGTAATCACCCTGGTACAAGTTGTTTTTTCAGCAAGCGAAGAAATTGCCTCTGGCTCTGGATTTATGCTAATAAATACGCTCATGGTAGTAACTTATCTTGCAGGAATTTACTGCTGGGAAGTTGAATTTCTTAGCACGGTGAAAGAACGGGGTACAAGAATCGCATTTGGAATTCTTACTCCGCTGAACACCTGTCTCATTGAAGTGCTTATTGTACTTTTTTCATTCTTCTAGAAGGCTTTATCACCAGATATATGACTGATCTCGTTATAGAAAGCAAAAAATTATTGTCCTGTGCAATTGATCTTGGTTCCCAGATTCTGGAATGCGGTGGAGATGTAAATCACGTAGAAAAAATCATCACCAAAATTTGTGATGCCTATGGAGCCCAAAAGACGGATGTTTTTGTAATTACCTCAAGCATTGTTGTTACCATGAAACGCAATAACGATTCCTTTACACAGACCCGCCGAATAAATCACTACAATACAGATTTCAGAAAGCTTGATGAACTGGTTGAGCTTTCATCAAAGCTCTGCAAAACAAAACCAAATCTTTTCAATCTAGAAAAAGAGATTTCCATAGCCTGCGAGAAAAATGTAACTCATCCTTTTCTGGAGCTTGCTGGTAACATGCTTGCATCCGGCTCTTTTGCTGTTTTCTTTGGTGGAAATTTTATGGATGGAATCTGTGCTGCACTTTGCGGTGCATTGATTTACCTTTTCAATAAAAAACTGAACAAAATCTGGAACAGTCAGCTGATTTTCTACTTAATCTGCTCCACCATGGCAGGAATTTCCGCACTTATGCTTACAAAAATAGGATTCTGTTCCAATGTAGATAAAGTTATGATTGGCTCCATCATGCTTTTGATTCCTGGAATTGCCCTTACAAACGCACTGCGGGACTTGTTTGCCGGTGACACAATTTCTGGAACCCTACGGTTGATGGAAGCACTTATTCAGGCTGCAGCAATTGCCTGTGGATTTGCCGTTGCAGTTTTCATTGGAGGAAAGATTCTATGATGTCTTATGTTATTCAAATTTTAACTGCACTTTTAGGATCTTTGGGATTTGCCATCATTTTCAAGATGAAACGCCGTCACCTTCCTGCAGACTGTATCGGTGGAGGAGCCACCTGGTTTGTATACTTAATCTGTGCCCATTTTGGAATGGATATTTTCTTTGCCAATCTTCTTGCAACTTTATTTGCATCTGCCTATTCGGAAATAATGCGCAATATCTGCAGAACGCCACGAACAGTTTTTGTAATTCCTGCAGTTGTTCCTCTGATTCCTGGAAGCAGCCTTTATTATGCTATGAGTGCCGTTGTAGCAGAAAATAAAAGCCTGGCCGAACATTTTGCAGTCCAGACAGGCTTGGTTGCAGGAGCCATTGCTTTTGGAATCCTGCTGTTTACTGTAGTTTTCCATGTAGTTCACAAGATTATCCGTGTAATCAATAAATAAACATAGATAAACAAATCCTCTATCAAACAAATCCTCTATCCAAATTTGTGAACTAATTCTACAATAATGGCACTACTTGGTAAAATCAAGCAAAACCACTATACTTCAATTAATTATGGAAGTATTTCTTGGTGTTCCTGCCGCAGACGGGATTGGCATTGGAACCGCTTTTGTTATTCCCGATTCAGTAAAACGAGCCATTCCTCAGCACCGTATAAAGATTGATGAACTTGCAGACGGATGGAAACGTTTTGAACAGGCAATCCAGTCAGTCACCCTTGATATTTCTCGAAACCTTGAAACACTTTCAGCTGATAATCCAAACAGCAAGATTCAGCGTGATGTTTTTGAAACTTACATCCTTATGCTGGGGGATCCTGTTTTCCTTGATGAAACAAAGAAATTCTACGAAAACGAGCTTTTCAATATTGAATACACAGTGCAGTTTAAGGCGGAAGAATATGCAAATCGTCTGCGCAATGCAGGAAATGACTATCTTGCTGAACGAGCCAAAGATATTACCGACGTTTTTGGAAGTGTTCTGAATGAAATGCTGGATATTCACCCTTTTGATATCAACAGAGTTCCAGACGGTTCAATTATTGTAGCAAACACTCTTTCTTCCGCAGACACAATTGTTCTTTCTAAACGCAAAATCAGCGGTCTTGCCCTTACAGAAGGCGGAGTTTCTAGCCACGTTGTAATTCTTGCAAGAAATTACGGTATTCCAACAATTGTAGGTCTAAACGATATTTCTAAAAAGATTAAAAACGGTGAAACAGTGATTATTGACGGAAACAACGCAGAGCTTCTTGTAAGTCCTGATAAATCCACCGTTCTTGAATACAAACAGAAGCTTCACGATGATTTTCAGAAAAAACAGCAGCTTAAGGCTTTCCTAGATAAACCAGCCTGCACAATTGATGGAACTCAATTTAAGCTTTACGCAAACATCGGTACTCCAGAAGAAGCAGAAATTGCCATGGCAGAAGGAGCCGACGGTATAGGACTTTTCAGAACTGAATTCCTTTACATGAGCGAAACAGGCGGTTCCATTCACGCTGCTGCCCGAACTTTTTCCGAAGACAGTCAGTTTGCCGCCTATAAAAAAGTGCTCCAGATTATGGAAGGAAAACCTGTTACCATACGAACCCTGGATGCCGGTGGTGACAAGCTCATTAACTCGGTGGACATTCCAATTATCGAAGAAAAAAATCCACTTATGGGCATGCGGGCTGTCCGCCTGAGTCTTGCTTATCCTCAGGTTTTTAAAACCCAGATTCGTGCTCTTTACCGTGCCAGTGTTTTTGGTAATCTAAAAATCATGCTGCCGCTTATTACAAGTGTTGAACAGGTGGAATCCTGTCTTAAAATTATTGAAGAAGCCAAGCAGGAGCTTTCAGATCAGGGCATTCCTTTTAATGCAGATGTTCCTGTTGGAATTATGATTGAAACTGCCGCAGCCGCAATTATTTCAGACTGTCTTGCAAAAAAAACTGCCTTCTTCAGTCTTGGAACAAACGACCTTACTCAATACACACTGGGCATTGACCGGGAAAACCACGCAGTTGCACCTCTTTACGACGAATTCAATCTTGCCGTACTTCGACTCATTCAGACTACCGTGGCAAATGCAAAAAAAGAAAACCTGCCGCTGTCGGTATGCGGAGAAATGGCCGGCCGTCCAGACAGTGTGATGGTGCTTTGTGGCATGGGAATCCGCCATCTTTCCATGAGTCCAAAGCTTATTTGCCAGACCAAGGAGCTTCTGTCCCAATTCAGCATTGAAGAACTAGAGGCAATTTCCCTAAAGAAACTGAATAAATTCTAGGCACAGCATGATCTATACACTTACCGTAAATCCTTCACTGGACTATATTGTTGACGTACCTTCTTTCAAAGCAGCTGCCGTTAATCGCACTAAAAACGAACGGATTGTTGCCGGTGGAAAAGGCATCAACGTTTCATTCATGTTGAAAAATCTTGGGGTAAAAAGTACAGCACTTGGATTTCTGGCAGGTTTTACTGGAAAACAAATTGAAAAAATGGTAGAAGACCAAGGTATTGAAAGTGCCTTTGTTCATCTTGATAATGGAAATTCCCGCATCAATGTGAAGATTACATCTACCACGGAAAATCCAGCCCATAAATCTGAAGAAACTGAAATCAACGCACAAGGACCGTCAATTTCTCAAAGTGACCTGGAGCTTCTGTTTACTAAAATCAAATCAATTTCCAGTAACGACACGCTGGTCATGGCAGGAAGCATTCCATCATCACTTCCAGATTCCCTTTACTGCCAGATTATGGAATGCCTTTCTCAAAAAAATGTAAGCTTTGTTATCGATGCCACAAAAAATCTTCTTATAAAATCCCTTGAATATCATCCTTTTCTTATAAAACCAAACCACCACGAGCTGGGCGATATTTTTGGAGTTACACTTTCCACACCAAAAGAAATTGTTCCATACGCAAAAAAGCTTCAGGAAATGGGTGCACGGAATGTTCTTGTTTCCATGGGTAAAGACGGTGCTCTTCTTGCGGCAGAAGACGGTTCTGTTTGCTACAGTTCCGCACCAAAAGTTCAGGCCCTTTATACAGTAGGAGCCGGTGATTCCATGGTGGCAGGATTTCTTGCCGGATGGATTGAAAAAAATGACTATTGCCACGCACTAAAAATGGGAATTGCATCAGGCAGCGCAACTGCTTCAACAGAAGGCTTCGGCACAAAAAAGGACGTGCTTTCTTTAATTCCAAATCAAATTGACTTTATTGGATAAAAACTGTAGATTCTTTTCAATTAAAAATTACTATTCTTTTTCTAGTTGAGGCTCACAATGACTTCCCTTCCAAACACTGAAATCATCCTTCAGATTTTACTTTCAGTTGGTCTTATTGTTATTGTTGCAAAATACCTTGGAATTACTGCCCGAAAAATCGGTATTCCTGAAGTAGCCGGTATGATTGTGGCAGGACTTCTTCTGCGCTTTATTCCATGGTTCCACAATTTTGGTGGTAATGAACCAAACATTATTTACGCCGAAGCAAATCAGTTTATTTCTTACATGTCTGAAATCGGTGTAATTCTTATTATGTTTTCTGCCGGTTTAAGCACCAATCTTAAATCCATCATCAAGTCAGGTGGAAAAGCAACTCTCATTGCCTGCTGCGGTGTTTTTGTACCTTTGGTAATGGGAACAATTATGTCGTTTTTCTTTTTCGGATTTGACGGTTTTGGAACCCCTGCTTTTTTCAAATGTCTGTTTGTAGGTACAATCCTTACTGCCACTTCTGTAAGTATTTCCGTTGCGGTTCTAAAGGAATTTGGTAAAATCAATTCCGACATTGGCCAGACTATTGTTTCAGCTGCAATTATTGACGATGTAATCGGCATCATCGTACTCACAATTGTACTTGGTGTAAGTTCAGGAAAAGGCGGATACTTTATGATTATTCTTAAAACCCTTCTTTTCTTTGTTTTTGCAATTGTTGTTGGTTTCTTGATGTACAAGCTTTTCAGCTGGTACGACAAACGTCATCCACGTTCACACCGAATCCCAATTTATGCTCTTGGACTGGCACTTATTTTTGCTTACTGCGCTGAACGTTTCTTTGGCATTGCAGATATTACCGGTGCTTACATTGCAGGAATTGTACTTTGCAGCCTTAAAGACGCCTCTTACATGGAATCAAAAATTGATATCAATTCTTACATGTTCTTTAGTCCTGTTTTCTTTGCAGGCATCGGATTAAAAACTGATCTTTCCGGTATGAGCACTGAAATTCTGTGGTTTGCAATTGCTTTTGTAATTGTAGGCTGTATCAGTAAGATTATTGGATGTGCCGGAGTTTCAAAGCTGCTCAAATATTCATGGAAAGAATCTTATCAGATTGGACTTGGAATGATGGTTCGTGGTGAAGTTGCCCTGATTGTTGCAACAAAAGGTCTTTCCACAAATCTTATTGATTCAAAATACTTTACCGCAGTAATTCTTTTGATTATCACTTCTTCAATGCTGGTTCCTATTCTTTTGAAAAAGGCCTTCACCGAAAAAACTGCATAATCACAAGACAAAAGTCTACATACTGAAATCTTTTCCAAGGTAAATTTCGCGGGCAAGATCACTGGCAAGAATTTCCTGCTGGCTTCCCGCGATTACTATTTCACCGTTATTTATGATTATGGCCCTGTCCGTTATTTCCAGAGTATCACGAACATTGTGGTCAGTTATAAGAATTCCGATTCCACGTTTTGCAAGAAGTCCTATCATACTTTTAATGTCGGCAACAGCAATAGGGTCAATTCCGGCAAAAGGTTCATCCAAAAGCAGAAATTTTGGCTCAATGGCAAGAGAACGGGCTATTTCGGTACGACGGCGTTCACCTCCCGAAAGTGTAAAAGCAGGCTGTTTTCTTATGCGGCCTATGGAAAATTCTTCGATCAAATCTTCAAGGTGCTGTTTTTTTTCTTTGTATGAAAGATCAGCTCGTGTTTCAAGAATACTCCAGATATTTTCTTCTACCGTAAGCTTCTTGAAAACAGATGGTTCCTGTGGCAGATAGGAAATACCCTGTCGTGCACGTTTGTACATTGGAAGATTGGTGATGCGATTTTCATCCAGGAAGACTTCTCCGCTGGTAGGTTTGTAAAATCCCACAACCATGTAAAAAGTGGTGGTTTTTCCAGCCCCGTTTGGTCCAAGAAGCCCCAAAACCTCTCCTGTTTCCATAGAAAAATCAATTCCCCGAACTACCCGTTTGCGTCCAAAAGATTTATGAAGTGATGAAACCGAAAGTTTATGATTTTCCATGGTCAGTTTCCTCCATTTTTGTCTCTGCTTCTGTTTCTGTCTCTTTTTCTTCTTCCTTGTCGGTAACGGTTCCTTTTACACGTCCGTCCAAAGTGATTTCCTGAGTATCCATATTCAAAGTGATATGCTGAGCCCGGAAAGTATCGTCACCCTGCTTGATTTTAGCATTTCCGTAAAGATTCAAAAGCTGCTCATTTTTTGAATAAACTGCATAACTTCCGTTACAAACATTGTCCTTCTGATTCAAGGTAATTTCAATCTGCATTACGGCAGTTTCCGTGTCAGAATTGTATTCAATCATCTGGGCTGCAGCAGTTACTTCATTTTCAATATCTATAAGACTAACATTTCCGCTTAATGAAGCTAGTTTTGTATTTCTGTCATATTCCATGCTGTCGGCAAAGAAATCCATCTTGGTTTCCTTGTTGTGCCCAGTAACGTGTCCCCATGCTTTGATGTAACGGTATTCTTTTCCAGAAAGTTCAATTTTGTCTGCACTTATTTCAAGAGTTTCAGTTTCAATATGGGCATTTCCATTAAGTACGGTGGATGTGTTATCCTTATTGTTGGAACCGCTCATACTATCCGCTGAAAAACTGATTTTTTCTGCAAAAAGGATGGAAGTAATCAAAAATATGATGAGACTAGCTGTCGTTTTTTTCATTTTCTTCATCCTTTGTTTCAATATCACCGCTTACCATTGCTGAAAATTCATAGGAATTGCTGACTCCGCTGGCAGAAAAACCACTTCCCATCACTTTAACTTCGCTTGTTTCCACTGTTACATTATCGGTACGTCCGCTTACAAGCTGTTCGGTTTTTCCATTCCACTTCAGATTTTTTCCCTTTACTTTCAGATCCTTTTCTACCGAATCAATGTAAATGTCATCATGAAGATTGTAGATTTCAGTTTTTGTATCAGCACTAAGATAACCACATTTACCTGTTACAGAAAGTTCACCATCTTCATATACAGTAAAATCAACATCCTTGGCATAAGTTGCAGAAGAATTTTTATACTGTTCAAGCTTTCCGGCTTCCAGATAAAACGAAACCTTTCCATCTTCAACTCTGGTGTACTTTGCATCTTCAAAAGAAAATTCCGGCACAACATCTTCCACGGAAACTGTACTTCCATATTTTAGAGAACAGGAAAAAAACAAAATTGATGAAAAGGCCAGAAACAGCCCAATGCTCTTTCTCATAAATCGAACTTTCTTTCACATAGTATAGTTTAATATTCTTAATTATGGTAGTATAGCCTTATGAAAGCAGCAATTTTCTTTGGGTCAAAATCCGACACAGCCAGCATGAAAAAATGTACTGATGTGCTTGGAGAATTTGGTGTTGAATACAAAGCTTTCGTTATTTCTGCCCACAGAGCACACAAACTACTGGAAGAAACAGTAGCTCAGGTAGAAAAAGACGGCTTTGAAGTGATTATTGCAGGTGCAGGTTTAGCTGCCGCACTTCCTGGTGTAATTGCCGGAATGACAGTTCTTCCTGTAATTGGTGTTCCACTTGAATGTGTGAATCCTGGCATAACAAATGGTCTTGCCGGTATGGATGCTCTTTTGTCCATCGTGCAGATGCCACCTCAGATTCCAGTAGCAACAGTTGGAATTGGAAATGCTAAGAATGCAGGCTACCTTGCTGTAGAAATTCTTGCAATTAAGTATCCTGAACTGAAAGAAAAGCTTCTGGCATTTAGAAAAAAACTGGCCGAAGACGCAGCATCAAATTGCGAAGCCGCACTTTGATAATGAATAATGATTAGTGAATGATGAATAATTCACTAATAAATACTAAATAAAACCGAGAAATGAAATTATTAATTATTCATTATTAATTATTCACTTCTCCAAAGGAGACAATATGGCATCTTACAAAGAATCAGGTGTAGACGTAGAAGAAGGATACCGCGCAGTAAATAAATATAAAGATCACGCAAAACGCACAATGATCCCTGGCATGCTTACAGGACTTGGAAGCTTTGCAGGTATGTTCGAAATTCCAAAAGGATACAAAAATCCTGTAATGGTTTCGGGCACTGACGGCGTTGGAACAAAACTGGATGTAGCTTTCCAGATGAAAAAATATGATACAGTAGGAATTGACTGTGTTGCCATGAGCGTAAACGACATTCTTTGTTGCGGAGTTCAGACATTATTCTTCCTTGATTACATTGCCTGTGGAAAACTTGAAGCAGATGTTGCTGCCGACCTGGTAAAAGGTGTTGCAGATGGTTGTGTTGAAACCGGATGTGCACTTCTTGGTGGTGAAACTGCCGAAATGCCAGGGTTCTACGACGTTGGAAAATATGACCTGGCAGGTTTTGGTGTAGGCGTTGGCGAAAAGAAAGAAATGATTGACGGTTCTGCCATTAAAGAAGGCGACGTTCTCATCGGTCTTTCATCAACAGGAGTTCACTCAAACGGATTCTCTCTTGTTCGCAAACTGGTTCCAAATCCAATGGATCCTTTTACTGTTGATGGAAAAACTACTACAATCGGTGAAGCTCTCCTTACACCAACACGCATTTATGTAAAACCAGTTATGGAAGTTTTGGGCAAATACCGTAAAGCAATTCACGGTATGGTTCATGTAACAGGCGGTGGATTCTATGAAAATATTCCACGCATGTACCCAAAAGCAAAAGACGGAAAAAAACAGTTGATTTCCCTCATTAAACGAGACAGCTGGGACATTCCTCCAGTATTCGGCGAACTTATTCGTCGTGGCGCAGACTTGGATTCAATTTACAATACATTCAATATGGGTATCGGTTTTGTTCTTGCTGTAAATGCAAAAGAAGCTGATGCAGTGCTTGAAATGTTCAATGCCAACGCACATAAATATCACCGCGAAGGCACACCAGACATGAAAGCTTACAAAATTGGATCTGTTGCATACGCTGAAGGCCCAGTTAATACTCAGAAGGAAAGCGTACTGTTTGTTGACTAAAATCTTGGAAGGGTGCGCCCTTCCAACTCAACAATATGCAGAAAACTTTAGAACAGATTGATTATTTTACAATAAGGGATCAGGTAGCTTCTTTTTGCTTAAGCGAAGAAGGCAAGGTAAATCTTGAAAAGAGGCTGCCCCTCCATAATTCAGATGAAATCGAACATCTGAAAAAAGCCAGCCGGGAATGGCTCAACTGTATTTGTGCCAGTTCCACTTCTCCATTTAACGGCTGGTCTTCCATCAGGCCGCTCCTGTCTGTAATTCGCATGACCGGGGCTTCCCTTACACTTGAACAGGTTTATACTCTCGGTCAGTTTTGTACGGCATGTTCCCGTGCATTTACTTATATTGATTCTCATTATGTAGACTGGGAGCTTCCTGTGCTTAAAGCCGAAAGTGAAAAACTGCTTCCGGTAAACGATGCTTCCAATAAAATCTACCGCATCATCACTCCAGATGGCGAAATGAAGGATTTGCCGGAAATTGCAGCTATCCGAAAACAGATTGCATCACTAAACAGCCGTATCAAGAATATTATGAACTCCTTTTTAAAGGATTCAAAATATGCTTCAGTACTTGAATCCAATGTTCCGGTTCTTAAAAGTGGACGTCAGGTGCTGGCAGTAAAAGCCGGAATGCAGAACAAAATTGAAGGAATTGTTCACGAGGTTTCGGCTACTGCAAAAACTGTTTACATTGAACCAACCGAAAGCGTTCACTGTACCAACGAGCTTATCCAGAAAGAATTTGAACTGGAATCGGAAATCAAAAGAATTCTTACCCAGCTTACAGAAAGTCTTCAGGAAAATATCCCTGTTTTCAAGACAAACCTTCCGCTTATGGAATTTTTTGACACCACTTTGGCCGCAGCCCGATGGGGAAAAGAGAATAACTGTGTTTACGCAATTCCTTGTCTTACCAACGATCACAGCGGTCAGAACCGTGACGAACCACCTCTTTTGTACAAGGCACGTCACCCACTTTTAGGCGAAAAAGCTGTTCCTATCGACATTCAGTTTATGAGCGGAAAACGAGTCCTGATTATTACAGGTCCAAACACCGGCGGTAAAACAGTAACACTTAAAACCTTTGCTCTTTTTGCCATGCTGAATCAGACAGGTCTTCCAGTTCCTGCAGGTGAAGGTTCCCGTCTTCCTGTTTTTGGGAAAATTTTTGCAGATATTGGTGATGACCAGTCTTTGGATCAGAGTCTTTCTACATTCAGCGGCCACATGAAAAACATTTCCAAGGCCATTAAATTTGCTGAAGATGATTCACTGGTTCTCCTTGATGAACTGGGAAGTGGAACTGATCCTCTGGAAGGCACTGCAATCTCCATGGCGGTTCTGGATCATCTTATAGAAAAGAAAGCATTTGTTCTGGTTACAACCCATCAGGGGATTTTAAAAAACTACGGCTACACAAATCCTGCCTGTATCAATGCTTCTGTAGAATTTGACACCACCACTCTTTCACCAAGTTACCGACTTCTTATGGGTGTACCAGGTGAAAGTCATGCGCTGGAAATTGCAGGAAAATCCGGACTTCCACGGTTTATTGTAAACAATGCCAAAAACTATATTGCCACAGAAAAAGCCGATGTAAGTTCCCTTATAAAAGGATTGAACACAAAACACCGTGAACTGGATCGTATGAAAAGCCAGATGGACAAACTCCAGCGCCAGCTTGATGAAAAAGAACAGCGGCAGACAGAACGTGATATTGAACTTCGGGAAAAAGAACATCAGCTTAAACAGGGTTTTCAAAAAGAAAGCGAAGAATTTCTTGCCCAGAGCCGGAAAAAACTGGAAAATCTTGTGCGGGAACTCCGTGAAGGTGAAATTACCAGGGAAAAAACTCTTGGGGTAAAACAGTTCATCAACGATCTTACTGCTGCCACTTTGGAAAACGAGCGAAAAATCCAGGAAGAAGAAGAAAGACTGGGTCTAGAAAAACTAGAAGCTGAAAAAAAAGCCCATGAACTGCGAAGTCATACTTCCAATAAAAAAACAAAAAAACGTTTGAGTAACCGGGAAGCCTTGGCTTTTGCTGAAAGTACACATGTTTCAGAAGCTGCTGCCATGGGTAAAGCCTCCGACGGAAAAACAGTGCCTCTTATTTTTGAAGAAGGGGTTCAGGTTGAAGTGGGTGCAAATCATATGGCCGGAACTCTTGTAAAACTTGAAAAGAAGGGTGTTTGGAAAGTTCAGTTCGGTTCCGTACAGATGAGCTGCAAAGAAAAAGACATGGTTCTTGTTGGTGGAAAAATGCAGGCCGGTGATTTCAAGGCAGATATTTCTGTTGAAATGAAAGGCGATTCAGAAAATGAAGCTCCTGTTTTTGAACTGCGGCTTTTGGGCATGCGCATGGAAGATGCCATCCGGGCTTTGGAACGGCAGCTTGATTTGTGCACACTCCATAATTTTCCCCATTTCAGCATTATTCATGGAAAAGGAAATGGAATTCTGCAGCAGGCCGTCCACGACTACCTGAGCCATTACCAGGGAGTTGCCGACTTCCGCTTTGCACCACCAGAAGACGGCGGCTTTGGCAAAACCTATGTTACACTAAAATAACGCCTCATCCTGAACGAGCCCAGGTTCTCATGAACTCGTTTCAGGATCCACTTTTTCTTGATAGAATTTTTTATTCTTATCTTCTATAATAACCTTATGGCAAAGACATACGACGATAAAAAAATCATCTATACTATGGATCGTGTTGGCCGTGCATACGGAACTAAAGTTGTTCTTAAAGACATGTGCCTTTCTTATTATTACGGCGCCAAAATTGGTGTTGTTGGACCTAACGGATCTGGTAAATCTTCTCTTTTTAAAATCCTGGCTGGCCGCGACACAGAATTTACAGGCGAAACTTCCATGGCACCAGGCTATACAATCGGTTATCTTGAACAGGAACCTGAACTGGAAGCAGGAAAAACTGTAATTGAAATTGTAAAGGAAGGTGTAAAACCAATCACAGATCTTCTTGAAGAATTCGATAAAATCAATGAAGCCTTTGGTGATCCAGATGCTGATTTTGATAAGCTTTGTGCTCGTCAGGGTGAAGTTCAGGAAAAACTTGATGCAATGGATGCATGGAATCTGGATGCAAACCTGGAACTGGCTATGGAAGCACTTCGCTGTCCTCCACAGGATCAGGTTGTTGATGTACTTTCTGGAGGTGAACGCCGTCGTGTTGCACTGTGTCGTCTTCTTCTTCAGAAACCAGACATTCTTCTTTTGGACGAACCAACCAACCACCTTGATGCTGAAACTGTAGCATGGCTTGAAAAACATCTTCAGGACTACCCTGGAACAATTATTGCCATTACCCACGACCGCTACTTCCTTGATAACGTTGCAGGTTGGATTCTGGAGCTGGACCGCGGTGAAGGATATCCTTTCAAAGGAAACTACACTTCATGGCTTGAACAGAAAAATGCCCGTCTTGCCCAGGAAGCCAAAAATGAATCTCAGCGCCAGAAGGATATCCAGCGGGAATTGGAATGGATTCACATGGGTGCTAAAGGTCGTCAGGCAAAACACAAGGAACACATCACCCGATATAACGAGCTTATGAGCCAGGGTGCAAAAACTCAGCTTAAAGATGCACAGATTTCCATTCCAGCAGGTCCTCGTCTTGGTGGACAGGTAATCGACATTGAAGGACTTACAAAATCTTTTGGTGACAAACTCCTTTTTGAAAATCTTGATGTACATATCCCTGCAGGTGCCGTAGTTGGTATTGTTGGTCCTAACGGTGCTGGTAAAACTACACTTTTCAAAATGATTGTTGAAGCCGCAAGTAAAACTGCCGCAAACAAAGGCCTTGCCGGAACTGGTGAGCTTCCAGATTCAGGTACAATCAAAATTGGACAGACTGTAAAACTGGTTTACGTTGATCAGCTTCGTTCTACTCTTGATGAAAACAAAACTGTATACGAAACACTTTCTGGTGGAAAAGACCTGATTAAGCTTGGTGCTGTTGATGAAAAAGGCCGTGCCCTTGAAGGTGGTGTCCGCGAAATCAATGCACACGCTTACTGTGGATGGTTCAACTTTGGAAGCGCTGAACAGAACAAAAAAGTTTCAGTGCTTTCCGGTGGTGAACGAAACCGCCTGAACCTGGGACTCATGCTCCAGGAAAGTGGAAACGTGCTTTTATTCGACGAACCTACCAACGACCTGGACGTTCAGACTGTACGTGCCCTTGAAGACGCCCTGGAAGACTTTGCCGGTTGTGCCATGGTTGTTTCCCACGACCGCTGGTTCCTGGACCGTATCTGTACTCATATTCTTGCCTTTGAAAACAACTCAACTGTTCGTTTCTACGAAGGTAACTGGAGTGAATACGCTGAATGGAAGATGCGTGAATTTGGTGAAGATGTTGGTGTTCCAAAACGCACTGTTTACCGAAAACTTACAAGATAGAGGTAATCTTCTTTCATGAAAAAATTATTTGCAATCTCTCTGGCTGCTGTATTAGGATTCAATCTTTTTGCGGCACCCTTGAATCAAACTGATAAAAACTGGAAAACTATGATTAACGAAACTGTTGTAGATAAAGGTTCAAATGCCCGTCTTAAAAAGGTGATTGAAAAACTCCGCAATGGAGAAACTGTTTATGTATGTGGATTGGGAGGTTCTGTCACAGAAGGTGCTGGTCCTGCCGATTTCCACGACGGTTATATCTACCAGTTTCAGAAGCTTCTTGCCGAAAAATATGCAAATTCTGCCGACCAGGTGGTTCTTGATGGAGCAGGACTTGGTGGAACCCCTTCTCCTTTGGGACTTATCCGCTACGATCAGGATGTTATTGCCGATTTAGGTGGGCATAAACCTGATGTTTTGGTAATCGAATTCTCCGTAAATGACTGGCTGGAATGTTCCAAGGGACGTGCTTTCGAAGCTTTAATCCGCCGTGGTCTTGAAGATAATCCTGACTGTGCCGTTATCGCCCTTTATGCCACAGCTACTTACGCAAATCAGCAGGACTGGATGATTCCAATCGCTTCCCACTACTCAATTCCTCAGGTAAGTATAAGAAATGCCATCGACAAACGAATTGAAAGTGGCGAAGTAAAAAAAGACGATTATTTTGCTGATTATGCTCATCCTAAAAAAGACGGTCATACCTTTATGGCAAACTGTATTCTGAATATCTTCGAAATTGCCGACAAAGAAAGCCTTACCAAATCCGAAATTCCTGCCCACTGGAAGCTTGCAAATCCTCTTAAAAAATTCCGCACTATCACCGGAACTGACGGCCGGGTTATTGTAGAAAGAGGTAGCTTTAGCGAAAAGGACAATGCCACCCAGAACAGTCTGAAAAAAGGAAAAGGCAACTTCCCAATGAACTGGCACCATCCTTACGGAAACAACGGAGCTGCCAACGAACCTTTGAAAATCACCTTAAAATGCAAAGCCTTTATTCTGGTATTCAAAGAAAATGCGGCAAGCCCTACAAAACCTTTTGGCAATGCCCAGGTTTACGTTGATGGAAAGCTTGTAAAAACCTGCGATCCTACCAACAAAGGCTGGAACAACTGCAATGTGAGCATGATTATCGATGAAACCGAAGTAAAGGAACACGTCATCGAAATCAAAATGGCTCCAGGCAGCGAAAAGAAAGCCTTCACCGTAGTAGCCATGGGATACAGCGCCGATTAAAAATAACTACGGTGGTTGAGAGAGAGTTCAAAGAACAGACAATGATACAGCGCCGATTAAAAATAGCTGCGGTGGTTGAGCCTGTCGAAACCACCACAATTGGCGTAACCGTCTAAAAAGAATCGTCATGCTGAACTCGTTTCAGCATCTATTCTCCTAAAGGAAATCTCGCTTATTTTTCAAAATTTACGGAGATTATTCGAGGCTTTGTAAGTTTCTACGTAAACTCCCCCCCCTACACACAACCCCACACACACCTCCCCCTCCATTCCCACTAATAGAATTTATCTTCAAAAACCGCTAAAATGTTCCATTATGAAAGCATCTAAAACAATTATTTCAACACTGCGGGACGCTCCAAACGACGCAGTTATTGCAAGCCATCAGCTGATGATGAGAAGCGGTCTTATCCGCAAACTTGGAAACGGTCTTTATTCATACATGCCACTTGGCTACCGTTCATTCATGAAAGTACAGAATATTATCCGAGAAGAACTGGACAGAGCCGGTCTTCTGGAAATGAAACCTACAGTAATCCAGCCAGGAGAACTCTGGAAGGAATCTGGACGCTGGGAAACAATGGGACCTGAAATGCTCAAAGCTACAACACGCGGCGGCCAGGACATGATTGTTTCTCCAACAGCAGAAGAAGCCTTTACAGCTCTTATCCGAGACGGACTTGATTCATACAAACAGCTTCCATTGATTCCTTACCAAATCAACACAAAATACCGTGATGAAATTCGCCCACGCTACGGTGTTATGCGCGGACGTGAATTCACAATGATGGACGCTTACTCTTTTGACGCAGACAAAGAATCTCTGGATAACTCTTACAATACAGTTGCCAAAGCTTACCACCGCATTTTCAAACGTCTTGGTCTTAAAACAATTTCTGTAAAAGCCGACACAGGAAACATGGGTGGTTCAGGTTCTGAAGAATTCATGATAGAATCTCCTGTTGGTGACGACACACTTATGCTCTGCGAATGTGGTTACGCTGCAAACGTAGAAAAAGCTGCCTGCCGCCCAGACCTTCCAACTGATGATTCAGGAAAACCACAGGTAAAAACTGACCTTCCAGTAGAAGAAGTTGCAACTCCAAATGTTTTCAGCATTGAAGACATGGAAAAATTCTTTGGAACAACTTCAAAACGCTTTATCAAAGCTCTCATCTACCGCGTAATCAACTGTGGCCTTGACCTTTCAAAGGCAAATGGTGGCAAAAACTTCAAACAAGTAAAAGATGGTAACTTCACATATTATCCGCTTTCATATGTATGTGTTCTTATCCGTGGTGACCTTGAAGTAAACGAAGCAAAACTTGCAGGGCTCTTGAAATGTTCTGATCTTTGCCTTGCCGAAGGTGATGAAATTATCCAGATGGCAAACGCTCCACACGGATTTGTTGGTCCAATGACGCTGAACTGTCCTATTATTCAGGACCTTTCTGTTGTTGATATGCACGACGCTTTTGCCGGATCTGGTAAAGAAGGCTTCCACATTAAACACGTAGAACCAAGCCGCGACTACACTCCATTTATGGTTGGCGATGTTCGTACAGCAATGATTGGAGACGCCTGTCCTGACTGTGGAAAACCTTTCTACAGCAAAAAAGGAAACGAGCTTGGACACATCTTCAAGCTTGGTGACAAATATACAAAAGCAATGAACGTAACATACCTCGACCAGAGCGGAAAACCAGTTGTTCCACTTATGGGATGTTACGGTATTGGTGTTGACCGCACTCTTGCTTCAATCATCGAAACTTACCACGACGACAAAGGAATTATGTTCCCAATGTCTACAGCTCCTTACCAGGTTGCCGTTGTACCAATCAACTACAAAGACAAAATGAAAGAAGCTAGTGACCAGCTTTACGAAGAACTTACAAAGCTTGGTGTTGAAGTACTTCTTGATGACCGCAACGAACGACCAGGTGTTAAATTCAACGATGCAGACCTTATTGGTTTTCCAGTACGCGTTGTAGTTGGAGACAAAAATCTTCCTAACGTTGAAATTAAACTCCGTAATAAAGCCGAAGCTGAACTTGTTCCATTAACAGAAGCTGCTGCTAAAATTGCAGAAATTGTTAAAGCTGAGTTCGAAAAATTGAACGCATAATAAGTTCATATAAAAACAAGATTATGAAGAAGATAGCTGCTTTTTTTACAATTCTGTTTCTGACCGTAAGTGCATTTGCCCTTCCAGGCTTCATTCCTTTTTTCCAGGATGAATCCGGCGAGTTCGTTTACTACCGTGACTACTCTTTTAACAGGGAAAGTTACGTTGGTTTTCTTACCTATGACGATGCTACTTACGAATTGCGTTATTATGCACCTTTCGACAAGGAACAGAATCTTCCTGAAAAAGAAGTTACCATTCTTCTGTCTGTAAATCCTGCCAGCGACTTTATGGACTTGACAGGAGAACGCTTTCTTACCGAAATTAAAGCCGGCGACAGTGAAATCATCAATTATCTTCACGATCTTATGTATGAATTCAATGCCCGCCGCTGTAACACCCTTGATGTTACACCTTACTCAACCGATTACATTACCACAAAAAGCTGGTGGGAAAACGGTTTTGCAAGCTATGAAGATTTTAATCAGTTCGGTGGAGATGTAAAAATCTATTACGATATTACAGTTCCTCTTTTTAATATCAAAAAGATTTTGAATAACCGCAACGAAGTGATTTTTAAAGTTGCCACAACAGGACGCATTCTTTCTGCGGCAGACACAACCTTTACAAGCTTCCGCGGTTTCAATGGCGGTCTTGCTGAAGGACAGACAATCACTTCATCAGAAAATAAAAAAGATGCAAAGAAAACTTCCCAAGAATCTTCCATTAAAATCAAAAAAAATGCCAAGAAAACAGAATGCCAGAATGGAAATATTTTCTTTACACTTGATGAAAACTGGTCAGCTTCTGCCGAAAACATGTGGTGGCTTTCTGACCGTGCCTACATTGCAGCTTCAAACCTTCCAAAATCTTCTATGCGCACTGCAATTTACCTGTTCTACCTGAATCGTCGACTTATCCAGAGTACGCAGAACACTTATGTTGATTTTTCTAAACTGGAAATTTCAGCTACAAGCTCCGGTCTTATAAAACTTCACACAGTAACCTGGCAGCCAGAATATAATACTTCTATGGTTTCTGTTAAATTCATTTCTTCTACCAGCACTGAAGAATCAGCCAGTCTTGATTATGTAGTTTTTTCTGCATGGGAAAACGATTACCTGAGTAACCAGAAATATTTCGACAGTCTTCTGAAAACAGTTAGCCAGTAAAGCTAGTATTTGCCATGGAAAAATCAGTTATTTATTATACCCAGTTCATTGTCTCCGTGGTCTATTTCCTGCTTTTTTTGACAATGCTCTTTGATTATACCCGTGGCTCAAAACGTTCAAACGTAGCTCAGATTCTTTTTTTCATGACCATTCATTCTTTTTTGAACTGGCTTTCAATCAACGAAACAAACATTTCAAAGCTTCA
Source organism: Treponema sp. (assembly GCA_016296575.1). GTDB lineage: Bacteria > Spirochaetota > Spirochaetia > Treponematales > Treponemataceae > Treponema_D. The sequence continues at coordinate 88,723 of JAEDJA010000004.1, forward strand.
GTATTATGCTGTTTTTATGGTCCTTGCCGAGGAATTGACTGTGGGATTTATTTACAATTTTATTCTTATTTCTACTTCTGAATATAAGCCGTCCTATAAATTATGGAAAACACGAAATTTGTACACCATAATACCCGTTGTTCTTCCACTTAATATAGGTATACTTTTCCTGCTTCTGGGATTCAACAGCATTTTTACTGTTCCAGATTCAATTCCTTTTTATTCCATTCAGGGATTTGAAGACATATTTCTGAGTTTAGGGTTCCGTATTTACAATATACTTTTTATTATTTTCAACTTTCTCAATATTCTGATATGCATTCTGTATAGTTCTCGAAAAAAAGTGTTATCCCGAAGTACAATACTTATTTCTACAGCATCAATGTTCTATGTTTCTATGATTCTTTTTCAGCTGTTCTCCCCTTTGAAAATGACTTACAGCGAAGAACAGCAGTTCTTTCCAGCTTTGATGCGTATACTTCTTAGATTCTTTGTAATGTGCATCTACATTACCTTCTTTTTTTATGACGGACAGGAAATCCTTTTCCGGGGACTAAAACGTAATCTCCTTGATGCCTTCGGAAATCCAGTTTTTCTTTTTACCACAAATATGGAATTCTGCTATGCCAATAAAGAAGGTAGTGAGCTTATCAAGAAATATGGCATAAATGTAACTGCAGGAACAAAAATTAGTGATTTTTTAACCCAGGGAATGTTTCATTTCATCGCCCTGCCGCAAAAAAAAGGTAATACGGAGATTCATTACGTCATTTCTCTTGTTGATGACATTACTTACACTATAAAACGAACACCTTTGTACACAAGATTTGGAAACTGCTGCGGGAATTCGGTAATCGTTTCAGAATATGAAAATAGCTTTCTTGTTTCATCGCTGGAAGAATCTTCCTACACAGATTCACTTACACTCTGCAAAACCAGCCGTATTTTCGAAAACACTGTAGTTGAAATGCAAAGGAATAACAACAAAATAAACTACGTCCTTATAAATCTTAAAAATCTTTCTAGAATCAACGAGGAACTTGGTCACAGCACTGGCGATGAATACATCAAAACCACAGTAAACCTGCTTCAGGCAAGTCAGACTGGCATTGTTTTTCGGCTGGAAAGTACAACCTTCGCATTCTTCCTGTCTGAAACCGACATTGTAAACTGGGAACAAATAAAAAAACGCATCGAAAATGCCTGTAAAGACTTTTCTGCAATGCGTTCTATTCCCCTTGAACTGGAATTTTCCCTTAAATTAGAAGCTGCTGTTTCTGGTTAATGGAGCACCAACCCAGTGTCCCTGTCCCAAAAAGTCAACCTTTTCTCCTTCAATCAAAAACTGAACTGATTTTACTGTACTGAAGCTTGTGGCGGTATAAACAACCTGCATCAACTGTGCTTTAAATCCTTCTTCACCATTTGTATTGATTGAAAAATCTTCATTAAAATTCAGCGTTGCAACTCCGTCTTTCACAGAAGCACCAATCAGCTTTGAATTTGGTGGAATTAGTGACATAAGATCCTTTTCGGTTGGTGCCATAGTGTCAGGTCCTGCAATAATCAGGCGGATTGCTTCAGCCAATGGTGAATCAGTTTTATTTACCGACCGTGTTACAACCTTTGGATTGATTGAACCATGTGGATCAATACTGATGAAACACAGTGACAGATTTGTCTTGGCCTTTGGTTTTTCTGTCTTTGTTTCAGTTTTTACCGTTTTAACTTCTTCTTTTTTATCTTCGATAATTGGTTTTGCCGTAGCTGGTTTTTCTTCATCAGGAAGCACAACTTTGGCAGGTTTAGCTTCTTCCTTCTTTTCTTCAGTTTTTGTTACAGCTTCTGTTTTTTTAGTTTCTGCCAAAGAAGGTTTTGGTGCTTCTGTTTTTACTGTTTTTGGAGTAATTTCAATTACAAGAGGTTCATCGCTGGATTCAGTTTCCTTACCCTTCTTTGGTTCCTTCTCCTGATAATTCTGAATTAATTCCGGAGTTTTTCCAAAAACCTTATCCATGAAGCCTGTACGTTTTAAATTAGAAAAAATGTCATCTTTTTTTACCAGGAAGATGATAAGAAGCACCAGCGCAACAAGTAACCAAAATGCCAGTGCAAAACCTGTTTTTTTCTTTTTATCTGCCATAAACTAATTATCGGAAGATTAGTAAGTGATTTTAGAAAAATTATAGCTCAGCCACAGTTCCACCGGTAAGAATTCTACCAGATACGGTGTCACAGCGGGAATAGTCTTCTCCACCTTCAATCTGACTGATGAGTTTTTCGGCCAGCATTCGTCCTATTTTTGTACCGTCTTGCTCGTAGGTGGTAAGAGCTGGAATCATCATAGAAGAAAGCATGATACCGTCAAATCCAACAATGGAAATATCTTTGCCCGGTTTAAGATTTCGCACATTCAGTTCACGGATTCCACCTAAAACAGAATAATCATCTGGATAGAAAATGCAGGTTGGCGGATCAGGAAGATCAAGCAGAACCGCCGTAGCCTCAGCTGAAGTTTCAGGATCATGATAAAGGCCTTCCATGAAATAGTTTTCTGGAATTTTCAGTCCATTGCGACTCATTTCCTGGCGAAAAACTTCAATTCGTTTTTGGGTTACTTCAGTTTTTTCGCCATGAATCATTGCAACCTTTTTGTGTCCACGACTAACAACATATTCCACCAGAGTTTTCATGGCAGTTTCGTTGTCACTAAGGACACAGGCATGTTTTTCATCAAAATAATAATCCAGGCAGACTGTTGGAACTTCGGATTTTAAAATTGTCTGTATGTTTTTACGAGAAAAGTCTGTAGCAAGAATAACTACTCCGTCAAAATTACGGGAAAGAATATGATTCAGGTAGTCAAAATTCTGCACATTGTTTCTGCCAATAAAGGTAATTTCGTATTCTTTTTCCTGAAATGCATTCTGTATTGCACTAAGAATCTTACCAAAGTATTGGTGCTGGATTCCACTTCCAGTTTTATCTTCGAAAATAATTGCTACATCGTTTGTACGATTTGTACGCAGTGTTCTAGCGGCAATATTCGGACGGTAACCCATGGATTCAGCTTTCTCTCGGATAAACCGCATTTTTTCTTCACTGATTTCATGACTTCCTTTAAGCGCCTTACTTACTGTCGAAAATGATACACCACATTCACGAGCTACATCTTTTAGAGTCACCATTTATCAGTATCCGTCCGACATTTCTCTGTTTGCATCTTTCTGACAAAGCTCGTTGTAAACAAGACTTCGTTTTCGCAAATCTTCTTTAAGTTCTTTAGGGAATGGCATATTGCGCCAGAAAATACCACGAACATCTTTTTCAAGACGCTGAACACCTAAGGATTCCTTTGTCATCCACAAAATGTAATCTTCGATAAAGTATTCTTTTACATCGCCTTTAAGCTTGTTCTGTTCAAAATGCTGATAATACTGACCTGTAAGACCTTCTTCCATCCAGTAATATGATGCTTTTTCCTTTGCAACCTGCCATCGAAGGTCTGCAACTGCAGTAAGAACGGCAATTTTAAGGTCACGTGGATACATTGGAATTACAATTCGGGCACGGGAAGTAACACGATTGTATTTATCAAATGGTTCCCAACAGAATCCGCGGTCACCATAAGTTGGTACCAGCAGAGTGTATGGAATAATTCGATTAGGCACGTTTTTGTGAATGCGGCAGAAAGCACCAGGATCAATTGATTCAATCCAGGACAATTCTGCAATTACATTTTCGCGGATACCAATTCCTTTTTCAGTACAGTGACAGAATTCACGAGTAAAAATAGGAAACTGGTTACCCTGACGACCGATTGTCATTTTGGCCATCTGGCGTACTGTATCAAATTCAATTTCAAGAGCCTGATTATCAACAACGTTCACCTGAACATCGGTGTCGCCCAGTTTATTCTGAACACTGTCGAAAACTTCCTTGGCATCTTGGAATTCTTTAAGACATTTGGTGTATTCCTTGTCGTTTTTTGAAAGCCGGTGCATAAGATCTGCCATTTCCGACATTGTCTTTCGCTGGGCATCGGTAAATCCCTGTGTATGAGGTGCGCACCCAAGAACCGGCTCGTGATGTGTAAGAATTTCAAGACAGTTCTTCAGCTCACCTTCCAGCATGTCCCTTTCGTTTTTTTTGATTCCAAGAAGGTTTTCCGCATTCTGAAGGCGTCCTGAGTTTTTTGACTGAAGCTGCATCAAGCGTGACTGTTCTGCATTAGCCTGTTCTTCCGCAGTCATATTTGCCAGACGTGGCTGTTTTGATTCATCGGTCATAGAGTTTTTCATACGACCCGACATAATTTCCTGGAACCATTCATCCACATACATGATTGGTTCACCAGTTTCGTTGGCAATTTTTACCTTTGAAAAGAAGTCCTTTTGTTCCGGTCTAAAAAGTGATGGCAAAAGAACACCATATCGCAGGAGCATCTTTTTAGGAAGCGGAATATTGATGTTCATTACTTTTGGAGCCATACCTTTAAGCAGTTCCCAGTAACAAGTTACAATCTGCTGTCGGAAAATACCGCGGTCTTTAGGATCTTTACAGGTAAGATATTTTGATAAAACCTGATGAACGCGTTGAGATGAGGCATTTTCACCGGAAAGTGCTGTTTTATAATAGGCAGGATCATTAAATTGAGTACCAGGTGTATCAAGATAAGGATTTTCGATAGGAGCAAAACTTTTAAGACTCAGATCAACATCATGGACCGATCGTTTTCGAGGAGTTGAATCATCGCCGTTTCCATCAGAAAAATCATCCATTGATAATGATTTTATAGGGCCCGTATAATCTTCGGCTTCATCGAGAAGGGCTGCAATTGAAGGATCCAATTCGTCGCTCATAAATTAACTCCTGATAACCTGTTAGTATTCGTTAATTATACCACGGAAAACACGTGGGAACAATGAAAATATAAAGTGATAGTTATTATTGTAAAAGAGATTTTAAAAATTCAGATGGGGTACAGGCTCCGAAATCTAGTTCCAGTTTACCTGCCAAAGATTTTCCATCTTTTGATGAAAGCAGTGCCGCAAAGGCAAGAGGGGTGTTATCTGAAGGAATTTTATCGCCGTAAACTTCCGGTACCAGTTCATCTGCATAAACCAGTACAATCTGTTCTTCAGTTCCAGCCAGAAGAGGTGCAACAGCTGTTTTAAGTCCCTGCATAAAATCGTTTTTTGAAGGATAGATTACGGAGTAACCACCCTGAAGCTTAAAAGCAAGAGTTGCCAGAGCTACAGGTGTATTAAAAACAGAAAGGGAAAAACCAGCCGGAAGAATATCATTGTCTTCAATAAGCCCCTGATTTATGGTGAATTCCCGTTCAATTTCGCCACGAAGTGACACAAATACAATTTTTGTTTCTCGATTGAAATCAGTTTTTTCTAAAAGCTTGTGCACCACATGTACAGTCATCTTGGAAATCTGGCTTAATCGGCGGCGAAAAAGAGGGTCTGTGTATTCCAGTTTTGGTGAAACCTTTTCCCGCAGGATTTCAATTTCACCATCTGTCCATTTTTTCAGAGCTTCTTCATCATCTTCCAGGCCTGGAGCCCATACAGCAATGTCTTTAAGGAAAACGTCCACTTTCACACCAGCCAGATTCTATTTAATTTTGAATTCCAAAAGGGAGTATGCCTGAGTCCCCAGATTATGATGGGCTGTTTTCAGTTCAAAACCTGCTTCTTCAATTGCATCTACCAGTTCCTGATAACGGTACATTTTGCTGTTTCCGTTGGCAATACAGGTAAAATACAAGGAAGTTGCCATAACTGAATAGGCATTTCCTTCAAATCTCTGGTGATCCCAAAGTGGTTCAAGAACATAAACAGTGGTTTTTTCTGTGGAAGCCTTTCGAACCTTTTTCAAGATTTTTGTTACCTGGTGAAGGCTGAAACAATCCAAAAACTGACTCATCCAAACTGCGTCAGGATTTTCTGGAAGAACTGTTGATTCAGAAAGCACGTTTGTAGCGTAAGTTGAAATACGATTTTCAAAGCCTTCTTTTTTTGCATTTTCTTCGGCAACAGCAGTCTGCCCTGGAAGATCAACGATTGTCATGTGAACGTCTGGATTGTATTTACAGCAGGCAATTGACCATTTTGCGGTGTTTCCACCAATATCAACAATAGTTGCAGGCTTTTTTCCAAAAACGATTGGAAGTGCTTCAGGAAAAGCTACATCTGAATAAAAGTGATCAAAAGAGAACCAGCTTTTCTTTTCACGTTCTGGAAGTGTAGAAAGGGCTTCATAAACTGTAGTCCACTGGTCACCAAAAACTTTAAGTCCTTCTGGTTTTCCAGAAACAATTGAATCTTTAAGTTTAAAAGCACCTTCATAGCAGATGTCATTTGTAAAATTAAAATTTGCAACAGTAAGGTCGTCATTAAGAAGGAACCAGCCTATTTTACCAAGAACAAGCTTTTCAACCTCACTTTCGGCATTGAATTTCAAAACATTCATACCCAAAGCCATTTCTGTAAGTACTTTTACGCCGTATTCAGAAATGCCTGTTTTTTCCGAAATCTCTGATGTTGTAAGGCCTTCTTCTCCAGAATCTTCAATAAGCTTCATAATTCCCAGCTCAAGAAGAGCACGAATAGCCTGGAAAGTCATTGGAGAAAAAGCAATTTTCTGAGCTTCAAAACGTGCATCAATAGCACGAATATTATCTTTCTTATACTTGTCAGTCGTAAATAAGGATTTGTCCATAATCTAATAATATTGAATTTTGCGTTTTTTTTCTATAGAATAAACAAATAATATTTTTACAGGAGGTTCATTTCAAAATGGACGATCTCAAATTAGAAATAAAAAAAGTTATCATTTCAGCACTTCAGCTTGAAGATTTGGAGCCAGAAAACATTGTTGATTCAGAACCTCTTTTTGGCGAAGGTCTTGGTCTTGATTCTATCGACGCTCTGGAGCTTGGTGTAGCACTTAAGAAAAAATTTGGTGTTAAATTTGCTTCAGATGGAGAAGATGCTAAAAAGCCTTTCGCTTCGGTAAACGCTTTGGCTGACTACATTTCTGCTAACCAGGCATAATAATGCGAAAATTCTTACGGGTTTTGTTTTACATTTCAATGGCCCTATATCCGGTCCTTGTTTTTTCCCTTCTGGTGGTATTCAAGGTAGATACCCGCATTCTTTCCCTGTGTATCATTGTGCTTGCCGGTGCTTTTTTCCTGAGTGTTACTGGTAAAAAGATTTTGGCAAATGGCGAAAAAAAAGTTCTGGATTGGAAACCTATGTTAAGTTCTGCCCTTCTTCTTGCGGCAGGACTCTTTTGTTTTTTTACCAGCAATGCCATCTTCTTAAAGCTTTATTCTGTTGTTATCAGTGCCAGCTTCCTGTTTATTTTTGGAAGTACCTTGTTTTTTGAACCAAACATCATCTTTCGTTTTGCAACTTTAGCAGATCGTTCAATAAAAGGTTCTGACTGGGAAAACAAAGTTAATTCTTACTGCAGAAAAGTGACTATTGTCTGGTGTGTTTTCTTTATTCTGAATGGAACAACTGCCGCCATAACTGTATTTATCCGCCAGATTCTTCCAGGTATTTCAGAAGAAAAAGCAAACACAATCTGGTCTGTTTATAATGGCGGCATTTCTTACATTCTTATGGGACTGCTTTTTGCCGTTGAATATTTAATCCGAATAATGGAGGACAAAAAAATGATTAAAACTGCATCTATATCAACTTTTAAAAATAACTCACGAAAAGATAATTATGTTCTGTGTTATGAAGATAAATGGTCTTCAAAAAAATACAAAACCTGGCTGGACTTCCTTACAGAAGCTGCAAAAGTAAGAAAATACATTGAATCAGAAAATGCCGAAAATTACATACTCCACTGCGAAGACTATTGGTACTTCCTGGTGACTTTTACAGCCCTTCTTCAGTGCAAAAAAACAGTTTACCTTACCCAGAATATTTCTCCTGCCTTTTTGAATGAAGTTATGCAGCAGGATTATGTTTTCATTACCGACCAGACTCCTTCTGCTCCTGAAAAAGGCACCATGACTTTTATTCCAGGCCTTTTTGAAAGCAAAGCTTTTGAAGTTACAAATGACCAAATCAGAACAAGTCCTGAATTTGCCGCCGATGAAACAAAGATTTTCCTTTACACTTCAGGCAGCACAGGAAAACCAAAAGCAGTTCCACAGCGAATGAAGGAATTTGAAATCGACAATGCCTTCATCATCAGAAAATGGGGCGAAGAAATCAATAAACGAAAACTGGTTACCACTGTAAGCCAGCATCACATTTACGGTTTTCTTTTTGGAATCTCTCTGCCATTTACAATGGGCGTTCCTTTCCGCAGAAAGAGAATCGAAATGCCTGAAGAATTTGAAACTCTTTCCGATGAAACCTATATTATTATTGCAACTCCAGCCTTTCTTAAACGCACCGTTGAAGTTGAAGACAATTTGCCTTTAAAAAACACCTGGATTTTTACCAGCGGTGGAGCAGTAAGTCCGGAACTGGCAGTAAAAACTCAGGAAGTATTCGGATTCTGCCCAATGGAAGTTTATGGTTCAACAGAAACCAGTGGAATTGCTTACCGACAGCAGAATAAGGACGGTCTTTTATGGACTCCTTTTGATAATGCGAAAATATGGCTTGGAGATGACGGCTGTCTTAGAATTATTTCTCCTTACATCAAAAATCCGGAAGGCTTTGCAACTGCCGATCTTGCAGACATTCAGGAAGATGGTCGTTTCCTTCTTAAAGGCCGCTCAGATTCCATTGTAAAGATTGAAGAAAAACGCATTTCCATGACGGAAGTTGAAGGCAGAATTCTGGAAACTGGTCTTGTTAAAGATGTAAAGGTTATTGCCCTTTCAAATGATGTTCGTCAGTTTTTGGCCGCAGCACTTGTTCTTAACGAAAAAGGAAAAGCACAATTTGAAGGCGTTGAAAAATTTAAAATCAACCGCTGGTTCCATGACTTTTTAATGAATTACTTTGAGAATGTTGTTCTTCCAAAAAAATGGCGTTATCTTGATAGTTTGCCTGTAGATGTGCAGGGTAAAGTTCACAAACAGGAAATTGCAGCTTTGTTCGAAAATCAGGACTAGCTGTCAGGATGTATAAATGGAATATGGATTTGTTGTACCGGTTTACAATCACGGAGCTGCTCTTGAAGGTGTAGTAAAGAATCTTTCAGCACATAATCTTCCTATCATTATTGTTGATGATGGAAATGATCAGAAAAATCGCAGTCAGATTCTTGATGTGGTAAACCGATATCCTTTGTGCACGCTGGTTAGCCTGGAAAAAAATTCTGGAAAAGGCATCGCTATGAAACACGGTCTTCTAAAAGCCAACGAAATGGGCCTTTCCTATATTCTCCAGGTAGATTCCGACGGTCAGCACGACGCCTCCCGAATTGCTCACTTTATTGAAGCTTCCAAAAATAATCCTGGTGCTTTAATTTGCGGTTATCCTGAATACGATGAATCTGTTCCTAAAAAACGCCTTAATGGCCGAAAAATTGCCAACAGCTGGATTCACATTGTTACCCTTTCTCGTTCAATTAAAGATGCACTTATTGGTTTCCGCGTTTATCCTGTTAAACCTTACATCAATATCATCAATCATCATATTTATATTGATTCCCGCATGGGTTATGATACCGACATTCTGGTTCATCTTTTTTGGGCAGGTTGTCCTGTTATAAGTGAACCTGTAAAAGTTTTTTATCCTGAAGACGGAATTTCAAATTTTAGAATGGTTCGGGACAATATCCGCATTTCACTTACATATGCCCGTCTTTGCCTTGGTATGATTATCCGCATTCCGATTCTTTTAATCCGCAAAATTAAGAGATAATTTTTCATAAGGCACATTTCATGAATAAACAGAAAGAAGTTATCAAAACAAACAAACCTATTCTCCTGCTTCTTTGGCTCATAAAATTCATGCCGCTTTTTTTTACACGCCTTCTGGTTTATCCGGTTTCCTTCTTCTTCTGGTGTTTCGCTTTTGGTGCACGGAAGAACTGCCGCAATTTTCAGAAAAGATTAAGAAAATTTACCAATGGAAAATCCCCGGTGCTGATTTCCACATACCGCCAGTTTTTCAATTTCAGTCTGTGTGTTGTAGAAAAGATTGAAGGCTGGGTTGGCAAAAAAAACTTCAGTTCCATAATCATTCAGGACGACTGCCAAAATCTTATCGATCACCTGAACAGTGGAAAAGGCGCCTTTATAATTGCTTCTCACCTTGGAAATATGGAACTGATGCGCAGTCTAACTACCATGAACGAAATGGGTTGTAAACGTCCGGTAAAAGTTACAATTCTCATGGAGATGGGCGCTACTTCCAATTTTAACAAGACTCTTGAAAAAATTAATCCCAACGCCATGACAGACGTTATTGATACAAACAGCATTTCTCCCCAGACAATCATTGATCTGGAAGACAAGATCAATCAGGGAAATCTGGTTGTTATTACCGGTGACCGATTTTCCGCCAATGGAAGCAGTCAGAAGCTGGTGAAAAATTTTCTTGGTGATCCGGCTGCTTTTCCTTACGGTGCTTTTTTAATTCCAGTTCTGCTTCACACACCGGTTTATTTTATGTTCGGAATGCGTTCAAAAAGTTTTTCAGTGTTTGCCAAAAATTACGAGCTTTATGTTGAAACTGCAAAAACTGAACTTGATGTTCCACGCAATAAACGAAATGAGACTATTGATGCACTGTCCAACGAATATGTTGATTATCTTCAAAATTTTGCTTCCAGATTTCCTTACCAGTGGTACAACTTTGGCTGTTTCTGGGAAAGCGGAGAATAATGATGAAATCTTTCTTCAAGAAATCCCAATCCATTTCTGATTTTTCTTCAAAACAGACTTCAAACCACGTTTTTCTTGGGGTGTGGCTTTGTTTCCACTGCGGCATAATTATTTATTTTCTGCTGTCACTTTTTTTGGTCAAAAAGCCGGTTTCCATTGATACAGATCTATTTAACATGATTCCAAAGCCTATGCTTTCTGCTTCGATTAAAGCTGCCGATGAAAAAATGACACGCCTTACCAGTGAAAAGCTTTTTATCCTTGTAAGCCACGAAGATTTTGATGAGGCAAAAAAAGCTGCAGCCAGTCTTTACAACAAGCTTAAAGACAGCGAAAATTTTTCTACACTGGAACTCTACACCGACATGACCAGTGTTTCCGGCATAACAGATTTTCTTTTTGACTACCGTTGGAATCTCCTTGATGAAGATACCGCCAGCAGCATAATTACATCACCCTTACAGGCACAGGCCTTTTCGGAAAAAGCACTTTCCACCGCTTTCAGTCCATTTACAATGACATCCCTTGATCGTGTTGATGAAGATCCTTTTATGCTTACGGAACTGGCCTTAAAAAATTATCTTTCCGCCATCCAGAGCTCCGGCACCGCCATGAGTGATAAAGATGGTGTTCTGGCAGCACAGTTTGAAGACCGATGGTATGTTATGGTACGTGCCTCATTAAGCAAAAAAGGTGCAAAACTTGCAAGCAAAAACAATGGAATTACCGAAATTTACACCAAATGTGATGAAATTGAAAAAAACTACCACGGAATAAATTTCACCTTTACAGGTACTCCTTACCACAGCCACGAAAGCTCTCTTTCCGCTTCAAAAGAAATCACCATTATTTCAGTGATTTCGCTTTTGGCAGTTCTTTTTATTCTTCTGTTTGTCTTCCGTTCTGCAAAACCTGTATTTTTCTCTTTGATTTCCATTTCAGTTTCGGTGCTTACAGCTTTTACCGTTACTCTGGCTGTATTCCGCAACATGCACATTCTTACGCTTGTTTTTGGAACTTCCCTGATTGGTTCTTCTATTGATTACAGCCTTCACTTTTTTACCCACTGGTCCGGCAACAAAGAGCTTGAATCTGGAGCCCAAATCCGCCATCACCTTCTGCCGGGACTTACTATGGCTATCATTTCAACAGGTATTTGTTATGCGGTTCTTCTTTTTGCCCCGTTTACCCTTCTAAAACAGATTTCTCTTTTTAGTCTGTCTGGACTTTTAAGCTCCTTCCTTACCACCATCAGCCTTTTTCCATTTATTAAAGTGCCACAAAAAGAGCTTCGTTTTATTCGGGGAACAAAGCTTGTTAAAATCAAAGATCCTGTTTTTCACAAAAAAATCAGCCGCATTGGAATTACATCTCTTATTGTAATTTCGCTGGTGCTGGCTATTATTTTCCGTGGAACTTTTGGAATCAAAAACAATATTTCAAACCTTTACAATATGGAAGGCCAGCTTTTACAGGATGAAATACTTTCTTCAAAAATCTTAAAATATAGTCCAACAGGATGGTTTATAATCTCAGGTGATTCTTCGGAAGAGCTTTTGCAGACCGAAGAAGAGCTTGCACTCCGCGTAAAAAAAGCCCTTCCTGAAACAGGTTTTTTGTGTACAAGCATGTTTATTCCATCAATAAAAAAGCAGAAAGCTTCCCTCCAGGCATCCAGCCGTCTTATGGAAATGGCCTCTATTCAGGAAGAAGCACTGGGCTTTGGACCAGAAGAAACTGCCGCTTTGGAAAAAGCATTTGCAAGTTCAAAAGATTCATTCATCTATCCTGAAAATGAAAATGTACCTGAATATCTTATGGAAGCCATCAGTTCGGTATGGCTTGGTTTGATTGACGGAAAATATTACTCTGTCCTTGTTCCAAATCAGGTAAGTGATGCTGCAATTTTCAAAAATCTTTCGAATAACGAAAATATTTACTTTGTCAGCAAAGTGGCCGATATGAGTGCCGATCTGGACCGCCTTACAAAAATGATTCTTGAATTCTTTGCACTGGCTTTTATCATCATGACTGTCATTCTGCTTTTCTTCTATTCAAAAAAACAGACTGCAAAAATTATTTCGGTTCCAGTTCTTATTATTCTTGTTACTTCTGCAGTATTTGCCGCTACAAAAACCTGGCTTGAATTTTTTAGTGTTACCGGCATTATTCTGGTTTTTGGACTTGGACTGGACTACGTAATTTACATGGTAGAAAACGAAAAAAATACTTCTGAAAATCGAGAGCTTGAACCCTTTGCAACATTTCTTTCTTTTGTAACTACAGTAATCAGTTTTGGTGCACTGGCTCTCAGTTCTTTTACACCAGTTCATCTTATCGGTTTTGCAATTTTTTTGGGATTAACCACTGCTTTTGCCGCTTCCCGCTGGTTCTCCCGCTAAAAAATCTTTCCTTATTTTTAAAACTGCCTGGTAATCTGCCTGGTGATTTGACATTATCCCTTTAATTTTTTAAACTATTTTTATGAATACACAAATTTTCTTGTCTAAACCAGGTGTACTTTGTTCTGCAGGCACCAGTCTTGATTCCCTTTGGGAAACACTTCACACAAAAAATCAGTCTCACATAAAAAAAACTACTACCATCACTGGTGATGAATATTTTGCTGCCCGAATTCAGGATGATTGTCTTGCACCAACATCAGGTCGTTACGACATGAAAATAATCCGCATGGAAGAAGCTGCACTTAATCAAATTGAAAAACAGATTCAAAAAGCCACAGAAAAATATGGAGCTCATCGGGTAGCTGTATGCATTGGATCCTGCGATAATGGAACTCAGTTTTCTATTGCAGGTCATCGTGAATATTTTAAAAATGGAGCATTTCCGTCCAACTATCAGCTTGAAATGCAGGGCGCAGATTATGTAGCAACCTTTGCAGCAGAAAAATACGGTTTAAAAGGACCAGCTGTTGCAATGAGCACTGCCTGTTCATCTTCTGCCTGTGCAATTATAAAAGCAGCGGAACTAATTATGGCTGGTACAGCTGATGCAGTTGTTGCAGGTGGAATAGACATTGCTTCCGACACAACACTGGTTGGATTTAACAGCCTTGGTGCAGTTTCAGAAAATATCACTAATCCTTTCAGCAAAAACCGCCACGGCATTACTCTTGGTGATGGAGCTGCCTTTTTTGTAATTTCTAAAGAACCCCTTTCTTCTGATGAAAATGTTTTTAATGTAAAACTTCTTGGATTTGGAGAAAGTGCAGATGCTTACCACATGACAAGTCCTGATCCAAGTGGCGAAGGTGCTAAGAAATCAATGGAACGTGCATTAAAATCGGCCGGGCTTACCCCTGAAAAAATTGATTACGTAAATCTTCACGGCACAGGAACAAAATTCAACGATGCCATGGAATCAAAAGCTGTAGACGCTGTTTTCAAGGATTACAAAGTACCTGCTGGAACCACAAAGGCTACAACAGGACATACGCTGGGAGCCGCTGCCGCACTTGAACTTGCCATCTGCTGGAAAGCTATTTTCGATACCTACAAAAACGGAAAAACTGTTCTTCCGCCTCAGATTTGGGACGGTGTTCAAGACGAAGAAATACCTGCTTTGAATTTTATTAAAGAAAACACTGAAGCCAAGGTTTACACCTGTCTGTCAAATTCTTTTGCCTTTGGTGGAGCAAACGCCACACTGATTATCGGGTAATTTTTTTTGATTTACTTCAAACGGTAAAGTTTAGAATTTCTCTTTGGATTCCAGATCTTCTTTCTTTCTTCCGGCAAAGTATCTATGCTGTCGGAAGTAAAACCCATTTTTTCAAACCAATCAGAAGCCTGTGTTGTAAGAATGAACACTGACGAAGCCTTTTTTTCCGCTGCACGATTTTTCAGATATTTAATAAGCTTTGGACCAATGCCCATTTTTTCAAAATTTCTATCTACTGCAACTGCTGCAATTTCTGCCTGCCCATCTTCATACAAGTGAAGTGCTGCACAGGCGCGGATTCCGTCATCAAGCTCGTAAACCACGTAATCTTCAAAGGTTTCCATAAGAGAACCTTCTGTTCTTGGAAGCAGTTTTCCACTTTCAACAAAGGGTTTCATCAACTGGAGGACCGAAGGAATGTCTGTGCGGGTCATTGGACGAATCATTCCGTAATCGGCAGTGTAAATCATGGTTCCTGAACCAAGATCCGAAAAGATTTCGCAAGGAAGAACACCGTCAATATTTCCATCAACCAGGTGACAACGTGTAACACCCATTGAACAAGCTGCCTGAGCTTTTTTTAGCAGACGGAAAACTGTCTGAGCATTTTCTGCAAAAATTTTTTCATTGGCTGAAATAAAATCATCAACTTCAGTAAGATTCATGGCCGGAATATCACCGTTATCTGCCACAGAAATATTTTCAGGCACAGAAAAATTTTCTTTATTTACAGAACTTCCGTCCATCATAAAAAACAATTTATCGGCTTTCAGTGAAATTGCAATGTTTTGGGCAAGTGACACAGAGGAAATATTATATGGATGACCATTGGAGCTCCAGCCAATACACGGGAAAATAGGAATAAATCCTTCATCCAAAATCTTATTGATGGCATCAATCTGAAGGCGGTCAATTTCACCAGCAGTACCAAAGTCCAGACCTTCAAGAATTCCTTTGGCACGACTTCTAACCCAGTTTCCAATTACAGCTGGAATGTTGTTGGCGGCAAGAGCAGTCATCACATTGTTTGAAACGTCAAAAGCGGCCATTTTTATATGAGGCATGGCAGCTTCAGATGTAATACGAATATGATCTTTATATTCCCAGGTAAGATTTGAAAGAGAAAGTACCTCATCAATACGAGATTTTGCTCCTGGAACCAGAATAACACGTAGTCCTGCCTGGTGCAGAAGAGCAATATCCTTAATATGTGATGAAAAAAGTGAACCGCCCAAAATCTTGTCATCAATATAGATGACAACTGTAGCATTTTTAAATTTCTGAAGATAACGAATTACGCCACGAATATTTTCGGCTTTTTCGGCTCTTTTTATGTATTCTGAATTGTCCATTTCAAACCTCCGGAGTGTCCGGCGTTCTAATTAAAGGTCCTCCACATCAATGGCCTCAATGCTTTCACCCAATTCATTTGCACTTGTTGCTCCAGCACGCTGAATGTAGGTATTATAAAGCTGGTTCAAAAGAGCACTAGCGTTTTCGTCCATAATCTGATAAAGCCGTGGAATCAAAAGCTGTTTTGTCATAAGATCAAGGCCACTGGCACCAGTTTTTGAAACAAATGTAAAAACATAAAGCATTTTACCTTCGTTTTGACGGCTCATAAACAGAACTGCACTGGAGCGGAAATGGAGTCCTTTTACAGTGAACTGAATATCTTCGATTTTTTCATACTCCGGAAGCTTCAAAGCATCTACGTCAAAAGTGCTTGAGAAGTGTGAAAGAGAAATATCGTTCAAAGTTGAAGAATAATGGTGGTTGTTGTAAGTGAATGTAAAAGTACAGCTGTTATTACACAAAGCTCGAACATTCTTACGACGTCCCATTGCCTGGTTTGCAAAAAGAACTTTTTCGATAATTCCAAAATTGATTTTTTTCTGATATTCAAGCTGGATACATCCGCAGGTAATACCAATATCATAAAGGAACATCTTTTCGATCTTCTGCTTTTCTTCTTTAGTCTGACGTTTTGTATAAAGTGCACCAATAAGAACACGGCCCTGGTATTTATCGTTTATGGCTTTTATCATTGAAGGCCAGGAAATACCCGGAATGTTTGCATCAATATTAAAAAAGAGAATAACATCATTGAAAACAGAAATTATGATCTCAATTTTTTCCTGCAGCGAAAGTCTTTTATCATTTGTAACGAAATAACATTCATATCCTTCTGACAGATACTCTTCCATGAAAGTTTCAGGAATAAGCGAAGTATCCGGACAGATAAAGAAAGTCTTTCTGCCGGCAATAATGTCTTTAATCGATGTACCCAAAATTATTCTCCATTAAATAAATGGTTCTAAAATTATAACAACAAATTCTGCAAACCGCAAGGAAAGACAGATTTAGATGTAATGCGAAACAGCGTGATGCTCAATAGTTTTTGTTTTTACTGCAACAATGTAAGTGCCAAACATAGCTGTAAGTGCATCAAAAAGTGCTGCAAAAGAACAAATAATTGGAGCTACCGGCTGAAGCAGAAGATAACTTGTATCCAAACCCTTGCTGTATTTTGTACAAAGAATTGCAAGAAGAACAAAGGCACTGCCAGAAGGAAGTCCACACAAAGCAAAGGAAAGTCCAAATGCCGAAAGTGATATCCAGATTACGTCATTTAAAGAGATTGCCAGACTTGAGTAACTTCGCCAGATAACAATAAAACTCACCGTAACAACAAGTGCCGATCCACCCCGTGCAAAAATTGAAAAAATTGGAAAAGAAAAACCGCTTGTTCGGCGTCGAATTCCAAGACTTTCCTTTCCATGTCGAATATTCAATGGAAGTACCATATTTGTATCACCGGAGAAGAATGCACTCAAAAGTGATGTAATTGAAGCATAAAGCACTCGGTAAGGATGTGTATCATGACAAACCCAGTACAAAAGTGCCGGATAAATGATTCCTGCAACGATTACAAAGTCAATGGCAAACATGATAAGAATATTATTGAAAATACCTGTGGCGATTACTGTTCGGTAAGTGACTGTCCAGTTACAAACTACTGCAATCATTCCTACAGAAAAAAATTCAGTAAAGAAGGTTGCAATTCCGTAGAACAGCTTTGAAAGGGAATCAAAAAGATTGAAGGCTGATTTCATAGCAGTCTGATCACCACTCATAACCCATCCAATAAGAAAGGCAAATACAAAAGAAACCAGGAGGAAATTTCCTTCGCTCAGAGTTTCAAATGCCGACAGTGGAAGAATTGAACGGATAAGCTCTGGAATCTGCAAACTGAAAACTGCATCAGAGCTGTCTACTGTAATTGGAAGACGAGGAAGACGCACAATAAGAATAGATGCCAGTCCAATCAATGTAAGAATAAGTGACGAAATTATGATTATGGCAAAAGTCCAAAGAGTTGCCTTTAAAATCAATTTTGATGAACGAAGTTTGTTTACCGATACAGCCCCTGTAAAAAAAAGAAGAGGTACTACAATGTAACGGATCATATGAACAAAAAGTTCAGAAAGATAAGCTACCACTGCCGAAACATTTGCATTATTCATTGGCAGAATAAAATAACTGGCCAAACCAAGACCAATTCCAATCAAATATTTAATCCAAACTTTCATTCTTTCATTATACTCAAGTAATGGCAAAATTGCAATTTTCACCATTTCCATCTATAATTGGCTCATGGCAAACGTATTAATCCTGGGGAAAGATCTTCCTGAATCCACTGATTTTATTAAAAGCTTTGAACTGAATGCACACAAAATCTTTACACCGGTAAAAACAGGTTCCATTGTAAACATGGACAACGACAATATCATTACCTGCAACTGGAACAAGGCAAGTGCCATTTCTACCAAAGCCATGCTCATCCAGGCAGAAAGCCGTCTTGAAAATCTAGATAAAATTATCATCTATTTTGACGCCTGCCATTTTGCAGAAAATTTCCAGAATGATCGTGTTGATGAACTTACAGCTGCAATGGAAAACATGATTTACGGCTACCAGTACCTTATTGGTGAGCTTCTTACACGTTTCCGCCAGAAAGCACCAGACTGCCAGATTCTCTTTCTTCTTCAAACAGTTCCTTCAAAAGCTACACTTTCCAAAAACCCAGGTGCTGTTCCATGTAATCTTTCCGTTGCCGCAGCCCAGAAAGCCTTTGAAGCACTGGCTGAAAACGCTGCATACAGTTTTTACGATTTGAACTCCGTAACTCCCATAATTGCCGTTTGTGATCCTTCGAACAGTCTTTACCGCCAGGATCATGGACTTGGTGAATGGGCACTCACCTTTACAGATACCGTAAGTCAAATGAAAAACCGGCCTACCCTTAAACAGTGTACTTCCTGGATAAAAGCCGGTTCCAAATCTCTGGGACTTTCGATTTTCAAATAAGAGCCTTATGTGTTATTCCGAGTATACCATTTCATCACCGTTGATTATGACTTTTGGAGGCTTAATACTCTGCAGGAAAATATTCTCCGGTAAAGCACCGTAACCTTCCGCAGTTTCCGCATTAACAACAACAGTTGCCTTGTTTGTATCTACAATTGATACAACTGACTGTTTATCCCAGGAACCCATTGCCAATACCCTGTTTCCTTCGCCTTTCATTACCATATTTACATGGGCAATTGAACATACTACCCGGCCACCTTTTGCACCCATAAGAATAAGCTCCTGTCCAGAAAGACTGATATTGCAGGCCCCGTTTTCAAGACTGATTTTTCCACCGGAATTATAGCTGGAACCAACACCAGAAACGTGTGATCCACTTCCCTGAATATCCAGAACAAAGTTTTCAAATGACACTTTCTGCATACCGTGATGAGAACCAATTGCCGCTCCCTGATTTACACGGAATTCCTCCCTTACAATACAATCCTTAAAAATAATAGGAGCATCGCCATAAAGACAACCAATACCTATTGCTTCAACAGCAGCAACATTGACCTCAATAGCCCCGCTCACTGCAGTAATTCCAACACCTTTTTTGTAAGTACCGCCACCAATTCCTACACCAAGTTCACCATCCAAACGTACAAAAACAGTTCCCGAATGATTAAATACTATATCACCAAAGGATTCTTCTACACCACCACCAATTCCATAGCAATAATGACCTTTTGAATTTATACGCAGATTTCCAGAACCTTTTATTGCAATTCCACTTCCTTCTGGTACACGGATACCCTTCTTGTCCAGGGTACAATCGCCTTCAATTCGGAGTATAAGTCTTGAACCCTCACCCAGTTCAATACACGGAAAATCATCAACGGAGCTCAGGTGGACATTCTGAAGTGTTAAATCTGCGGAAATACCGTCCTTAATTCGGATAATCATATCGGCTGCAAAATCAGGATTTCCTGTAATAACAACTTCTTTCTGAGCAATGGTAATACCCGTATATTCTTCCAGAGCCAGCTGAACCAGAGAAATTTCTGGAGTATTGGAAGCTATGAAAATCTTTCGATTTCCTTCAATAACACCACGGATATTTTCAGAAATAATTGTTTTCCGAATTCCCTCTGGAATTTCCCGAACAGGATCAACAGAAGGTTTAGCCGTATAAAATCCCTGGATTAAATCTGCCTGAAGACGAATCATCATTTTAAGTTCTGCTTCAGTTTCAACTCCTTCTGCCAGAACTTTCATTCCGTTTTCCTTGGCAAAATTGATGATGGAATTTACAAAGTATTGTTTTTTAGAATTGGCTTCGATATTTGAGATAAGAAGACGATCCAATTTGATGATCTGCGGTTTATAACGGAGCAATGTGTATGTATTGGAGCTTCCGCTTCCAAAATCATCAATGGCAAGCATAAAACCGTTCTTGGCCTGACGGTCTGAAATAATTGCCAGAGCTTCATCATCAAGTTCTGTCTGTTCCGTAATTTCTACAACAAGACGCTTCCAAAGCTCAGGGTATCTTTCTGCCAGCGGATTAAAATCATCATCCTTTAAAGTGTATCCAGGAATAGAATTCAAGAAGATTTTTGCTTTACCTGGAATACGTTTGTCTGAGGCAAGTCTTGCCAGAACATTGTTGAAAGTAAGTTTTTCTATCTCATAATCACGCTTATTTTTTGAAGCATAACGAAGAACTGAAAGTGGTGAAAGTGTATCTGTACGCATAAGAGCTTCATAAGCCCAGATACTTCCGTCCTTTGCAGAAACAATCGGCTGGAAAGCATACTGAATTCTGTTGTTGTCAATAACATCCAGTGCCACAGATTCTTCTTCCCGGTCAACTGAAGTTTCTTCAAAATCATCATAAGAATAGGCAGATTTTCGTCGCTGGTCTTTTTTATCAGTTTTTTTCGACAGAACTTTATTTATAGCTTCATCAAAAGAGATTTCCTTATTCGACTGAAGATCGATTATTTCGCAGTCCATATTAAGCTCAACAGAATAATCTTTTCCATCAAAATCAGGTGAATTCTTTACGCCGGTATAAACTCTTTCTCTGATTGATTTTGCATAAGAATCATCGGCGGCATCAACTGGAAATCCAATAACAAATTCATCACTTCCAAGGTGACCTGCAAATTCATTGATATCCAGACTGCTTTTTATTACAGCTGCAACGGATTTAATAACTTCATTTCCCTCTGCATAACCGTAACCCATGTTGATGGCAGCCAGTCGTTCAATATCCATAGCCAAAAGTCCAATGTTTTTCTTCTGTTTTTTGCAGTCCTTAACAATGGTATCAAGCTCATAAAGAAAACCACGCATGTTGTAAAGCCCGGTCATATCATCCCAAATACCTTCACTTTTAAGGAGGAGCTTGTTTTCATACATCCGCTCATCGGCTTCTACAATAACAGGATCTATATCATCGTTGGCAGCATGGAAGGCACTTCCGTAAGAAATGCGGTAGGAATATTCACTTAAATCCTCGTTAATATCTTCAAACATGATTTCCAGGTCTTCAGGAGTTGCAAACCGGCTTATTACGGCAAATTCATCACCACCATAACGGAAAACCTTACTGCCTTTTACAAGATGGGTTTTAATTGTGCTGGCAATAACGGCCAAAGCTCTGTCACCTGCAATATGACCGTATTTATCATTAATCATCTTAAAGTTATCAATATCTATGATTGAAATGTAACAGTCCTTTCTACGCATCTCGGCCAGTTCATATTTCATACTCTGACGTGTAAGAATCCCTGTAATGGTATCACATTTATAAACCTGCATAACAAGGTAGTAGTAGTAAACGATTCCGCTGATTGCAATCACTCTGGTAATTACGCGACTGTAGTGGAAACCAATTTCTATTACAACACTGATGAAAATAGCAATTGAAATAAACACGATAAGTTTTTGCTTAAGGGGATCTTCCGTTCTTTTATGCCTAAGAAGATAAATCCATGACAGTATTATTGTAATGTTAAGTACATATTCACAAATTCTGATGTACTGGAAATCAGTAAGAAATACTTCAAGAATTACTCCAATAAGAGAACAAGTCAGCGTTAAAACATATCCCCTTCGAACTTTTTTTGAAAATGAACGATCATTAAAAATGATAAAAAAAGTGATAAGAATTAAATATATGATTGGGAACTGATAGATTAGATTCCGCTGTAATTCCAGTGACATATCCTGCTCCAGTTTAGGGGATTTTTTTATTCTACCATAATAACATCTTTTTTTGTATTTCTTTTTTTTTCGCATAAAATGATAGTTTTATACATTTTTTCAAGTGAATTTCCTATACCATTATTGGAATTTATGGTGTAAAATAATGATATAATTGGTAACAATGGCGCCTTTTGGGGTCATACAATATAGGAGAAAAAAACATGAATAAACCAAAAATTAAAATTGGTATCGTAGCTGTTAGCCGCGACTGTTTCCCAGAATCACTTTCAGTAAACAGAAGAAAGGCTTTGGTAGCTGCTTACACAAAAAAATATGGTGCAGATGAAATCTACGAATGTCCAATCTGTATCGTAGAAAGCGAAATCCACATGGTTCAGGCTCTTGAAGACATCAAGAAGAACGGATGTAACGCACTCTGTGTTTACCTCGGAAACTTCGGTCCAGAAATTGCTGAAACTTTGCTTGCAAAACACTTCGATGGTCCAAAAATGTTCTGTGCAGCAGCAGAAGAAACATCTAAAGATGGTGGACTTATCCAGGGTCGTGGAGATGCTTACTGTGGTATGCTCAACGCTTC
>JAEDJA010000023.1 GCA_016296575.1 Treponema sp.
AACGAGAAAACCCATCAAAAATTAGTATAAAATATCAAAAAAAGGATTAATTCATAAATTTGTAATGAATTATTACTAATCAGAAGTCAAAAACTCCCCCAAAATTAGTAAAATCCTCGGATAATACCGAAAAAAAACACTTACCGCACGTAATTTTACTAATCCTGAGCAAAATCCGCCCACAAAATTAGTAAATCACTTAATTTATTCCATGAAAATCACCAAAAATCAGCATAATATGGAAAAAGAAATGATGAGTGGCAAAGTAACAAAGGGCATTGCAAAAAGAAGCAAATCTACAAAAGGATGGTGGTACGGCTTCAAAATGAGCGAAATCTGCAATGAACAGGCGATTTAGAAAACTCGAATTTCGGGCTATATAGTCAAAAAAAATGGTTCCCCTTTCGGAGAACCAATTTTTTTAGGCTAACAAGTAGTGTCTAATTAGATTAGAAACCAATTGTCATCTTGAAGTTGAGTTTACCTTTGTTCAACCAATCTTTTCCTTCAACACGAGCTGATTCGTAGTCGATATCGAATGTTGTGAATGGTACGAAACCATCAAAGTTTACACCAAGGTAGAAGTTAGCTGGAACAAGGTGGTATGTACCATCTTTTGTTTCAGCCAGTTTCTTAGCTGCATCTTTGTTAGATTCAAGTTTATAGTTTACTTCTTCACCTACGAAAGCACAAGCGATAGCAGGAGTGATTGATTTTCCATCAAGGTCAATCTTATATTTTGCTTCAGCTTTCAAAGATGATACATATACTGTTTCGTTGATATCGTTTGTGTTGTAGTCTGTGTATGTTTTGTCACCATCAACACCTTTTGTTACACTAGTATTGATTACATTTTTGAGTTCAGCTTCAGCACCGAATGTAAGGTTTGGTACGAGTTTTGCGCTGTCCCATGCACCGATGAGTACAGAAGCAACAGCTGTTTTTGTTACACAATTTTCTTTGTCGCTTGTCCAGCTTTTGATAACACCGTTGTCAAGTTTCATAGCTACAGATACACCGTCAGATACTTTTTTACCCATGTATTTGATGTTTGTATCCTGTTTTTCAGCACCCCATCCGAAGAGTACTGCAAATACTGAAGATGTTGAGATTGATTTAGCAGTTGGAGTTGTGAGTGTAGCACCTACCTGTGGTTTCAAGTAGAATTTATCGTTCAAACCGAATTTGTATTCAGCTTTTCCGAAGTAAGCCAGATCGTTTGAATCGTATTCCCAGTATTTTTTACCAACTGTGAAGTTTTTGCTTACACCGAATTCTACACCAAGGTTTTCTACCATGTCGAATGTTACTTTTACAGCAGCAGCGTACTGGTCAGAATAGATACCAGCTGCTGGAGTTGTTTCTGAGCAGAAGTCTACTTTTACGCTGAACATTTTGTCCATAGCGTATCCTACTTCAATACCTTTAGAAGCTTTTGTACCTACAGCACCAACAGCTCCCCATTTTTCACCGTCTGTTGAAGATGTTGCAAGAACAGGTTCGAATCCACCTACTTTTGTACCAGCACCAGTAATCTGTACCCAAGCTGGACCAACGTGAAGTTTTGCATAGTCAACTGCAGCTGCTGCGTTTGAGAGAGCTCCGTTTTCTGCTTTCATTCCGTCTGTTTTGATTTTGATTTCGCCCCAAATAGCTTCATCTGATTCAGTTACTTTATCTCCGCCATCTACGAAGTTTACTTTCAAAGATGCAGAAGTACTGTTATCAAAACCAGTTTTTTTTGTGTCGAGGTTGATTCCCCATGTTACAGAAGCACTTCCTTTAAATTCTGTTACAGCAGTATTGATTGCTGGTTCACCAGCGAACATGGCAGAAGCCATTGCTACTGCAGCAACGATTGATACGATTTTTTTCATTTTAAAAAAATCCTCCCTTTAAAGTGAAATCTTGTTTTGGCGATAAATGAATAAATAAATAAAATTTGTGAGGCTTTTTTATGATTTATGGTTATGTTCGCGTTAGTACTGATAAGCAGACTGTGGAAAATCAGCGGTTCGAAATTATGAGATTTGCAGAAGAAAAGGGGATAAAGATTGACCGTTGGATTGAAGAGACAATTAGTGGTACTGTTGACCCGGAAAAACGGCTATTAGGAAGGCTCATCGTTCATATGAAAAAAGATGACGTACTTGTGTGTTCTGAGCTGTCCAGACTAGGAAGAAATATGTTTATGATAATGACTGTTCTGAATGAAATGCTACGACGAAATATCAAAATTATGACTGTAAAAGAAAAATATGAACTTGGTGATGACATTTTAAGTAAAGTTCTGGCTTTTTCTTTTAGTATTTCCGCAGAAATTGAAAGGACCTTACTTTCGCAGCGAACAACTGAATCATTGAGACGGCTAAAAGCGGAAGGAAAACATCTTGGAAGGCCTAAGGGAAGATGTAATGATTCCTATAAACTTACAGGACTTGAAAAGGAAATTATTAATATGAAAAAATCAGGAAAGACAGTTCATCAGATTTGTGAATATTTTGATGTTTCTACCGGTACCTTGTATTCGCACCTTAAAAGAGAGGGAATATATGACAGTATATGGTAGATAAAGGTTGAAAATTACTACCATATATAAGATAATTAACTAACATGTTAAGGTATCTTATTAAAATAATTAAGCTGTTGAATTCAAACTCAAAAGCTTCGCAGGTTGCAAATTCGTTTTGTGTAGGACTAGTTTTGGGACTTATGCCAAAGGGAAATTTGTTGTGGTTCATCCTTTTTGTGTTCTTCCTTTTTGTCCGATTTCAGAAATCTTGTTACGGACTTATGATTCTTATTGGATCCCTCATTTCACCTTTGATAGATCCCTTTTTTGATCAACTTGGCTATTTGATTCTTACTTACGAACCAATGGAACCTTATTTTTCTGCTCTCCTCGATGTACCTTTTGTAGGATTCACACGCTTTAACAACACTGTAGTTTGTGGCTCACTTGCAGGTTCTCTAATCTGTTATATTCCGGTGTTTTTGATTGCATACGGAATTATTCGTCTGTGGCGGCATTTTATTGCACCAAAACTGAATCAGTTAAAAATTGTACAGGCTTTGTATAAAATCCCGCTTGTTTCAAAAATAACTAAATTGCTTACGGAGACAGATTAATGGACAAAGAAATTAAAGAAGCTGCTGTAAGTGAAAAACCTAAAAAGGCTAAACGGGCAAAAAAGACACCTAAAATGCTGCCAATGAAAAAAGCTCCTAAAATGTTCAAAAAGACATACAGGGAGAAAAAATTCAAAAAGAAGATTTTAAAACGAATTTACATTCCAAGTGATCTTGACCTGGTAAAATCGGTATATTCGTTGGAAACTGATGAAAAAGGCCG
This sequence comes from Treponema sp., assembly GCA_016296575.1. Taxonomy (GTDB): domain Bacteria; phylum Spirochaetota; class Spirochaetia; order Treponematales; family Treponemataceae; genus Treponema_D. The sequence goes on from JAEDJA010000023.1 coordinate 3,353, forward strand.
TAAATTTTATGTAAATAATCTTGATCGCAACCTGGAAACTGCTAAAATCAAACGGCTTAAAGTTGTAGCAAAACAGATTAAAAAGAATAAAAAGGGCATACGCATTCTGCCATTGATAATTACGGTAGCAGTTTTTAGCTTTGTATTTACCATGGTTGTTACTTTTAAGAATGTTGTTGTAAAAAAAGGAATTGTTTACGGAATGCAGAAGGTTTTCCAGGCCAAAACCGACGTCCAAAAGGTAGATGTTTCTTTCCTCAAATCCTATATCAAAATTAACGGCCTTGCCCAGGCAAATAAAGACAGTCCAATGACAAACATTTTCCAGATTGATGAAATTAACCTGGATTTTAATCTTACTGAACTGTTGAAAGGTAAATTTTATGCGGAAAAACTTGCCATAGAAGGTGTGGCCATTGGTACAGAACGAAAATCAAGTGGTGCACTTCCTGCAGTCGTAAAAAAAGAAAAAAAAGAGGATAGTAAAGTCGATAAACAGATGAAAGAAGCCCAGGAAAAACTTACAGTGGCTGCTCAAAAGGAGCTTAGATCCATGTTTGATAAGTTTAATCCTGAAAATATTCTTTCTGATATGCAGTACAGTCTCAAATCTCCTGAACTTGCCAAAACTCTGACTAAAGATGTTCAGAAAAAAGTGGAGAAATGGGCTGCAGTACCGGGACAGATAGAAAAAGATTACAATGAATTTTCAAAAAGTGTAGAAACTGTAGTAAAAACGGATTGGAATAATATTACTGATCTTATACAGATAAAAAATGCTATTGAAGCCATTACAAAATCTATAAATGATGGAAAAGCTCTTTCTGAAACTGTAAATCAAACTATAAATGAAGTTAAAGCTGACAGTATGCTTGTAAAAACTTACGGTGAACAGGTTGCTCAGGCTGTAACAGACGATACAAATCTTGTTGATAACAAAATCAAAGAAATGAAGGCACTTTACTCAGTGGATGGCGTCAGAAAAGTAATGAACGAATCTGTTGAGTCTCTTATCTACCAGCTTTCGGGAAAATATTATCCATATGTTCAGAAAGCCCTGGAAGCTGCAAAGTCCATTCAAGAAAAACCAAAAGAGCCAAAAAAAGAAAAGAAAGCTTCTCCTGAACGATTAAAAGGACGCAATATTTACTATAAAAAAGATACTGTTCCAAAACTGCGTATTGATGAGGTGGCTGCTTCCGGTTATGAAAAAGGAACGGATTCACTATTATTCAAAGGATCAGCAAAAAATATTTCCAGCGATCAGAATATAACAAATAAACCTTCCATAATTAACGCTGATTTTAAGGTTATGGGGCGTCCAAATTCTGCCAAAGTTGTAGTTGATGTTCGTGATAATTCAACTGCACCTATGGTTTCTGCAGATTATGATGGAAAAGACTGGATTATCAATGCTGATGCCGGTGCTTTTGCTTTGAAATCTACTTCCGAGATTATTGCAAAGCTTTCTGCCGAAAATGACGGTTCTTTCTCCCTTGGTGGAACACTGGATATGGCAGTTTCAGAAATGACCGGAATGGATCTTGGAAATGAAGTGGTAAACAGAGTATATCAAAAGGCTCTTTCCAAAGTTGACCGCCTTACTGTTGGATTTACCTGCTACAAAGAAAAAGATGATTACCTTAAGGTTACACTGGATAACCCTGAACTGCTTGGAAAACAGCTTTCTGAACCGGTTATAAAAGCCTTTACGGAAGAAGTAGAAAATTTTGTTAATGAAGCAAAAGAAAAAGTAAAAAACTTGCTTTCGGAACAAACAGGTGGACTTTCTGATCAGCTTTTAAAATTCTCCAGCATGGAAGAGCTTTTGAATGCACAGAAAAATAATCTTGCAGCACTGGAAAAACAGCTGAACGAAAAGAAAGTAGAGCTTGAAAATCGTGTAAAAGCCCAGGCAACAGAAAAAGTTAATCAGGCCAAGGATGAAGCAAAAAAACAGATAGAAAATCAGACTAAAGAAACAATGAAAGATTTAACAAACGGAATGAAAGGTCTGTTTCGTTGAAAATAGCACTGAATGTTGGTATAATATAGATATGTTTGATGTAAAAGACACTGACTTTTTTGATATGGAAGACGCCGCTTTTGATACAATTATCGAAAACGACATTTCTTTCACTGGAAATATGAAATTTGTAAAGCCAATGCTTATCCGTGGTACTATCAAAGGAACAATTTCGTCGGAAAGTGATCTGGTTATTGATACAGGTGCAGAGATTAATGCAGACATCAAGGCTTCCCGTGTTCTTATTAAGGGTATAGTAAAGGGCAATGTTGAAGCTGACAATCTGGTTTTTGTAACTGCAAAGGGTTCTTTGGATGGCGATATAACCACAAAAAAAGTTGTACTTGAACCTGGTTGTCTTTTTTCCGGTAAGTGTACCATGCTTAAGGCATAAGGAATCAATATGAAAAAACTGGTTCTTCTGATTATTCTTTCTATCAATATTACACTTGCATTTTCACAGACAAAGGATGCATTGGTTCTGTATCATAATGGTAAATATGCTGAAGCTATTTCGGTTTGTGAACAGGAACTTATTGAAACTCCAGGCCGCATTGAGTCTTATGTAGTAATGTGCTGGGCTCTGGTAAAAAACCGTCAGTACAATGAAGCTGAAATTCGTGCTGAAGAAGGACTTAAACTGAGTCCTTACGATCTGCGTCTTATTGAAATTCTTGGTGAAGCAAAGTACTACCTTGGAAAAAATAACGGTGCTATGGAACAGTTCCAGAAATATGTTGCTTCTGCTCCGGAAAATGGATCCAGATCTGGCATGGCTTATAAATTGATGGGCGAAATCTACATTAAACAGCAGAAATACCATCATGCTGATATTGCACTTTCCTGTGCCGTAAAACGAGAACCGCTTATGGATACATGGTGGGTACGAGTTGGTTATGCCCGTGAAATGGCTGGTAACTACCGTGAAAGTATGCTGGCTTACGAAGAAGCACTGCGCCTGAATTCGTCAAATATTGATGCAAAAAGTGGCCGTGAACGTGTTGCCCAAAAACTCTAGTTTATCTTCTGTAAAAGTAAGATTTGAGACTCTTGGATGCCGCCTGAATCAGATTGAAAGTGAGGCGGCTGCCAGTTTTTTTACTGAATTAGGGTTTTCCGTACAAATGGAAAGTCTTTCCGCAAAGACACCAGGTGATGATAACATCCTTCTTTTTGTGTTGAATACCTGCGCCGTAACACAGAAATCAGAACAGAAAGCCCGCCGATTAATCCGTCTTATGTTGAAAAATTTTTCCAATGTGGCAGTTCTTGTTACCGGATGTTATGCTCAGCTTAGACCAAAAGAAATTGCTTCCATGGATAAAAGAATCTGCGTGTTGAAAGGCCAGCTAAAAAGCCGCATTGAAAAAGCTCCTGAAATTCTTGCTGATTATCTAAATAAATGCGCTGAATGGAATCCTTCTGGTTTTGCTGAATATCTTACAAAAGAAATTGAGTCACTTCCTGTAGAAAAACCTGATTTTCCAGAAAATTCATTTAAGCTTGCCACCGATTCATTTATTGCACATTCAAGGTCATCACTTAAAATTCAGGACGGCTGCAATAATAAATGTTCCTACTGCACCATATGTATTGCGCGTGGACACAGTGTTTCTCTGGATGTTCAAACTGTTCTTGAGCGTGTTAAAGCTCTGGAAAAGGCAGGTCAGAGTGAGATTGTTATTACTACCATAAATATCGGACAGTATAAAGGAGCGTGGAAAGGCGGTTTTTTGAACTTTACAGAGCTTTTAAAACTTTGTCTTGAAATTACTTCAAAAATTCGTTTCCGTATATCAAGTCTTTATCCTGAAGTTGTTGATGATGAATTTTGTAATGTAATCAAAAATCCACGAGTTCAACCACATTTTCATCTTTCTGTTCAAAGCGGAAGTAACACTGTTCTTGAAGCGATGAACCGCCGCTATAAAAGTGCCGATGTTGAAGAAGCCTGCAGACGGCTCCGGTTAGCCAAAGAAAATCCTTTTATAGCCTGTGATTTAATTACTGGTTTTCCTGGCGAAACAGAAGAGTGCTTTAAGGAAACAATGAAACTGGCAGAAAATTGTGCCTTTGCCTGGATCCACGCATTTCCATATTCAGAACGGCCTGGAACTGCAGCCATCAATTTTAAAAATAAGGTGCCTCAAAGCATAAGCGGAGATCGTGCTAAAAAACTTACAGACTTTGCCATCAGTTCAAAGATTAATTATATAGAAGAAAATATTGGTAAAGAACTTTTTGCCGTTCTTGAATTGAACCGTGCTCCAAAAACCGTTTCTTTTGATGGCACTAGATTCAGGGTTTTCCATGCTGTAACCGAAAATTTCCTTCATGTAGAAATTACTGTTCCTGAAGATGAAGCTGTAAAAATAAAAAAAGCCGCCGTCCGGGTAAAAATAACCGAAATTATGGAAGAAAATTTAAGAAAGGGCGGTGAATTGGAATGTAAAGGGCAGCTTGTCTAGGTGATGAAACGGCCCCTTGGTAGTACAGCTTGAGTTTGGTAGTGCAGCTTGAATTTGGTAGTACAGCTTATTTTACGCTGAAAAAGGCCAGCTCAGTTTTCCAGAAGAAAAGATTTTCCCTGCTTGCATTTTCAAGGATCTTTATAAGCTTTTCTGTGTCATCTTTGCCTAAGGCATCAAAAATAGTTTTTCCGTAAAGAGATGCCTGTGGATTAAACCATTTTTGAATGTCACTACCCAGAATCCGTCGTCTTTCCATAAAGCTTTCAGAATGTGAAGAAACGGCCAGGTTTGCATTTGAAAAAATCTTGTTGATAAAAGACGTATCCCATGCAAAGAGCGCCTGATTTTCATCATTAAAGAAGTTTTCTTCAGCTTCTTCCATCTTAGAAATGGCTTTTACAAACTCTTCTGGCACTGAATCATTAAAAATCTGTTTTTTGAACAGGGCAGACAGTCTTTGACCGCCTCTTGGGATTTTCTGGCAGATTTGTATTCTAAAATCCTGTGAAAGAAATCCTTCATTTTTTGAATCAATTAAATCTTTTGAAAATTTTTCTATCGTTTCTTTTGAAGTAAATGGATCAATAAAGTAAAGTCGATCGAAAATATTTCCTTTGGTAAAAAGCATTTTTAGATTCTGATAAACGCCGCCATCAATACGAGTTTCCAGAAGTGGACGGTCAAGACTTTCCAGCGTGCGGGAATACTGTTCAAGAATCTGCTTGCCGTCATTGGTTTTACAAAGTCCGCAGGTAAGTCCTTCCGGTGTGTTACGGCAGATTTCCCAAAGTAAAAGTCCGTTATCCGCATTCCAGACAAGACTTACAAAATGGCGTTTCAGGTCACTTTCCTTAATAAGTGTATCACGTATTTTTAGAAGAAGCTCAGCTTTGTTTGAATCAAGTCGGCTTCTCCAGTAATAATCGGCTTTAGATAAAAGATCATCTTTCTTTTTGTCCCGGGGACTGAATGTAAGATTTTCGGCTGAGTCTTTTGTGTTGAAATGTTCTGAAATCCACCATTCGGAAACTGCACTTTCACCAAATTCTGAAAGAGGAAGTGAATCGTTTCGGGTAGAATTATTTTGATTTCCTAAAAGCTGAGCTATCTGAAGCTCACGTCGTTTAAGTACATCATCACGGATTGTATTTTCATAGCCCTGAGTGCTTGGTGTAAAGAAAACCCTGCCGGAAAGTGAATCCGGAAGATACTGCTGGGCCACCCAATGATCTTTATATGCGTGAGGGTAAAGATAGCCTGAGCCGTGACCAAAGCCTTCTGCATCACGACTGTCATCTTTTAAATGATTTGGAACTTCTGCATCTTCCTGCTCAACCGCGTGAAGAGCATCAAAAAATGCCATGGAGGAATTTGATTTTGGAGCAGTACTCAGATAAAGGGCAGCATGAGCCAGAAAATAGCGGCCTTCAGGAAGTCCTACACGATCAAAAGCCTTGGCACAGCTTTCTACAACAGAAATTGCGTAAGGATCAGCAAGACCAGTATCTTCGCAGGCTGAAATAAGCAGTCGGCGGAAAATGAAATGAGGATCTTCTCCGGCGGCACACATGCGGGCAAGCCAGTACATTGCTGCGTCGGGGTCCCTTCCTCTTAGTGATTTTATAAAGGCACTGATTATGTCGTAATGGTAATCACCATCTCGGTCGTAAAGAACAACCTTCTGCTGAATAGATTCTTCTGCGGTTTCCACAGTGATGTGAATGTTGCTTCCAAAGGGCGGTACTGGCGGTTCACTTTTAGGATTCCATTTTTCGGGAGTGGTTTCAACAGCCAGTTCCAGTGCATTCAAAAGAGACCTGGCATCACCATTGGCGGTTTCTACAAGATGTTCAAGTGCACCTTCTTCAAAAGTAACGTTGTAATTTCCGTATCCACGCTCTTTGTCAGATAAGGCCTGTTTTGCCGCTTTAAAAAGGTCTTGAGCTGTAAGTGGTTTTAACTGGAAAACACGGGAACGGCTTACAAGGGCTTTGTTTACTTCAAAAAAAGGATTTTCTGTTGTTGCACCAATAAGAATGATGGTTCCATTTTCTACCCAAGGTAAAAGTGCATCCTGCTGGCTTTTGTTCCAGCGGTGAACTTCATCAACAAAAAGAATTGTGCGTCTTGAATACAGTTTAAAATAATCGTCAGCCTGTTTGATGCTGTTACGGATGTCCTGAACACCAGTAAGAACTGCATTCAATGTGATGAAATTTGATTTTGTGTGATTTGCTATTACCCGGGCTAATGTTGTTTTTCCGCTACCTGGAGGTCCGTAAAAAATTACAGAGGTAAGCTGATCAGCTGCAATGGCACGGCGGAGAAGACGTCCTTTTCCTACAATGTGATCCTGTCCGATGTATTCATCCAGGTTTCGTGGCCTCATACGGGCAGCAAGAGGTTCAGAAGAAGCTTTTACCGCTTCAAATAATGATTCTGCCATTTGTCAGCTGAATTTCCTTTTATTCGCGGTTCCAGTTTCCGCGGCTTGGTTCATAACTCCAAAGACAGATGTTTTTGAATGTTCCGCCTGTTCCAGTAAAGTCTACACCAGCGTAAATACAGCCTTCTGTATCTGAAAGAGCTGAGTTTACGGAAATAAGGCATTTTACTTCATATACTTTGGAAATTGCGGCTTCTGCGTTGGTAGACCAGTGAACTACAGCTGTTGGTACTCCGTTGGCATCAAGGCGTATTTTTTTAATACCCTGACTTGTTCCTACAATGAGTTCGTTGCCACATAATGCAAGACTAAGTACTTTTGCTTTGAGTTCAAGATTTGTAGTCCCAGGATTTCCATTTTTATCAACGTAATCAATTTCGCCGTAACTTTCACTGGATTTGTAAAGCACAGTGCCGTCTTTATTTGTAGTTATAGCTGAAGTTGAGTGAAATACTCTACTACCGTTGAATTTAGCGGCACCAAAATAGTCATTTCCTGCATCAGAATTATATGAAAGATTTCTAGTCGAACCATTCGTATAAGTAACATAAGCTTCAGTTGATCCGCCTTCTTCATTTGTACAGAAAATCACTTTTGGATATTTACCAGAAACACTTATTTCTTCCCAGGTTTGACTTCCTTTTGAAAGTGCCTTTGCAATTGCAGTTTGATAAAGCTTGCGGCCGGAGACTTGAATTTCATCTTCAGAAATATATTTTTCGGTAAGAATATAAACATTATTTGAGTCTGCTGCTACCTGAAGGATTTTTTCACCTGAGTAAACCCTGTTTATGGCATCATATTTTACGGTAGAGAAGTTTGAAATATTGCACAAATACCAGTCTGAGTTTTCAGTTCCAGCATTAATCTGACTGAAATAAAGCACTCCTGTTGCCGCAAAAAGGTATTCTTTGTCGTTATAGCTTACTCTGGCCATGTGTGAAACGCTTCCAACAACACTTGCATCATTGAGTTTTACTTCTTTTCGAATATCATTGAAAACAGGATTAAAACAACCTGTAAAGAGGATTGCAAAAGTAAGAATTATTGAAAGTGAAAGAATCTTTTTCATATTATATTCCTTTTTTTGATTCAATTTGATTAGAAGTGGTATCGGGCGCTGATTGTTGGCATAAGGAAGTGACCTTGATCATAAACAGTATTGCCATCATCGTCTTTGGTCCATTCTGGCTGCCACATGTAAGCTACTGTAAGTCCGAAAGACCAGCTTTCAGAAGCACGGAAGAAGGCTCCTGCTCCACTGCGAACTACAAGTCCTGGAAAATAGGAGTTGTTCTGGCAGGATGTGTAGCAGATACCAACACCAAGATTTAGAGGAAATTCAAAACGGTCCCAAAGAAACTGATATGTTGCACCAAAGGTAAGTGGGATTGTTGTAAGAACATTTCCACCAATAGTTGCATTGAAAATAGCACTGATTTCTCCGCCTAAAGCAAGCTGTGGTGTAAGGAAACGATAGTAAGAAAGTTCAGCACCACCACCAAAAATAAGATTCTGTCCAAAGTTTAAAGGAATGACTGGCTGCAGTGAAATCTTAAGAAACTGGTCTCCGCGACCGTAACTGTCGTATGTGTAAGCATCTTCTGCATCAGGAGTTGAATTGTCTTGAGCTGTGAGGGCTGCAGCAGAGAAGAGAAGGGCTGCGGCAAGAATAATGATTTTTTTCATGAATTTGTCCTTTTATTTTCTATAATAATAACGGTTTTTGCACCTAAATTCAATTAAATAAAAAACCTAGAAAAAACAGCAAAGTTACTAGAAAATTTGTTGCTTTTCTCAAAATATTTTTGTATACGAAGTTTAATTACTCATGCTATAATAAAAAATCATATATTTTTTTTAGGGAACTAGAATGAATAAAACTTTACGTAACACTTTAATCGGCGTAGCAGTAGTTGTTTTGTTAATCGTTTTACTTAATCTGATTCCTGATAAAAACTACTCCAGTAAATATGAAGGCTTTGATTTGACTTCATCTGCAGGCACAGTGGACCGTTCAAGTACTTACAAACAGTACCTGGCAAACCATAAAAATGCAGGAAAACCAGCTTCAGTAATTGAAGTAAATGTTGCAGAGTTTGATGAATCTTCAACAGGTGTAAAACTGGAAGCAAGTTATCAGGGTAAAGACAACGTACTTGTTACAGAAGACGGATCTTTCGTTCAGTGGACAGTTGATGTTCCGACCGAAGGTTTTTACAACTTGGAAATGGAATATATTGCTGTTCCGTCCAGAAACGTTAACATGGAGCGTATTCTGTACATTAATGGTGAAATTCCATTTACAGGTGCAGATCTTATTTCTTTCCAGCGTCTTTGGAAGGATGGTGGAGAAATCCGTACTGATAACCGCGGTAACCAGATTCGTCCGTCACAGATGGAAATCTATGACTGGCAGACTGTTCCATTCAAAAGCGATTCGGGATACGAAGTTGATCCTTATCAGTTCTATTTTAAAAAAGGTGTAAATACAATTGGTTTTAAAGCAACAAACGAACCTATTGCTATTAAATCAATTAAAATTAAACCGGTTGAATCAATCGATACTTATGAACAGTATCTTGCAAAACAGAAATCAAAACCGGAAAATTACACTTCTACAGAAGTAAGCGTTCGTGTTCAGGGTGAAAATTCAATCCGCCGTTCAGACCCATCTCTGTTCGCAAGATATGACCGTTCATCTGCAGTTACTGAACCATATTCTATTGATCGTACAATCTTCAACTACATTGGTGGTGAATCATGGAAGGCACCAGGCCAGTGGATTGAATGGGAGTTGAATGTACCTGAAGATGGATGGTATCAGATTTCTTTCCAGGCACGACAGCTTTATCAGCGGGGTTACATTTCTGCCCGTTCTATTTATATCGATGATGAAATTCCATTTGATGATCTTAAAAATGTTGGATTCAACTATAGTACAGACTGGAAACTGATTACTCTTTCAGATTCCAACAATAATCCTTTCAAATTCTATCTTTCAAAAGGTACTCACGTACTCAAAATGGAAGCTACTTTGGGTGAAATTGGTCCTCTTATCAGTGAACTTGAAGACAGCATTTACCGTTTGAATGTAATTTACCGAACTCTCATGGTTCTTACAGGTACACAGCCTGATGCTTACCGTGATTATCACATTGACAAAGTTTATCCAAATGAAGTAGAGGCAATGAATATTGAATCAAAACGCCTTTATAAAATTGTTGATGACTTTGTAAAAGTAACAGGTCAGAAATCTGATAAAGTTGCTCCTGCTCAAACACTTGCAGTTCAGCTTGAACAGTTCTATAAAAACCCTGATAAGATTACAAAATCATTCCAGAACTTTAAGGATAATGTTACATCTTTGGGTACATCACTTTTGAGTCTTACAGAATGTAAACTGGATATCGACTTTATTCAGCTTGATAGTGTAAATGATAAACCAAAGGCTAGAAAAACTAACTTCTTCCTTAATGCAAAACATGAAATCGTATCATTCTTTACTTCATTCTTTGTAGATGCTTCTATGCTTGGTAACGTTTACGAAGAAGGGGATGAACACCTTATTGAAGTATGGATCGTAACTGGTCGTGACCAGAGTCAGATTCTTAAGAATATGATTGATGATTCATTCTCTCCTTCAACAGGAATTCACGTAAACGTAAAACTTATTAATATTGATGCTCTTTTGAATGCCGTTGTTGCAGGTAAAGGTCCAGATGTTGTAGTTTCCTGTGATGTTTCAAAGCCTGTTGACTATGCTCTCCGTCATGCTAACGTAAACTTGATGCAGTTCCCTGATGCTGAAGAAGTATTCAAACGATTCAAACCAAGCTCTTACGAAGCTTATTCTTATGATGGTGGAGTTTATGGTATTCCAGAAACAACTACATTCAACCTTTTGTTCTATCGTAAAGATATTCTTGAACAGCTTGGTGTTCAGGTTCCTCAGACTTGGGAAGAACTGATTGAAATTCTTCCTACAATCCAGGGAAACAACCTTGAAGTTGGTATTCCTTACCCAAGTATCCAGACTCCTGATATGTCTACATTCTATGCAATGACTTATCAGAATGGTGGAAGTGTTTACAACGAAAGAGGAACAAAAACAGCAATCGATTCAGAAGCTGGTGTTTCAGCATTCAAACTTTATACAAGTCTTTTCAACAGCTACGGACTTCCTGTAGTTTATGACTTTGTAAGCCGATTCCGTTCAGGTCAGATGCCAATTGGTATTGTAAACTACCAGACTTATAACACTCTGGTTGTTTCAGCTCCTGAAATCCACGGTTTGTGGGACTTCACTCTTTTGCCAGGTACAATGAAAGTTGATAAAGATGGAAATACTTACATTGACCGAACAACAACAACTGGTGGTGTTTGTTCTATGATGATCAATAAATCAGTTGAAAAGAACATCGAAACAGACGCTGTAACAGACGGACTTGGTTCTGCAAAAGCCGGTGATAAAGAAAGTATTCGTTCAAAGAATGATGCTGCTTACCAGAGAAACCAGACACGTATGAATGATTCATGGGAATTCATGAAGTGGTGGACATCAACAGAAGCACAGGTTCGCTTTGGACGTGAAATGGAAGCCGTTATGGGTGCATCTGCTCGTCATCCTACTGCCAACATTGAAGCTTTGCAGCAGCTTTCATGGAGTTCTGATCAGGTTAAGATTCTTCTTGAATCTCTTGAAGATTCTAAAGGTGTTCCAGAAGTTCCAGGTAGCTACTACACTAACCGCCATATGGTAAACAGTATCCGTGTTGTAGTTTCAGAAAAAGATGATCCACGTGAAGTTCTTATTGAATACTCACGTAAGATTAATGACGAACTTACCAAAAAACGACAGGAATTCAACCTGCCAACGGAGTAGAAATATGAGTGATATGTTATATAAGTACAAACAAAAGCGGTCACTCCAGTTCCGCGATGCCCTGCACAATGCAAAACAGATGAAAGTTTGTTATCTGTTCCTTCTGCCTTTTGCAGTGCTCTTCATTACTTTCAATATTCTGCCTGTAATTAATGCCATGTATTACAGTTTTACAAACTTTAATATCCTGGAAAAAGCAGAATTCATTGGCTTCAGAAACTATCTGAACCTGTTCCTTGAAGATGAAGTATTTACTATTGCCATAAAGAATACATTCCTTATTGCAGTTATTACTGGACCTGTTGGATACATCCTGGCCTTTATTGTTGCCTGGCTTATCAACGAACTTCCAAAATGGTTGCGTGCTGTAGTAGTTTTGTTCTGCTATTCACCATCTATTGCCGGTTCTGCTTATACAGTTTTCGGTATTTTGTTCCGTGATGATGCTACAGGTTGGGTAAATGCCTGGCTTATTAAAATGGGTATTATCAATGCTCCAATTTTGTTCTGGACAAACCCACACAATGTTATGAAAGTTCTTATTCCAATCATTATGTGGATGAGTCTTGGTACAGGATTCCTTGCTTTCGTAGCTGGTCTTAAAGGTATTGAACAGTCACAGTATGAAGCCGGATATATTGACGGTATTCAGAACCGATGGCAGGAATTGTGGTTTATCACTCTTCCTAATATGAAACCAATGCTTTTGTTCGGTGCAGTTATGCAGATTACAACAGCATTCAACGTATCAGATGTTCCACGTGTTCTTGCTGGTTATCCTTCATCAGATTATGCTGCACGTACGGTTGTTACACACTTGTTCGACCACGGTTTCAGCCGATTTGAAATGGGTTATGCTTCAGCAATCGCTGTTGTTTTGTTCCTTACAATGATTATTTGTAATAAAATTATTCAGTCTCTGTTGAACAGAGTTGGACACTAAGGAGGATAGGAATGGCTAAAAAAAGAAGACCTAATCGCTCCGTTGGTGGTGATATCGGATTGTTTATTGTAGTATTACTCTTTGCTCTTATGATGGCATTCCCATTGTTCTACAATATTTTCCAGTCACTTAAACCTTTGGATGAATTATTCCGATTCCCTCCAACAGTTTTCCCAAGAAACCCAACATTGGACAACTTTGGTGACCTTTTGGTTACTATGAGTCAGTCTTGGGTTCCATTCTCAAGATATATTTTCAATACTGTATTTGTTACAGTAGTTGGAACTATTCTTCACGTTATTATTGCATCAATGGCAGCTTATGTTCTGGCAAAATATCGTTTCCCATTGGGTAACGGATTCTTCAAAATTGTAGTTGTTTGTTTGATGTTCAACGGTTACGTTATTGGTATTCCACAGTATCTGATTATGTGTCGTCTGCACATTGTAGACACTTACATGGCATTGATTCTCCCTGCCTGTGCCGCACCAATCGGTCTGTTCCTTATGAAACAGTTTATAGAAAGCTTCCCAATGTCAATCATTGAAGCTGCAAAAATCGACGGTGCTCACGAATGGACAATCTTCTCTCGACTTGTAATGCCTAACGTAAAACCAGCTTGGCTTACAATCAGTATTTATTCTGTAACCGGTCTTTGGAATAACCCGGCACATACAATCATTTATACAGAAAATAAAAAGATGCTGAACTACGCCTTGTCTCAGATCCAGGCCGGTGGTGTTGCCCGTACAGGTCAGACCGCAGCCGTTACAGTTTTCACAATGATGGTACCTATCATCATGTTCGTTCTTTCACAGAGTCAGATCATGGAAACCATGGCTACATCAGGTCTCAAGGATTAGTATTATGAAAAAGATTATTGTAACAATTGCATCATTATTATTAATCTGTGCCTCAGCTTTTGCAAAAGGTGATTCTTACATCTACGATTACTGGGGGCAGCCTGAAAAATCACCAGATACATACCGTGTATCAAGTGTACTTTATGCCGATAACCTGGGACTTGATGTTCCTCTCAAGAATCCACAGGGTCTCTTTGCCTATGAAGATAAGCTTTATCTCCTAGATTCAGACAATAACCGCATTGTTGAACTGAAATACAACGAAAATAAAACACTTACTTTAGTTCGCATTATTACTGAATTCAATGCACCTGAAGGAATTGTAAATACTTTTGCTTCTCCAAGAGACCTTTACATCAATAAAGACGGTTCCTGGTTTATTGCTGATACAAATAATGCCCGAGTTGTAAAGCTGGACAAAGATTTGAACTACATTGTTTCTTTCACAGAACCAGATGATCCAAACTACGAAAAAGGAAAGACATTCCTTCCAGAAAAAGTAGTTGCTGATACAAAAGGTCGTGTTTACATTCTTGCCAAAAACCTGAACCAGGGATTCCTGAAATATGAATACGATGGTACTTTTACAGGATACTTTGGTGCCAGTGAAGTTATAGTTGACTGGTCTCTTGTAATCAGAAAGAAACTGGCTACCCGTGCTCAGCGTGAACAGATGGAATCTTTTGTTCCTACTGAATATTCAAATGTTTACATCGACAATGAAGGCTTCCTTTTTGCCGTAATGCGTACATTTGATGAAAATGATGTTTCAAGGGCAAAACCAATCCGCCGTCTTAATGCTCTTGGAAAAGACATTTTGATTAAAAACGGTGAGTTCGATCCAATTGGTGATGTTATCTGGGCAAATGCCGGTGGTGCTAAAGGTCCAGCTCGTTTCTCAGATATTACTGTTCTTGATAATGATGTTTACATCGCAATGGATGAAACACGTGGACGACTTTTCGGTTATAACAGCCAGGGACAGATGCTCTTTGCTTTTGGTGGAAAGGGTAGTATCGACGGTTATTTCCGTAATCCAACAGCCATTGAACATTTTGGCTACGATATTTTTGTTCTGGATGGATTGAATGCTTCTATTACAGTGTTCACTCCAACTGATTTTGGAGCAATGATTTACAAGGCCACAGAACATTATGCATGTGGTGAATATGATGAAGCTGCTGCTGTATGGGAAGATGTTCTTAAGGTTAACGGAAACTATGACCTTGCCTATGTTGGTCTTGGGAAAGCTTATACCCAGCAGAAACGATATAAGGAAGCTATGGACTACCTGAGACTTAAACGCTCAAGACGTCTTTATTCAAAAGCTTTTAAGTATTACCGCAAAGCAATTATCGAAAAATATGTCGGACTTTTTGGTGGAATTGCAGCAGCAATTATCATTATTGTTTTGATTACAAAACGAATCAACAAAATTCGAAAGGAGCTGATGTATGAAGAGTAATTTTATCACCAGACGACTTCACAAATTTGCCGAAAAAGAAACTTATGTTAATTTCGGAAATACTTTAAAATATTCTTTGTATGTAATTTTCCATCCGGCTGACGGATTCTGGGATCTTATTCATGCAAAGCGTGGTTCTTATGCAGCCGCAAACTTTATTGTAATTCTCAGTCTTCTGACTCACATTTGGAAGCTTCAGTTTACTAACTTTTTGTTCTTGAACGTAAACTGGGAACAAGTAAACATTTTTATGGAATGTGCAACTATTCTGCTTCCACTTGCAATCTTCTGTATCTGTAACTGGGGTACAACAACTCTTTTTGATGGAAAAGGACGTCTTGGCGATATCTACAAAGGTACAGCCTATGCACTTACACCTTATCCACTCATTCAGATTCCGATGATTATTTTGTCAAACTTCTTTACTCGTGAAGAAGGTGCCTTCTATTGGGTATTCGACAATATTTCTATCGGTTGGGTAGTGATTCTTATCTTTATGGCTATGATGATGATTCACGCATACGGAGCTGGTAAAACATTATTGTTCTTGTTCTTTACTATTTTCGCTATGCTGGTTTTCGTTTTCATTATGCTTCTATTCTTCAGTATGATTTCACAGGGTATTTCTTACTTTGTATCACTGGGTAAAGAAGTAATGTTCAGGCTATATTGATGCTTCAACAGGAGAAAAAGATGAAAGAAAAGAAAGAAAAAATAAAGAAAGAAAAGAAATCTAAAAAGCCTGTTGATCCAAATTACATCGGCCGGCCAAAGCCAATGAAGACAAAGAAATTTGAATTTCATAAGCCAGGCGTAAAATTCTACGTTTCACTTGGAATTTGGGTTGCAATTCTTGGCTTCCTTACATATATCGGATTCAGACTTTTTGAAGCTGGTAAAACAGTAGATACTATTCTTGAAAACTACGTATATGAAGAAGGTACTCTGAAAACTCAGATTATTGAAAATGAAAATCTGCGTTTTGAACTTGATCCTGAAACAACACAGTTCAAGCTTACTCAGAAATCCAATGGTCATGTTTGGTATTCAAACCCACAGGGTGCAGATGAAGATAAAAAAGCTCTTCCTGCAGAAAAAAACAACATGAAATCACCTTTCATGCTGAAATATTCTACAATCAATGGTGTTGAAACAAGCTACGACTTCTTCAGTTATTCTGTCGAAAAGAATGCTTACAAAATTAAGGGACTTTCAAAATCTATTGAAGTAACTTACTCAGTTGGTGATATTAAACGTACTTATCAGATTCCAATGGCCTGTACTGAAGAAAAGATGAATGAATACATCAAGGACATGTCAAAAAAGGATCAGCGAACTATCACTTCAAGTTACCGTAAATATGATATTAACAAGCTTCTTAAATCTGATGATAAAAATGCTTTGCTCCAGCAGTACCCTATGCTCGCTGAACAAGTTATTTATGTTATCAGTGAAAAAACTCAGGAATACCGTAAAGCCGAATGTGAACAGATTTTCAAAGCCAACGGTTATACAAAAGAAATGTATGAAGAAGATCTTAAAATGTATGCCGGTGCAAAAGAAAAGGTTGTTCCTGGTTTCAACGTAACTGTAATTTATACTCTTGATAAGAACAATCTTATAGTTGAAATCCCATTTGACAGAATTTCTTACAAAACTGATTACCCAATCGTTAAGATTACTGTTCTTCCATACTTTGGAGCCGGTGGACTTAATGATGAAGGATTCCTTTTTGTTCCAGAGGGAAGCGGAAGTATCATCAACTTCAATAATGGAAAAGTTCGTCAGAATGCTTATTATGCCGATGTTTACGGTTGGGACTACGGTCAGTCACGTAAGGCTGTTGTTACAGAAACTCGTACTGCATTCCCTGTAATTGGTGCTGCTAATGGAGACTCAAGCTTTATTTCCATTATTGAGAACGGTTCTCAGTATGCTGGTGTAAACGCTGATATCTCTGGAAAGATGGGTAGCTTCAACTATGTAAACTTTGAATATCGTATTCTTCACTCTGAACTTTTTGAAGCTTCTGAACGTACACAGTCAAGTCAGATGGCCTTTGAAAAATATCTGCCAGAAGGTGAATCAATTAAGCAGGTTTATACTTTCTCAGATGAACCAAATTACTCATCAATGGCAAAACTCTACCGAAATTATCTCTTCGGTGATAAAGCTACTTTGAAAAATAAAAGTACTCCTTGTGCTATAGAAATTATTGGTGCTATTGAAAAAGTTCAGCAGTATATGGGTATGCCAAAAACTCTTCCATATAAACTTACAACTTACAGCGAAGCTTCCAATATGATTGCTGAAATTGACGATATGGGAATCAAAGATTGTTATATTAAACTTTCAGGATTCTTCAATGAGGGCGTTCGTCAGACAATGCTTTCAAAGTTCAAGCTTATCAATAAACTTGGTGGAAAGAGCGAATTTAAGAAGCTTGTTGCAAAAGCAGCTGATATTGATGCAAAGCTTTACCTTGATGGTACAGTTCAGTTTGCATACCGCTCAGACTGGACAGATGGTTTCAGCCGTTACCGTTCAACTGCACGTATGACAAACAATAAGATTTTGGAAATTCCTGAATTCTCTCCAGTTACTTTTGGAAAAGTTGAAGAATATGAAACATATTATATGCTGAAGTCAAAAGTATCTGATCAGATGGCTGCTAATCTTTCAAAATACACAGCAAAATATAAGCTGGATGGTGTTTCTTACCGTGATAACGGATACTTGCTTGGTGGAGATTATAACTCAAAAGAAAAAGTATCTCGTGCTCAGAATGCTAAGAATCAGGTTGCAGCAATGGAAGAAGCTAAGAAAAATGGTCTTGGTGTAATGATCAATGCCGGTAACGATTATGCTGTAAAACAGGCTGATATTGTTACAAATATGGTATTCCATGGTAATGATTATGCAATTATTGATAGACATGTTCCATTCTATCAGATTGCTCTTCACGGAAACGTAAACTTTACTGGTATTGCAGTAAATAATGCTCCAGAAAGCAAACAGGTTATTCTTGAAGCTGCCGAAGGTGGTGCTGGTTTGAATTTCTGTTTCATCGGAGAATCTGAAAAGGCTCTTCAGGAAACAAAATATACTGAATACTATGCATCTTGTTATGAAACCTGGAAACCTCAGATGGAAGCTATCTACAATGAATACAATAAGAAAATGGCAAAAGTTACCAATGCCCGTATTTCTAACCACAGATATCTTTCTGATAAAGTTACAGAAACAACATACGAAAACGGTGTTAAAGTTCTTGTAAACTTTGGCTACGTTGATTATGTAACAGATGACGGTGTTACACTTGCAAGCCGTGACTTCAAAGTTATGGAGGCCCGATAATGAAATTTAAGTTGAAAAAACAAGTAGGACTGGCTAAACGTCGTGCTTTCTACGGATACGCCTTTATCAGTCCATTCATCATTGGTTTTATCTTCTTTATGATTAAACCAATGTATGATTCATTCTACATGTCTTTATGTACAGTTGAACTTACACGAAATGGTTTCGTACTTACACCAAACCACTTTGCAAACTATGTTAAGGCATTTGCAATCGATCCTGAATTCAACACAATGCTTGCTACCGGAATTTCAACAATGTTCTTCCGATCACTTGCAACAATCGTATTCAGTTTCTTTGTTGCTTTGATTTTGAATCAGAAGTTTAAGGGACGTGCTCTTGTTCGTTCCATCTTCTTCCTTGCAGTTATTCTTTCTTCAGGTGTTCTTGTTGGTCTTGAATACAATAACTCATTGCTTTCAAACCTTAAATCAACAATCGAAGAACAGGGTACTGCAAATACAATTACAGATGTAATTAAGAGAATCCTTGTTTCAGATACAGCTGGAGTAGGTGGAGTTAGTACAAAAGTTTTCAATAAACTTTTTGAAATTATTGATCAGATTTATGAAGTAGCCATGGCTTCTGGTATTCAGATTATCATCTTCCTTTCTGGTCTTCAGAATATTTCTCCAAGTATGTATGAAGCTGCTGACATGGAAGGTTGTACATCATGGGAAAGCCTGTGGAAAATTACTGTTCCAATGGTTTCTCCTCTTATGCTTGTATGTTGGGTTTACACAATCATTGACTTCTTTACAAAAACTGATAACGAAGTTATGGAAAAAGTAAGGGACACTATGATTATGCTGGTTGAGTATGGATTCAGTTCCGCCATGGCTTGGATATATTTCGGTATTGTTCTTGCTTTGATTGGTATTTCTTCATTCCTCATTTCAAAGGTGGTATACAATTATGACTAAGAAAAATAAGGCTCCTGCCAATCCTAATCATCAGACATTCTGGGAACGAAATGAAGCTTCCGATGGTATCCTCCTTAAAGAAACCATCAAAAAGTATATCGTTTCAATTTTCCGTGCCATCCTTTTGTTCGGTATGTGCTTCCTCATTTTGCAGCCAATTCTGAACAAACTGTCTATTAGTTTTATGGCTGAAAAAGATCTTTATGATACAACAATCATTGTTCTTCCTAAGAATTTTTCATTGTTGAATTATAAGATTGCTGCAACAATCATGAACTATAAAAATGCTCTTTGGAACACAATTTGGGTTTCAATTCTGGTTTCACTTCTTCAGGTTGCTACTTGTGCTCTTGTTGGATATGGATTTTCACGATTCGATTTTCCACTTAAACGATTCTGGTTCTTTTGTGTAATCCTGGTTATCGTAGTTCCACCTCAGACTATTTCTACATCTTTGTTCCTTCACTTCCGATTCTTTAATATTCTGGGAATTACAACTGTGAACCTGCGAAATAGTATGACACCTTATATCCTTATGTCACTTACCTGTATGGGACTTAAGGATGGATTGTATATCTTTATGATCCGTCAGTATTTCATGGGATTCCCTTTTGAACTGGAAGAAGCAGCTTACGTAGACGGTTGTGGACCATTAAAGACTTTTGTACGAATCATGGTTCCTGGAGCAAAACCAATTTTGGTTTCATGTTTCCTGTTCTCTTTCGTATGGCAGTGGACAGACAGTTTCTATACACAGTTGTTCTTGGGAAAAATAAAACTTCTCTCTATGGCAGTTTCGTCACTTGCAGATAAGTTTGCCCAGTATATGAAAGAAGTTTACGGATATGTATCTGTTACAACTGGTTATCAGAATGCTATCAATGCTACAGGTGTTATGCTCACAATTCTGCCATTGATTATTCTTTACCTGTTTGCACAGAACCTTTTTGTTGAAAGTCTTTCTTCAACTGGTGTAAAAATGTAAAAACTTAAAAAATATCACAGTTTTTTAAATATTTTGTTATGCAAGATTTAATAAACTGTGATATACTTTAACAATCGCAATGAAAAATTGTGAAGTAAAACGTTTAATAGGTGATTTACCCTATAGAACTAAATTTAATTTGTTAATTGCAACTGAAAATGTTGTGAAAAAAAATGGAGGCAAAAATGCTTAAAGGAACAAAAAAAGCTGCTGTACTTGCTCTTGCTGGACTTATGGTAGCTTCACTTGTGTCATGTGGCGGAAAAGACAAAGGTAACATGACAAAAGAAGAAAAGGCTGCTCACAAAGCACAGGCTAAAGAGTATGCTAAAGAAGGATACAAGGTTCGTACAAACCCTGTAACAAAAAAAGCTTATGAAGATTTCGAAGCTTTCAAAGTAATTGTTGCTGACTGGTGGAATCCTTCTGATGGATCACAGTCTGCAGAACCAGCTAACGAACGCGATGCTGCTGATAAAGCTTGGCACCAGTTCATTATGGATGAATACAATTTCGACATTGACCGCTATGGTATTGATGACTGGGGTACACACCCAGAAACAATTGCTAACTTCTGTACAACTGGTGGTGATGAAAACTATGTATTCGTAGCTGATAACCGCTCAATTGCTGCTGGTCTTAAAGCAGGTCTTTTCTACGATCTTAACAAAATTAAATCTGTTGACTGGACTGCTCCAAAATGGAATCAGCGTGTTAATGAAATTATGACAAAAGGTAACTCTCTCTATGGTGTTCGTTTCGACCCTCCAGAGCCACGCTACGGTTTGTTCTTCAACAAACGTCTTCTTAAAGAAGCAGGTATTGATCCAGAAAAACCATACGATCTCCAGGCTGCTGGTGAATGGACATGGGCTGCTTGGGAAGAAATGCTGAAAGCTACAACTCGTGACCTTGATAACGATGGTATCCCTGATACATACGGTATGGCTCATAACACTTCTTACATCTGTCACATGGCTATTGAATCAAACGGTGGACGTCTTATTACAAAAGATGGTTCAGGTAATTATGTTCTGAACTTCCTTGATGACAAATGTGTTGAAGCTATGAACTGGATTAACCAGATGGGTGTTCTTTACCAGAAACCACAGCCAGAAGGAGCTAACTGGGACTGGTTCATGTCAGCTTTCGTAAACGGCGAAATTGCTTTCTGTCTTGAACAGCAGTATATGATGAGTAACTGGGCAAACAATCCTGATGAATGGGGATTTGTATGTTTCCCATACGGACCAAATTCAAAAACAAAATACACAACAATGCATGATGACTGGGTATACGTAATTCCAGCATGTTACGATGATGCTCGTGCAGAAAAAATCGCTATGGCATTCGATCTGTGGTCTGATGATACACCAGGTTTCTCTGATCCAGATGCATGGAAAGAATCATACTACTCACTTGCAAAAGATACACGTGCTGTAGATGAAACTCTCCAGTATATGCGTGATAATCCAAACCCAATCGAACACGGTATGATCTCTGGTCTCGAATGGGGTAACGTATTCTGGTCAATCTACCCATTTGGTGGTTCTTACGTAGAATCTTGTGAAGCTCAGAAAGCTTCTTTCCAGGGTCTTATCGACGAACAGAACCGCTAAGTTTTGTTAGTCAGATAAACTTCTGATATTGACCTCCGTTGCTTGTTTTATCAAGTGCGGAGGTCTTTTTTTTTATTATTTCATAATTCTGCCTTGAATCAGAAGCTTGCCATTTTACCCATTTTGCAGAGGATTTAAAAAATACTGTAGAAAAATAACTTATTGTTAAAATTATGTAATAGTTATATAATAAGAACCATGTACAGTGACGTGCAGAGTGCAGCTTCCAGGCTGCTGGACAGTTTCAAATCATATTACAATATTTACCTGCAGGAGAATTCTGATATTCCCCTTATTGCTATTTGTGATTATTTTGAAACATCTCAACGCTATGTTATTTCAAAAAAAGCTGAGTTATATTCTGCCAACTGTGAAGAGTTTATCTTTCTTTTTTCAATCCCACATCTTACAAAAGAAGTTTACGAAAAGTGTATGGACTATGTTGCCTTGCATTGGGAAGAGCGTGCCAACATTAAAGAAGGCCATATGTACACTTATGTAACACCTATTTTTCTTTGTGAAACTGCAGAGGATGAGGCAGTAAAACTTTTAAAAAAGCTGCGTATTTACAAGTCTTTCAAATTTTCTTTATGGGGCTGGATGGAATATCATACAGCAGTTTTTGAAACTGGTAATGATTCTATCTTTACAAACGGTCGTGGCCGATGTGTAGGGAAGACTTTACATAACACTTTAATTGGGAAGAAAAATCACAGGAGGTTTTTCAAATGAACACATTAGTGTTGCTCGTTATCTGTGTAGCCGCTCTTGCTTGCGGTTACATTTTCTACGGTCGCTGGCTTTGTAAACAGTGGGGAGTAGGTGAATCAACAGAACAAACTCCAGCCCACGCTCTTGCAGACGGCGTTGATTACGTACCAGCTAAAGCACCAGTTTTGATGGGACACCACTTCTCATCTATCGCCGGTGCTGGTCCAATCACTGGTCCTATTGGTGCAGCTATGTTCGGTTGGCTTCCAGCTACAATCTGGATTCTTATCGGAGGTATTTTCTTTGGTGGTGTACATGACTTTGGTGCTTTGTTCGCTTCTTTGCGTCACAAGGGACAGTCTATTGGTGAAATCATCAACGTAAACATGGGTAAACGCGCAAAACGTTTGTTCATCATCTTCGCTTACCTTACATTGATTCTTGTAGTTGCTGCCTTTGCTTCAATCGTTGCAGGTACATTTAAAGCTACTTATGTAGACGGCGTTCTTGATAAAGCTGCTTCAGCTGCAAACGCTTCTGTTGCCATGGTATCACTTCTTTTCATTCTTGTTGCTATCGTATTCGGTTTCCTCGTATACCGCCGCAATGCTCCACTGGTTGTATCATCAATCTGTGGTGTTGTAGCTATCATCATCTGTATGGTGGTTGGTATGAACTGGCACCCAATCTACCTTTCAAACACAACATGGATGATTGTAGTTGGTATTTACATTGCTGTTGCTTCTATCACACCAGTTTGGATTCTTCTCCAGCCACGTGATTACCTGTCATCATTCCTCCTTTACTCAATGCTTTTTGTAGCATTCGTAGGTGTAATTGGTGCACACCCAAATATTGATCCAGCTTCTTTCCCAGCATTTGCTAAAGTTCCAGGAACTCCAATGTTCCCAGTTCTCTTTACAACAATTGCTTGTGGTGCTATTTCTGGTTTCCACTCACTTGTTTCTTCAGGAACAACATCAAAACAGCTTGATAAAGAAAAGGATGCAAAACCTATTGCTTATGGTGGAATGCTTCTTGAATGTGTTCTTGCTGTTCTTACAATCTGTGCTATTGCTTATGCTCGTCAGACAGGTCACACTAAAGGTGCTACAGACATCTTCGCCGGTGGTATCGCAGCTATGGTTGCAAAAATCCCTGGCCTTGCTGGTCTTGAAAACATCCTTTACACATTGCTGATCCTTACTTACTCAGCATTCTGTCTTACTTCTCTTGATACAGCTACTCGTCTTGCCCGCTTCATGTTCCAGGAATTCTGGCTTGAACCAGGTGAAACTGTTGCTGACATCAAAGACGGATGGAAAAAAGTTGTAACAAACAAATACTTTGCAACAATCCTTACTGTAGCACTTGGTATTGCACTTGGTATGACAGGATGGAACAAAGTTTGGGGACTCTTCGGTGCTGCTAACCAGCTGCTTGCCGGTCTTGGTCTACTTGCTATTGCTACATGGCTTGGAAACATTGGAAAGAACAACAAAATGTTCCTGTTCCCAATGGCTTTCATGATGGTTGTTACAATTTCTTCTTTGGCAATTACTCTCAAAAACCAGCTCAAGCTTTGTGCTGCTGGTGGAAACGGATGGGGTCCATATGCTCAGGTTATCCTGGCTGCTCTCCTTATCGTTCTTGCTGTAATCCTTGTTATTGAAGGTGTTACAACTTTGACAAAAGCTGCCAAAGCAAAAAAAGCTAACTAAGTTTAATAACTTATAAGTTTGATAAGGCTGTCCAAAAAGTAATGAGTGTAGCGCTCATTGGCTCGTCGAAATGACTGCTACACTAAATTTGGTGGTTTCGACCCTTCGACAGGCTCAGGATACACCCTTCGACATGCTCAGGATACACCCTTCGACATGCTCAGGATACACCCTTCGACAGGCTCAGGATACACCCTTCGACATGGCTCAGGGATCGTAAACTCAACCACCGTAATGCATACTTATTGGACAGCCTATTTTTGTTGCTAAGTTGACATGAAGTGTGTATAATTAGTTAAACGTTTTACCTATATAATGAGGTCTTAATGAAAAGAACACGAATATTAACTGTCACTCTGGTAATTACAGCGGTTCTCTCCGTTGTTTCTTGTGGGGATAAAAATAACAGAAAGAGGAATGATAAAATGGATGTTAACGAACAGCAGAAAAAGGAAATGGCAGAAGGCGTTGCTGTAAAAACAGAAGAAAATGTTGCATCAACAGAAAGAACTGTTGAAGTAGAAACTTTTCAGGTAGGCGATAAAACCTTTGAAATGTACTGTCCGGTTGTTTTGAACCTTAGAAAACCTGGTGAAAAAATCGGTGAAAAAATTGCAACAAAGTATTATTCAAAAACCTGTGAAAAAGAACGCAATGTAATTATCAGTTTGCCGGCCAATTATTCTTCCGAAAAAAAATATCCGGTTCTTTATGTATTGCACGGAATCTTTGGAGATGAAAAATCCATGGTAGGTACAGAACAGACTGGTACCCGTGTTCTTTTTAATAATCTTATGCAGAAAGGAATGATGGAAGAAACTATTATTGTTTATCCATATATGTTTGCTTCAAAAACAATGGATGCTTGTACAGGATTTACTCAGGAAAATTTTGATGCTTACGATAACTTTGTAAATGACCTTGTTGATGATTTAATGCCTTTTATGAAGGAAAATTATTCGATTAAGGAAGGTCGAGAAAATACAGCTGTTGCAGGTTTTTCTATGGGTGGTCGTGAAGCTTTGGCAATAGGAATTTACCGTCCTGATCTGTTTGGTTATATTTGTGCTATTGCTCCAGCACCTGGGCTTGTTCCTGGAAAAGATGGTTTTGCACTTCATGTTGGACAGTTTAAGGAAGAAGAAATTTCTTATGGTGAAGGCGTAACTCCTCCATATACACTTATTCTTTGCGGTGATAAAGACAGTGTTGTTGGAAAATTTCCTGAAAGTTATGACGAACTTTACACAAAAAATGATATTCCTCATGACTGGTATGTTGTAAATAAATCTGATCACGGTGATCCAGCAATTTCCAGTGGATTATATAATTTTTGTACGAGGACTCTTTGGTAGAATGAAATTAATTGCACAAAATCCTGTTATATTTACAGATATGCCAGATCCTGATGTTATAAGGGTTGACAACACTTATTATATGATTTCAACTACCATGCATTTTATGCCGGGTGGTGTGATTCTTCGATCATATAATCTAAAAGACTGGGAAATTTGCAGTCATCTTTACGATAAGCTGGAGGATTATCCGGCTGCCCGTATGGAAGATGGTACAATCTATGGAAGCGGAATGTGGGCAGGAAGTCTTCGTTATCATAATGGAAGATTTTATGCACTCCATATTGCAAACGATACTCACAGGTCTTATCTGTATACTTCAGAAAATGCGGAAGGTCCCTGGGAACAGACTTCGGGGCCAGCTTTTTATTATGATCCTGGTCTTTTTTTTGACGATGACGGTACACCTTACGTAGTTCACGGAAACCGCCACATCAGAATTACTGAACTTGAAAAGGATTGTCTTACTGCAAAAGAAGGGGGCTTGGATAAAGAAATCCTTTGTGATGATGATTCAGTTCGTCTTGGTCATGAAGGAAGTCATTTATACAAAATAAACGGTAAATATTATCTTTTTACAATTCATTGGCCAGCTGGCGGAATGCGCACAGAGTGTTGTTTCGTTGCAGACAAGCTTGAAGGGCCTTGGAAGGGCAAGGAAGTTCTTTCCCATGACATGGGCTACTGTGGACAGGGAGTTGCACAGGGCGGATTAGTGGACACACCTGATGGAAAGTGGTACGGAATGCTTTTTCAGGATCGTGGTGCGGCAGGTAGAATGCCAATCCTTGTGGATGTGAATTTTGAAAATGATTTTCCTGTGTTTGGAAAAAATGGCTGCGTTTCAAAAGAAATAGAAGTTTTTGATTTGAATCCAAATTATAAATATGCTTCATTAAGTGATTGCGATAGTTTTTCCTATGATGAAGGAAATCCGGTTTTGAAAAAGGTTTGGGAATGGAATCATATACCTGATAATAATAACTGGAAAATTCGTGCCGGAAATCTTGTAATCACAAATCAAAAAGGTGGCTTAAATCCTGTTAATGTGCAGAACGTTCTTACTCAGCGTCTGGTTGGTTTTAAACCACGTGCTGTAACTTTTATAGACGGCTCTTTACTAAAAGAAGGTGATGTAGCCGGGCTTTGTGCTTTTCAAAGTAATTATGTTTTTGGTGGTATTACGAAAGAAAATGGTAAGTATTACTTTGTTGGAGGAAAAAAGCCATTAAAAGACGGAAAACCGGAATATAGTCGAAATGATACAACTGCTCCAGAAATATTCGAAAAAATTGAATTGTCTGGCTCGAAAGTGCAGGTTAAGCTGAATTTTGATTTTACTGATATGAAGGATCTTGTTACTGTGCAGTACCGTGAAAAAAGCGATGATGAATGGAAGCTGGCAGGAAAGCCTTTTAAACTGTATTTTCAGCTTGATCATTTTACTGGAACCAGGGCAGGACTTTTTGTTTACGGTAATAAAAATGGTGGAGATGCTGTATTTGAAGAATTCTTTAATACAGAAATCTGATACAAGGCTTTATTCAAAGTTGCTGGAAGAGGATAGCTGTTTCTCTAAAAATCTCCATAATGTCTATTTATACTATTCCAAAAAAATAGTAAATTTTATATAATTGATTTTGTTATGAGAAAATCCCTAAAATCACTTATTATCGTAGCTTCTATTGTTTTTTGTGCAGTTCCATCGTTCTGTGAAAAGTATGAACGAATTAAATTGTGGAAGAATGTTTCAGAAATGAAACGCAGTGTAAATGATACTGTTCTGTATGTTGATGAAAATTGCGCTAAGGAAGCAAAAGAAGGCCAGGAAGACAGAATTGCCGTTGTTATTTGTCCTGGTGGAAGTTATCATCATCTTGGAATGCCTCATGAAGGCTATGCTACTGCCAGATGGTTTAAAAGTAAGAATATTGTTCCTTTTGTTCTGCGCTATCGTGTATCAGGTAAGGGTTATCATTATCCTGCCATGCTTGAAGACATTCAGGCTGCTATTTCTTATATCAGATCAAATGCAGAAAAATATGGAATCAGTAAGGATAAAATCGGTGCCATTGGTTTTTCGGCAGGGGGACACCTTGTTGCCATGGCCGGAGCATTTGGTGACAGAGTAAACGAGATTGAAAAACTCGGTATTACTGGTGAATCTGTTGCTCCAAATTTTGTAATGCCAATTTATCCGGTTGTAACCATGCAGTATGATATTGGTCATGCCTGGTCAAGAAAAAGTCTTTTGGGAAATAAACCTTCTCAGGAAACTCTTGATAAATTTTCAATGGAGATGGCTGTAACAAAAGATATGGTTCCAACTTTCATTCTTGCTTGTGAAGATGATCCAACAGTTATATATGAAAATTCGGTTCGTCTTGATGCTGCCCTTACTGAACTTGGGGTAGAACATCTTTTCCTCCATTATGAAAAGGGTGGACATGGATTTGGAATGAAAAAAAGCAAGTTCCTTACTGAAACAAAATGGAATGATGAAATTCTCTATCCATGGATAATGAGCCTGGATTTATAATCGAAAATGACAAAAAATCAAATAATGTCATATTGACGAAATAAAATCTCTACACTATTATAGAGAGTATGGAATACAATATTGAAAAACAGCATGCTAAAGGTAAACTTCATGCTATTGAACGTATTAACGCTCTTTGTGATAAAGATTCATTTTCAGAGATTTATTCGGGTGTACGCCACAATTGTACCAGCTTCGGCATGGACAAAAAAGATATTCCTTATGACGGCGTAATCACTGGTTTTGGAAAAATTAACGGTCGCCGTGTTGCCGTATATGCTCAGGATTTCACTGTACAGGGTGGTTCTCTTGGACTTCAGCATGGAGAAAAAATTGCTCAGCTTATTGAAAAGGCCATTGAAGTACGTTGTCCTGTAATCGGAATCAATGACTCGGGTGGAGCACGTATTCAGGAAGGTGTTGATTCACTTTGCGGTTATGGTGATCTTTTCTACCAGAATGTACGTGCATCTGGATCTGTTCCTCAGATTTCTATTATTGCCGGTCCTTGTGCTGGTGGTGCAGTATATTCTCCTGGAATTACAGACTTTATTTTTACTGTTGATAAAATCAGTCAGCTTTTCATCACAGGTCCTAAAGTAGTTAAATCTGTAATGTTTATGGATATTTCTGCTGAAGATCTTGGTGGTGCTTCAATCCATTCACAAAAATCTGGTGTTGCACACTTCCGTTCAGAAACAGAAGATGAATGTTATGCCAGCGTAAGAAAACTTTTGGATTACATTCCTCACTATTATGGTGATGAAATTGTTCAGGCCGCAAAAGTTCACTACGATGCAAAGAAAAAAGCAAAAGCAATCAAAGAAATTCTTCCAGAAAATCCTCGACAGGGCTACGATGTACGTAAAGTAATTGACTGCCTTGTTGATGATGAAAGCTTCTTTGAAACTAGTGCAGAGTTTGCCAAAAACTGTGTTACTGGTTTTGCCAAAGTTGACGGACGTTCTATTGGTGTTGTTGCAAATAATCCTGCAGGTGTTGGTGGAGTTCTTGACTGCGATTCTTCAGATAAAATTGCACGCTTTGTTCGTTACTGTGATTCTTTCAATATTCCTCTTCTTACACTTGTTGATGTTCCAGGTTTTATTCCAGGTCCTCAGGAAGAACAAAAAGGTATTATCCGCCACGGTGCAAAAGTGATTTATGCTTATTCAGAAGCTTCTGTCCCAAAAGTAAGTGTTATTCTTCGTAAGGCATACGGTGGAGCTTACATTGCAATGTGTTCAAAACACCTTGGTGCAGACTTTGTTTACGCCTGGAGCGGTTCAGAAATTGCCGTTATGGGTGCAGAAGGTGCAGTAGAAATTCTTTACGCTAAAGAAATGGCTGATCCTTCAAAAGCTGCAGAAGTAGCTGCTAAGAAAGAAGCATATAAAAATGAAATTATGAAACCTACAATCGCTGCAAAACGCGGTTACGTAAGTGAAGTAATTGAACCTGAAGATACAAGAAAACGCATTGTAGACAGTTTTGACTTCCTGTTGCAGAAAACATCTACAGATGCTCCTAAGAAAAAACACGGAAATATTCCACTGTAATCTTTTCATAGGAATAGAAAAAGGCACCTGATAATTAAAATGCACCCCCTAAGGTTGGACAAATAAAGTTCAAGTTTAGGAGGTGCATTTTTTTTATGCTTGTTTTATGAAAGCTTAGGCCATTGGGAAGATTTTTTTGAATTCTTCAAGAAGAACTGGAGTTTCGATAGCGGCATCCAGGTCTGTAATGTTGCCTTTGTTTTTGTAGAAATTGATGAGAGGTTCTGTCTGATCGGCATAAACTTTCATGCGGTTCAGGATAGATTCTTCTTTGTCATCATCGCGCTGGTAGAGTTCTCCACCACATTTGTCACAAACACCTTCTACTTTTGGTGGAAGAGTAAGAATGTTGAAGTTTGCACCACAGGCTTTACAAGTGCGGCGTGTGCTTAAGCGGCGAATAACGATTTCATTTGAAATACAGAAGTTTACAACTTTTACATCGGCTACCATTTCAGCAAACATTTCTGCCTGTGGAATAGTGCGTGGGAATCCGTCAAGAATATAACCGTTTTTGCAGTCATCTTTTGAAAGACGGTCTTTTACCAGTTCACAAGTAAGATCATCAGAAACAAGAGCACCTGAATCAATAATGGCTTTTACTTTTACTCCCAGTGGAGTCTGGCGTTTAATGTTATCGCGGAAAATATCACCGGTTGAAATATGTGGGATTTTGTAATCTTCAGCAACTTTTACGGCAAGTGAACCTTTACCAGCACCTGGAGGTCCCAAAAAAATGAAATTGTTCATATTGTGTTCCTTATAAATTGAGATATTGGAATAATTTTACTATGAAACGGGCGAATTTTCAAGAAAAGGTTATCTACCGTTCTCTTCTGAATCTACTCCCATCGGG
Source organism: Treponema sp. (assembly GCA_016296575.1). Taxonomy (GTDB): domain Bacteria; phylum Spirochaetota; class Spirochaetia; order Treponematales; family Treponemataceae; genus Treponema_D. Next base: position 34,077 of record JAEDJA010000023.1, read on the forward strand.
AACCGTGTCAGATATGCCAGCTGAGAGTTTAACGGACTTCTGCTAACCTCCCCGAAGAGCCGTATGTCCTACTCTCAGAACCACATCTGACACGAACCCCGATTCCGCAGATTCGGAAGAGAAAAATAGTTTATTTTTCTTGAAATCTCGACGGTTATATAGATGTTATCCGCGAGGTGCTTTTGCAGGGTCTATTGGAGTTGAACCCTGGAACACCATGAAGGTGATCTGTGGTGTTTTGGAAATTGAGTCGATTCCGGCAGTTCCGATTACATCTCCAGAAACTACGTAGTCGAATTTGTTTACCTTTACATCACCAAGACCTGTGTAGGCGTAGATAAGGCCTGTTTTTGACTGGATGAAAACAACCTGACCGTAACCGCGGTAAAGACCAACGTACATTACTGTACCTTCTCGAACTGACTTTACGTCCTCGTTTTCTTTACAGGTGAGGGTAACGCCGGAGATTTTTCCTGTACGGTAAGTAACTTTTGAAGCTTTTACAGGCCAGCTTACGTTTGATGCAACTGTGTGTTTTTCGTCGTATGTTCGTGTGTCAGGCACAATGGCAGGTGTATCTGTTTTTGCTGTGTCGGTTTTTGTAGTTGTAGCTTTTTTAGCATCTGATGTGGCAACAGGAGTTTTAGTTTCTGCTGTTGATGAAGAAGCTGCTTTGATCTTGAGTTTCTGTCCTACTTTGATGACAGCATTTGAATCAAGTCCGTTGAGTGATAAAAGCTCATCTACCTTCATGTTGTTTTTCTTTGCAAGAGAGTAGAGGGTATCACCTTTCTGAACAACGTAAGTTTCAGTTTTTACTACGCTTGAAGAGGCTGTTGATTCAGTTTTTGAATTAAGGGCAGCGGCAGTGGCAATATCGTCTGAAGGAATTGTAAGTTTTTGTCCTGCTTTAAGTACGTCTGTTTCGGTAAGATTGTTTGCGGCACGAAGCTCGGCTACGGTAATCTGAAATTTCCGGCTGATGGAATAAAGGGTGTCGCCTTTTTCAACTTTGTAGGTTGTGTCGGCAAAAACAACGCCGGCAAGAATAAGTGAGATTACTGCAATCAGAATTTTTTTCGAAATTTTCATAGTTATTTATCGGCATTTGCACTTATTTACTTAAGGGTCTTTGATAGAGGAAGATAGGTGACATCAATTTTGGAATAAAAGCCGGTCTTAAAATGCACGTTGAAAAAATCTCCAAATTCTAATATAATAATGCTTTACTTTTGAATGCGAGGTGCATTATGGATTTAACCGGAAGACATTTTTTGACACTCAAGGATTACACACCAGAAGAAATTAATTATCTTATTGATCTGGCAGCTAATCTTAAGGAAAAAAAGAAGAAACATATTCCTGTGGATATTCACCGGGGAAAAAACATTGCCCTCATTTTTGAAAAAACCAGTACTCGAACACGTTGCAGCTTTGAAGTAGCTGCTCACGATCTTGGAATTTCTACAACTTATCTTGCTGAAGGAAGCCAGCTTGGGAAAAAAGAGAGTATTGCCGATACAGCCCGTGTTCTTGGAAGAATGTTTGATGGTATTGAATACCGTGGTTATGGACAGGAAATTGTAGAAGAATTTTCTAAATATGCAGGTGTGCCAATCTGGAACGGACTTACAGACGAATATCATCCTACCCAGATGCTGGCCGATATGCTTACAATCAAGGAAAAATTTGGAAAACTTAAGGGATTGAAACTGGTTTACTTTGGTGATGCCCGCTTCAATATGGGGAATAGTCTTGCCATCGTTTGCGCAAAGCTGGGACTTCATTTTGTAGCTTGTACTACAGAAAAATACTTCCCATCAAAAGCCCTTCTTGGTGATATTGATACATGGTGTAAAGAAAGCGGTGGATCTGTTACCTTCGAAAGCAATATTGAAAAGGCCTGTAAAGATGCAAATATTATTTACACTGACGTTTGGGTAAGCATGGGTGAACCTGATGAAATGTGGGCAGAAAGAATCAAGGATCTTCTTCCATATCAGGTAAATAAAAAAGTTATGGAGCTTGCTGGTCCTGACGCAATCTTCATGCATGATCTTCCAAGCTTCCACAATACTGAAACAAAAATTGGTAAGGAAATTGAAAAAAAATTTGGCCTTAAGGAAATGGAAGTTACAGACGAAGTATTTGAATCAAAACAGTCTGTGGTTTTTGATGAGGCTGAAAACCGTATGCACACAATTAAAGCTGTAATTGCCGCAACCCTTGGCTGTAATTTTCTTGACTAAAACTGAACAAACTGGAGATATAAAATGAACGCAATCGTAACTGTAGTTGGAAGTGATAAAGTTGGTATTATCGCAAAAGTATCTGCTTACATGGCAGACAACGGAATCAACATTATTGATATTACACAGACAATCCTTTCCGGAAACTTCGTAATGATGATGATGGTAAATCTGGATAATGCAAAGGTTGTTGTAGAAGATCTTCGCGAAAATATGAATAAACTTGCCGTTGATATGGGCGTTGAAATCAACGTTATGAACGAAAAAGTGTTCAGCGCAATGCACCGCGTTTAATCAACAAATTTCCTTCAGTTCTAGAAGGTGATTATTTCTTCGTAAACCTGAATTGCAAACTGGTCGGTCATACCACTGATGTATTCAATGACACATTTCTGGTATGACTCGGCATCAGTTACATCAAAAACTTCTTGGGTGTTGTAGCGGAGAATCGGTTTTCTGTTCTGGAAACTGTGTCGGCTAACATCGTAAGGCTGGTAGTTTGTGTATTTTATAAGCCAGTCTTCAAATGTTGCGCAAAGCTTTGGATAAAGTCGCAATGCCTGTCCTGCCCGTCCGTTCTGGGCGTAAACTTCTGTTTTCATAAGAGTACGATAAATCGTTTTAATAACATTGCTTGCGTAAACCTGGAATTCCTGAAGTCGCCAGTGACGGTAGATATTTGCAAAATTAAATTTTTTCAGTTCCAGAATGAATTTAAAATACTCGTCGCTGAAGGAAAGCCCTTTTTCGGGACTGCTCTGTTCGCATAAATCTACAATCAGATCATTTATAAGCACAGTTGTATTTACAGCTTTTCCGCTTCTAAGAGCATGGGCACCTTTGTGTTCAAATCCAAGGGTAGAACCAACTATTTCACGGAGGGCACGGTAACTGGTCATGTCCAGAATGTGGTAGGCACGTGCATCTTCAATATCGCGGCCAAGATATGCAATTTTATCAGCAATTTTTACTACGCAGCCTTCCCAGGTGTAGGGTTGAATGATTCCAGGCCGTTTTATGGCATAAAGATCCATGTCATCTTTTCGAGGTTTAATTCCCTGCTGATCAATTTCTCCGCAGTGGCAGATAAGACCGTCACGAATAGCGTATGTAAGGTCCAGGGGCTGTTCAACTCCGTTAGGATCTGCCAGAGTTTCAATGAAATCGGCAAAAAACAATGAGTTTCTTTCGTGCCAGAATTTTTTAGGTGCATTCTGGCCTTCCTTCTGTTCCAAAAGTGAGTTTAGGCAGTCTTCTCCATGGTGACCAAAAGGGGCGTGGCCAATATCATGACCAATGGCAATGGCGTTGGCAAGATCTGCATTAAGTCCAAGGTATTTTGAAATGGTGGTGGCAACGGATGCAACGTGACTTACGTGTTCCATTCGTGTACAGATGTGGTCGTTGTGAGGTGCAAAGAAAACCTGAGTCTTGTGTTTAAGACGGCGGTAAGCCTGACAGTGAAGAAGACGGGTGTAGTCACGTTCAAAAGGGGAACGAATATCATTGTTGCGGGGGTAAAGTGAATTTTCCCGTTTTATGGCAGAGTTCCATTTTTCGTTGTTTTCGTCACAGCGCTGATTTACAAATGCGTCTTTCACAGGTTTCCTCTATTCAAAAAAGATATATTCAGTAAAGTAAAGTCCCGTGATTTTTCCAAGGGACAGATTTTGATTTATTCGTTCACTAAGCTGCTTTTTGATTTCATCTTCTCCGTTCTGAATCAGCTGATCTTTTGTTCTTGACGAAAAAAAAGATGTAATTTCGCTTTTGATTGCGGAACGTTTTTTATAAAGCTCTTCGTAAAACTGACTGTCATCCGGGTAGGAAATCCAAGGATGAACTACAAGGGTGGTGCCGGCTTCGTTCTGAGATGGAGAGGCTGTAACAATGCGGAGGCGACCAAGTTCGTTGAAGGCTGCATCGTTTTCACCGTTTTTTTTGTTGATGACAGTAATGTTTTCTGGGGAAGGGTCCTGACTGCGAAGATTTTTCCCAAATTCTGCTTTTTTTGTAGCAAAAGAAATGGCTGTTCCAAGAAAAATCAGTACAGAGAGAAAAATTATTATGTATAAAAGAATCCGGTCTATTTTTTTCATGCTTAAACTGCGTATGGTGCAAGGAGTGCCAGAAGACGTCCTGTTGCCCGTGCTGTAAGGTGAACACCGTCATCAAGCCATTCTTCTTTTTCAATGCAGCCGGCTTTTCTTAATTCAGCAATCAAGAGATTCTGTGTTACAGGAACTACATAATCTGAAACACTTCCAAGAAGAAGTCCATAAATGCGGTCTTTTAAATCTTCAAAACCAAACTGGTCTTTTGCGGAAACACAAAGGGCATCGGGAAAGTGGGTTCTGAGTTTTAAAAGATTTTCTTCGGCGTTTTCGTGAGCCTTGTCGTATTTGTTCAAAAGAATAAGGCGCTGGCTTTTGGTAGCTCCAATATCATCAAGAACTTCACAAACGGTTTTGTACTGGAAAAGGGCATTTTCATCGGCACTGTCCAGAACAATAAAAAGAAGGTCTGCATCAACAGCTTCTTCAAGGGTGGATTTGAATGCATCAATAAGAGAGTGGGGCAGATTGGAAATGAATCCTACTGTGTCGGTAATAAGAACTGCAGCACCGTCATTAAGTGGAAGCTTTCGAGTAAGCGGGTCCAGCGTTGCAAAAAGCTGGTCCTGAACAAAGGCTTCTGCACCGGTAAGGGCATTGAGCAGGCTGGATTTTCCGGCGTTGGTGTAGCCTACCAGTGCACAGGTAGGAAATTTTTCCCGGGATTTTTTCTGTGTAGCACGATTGGATTCAACTTCCTTAAGTTCATCTTTTGTTTTTGCAATAAGTTCACGAACCTTTCGCTGATCCAGTTCCAGCTGAGTTTCTCCGGAACCTTTATTTCCAAAGGCACCGCCGCGCTGTCGGGAAAAGTTTTTATTCATGTGGGCAAGACGAGGAAGGGAATACTGAAGACGTGCTAAATCAACTTGAAGTGTAGCTTCCCTGGTCTGGGCACGATCTGCAAAAATGCGGATAATAACTTCCTGGCGGTCAAAACAGTCAAGATTTGTAAGTTCTTCCCAGTTTCGCTGTTTACGAGGTTCTATATTAAAATCGAAAATGATGCAGTCGGCACCTATGGCTTTGGCAAGATCGGCAATTTCCTGAGCCTTTCCCTTTCCCATTCCGTAGGCAGGATGAACTTCCAGGCGGTTCAAAGTAAGGCGCTGAATAACTTCCATGCCTAAAGTTCGTACAAGTCCCTTTAATTCCTGAAGATCATTTCCAGGCTCTCCAACAAGAAGTGCTTTTGGGACACGATTCATCTCTTCTTCAACTTCTACCATAAGTTCCTCCCGTACAGGCTAAATATCCTACTATTATATTATAAAGTGAATCAGGCGGATTGGCAAATTGTTGGAACATCTAAATAAGCACAAAAAAAAAGACCTCCTATGGAAAGGAAGTCTTTATGTTGAGCGACCGGGGGTTCGAACCCCGGACCCACAGATTAAGAGTCTGTTGCTCTACCAGCTGAGCTAGTCGCCCAAAACGTAAAACTATTCTATTAAAAATCGCACAGAATGTCAATTATCCCGGCAAAATATGCTATAACGAACTAATTCGTAAGGGATTATATCCAAGGAATTAGTAAGAGATTTTGTCCTTTATATTAAAGAGGAGAATTACTTGGATGAGAAGAAACTGGAAGTTATGAAGATGGTTGCTGATGAAAAAAACTTGAGGAAAATGAGAATAAAAAAAACAGCGAAGGTCTTGCACTTTAGATTTTTACCATATTAGACTTTAGATTATGGAAGTTTCAAGAAAAGCAAAAGGTGCCCTTTTAAGACTTGCAGGTCAATTTCCTGTAGTTGGAATAACTGGTCCACGGCAAAGCGGAAAAACAACCCTTGAAAAAATGACCTTTCCAGATAAAAAATACCAAAACTGTATTTTACAGATATGGGTCTTTTTTGCCATCTGCTCAGAATTGATTCAAAGGAAGATCTCTTATTAAGTCCCCATAAGGGAGCTGTTGTAGAAACCTTTGCCGTTGCAGAGCTCTTAAAATCCCGCTGTAACATTGGCAAAAAGCATAAAAGTTTTATACTGCATAAAAAAACGATGGCAAAACAAAACTACTATACAAAAATATAATATTTATGCTATATTGATTTTGGAAGTGCCTGATTTCTATGGCGGCGGCTCCCGAACTCAACTGGTTTTGCCAGAATTTGATTTTAGGGAGGCTTTGCGGAATGACTTTATACGAAATTCTTTCGTTGGCTATTGATTTAGCCATTCTCATTCTGACAGCCCTTTCTTACTTAAAAGATAGAAAGAGTTAAAAAGTAAAGCCGCCCTTTAAGTTTTCGAAGCTAGGACGGCTTTATAACCAAATAGCGGAGACGACCGACTGAATCGGGCATTTCCTCTTTTTTTTAATATACCACCAACTCTCTTTTTCGTCAAATCTATTGCAATTCACTCAGAATAAAAAAAACAAACGCTTCTGAATAATAACCCTATACAAAATAAAAGGTATATACTATAATGATTTTTGGAAGTGCCTGAACTGGCGGTTAGCTCCCAAACTCTACCGGCAATTGCTGGAATTCAATTTTGGGAGGCTTGCGTATGACTTGTGAATGTGTTATTGCTTTGGTAACTTGTGTTGCCACAATAATTACTACAGTTATAGCAGTACTCTCTTATCT
>JAEDJA010000005.1 GCA_016296575.1 Treponema sp.
ATGAAATTAGAATAAAAATAAATTAATTATTTAAGAGGTATTTTTATGAAAAAAACTTTAAGTATCGCAAGTTTACTTGCAATGATTTTGTCTGTTGCAATTTTTACAAGTTGTTCAGAACCAGAACCTTACACTGGTAAATTTTACAACACAGAATATGTAACAAATATTTCGGATGATGAATATAATCAAAACTGGGAAAAAGCAAATTCGAAAACCGCCATAAGGGAACTTCTTGCTACTTACTCATCAAAAGATGGTTATGAAAAGAAAACTAATTTAAAAGATTATGAAGTAGTTAGTTACTTAAAAAGCAAATCGAATATTACAGATGATAAAGTTCAAGCAGATTTATTATTACTTGAAAATACGTATTCATATATTCTTTATGACATTACAGATGGAAAACCTGGAAGCACTCACAATATATTATTTCTTACAAAAGCAGAATAAATAAAATCGCATACAGAGGTTCTTCATTTTTGAAGAGCCTTTTTTTATTTTACACAATAAAAACTTAAAAATAATGTAAAAAGGTTATTTCTCTTTCAGCACAATCGGCCGCTATTCTTGATTATGTGATTGATTATTTGAAATAAAAATTCAACAATAATGTCATTCCGAACTGTTTCGAAATCTATTCAACTAATATTAAACTTATTGAGGTGGATAAATTGAAAACGACTATTATATTCAAATACAAAAAAATAATTCTCACATTTTTCTTAATTTTATTTTTCTTTACAAATCTTTTTGCAAAAGAAAGTCAGCTTGCAGGCGACGCAAAAAAAGCTCTTAAAGAATACGCCGGCTATAAAGAACTTATAAATCGCGGTTTTAATTTAAACATGCTGAACAACATAAAGACACCAGAAGATTTATATAAAGTTCTTGAACCCTTTATGATTATTGACGGAAAACCTCTGGACAACACACTTTCTTTTAATGGATATAACTTTGCCCGTCACAAAACAATTCATTTTGAAAATGTATATGGAACTATTCAGGAACTTCTGAATAAAGGTTATAAGCCAGACCAGCTTTTTTATTATCCGAGCAAGGGAAAAGAGATTTATCGTGTAGGAAATTTTGTCTGGGAAAAGCCAAAAGCAGCAAGCTATCCCCAGGGGGATATCAGTTATTATAACAGACCTTTTATGGGAAAGAAAATTGCCTATTTTTTTCCGGGTGTTTTTACAAAAGATTATTTTAAGCCATATATAAAAGAGATTTCAAAAAAAGAAGCAATTATTGTTGACCTCCGGTTAAATCAAAACGGCTGGGGAGGCCAGTTATATCAACTTGGAGAATCCTTGTGTCAGGCAAATTACAAGGGAAAGGTAATTCTGATTATTGACCAGACAACAGGTGCAGATTGTGAAATTGCAATTAAAAATAATCTTAAAAATTCATATTATATTAATGGAAGTCAAAAAAAGTGTTATTATGAATGGATTACTCTTGGAGAAAATACCAGCGGAAAAGAAGCTTACGTTTATAATGCAAAATGGAATTATAAAGTTGGAGACCTGCAGTTTAATCCTTTACCTGTAAATGAAAATCAATGGATTGCCTGTCCGGAAGGTGAAGGAGTAATGCCAGATATCTGGGCCGCAAATGATGAAGATATCAATAAAACAATTGAACAGCTGACAGGTGAAAAAAATTTTGCAGAACTTATTAAAGATGTAAGTGAATGGAGAGCATTTCTTTGTAGCAGCGATAAAGCACTCTGGAATTGGCAATTTTCAAAATTACCTGATATTGTAACCAAAATTAAATCTCACGATGAATATAATAAAACTGTTGCTAAAATCCTGAAACTTCAGATTAACTATTGCCAGTTAGTAAATAGAAATCAAAATGTACTTTATAATTTTGGAGGCTGGAACTTTCAAGTTCCAGAATGTGCTTCAAAAGCAAAAAATCCTTCTGAATATATTGCAGCTCATTCAAAAGTTCTGGAAACAAAAGAACGCTGGATTAAGTATCTTGTACAGAATCATGAAAATCTCATAAATCTTCCATTGGGGTTTGAATTCCCGGACTGTTTTTCAAAATGCAGCACTTATGCAGCATATGCTGACAATTTCAATAAATGGATACAAAAAAGAACAGAATGGACAGAACTGCTTCTTCATAACAAAGATAAAACATACAATACACCATACTGGTGGGATTATCCAGATTTCTTTAAATCATTCAAAACCGCAGAACAATACACTGATTATTTTTCAAGATGGATAGATTTACGGATTTGGTGGTGCAGTATTCTTTTTGATAATTCTTATGTTATCCAAAACAACAACATTAGAATTTGGTATGATGCACTCAAAGAAGATGTAAAAGAATGGAAGGATCCCGAAAAGCATCTTGCAGAAATGTCCGCTCACCTTAAAGAACTGTCTGACTGGATTGTATATCTTCAACCTCATCCTTACGTTATTCCAAAAGATAGGGGAATGGCAAATTTTTATGGAGCAATGAGAATAACTTCTGATAAAATTGGAAAAAACTGCTCTGCCATGCCTGAGGATATAGTAAAGCTTCAGAAAACGAATCCGAAGGAATATGTAGAAAAAGTTGTTGCCTATATCAATAGTGTAGCTGAAAATGATTTTGAAAAAATCAAAATGGTATTTGATATTGAACAGGAAATTTTGACTTATGATTTTGCAGCTTACCAAAAAGATCTTGAATTGATTGACAAAGCAAAAAAAGGAGCTGGTGAAGATTACGAGCTTTATTCAAAGAATCTAAATGAAGAATTTAAAAAAGATGGATATATCTGGCCAGGACAGGATTGGAAAACTGTACTGGAAAAAGGTATCTGTGTTTGTGAAGGGTATTCAAGACTTATGCAGTATTTCTGTTACAGACTGGGAATTAAATGTGATGTAATTTCCAATCCTAAAGATATGATGTTTGCAGTAGGTCATGCCTGGAACATTGTACAGATTAATGGTGAAGATTATTTTCTTGATGCAACCTGGGGTCCTGCCTGGCTTTTTATGGAGCCGGAATCTTTCTTAAAAGGCGGCCATTTCCCAAAAGAGCCGGAACAGCAGCTTCTTGAAAAACCAATGACTCTAGATGAATACAAAAAACTTAAAAACTATGAGGGAAATAATAGTTAGAAATATGGTTACTGAATCTCTACCTCAATCTCAACTTTTCTAAATTCTTTCAGAACATCATTTTCCTCTGTCAAATCAAGAACTGGTTCCCCATCTACATCAAAATGAACACGTCTTATTCCACTTGAACGCGGAGCTTGAGTTCCAGGTCTGGCATGATATGTATTCCAAACTACACCATCTTCATCAATCACATAAGCATTGTGACCAGTTCCAAACTCACCCTCAATACTGCGAGAAGAAAGCAAAGGATAACCCGTTTTTTTCCAGTTTTCACGCTCCAAAGGATTTTTCCCTTTTTCAATCTGTAAAAGTCCAACTACGTAAGCGGCATACAAGGAAAAATGTTTGAGCTTTCGGCTAAGAAAAACTTTTCCAGTAAAGAATTCATTGATTTTTACATGCAGAGTCAGACTGCAAAATTTTTTGATTTACCTTATGACAGAACTCAATGGATGGGTGAAGAAAATCTTTTATATGATGTAATGGAAGAAAATCCAAAACTACCAACTGGAAAAACTTATGACTGTGAATCCCTCTTCTGGATAGGCTACACTTATCGTTACTGGCATTTTCTTACAAACGATAGCAGTGAATCAATTGTAAAAAAATGCAACGCAGAAATGATGCACACATTGTATCCGGCATATCACACTCTTGATTGTGCTCAGGCAATTGAACGAATTATTGAAGCATAGCCTTTAAGTGTTTATATCAAATAAACCACAAAACCCAGAATCAGCAGCTGAAGTGCCCTCTCTATTTAATTAGAGCATTTTTTCCAATCGTTCACGAATGGCAGCAATGTACTCCCAGGAGTTCAGGATTTTCTTTGCTGGTGGGTTTGCGATGCGGGCAATATCACCTGTCATGTAACCTTCTTCGATTGTATCCAAAGTTGCTTTTTCAAGCTTCTTAGCAAAATCTACAAGTTCAGGTGTTTCATCCAGTTCACCGCGTTTTGCAAGAGCACCTGTCCATGCAAAAATAGTTGCTACAGGGTTTGTAGAAGTTTTTTCACCTTTAAGGTAGCGGTAATAGTGTTTCTGAACTGTTCCGTGAGAAGCTTCAAATTCAAATTTTCCGTCTGGACTTACAAGAACAGATGTCATCATAGCCAAACTTCCACAGGCAGATGCAATCATATCCGACATAACATCACCATCGTAGTTTTTTGTGGCCCACATAAATCCGCCTTCAGAACGCATAACTCGAGCTACTGCATCATCAATAAGTGTGTAAAAGTATTCGATTCCTGCTGCTTCGAATTTTGCTTTGAATTCTTCATCGTAAATCTTCTGGAAAATTGCCTTGAAGTTTCCATCATAAGTTTTTGAAATTGTATCTTTTGCACCGAACCAAACTGAAATCTTGCGGTCCAATGCGTATGTAAGACAACAGCGGGCAAAGCTTTCAATTGATTTGTCCAGGTTGTGGATTCCCTGAATGATTCCAGGTCCCGGCATATCTTTGATGAGCTTACGGATTACAGTTCCGTCTTCACCAGTGAAAACAAGCTCAGCTTTTCCTGCACATGGAGTTTTGATTTCTGTATTTTTGTAGATGTCACCGTATGCATGACGACCAAGAACGATTGGTTTTTCCCAGCATGAAACTGTTCCGTGAACATTTTTAACAAAGATTGGCTCACGGAAAACTGTTCCGTCCAGTTCTGCACGGATGATTCCGTTTGGTGAAGGTGTAAGCTGTTTAAGATTGTATTCCTCAACACGAGCCTGATTAGATGTAATTGTTGCACATTTTACACCTACTCCAAGACGTTTGATGGCAGCAGCACTTTCGTAAGTTACTTTATCATCGCTGTCATCGCGGCTTTTCAGTCCCAGGTCATAGTATTCAGTTTTAAGGTCAACGAAAGGCAGAAGAAGTTCATCTTTAATAACTTTCCACAAAACTCTTGTCATTTCATCGCCGTCAAGTTCAGCGATAGCGTTTTTCATTGCAATTTTAGCCATTTTTATTTCCTTATTTAATCAAACCAGAATCTTCTGATCTGTGGATTTCCTTCACCTTTGAAAGTAAAGTACAGAGCGTGAACTCCGTCCGGGATTTCTACATTACATGAAGCTTTTACCCAAATATTTGTATATCCTACTTTAATTTCACCCCACACTTTACCACCAATTTCTGTTCGTACTTCAAAAACACCATTGGCATAAGCACGGGTTTCAAGTGTAATCTTTTTTACACCCTTAAAATCAAAATATTTAAAACCGGCAGTAGCAGAATTATACATTCGGGTAATATAAGAAAGATCTTCTTCACCATCAGTACATTCCTGCATAATTTTAGGGAAACCATCTGCTACATAAAGCTGAGGTTTATCTGTAAACAAGTTACAGGCAATATTAGCGTTGTATTCCCCTTCCGCTTTAAGAGGACCGCCATTCAATCCGCAGGAAGTAATTTCTACCTGTGGAATAAGGCCGTCTTCAGTAAACGTAATTTTTTCTGCACAACCCTGTCGAGAATACCAGTCACCGTTTGTATGACGGTGGTAGAAGATAAACCAGTCATCACCAATTTCTACGATACTTCCGTGGTTGTTGGCCCCGTAACAAGATGGCATGTCAGCCTTTTTGTATGAATCAATTCCAATGTCAGAGTTTGAAACGATTACACCGCGGTAAACAAATCCTTCACGTGGGTTTTTACTTGTTGCATAACAAAGCTCGTGCATCACTTCAGATGAATAAACAAAGTAGTATGTGTCCCCTCGCTTTCGGATAGAACTTGCTTCAAAGAATGCATGGCCTTCAAATCCTGTTCCGGCACTGTATTCACACCCTGGAGCAACAAGAACAGGTTCTTCAATAATTGTAAGCATATCTTTATCAAGAGTTACACACCATGAACCGTGACGGCTTTTGTCACCCCGACCACAGAACCCTGTATAAAGATAAGTTTTATCACCTTCAGTAAGAACTCCAGGATCAAACTGAGGTTCATCACCTTCCCGTTCTCCAAGAAGTGTTCCATCAGCATAATGAACATACCCATGAAACTTAAATGGTCCCTGAGGCACATCGCTGACTGCTACTGAAACCATGGAAAATTTATCAAGACAGTAGAACAGATAGTATTTTCCGTCAGGTCCAACAGTAATATCTGGAGCATAAAGAACAGCAAATCCGTCTTTATTGGCAGGATCATCAGTTTTTTTATAAGAAACCCCTTCATATCTCCAGTTTCCAAGGTCATCTACAGGAGCACTCCAACTGACATAGTCATTCAGACAGAAAACCGGGCTTCCGTAGTGATCGTGGGAACCGTAAACATAAACACGGCCATTAAAAACGTAAGGTTCTCCGTCCGGAATATATTCATAAGTAGGAAGATAAGGATTGAAAGCCTGTTTTTTCATAAATTATCCTTATTTTGTTCCTGTGATTTTAAACTGACATTCTTTGTAGATTTCAGATGTTTTTGCTACAACGTCAGCAGGAATTTCTTTGATACTTGGATCGCCGGCAAGATTATTTGCTTTGAGCCAGTCGCGTATAAACTGTTTGTCGTAAGATGCTGGACTTGATCCTACTTCGTATTTTGAAAGATCCCAGAAACGGCTTGAATCAGGTGTAAGTACTTCATCACCAAGAACCAAATCTCCGTTTTCATCAAGACCGAATTCAAATTTTGTATCAGCAATGATGATTCCGTTTTTGTAGGCGTGATCGTAGCATTTTTTGTAAACTGCAAGAGCGGCCTGTTCAATTTTTGTAGCCAGTTCATCACCAAGGTCTTTTTTCATATAATCCAAAGTAACGTTGATATCATGACCTTCAGCTGCTTTTGTAGAAGGTGTTACAATTGGCTGTTCCAGTTTTTCTGCCTGCTGGTATTCTTTGTCAAAGCTGTGTCCCAAAAATGGTTCACCCTTTTTATAGGCTTCGTACATTGAACCGAACATATAACCACGAACGATTACTTCGTATGGAATCATCTTAAGTTTTTTAACCAGGATTGTGCGTCCTTCGTATTCAGGCTTCTGAAATTCTGCAGGCATATCTTTAAGATCGCTTGAAATCATATGATTTTTTACGATATCACCTGTCATACCAAACCAGAAGTTAGAAAGAGCATTGAGCACCTTACCCTTGTCTGTAATAAGAGTTGGAAGAATAACGTCAAAAGCTGAAAGGCGGTCTGTTGTAACAATTACCATGCGTCCGTCTTCAAGATCATAAACTTCACGAACTTTTCCCGAAATAATCTTTTTCATGTAAATACCTCTAGCCATATTATAAAAAAAAGAGGTGATTTTTTCAATTAAGTAGAATTGCCTGGATTTTATGGAAGATAAGTTTTATCGATATGACGCATACTTTCAAAAAGATGTTCTTTTTTTATTCGGCTGCCTTCCGTAAGCTGTTCCAGAAGCATTCGGGCATGTTTTCGATCCCCATTTTCCAGAAAGTCGCAGGTACAAGTAAAACCAGCATAACCTTCAATTTCTGCTTCTTCTTTAAGATAATCTTCACTTACATAACATAAAGGCCGGATTATTTCGACAGGATATTTTTCATATTGCAGACGAGGAGGCATTGTGGTGATTTTAGCCTGATTCAGCATATTCATAAGCAGGGTTTCAAGAATATCATCCATGTGATGTCCAAGGGCAATTTTATTGTAACCGTTTGCCATTGCATATCGAAGCAATTCTGTACGACGCTGGGTTGTGCACCAGTAGCAGCTCATTTTACGTCCCGGTTTCAATCTTTCCTGAACGTTGATTTCCACTACATTTTCTTTTACGCCCCATTTCTTAAATAAAGCACTGATTCTCTCTGGAAGCCCTCCACTAACCTCACTGGCTATGTTTAGAATTCCAAATTCAAAATTACAGTCTGGTCTTTTTATTCTGTTAGAAAAATAATGAATTAGAGCAGTTGAATCTTTTCCACCTGAAGCACCAATTAGGATTTTATCGCCTGGTTCTATCATTTTATAATCAAAGATGGCTTTATCAATGAAAGCTGAAATTTTTGGTCTATCTTCCATATTTATCCCTGAATTTGTACTGAATATAAAACATACATCCATCGCGACTTAAATGTCTACGCAGTAACCCGACACATAACGCACGAGTCCTCGTCGCTTCGCTCCTGCGGTAATGCGTTCTGTGCCGGAACACTGCTTCGCATTTATGTGCAATAAACTTTACGCTTTATATGCAGTTACAATACATTTTCCTCTATAAGTTTAAATACTTCTTCAGTGCGCTTCTTTTTATCTTGAGTTCTTTCCAGCCAGTGGATTTCTACTCCATTTTTTTCCATAAAACGGAACCAGGTTTCCTGACGTTTTGCAAACTGACGGATTGCAATAAAAAGTTCTTCATACAGCTGTTCTTTTGTAGCAATTTTACCTTCCAGATAGAGAGAACAGAATCGATATTCAAGACCAAGTTTTTCAAGCCGTTCCCAGGAGAATCCCATATCATGAAGCCCTTGAATTTCTTCAATAAGCCCGTTATCTAGACGCTCTTTAAGGCGAATCGAAATATTTTCCCAGATTTTTTCACGGTCAAAAGTAGTTCCGATTATATAAGGCACAACTGGATTTGCTTTTTTTTCTTCCCGATTCTTAATACCTTCTTCAGTTCGGGAAAATTCTTCTATTAATATGGCTTTGATTACACGGTTTTTATCTTCAAGATCAGTTTTATTATGCATGTTTGGTTTTATGCTGATAAGATATTTGCTGAGTTCTTCAAGACTCTGTTTTTCAAGTTCAGCCCTTCTTTCCGGATTTTCTGGAACATCAAGCAGTTCGTAAGACCGAACCACAGCATCAATATATAAGCCTGTTCCACCAACAACCACAGGAAGTTTACCACGGGCTATAATGTCATAAAAAGCTTTTCTAAAATCATTTTGATAGTTATACACATTGTATTCGCTGTTTAAGTCAGTAATATCAATCAAATGATAAGGAACCGGCACTCCATCCACACAGTATTCATCCAGATCTTTTCCTGATCCTATATCAAGACCTTTATATGTCTGCCGTGAATCTGCGGAAATAACTTCTCCATTAAATCTGTGGGCAAGCTGCACACCGATGGCGGTTTTTCCAACAGCAGTAGGTCCCAGTACAACAACACAATTGTATTTCATAAGTGATATTTTAAATTAAAAGGGGCTGTCCCACAAGTAATGAGTGTAGCGCTCATTGAGCCCTTCGACAGGCTCAGGATACCACCCTTCGACAGGCTCAGGATACCACCCTTCGACAGGCTCAGGGACCGTAAACTCAACCACCGTAATGCAAACTTATTGGACAGCCTCCATGTTTACTGCTGTTTAATCTTATTTGATTTTACGCAGCCAGGCATCTTTAAATCCATACTCTTTGAATCGTTTCTGAACAACACCGTATTCATCAATTGAAAGAGGTCCAATCATAATCTGTTTAATATAGCCGCTTGATTTTGGCACTATTGTAATCGGATAATTTTCAGCGTACTTTTCAATGAAGGCTTCAATGCTTGAATCTTCTGCATAAGCTGCTACCTGAAGGTAATAATATCCGCTTTCAAGACTTTCAAGATTTGGAACAATGTATTTTTCATAGCTGAATTTTGGAGCAGCTGAATCTTTTTCGTCTTCAGCAAAAAGTTCATCTTCACTAGCTTCTACAGGTTCTAGAATGATTGCTTCGTCTTCTTCCTCTGCATAAACCAGTTCTTCAACATCTTCTACATCTTCTTTTTCAACGTAGTCTTCGATTACTTCTTCTACAACGGCTTCTTCAGTTTCTTCTTCAACTGCTTCTGCTTCTTCTACTGGAGGATTTTCATCAGCAGGTACCAAAACTATAGCTTCGTATTCATCATCTTCTGAAGCTACAGCATTTTCTTCTGATTCTACTTCAAACTCTTCCTCTGTTGCTTCTTCAAGTTCTTCAGTTTCTTCTTCTACAGGTGCAAGCTCTTCAAGTTCATCCAGTTCATCAATTTCTACACTTTCACCTTTAAGTTCTTCTTCAGGTTCTTCAAAAGCTTCTTCCTCAAAGGTTTCTTCTTCAAAGATTTCTTCTTCAAGATTTTCGTTTTCAGTATCTAAAGCTTCATCCTCTGATTCTTCTTCAAAATCCACTTCTGATTCTACAAACTCATCTTCTGCAGTTTCTGCATCGCCTTCTGCTTCATAATCTGGTGTTTCTTCGGCAGGAGCTTCTTCTTCAGTGTAATCTTCAAAATCATCGGAAATTGATTCACTTTCTACTGTTTCTTCGGCTTCTTCCAGCAGTTCTGAATCATCTGAGTCGGCATTTTCAAGATCATCAAAGTAATAATCATCTTCACCGTCATCCAGTTCTTCTTCAGAAACTTCACCTTCAGCTTTTTCATATTCTAATTCATAATCAAAATCTTCTTCGGCAGGTTCTTCTTCTGGAGCTTCTTCAAAAGTATAGATTTCTTCATCTATTTTTTCGGCTTCTACATCAGTTTCTTCAGCTTCAGATTCTTCTTCAAAAGTTTCTTCTGTTTCAGCTTCGTCTTCAAAGGCTTCTTCTTCAAAAGCTTCTTCTGTTTCTGTTGTTTCTGATTCAGCTTCTTCCTCAAAGGCTTCTTCTTCAAAAGTTTCTTCTGCTTCACCATAAGATTCAGTTTCTATATCGTCAAAACTATCAAAAGAATCTGTTTCCTCAGTCTCTTCTTCAAAAATCTCTTCTTCAAATTCTTCTTCAGTCTCTTCTTCAAAAGCCTCTTCTTCAAATTCTTCTTCTGCAAAGGTTTCTTCATCAAATTCTTCTATATTATTTTCTGATTCTTCCAGATTTTCTTCAGCTGGTTCTTCAAATTCTTCAGTTTCAGTTTCTTCTTCATCTTCAAATCCAAAAGCATCTTTATTGATGTTTAACTCAATTTCTTCATCATCATAAAGACTTCCTGAATCAGCAATAACAGCAGTTCCGTAAACTCGTTCATCCTGGCCAGTTCGTTTTGTAATTTTTACGATATTATTTGAATCTCGTTCAATTCCCAAAGATTTAGCAGCCTGTGGAGAAAGCATGATTGCAACGCCTTCTGAAGGATCTAAAGCGCCGATTACAAGAATATCAACAGTTGTACTGCCTGAAATATTTGTAACACTGATTACATCACCTGGAAGATACCCAACAGTTTTTGCAAAGAGTCCTTCAGGAAATTCTCCGTCTGCTGCTACTAAGGCTCTTCCGTCCAAAGATGGACTAAAAGATGCAAGAAGCAAAGATACAGATACTACTGATACAATCTTCAATAAGATTTTGCCGAATTTGGATTTCATATTCCCACCTGTCCTATAAAGCTTTTCTTATAGCTGTTATTATCGATTTCGAAACTGTTTTTACATTTTCATCTGTTCCTGGCAATTTCGTACTTCCCTTAACTTCAGTCACCTGGATTTTTTTTCGTGTTTTCACATCCATAATCACAAGTTCTGCATGATCAAGTTTACTGGGATCCATTCCCGATTTACTGGCATTTTCACCAATTTTTTTGAAGTACAGCTTTACCTGAACAAATACATCAGAAAAACCGTCATAAGCCTCGACGAATCCAGAATTCAAAAGTTCTTCATCGTCTTCTTCGGAAGCTGATACAGTTGTTTCTGAATTAGTTACAATGTACCCATAGTCAAAAAAACCGTTCATCAATTCGTCTTCCACAATAAGTGAATGTTCACCTACCGAATTCCAGGCATCATTATGCTGAACTACCTGAACAGAAATCTGACGGGCAAAACAAGCAGTTGCCAGCATCAGAATCGAAATGAATGCTACAAGTTTTTTCATAACTATTGGTATCCTACGAATATCATCGGAATCCTGAAAAAAAAGATTAGATTTTTTTATAGTTGTTAAAAGCAAAAAAAACATTTATACTTTTATATATCTTGATTGAATCCAATATTATGGAGTTATATATGAAAAAATTACTTATTTTGATTGCACTTCTTTCAGTGTTTGCAACAAGCGCTTTTGCTTATGACAATCCAGATGCAAATTCTCGTGATGAGTCACGCTGGACTACAATGACATACACAAATATTCCTATCTTGAAGATCCTTGAATCATCAAATGGATATGCAATCATCTACCAGAAAAACAAAATCGGTTCAGGTACTACTGTAATTCCTAAAGCATGGGCAAAAGGTTCTGTTGACAATCCTCGCAAAATGAAGATTCGCGTTATTGACTCAACACTCAAACCATTTATGACAATTGTTTCTGATGGCGGAGAATTTAAACGCGTTATTCTTAACGTACCAAAATCAAAATCAAACTCAGTTTGGGGAGTTGTTCCAAACAGCAAACCACTTGATGTTGACAAAACAGACTTGAGCGACGTAAAGCTCTAATCTAAAAACCAGGTTTTACATTATGGCAGTTTTCTCTAAAGATTATGCAGATATGCTTCGTGCATTTATTGAAGCACATGAGTTTTTTTACATTGTCGGTCACAAAGAACCTGACGGTGACTGTGTAGCTTCCTGTCTTGGAATTGCTGCCATATTGGATCATTTAAAGAAACCATACAAACTTCTTTCGGCAGGACCATTCAAAAGAACTGATATTCTTAAATTTGAGCCCCTTTTCTCAAATGAACTTGATTTCCAGACTTCTGAGGAAATAAAAAATACAGGTCTCATTATCGTAGACTGTTCTGAACTTCACAGACTGGGTGAACTGGACGGAGATATCCGCAATTACGACACATTTATTATAGATCATCACAAAACTTCAGGTGATCCTGCAAAAGACAATCCATCCACCGTAAAATTCATTGATTCCGACAGTCCTGCATGTTCATACCTTGTTCAGCTTTTCTACGAAACCATCATTGGACCTATTCCAAAAGAAACCGCTGAAACTCTTTTTCTTGGATTCTGTACCGACACAGGTTTTTTCCGATTTCTGAACGAAAATTCTGATCCTTACATTGAAGGAGCGGCACGTCTTGTAAAATATGGAGCAATTCCTCGGGAAACATACCGTACAATCAACAGCGGAAAACCATTTTCTACACGAAAACTTCTTGGAATACTTCTTGAACGCACAGAACTTTACCTGGATGGAAAACTGGCTTTAACTTACGAAACCTTAAATGACACAAAACAGTACGGTCAGGAAGGACGGGACTCAGATGCTCTATACTCTGCACTACTTTCTTGCCGCGGAGTTGAAGCCGTTGTTTTTCTCCGACAGGATTCAATAAATACTTGTACCGGTGGTTTCCGATCACAGGATAAGGTTGATGTAAGCGTAGTTGCCCAAAAATTTAACGGTGGCGGACACAAAAATGCATCAGGATTAAGCACAGAGGGTCGCCTTGAAACTCTGATTCCTGCCATTGTTAAAGAATTTGCCAGGGTGATGAACTAATAAAATTTTTGAAAATATCTCCAATATACCATAAAAAATTTCCACAACCCTAAAATATGTAACTCCAATATATCAATTTTTTTATATTTTTTAAATTTTTTTTCAAAATTTTCCTAAATATTTTTAATCTCCTCATGGATAATCAAAATAAATCGTACAGATAAGGATGTAATTATGGTTAATGCATACATTGAAGAGATTCCTAAATTATACAAATCAGGAAAAATCACAAGTGATGAAGCATCTCACCGCATCACCACATATTTTTTGAACAACAAAAAGATCTTTTCCATTTCGTCAAAATGCAAAGATTCTGATGAACTTAAAGACAAAACATCAGAAATCATTCTGTACCTGCTTACAAACGGAAGAAAGATTCTTGATCACTATGACTCCCAAAAAGCCAGCTTCTTCAACTACCTTTACAAGATTGTAGATAACCAGAACAAATGTTGGACAAGAAAAAAACAAAACGAGATGCTTGATAAATCAATAGTCTGCGGAATCATAAAAATAGACAATGAAGCACGTCAGGAACCAGACCCTCAGGATGAGTGCATAGAAAATATGAGCCGGGAACAAAAGTTTATGCAAAAAGCGGTAACACAATCCTATGTCCTTGCATCACCTTCTTCCCCTTCCAGAAAATTCCCTGTTCTTTCCACTTTTATAAAATCAAGAAACATCAACCCTGAATATAAAGCACGTGTTCTTGTAAGCTTCAAAAACAGCTATTCTCTTGATGACAGGGATATTTACAATCTTGCACAGGACTACAATCTGAGTTTTCTTGAACTTACAACTATTGTGGATAAAATTAGAAGCCTTCTTGTTGATAAAATGTATACTGCCCAGGAGCATTTAGACAGACAATACAAATTTTATACAACGCAAAAAAACTACGAACAGCAAAGCAGCATGTGTGATACATCGTCAGCTTATAAGGCAAATGAGTTGAATCAGATGGCTCAACGATATAAAAAAAGATGGAATGCTCACGTTTCCCAGCGCGTACGAATCTATCCATCCAATCGGCAGATCGCAGAAATAATTGGAATGAAGGAAAGAACCCTTGATTACTACCTTAACTGTTCCTGGAGAGTCATAGAAGAAAAATAAAGCTTTCAAAAGCAAAATTGCAATTATGACGTTTTTCTACTATATTAACTTGTATGAAAATTTACCTTGCCACTGGAAATAAAAACAAAAAAAAGGAAATGGCAGAACTGCTGCCTGGTTTTGATATTGTAATTCCTTCTGATGAAGGAATCGATTTTGATCCTGATGAAACAGGAACTACCTTTTATGAGAACTCAATCATAAAGGCAAAAGCACTTTTTGATTTGGTTCATGCACCTGTAATTGCCGACGATTCGGGCATAAGTGTTGATGCATTGGACGGAGTTCCTGGAATTTATTCATCTAGATATGCTGGCCCAGATTTTCCTCAGGGAAAACCAGACGGAACAAAAATAAGTCAGGATGAACAGAATATTTTCCTTATTAATCAGTTAAACAAGCGTCTTGAAAAACCAGAGACCCGCTTCAATGATTTTATGAACGGTCCAAGATCCTGTCACTATACCTGCGCCTTTGTACTTTATCTTGGAGGGGATCGTCTTTATGTAGTACAGGAAACCTTTGAAGGTACACTTATTGATGACATTTCAAAACAGGCTGGAGACGGTGGTTTTGGATACGATCCGATTGTTTTCCTTCCAGAACAGAATAAAACAATCGCTCAGCTTACTGCCGAAGAGAAAAATGCCATTTCGCATCGAGGGAAAGCTGTTAAAGCTCTAAAAAAGATAATTGAACAACTTTCTTAGCTTTTCATCATTCCATTTTAATTGACGCCACAAAATATCAATGTTAGAATATAATAATGGGGTTGTCCCAAAAGTAATGACTGCTACACTAAATCTGGTGGTTTCGACCCTTCGACATGGCTCAGGGACCGTAAACTCAACCACCGTAATGCAAGCTTATTGGACAGCCTCATCTGATAGGAGTATATAAACTATGGATTCATTGGTTGGAGTTCCGCTTCTGGTAGCCGCAGGTATAAGTGCTTTGGTATTTATTACACTGCTCATTGCCAAATTGCGAAATACAGCAAAAATCAGTTTTATCTTCTTTTTGATCAGCGGAGTTCTGGTAGCAGGATGTCTTTATACATACTATAACCAGCAGCTCATGTTCCTGGTATTTACTCTGGCATTCGCAGAAGTGCTCATTCTTCTTTACACTGGTGTAGTTGCTTTCAGCAATCCTAAAAAGCGTGAAGAAAAGAAAGAAGCCAAGCGACTTGCAGAACAGCGTGCCATGATTTCAGAAAATTCTGTATCAAAAGAAGAATACAACGCTACAGTAAAGAAATACAAACGAATTATTGAAGTAAATAAAGACCTGGTTTCAAAGGTATCTTCATTCTTCTCAAAAGAAGATTCAATGGAAGAATTCCTAAACTACGGTAACAAGCTTCTTACAGAAAAAGTTAAAGCCGACGGTTGTGTAATTCTTATGGCCGACGATTTTGACAATATTCTTACAGTAAAATCATTTACAGGAAGCTTCCCTCCTCCATACAAACTGCCGGCAGATCTTCCTCACAAGCCTATCCGTGTTGAAACAAACCTTCGTTTTGCACAGTTCCCTCTTACAGACAACATTTTTGGTGATATTGCTGTAAAAGGTGAACCAGTACTTATTGAAGATTCTGTACGCGACCCACGTGTTTATCAGAATGGACCTGAAGAATTCCTTAAATGCGGAAGTTATATTTTCATTCCAATCAAACAGGCCGAAGGTGTTGCTGGTGTTATCGCACTTTCACGCGATCCTGGAAAAGCTAAATTCACAAAAGACGATGTAATTGAAGCTGAAGTTTACACAGACGCAATTGCATCTGCTATGAAGCCACTTTATTCATTCCTTTCTTACGCAGAACACAAGGAACTTACAAGTGGTGGTGACATTGCAACTTCAATCCAGAAAACACTTATTCCTTCAAAGCTGCCTGCAATTGCTTCACTTGGAATCGGATGTTTTACAAACCCAATGGAAAATGTTTGTGGTGATTACTACGATGTTATCATTTCACGTAAAAACCGCATTTCCTTCATTATGGCTGACGTTGCAGGAAAAGGCATGAACTCACTTGTAGTAATGCTTATGATTCGTGCAATTCTCCGCCTTACAGTAAATACTCCACAGAGTGCTGCAACAATCCTTGCATGGGCAAACCGAGGCATCTGTATTGAATCCTCAAAAATTGACCACTTTGCAAGCGTTGCACTTATCAACTATGATAGTGAAACCAGAAAAGCAGATATTGCATCTTGTGGAAATAACCCAGTACTGTTATACTCTGCTAAAACAAAATCTTTAGAAACACTTACTGAAGTAACTGAACCTATGGGTGTTGAAAAAGATTCTGTATATAAAGATGTAACTGTAACACTTGAAAAAGGTGATATGCTTGTTACATTTACGGACGGTATTGTTGAAGCCCTGAATGATATGGGAACACAGTATTCAATGAACAGTCTGTCAAAGATCATTACTGCAAATGCCGGTAAATCTGCAAAAGAAATTTCCAGCCGCGTAAAAGATGATCTTAAAAAATTCTGTGACGGAACACAACAATTCGATGACCAGAGTTTATTGGTTATCAAAGCTGAATAATAAGGCAAGGAGCTTTAAGAATGGAACTTAAAATTCGTAAAAACGGAGATGTTTATATCATCGATGTAAACGGAGAGATGGACCTTTACAACTCTTATAAACTCAAGGAATTGGTTATGAAGATGCTTGAAAAGAACGTAAAGAACTTCGTTATCAATCTTGAACAGGTCGATTATATTGACTCGTCTGGAATTGGTGCATTGATCTTCATCTGCTCAACAATCAAAAAGCAGAACCTTCACCTTGCAATTTCTAACATTCATGGATCTGTAAAAAAGGTTATTGAACTTACAAAACTTATGGGTTACTTCCCTATCGCTAACAGCGTTGAAGAAGGCCTGCTTATGGTTAAGGAGTAAGACATGGAACAGGAATTCAAAGAACTTCGCTCGGATGAAAATGATCCATTGTTTGATAAAACAAACATGCTTAAAAAGGAATTTCCTTCAGACTTCCGTCAGATTCGTTATTTTACACTTCTGATTGTACAGTCTGCTCCAACAGAAATTAAAGAACTGAACCTTTTGGAACAGCAGATTTCTGAAGTAATTAAAAATGCTGTTAAGCATGGTAACCACTGTGACATCAACAAGAAAGTTACAGTTTGGTATTCTTTCAGCCCAAGTCATGCACATATTATCGTTCAGGATGAAGGTGAAGGATTTACTGATCTTGAAAAATGGAACGAATTCAACCGTAAACGTCTTGATTGTCTCCACAAAAATGATTTTATGGAGCTTTCAAATTACGTTTCATTCCGAACAAAACAGTCGGACAGCCAGGATGGTGGTAACGCCCTTTTTGCTGCTCTTGAATACTGGAATGGTGGATTTGTTTACAACGGAAAGAGAAATGCCGTTGCAATGCTTAAAAAATATCAGCAGAAACATCACAGCGTAAACCGCGACGGTGAATAATTTTTACTGATATTTATATGTGTTAAAAGCCTTGACCTTTTGTCAGGGCTTTTGTATATTTAAACCACATGGGGATGTCCCGGTTTCGACGGAATTGGGAACGCCTGTACTGCATGTGGGTGTGAAGGCACCCTAAGCTGACAAAACTTATAACTGCCAAACGTAAAGAAGAAGAATATTCTTCAGACGAACAGTTCGCTCTCGCTGCTTAACTGTAGCTTTAGCCGGGACTCAGATGGTGCTGTTCCTAACTGTCTGACCTCCTGTTGCCAACAGGGACTTGCTGCTTAATAGGTTTGAATATTAAGCAGGACTCTTTTCAAAATACGGTGGTGATGCTTGTTATGCTGCTACTCCCACCCGACAATTACCTCGCATAACTAAACTTGTAGACGTGCAGGGGTTACTTTTTCGGACGCGAGTTCAATTCTCGCCATCTCCAATAAGACTGTCATTTTTAATGGCGGTCTTTTTTTTTACAATTATATAAGAGAAAGTCACTATCCATAATTGTTGAACAAATCGGGGGAATGATATATTATTTTATATAGGGTTTGTCATTAATTACTGAATGTGGAGCAATAAAATGCAGAAAAAAATCTATGTTGTTGGAATGTTTGATTCTGAATCAGCTGCCAGTGTACAAAAAGCAGTTGAGGCAGTTCCAGGTGTTTCAAAAGTTGTTGCTAACGCAGATAAAGCTCAGGTTTTGGTAGACCACGAAGGTGCTGATGAAAACGCAATTAACGCAGCTATTTCTAGTTGCGGAGTTGATGTTGTAGGCTAATTCAAGAGCAAGCGTGCAGGTGGTACTTTGTGAAAAGATTAACGGTCCTAGATGGATATGCAATGAATCCTGGAGATTTATCTTGGGATAAATTAAGAGAATACTTTGAAGTTGAAGTTTACGACCGTACTCCTGCCGATAAGGTAATTGAACGCATAGGTGATTCCTGTGCAATTTTAGTAAATAAAGTTGCAATTACAGACGAAATCATGGCTGCTTGTCCTAACTTAAAATACATTGGTGTAAATGCCACCGGTTATAATGTAATTGACACAGAAGCAGCCCACAAAAGATCCATTACAGTCACAAATGTTCCAGCCTATTCAACAGATGCTGTTGCTCAGCATGTATTTGCTTTTATAACAAATTACACCAATAGAGTATATGAACACAGTATTACAGTAAAAAATGGTGACTGGGTAAAATGTCCAGATTTCTGTTACTGGAATTCACCACTTATGGAATTAAGTGGAAAAACTCTTGGTATATTTGGATATGGTTCAATTGGTAAAAAATCTGCCGAAATTGGAAAGGCTTTTGGCATGAATGTAATTGCCTGTTCTAGAACTCCAAAAGATGGTGTTGAAAACGTTACTTTCAATCAGTTGCTGGAACAAAGTGATTTTATCACCCTTCACTCACCTCTTACACCCCAAACTAACGGCATCATCAATAAAGAAACATTGTCAAAAATGAAAAAATCAGCTGTACTTATAAATACAGCACGAGGCGGTCTTATAGTCGAAGCAGACCTTGCCAACGCACTAAATAACGGAGATATTGCTGCCTATTGTGCAGACGTTGTTTCAGTTGAACCAATGGCAAAAGACAATCCTCTTTTAAATGCAAAAAACTGCTACATTACACCACATCTTGCATGGGCTCCATTGGAAACCCGACAAAGATTAATGAATGTAGTTATTGAAAATATAAAAGCCTGGCTTAATGGAAAGCCTCAGAATGTAGTTTAAAAGCATACTTATGAAAAAAACACTTCCTGCTATACTTGCCTTAGCTATTGTTTTCTTATCTTTCTCCTGTAAATCAGTAAAGTCTACTGAACCTGAAGATATTTCTGTAGATGAACTTGAAATTGAAACACTTGAATCAGAAGAGACAGAGGGAACAAAAACAGAAACGAAAACCGAGGAAACAAACACAGAGGAAACAGAAACAAAAACAGAGGATACAAAAACCGAAGAAACAGAAACAGAAGCTCCTTATATTTATACCGATGACAATCTTTCTGACCTTGTATTCACTCCTTTACAGACTGTCGATACACAGGACTACTCCAGTGAAAAAAATGATCCTGAAAATATAACTTCTTCTCCGGTAAATGATTATAAATCTTACGAAAAAACATATCTTCATGATTTTGCAACAGCAGATTCTTACGAACTTCCAAAAGAAAAAAATGAAATAATTGACCCTGAACTTCTTGCAGATATGACTCGCCGTGATTCCAACGGTGCTACATCCTTAATGAATGCGGTAAAAGCAGGAAACGACTGGAAAATAAAAGCGCTTTTAAACGCCGGTGCTGATGTAAATGCCAAAGATAAAGACGGTTGGACAGCTCTTATGTACGCAGTTCGATATCAGAGTAATCTTCAGATAATTGATCTTCTTTTACAAAAAGATTCAGATGTTCGCGCTGAAAATAATTTTGGAACAACCGCTTTGTATCTGGCAAGCTGTTATAATGAAAACCCGGAAATAATTGAAACTATTCTTAATTACTATGCACCTGCAGAAAAAGAAGTTCAGAAAGCATTTATTTTCCTTCTGACTACACAGCAGTCTTCTGAATACACACTTCTTTCTAAAGTACGAAAATTCATCAAAGCTGGTGTTCCATTAAATGCCTATTACGATGGAAAAACTCCTTTAATGTATGCGGCACGTTACACCACATCAACAAAGCTTTTAAAACTTATGCTGGATGAAGGAGCAAAACCTAAAGCCCGTTCAACAGAAGGCAAAACAGTTTTTGAATATGCTTCTGAAAACAAAAATCTTCCTCATGATGACATTTACTGGTCGTTAAACAAGAGATAATATGCGCATTACTGGTGGAAAACTCAAAGGCAGAATAATAAAGTGTCCAGACGGTGTAATTAGACCTGCAATGGATAGGATGCGAGAATCCGTTTTTTCTATTTTAGGAGATCTTGACGGTAAATCCTGGCTGGACCTTTTTTCAGGCAGCGGTACTATTGCTATTGAAGCTGTATCTCGTGGTGCCAGTCATGTTGAATTATGTGAAAAAGATAAAATAAAAGTAAACACAGTTCTGGACAATGTTAAAGTTACCGAAAAAGAATGCGGCGTAAAGATTAAGTGCCACTTCATGCCTGTTGAATACTTTATTAAGCGATGTAAAACTCAATTTGATTATATCTTTTTTGATCCCCCATTCCCTTATAGGTTTCACGAACAGCTTATTTTGCAGGCTGATGAAAACAACATCTTGAAAGAAGACGGTACAATTCTTGTCCATCGGCCAGAAGAACATTTTATGCCTGATACAATTGGCAGATTAACAAGAACCGACCAGCGGGTTTATGGACGTTCTATTGTAGATTTCTACACCTATAAGTCTTAAATTATTAGAGATTTTTAATATTATTACATTGATTTTTACAGATTCTCAGTGCATAATTATAGTATACTATTGTTGAAGATATGCGAGATAAAAAAGCTGATTTAAAAGAAATGATTCTCGAAAAAGACGGGACAGATGGATTTATTAAAGTTACAGATAATCCTGTAGGCGGTCTTACATCTGAACAAAAAGCTGTATTGAACAGACGAGCAAATGTTATGTTCAACAACGGAAATATAGAAGATGCACGCAGAATCTATATCACCACAGGTTACTCTGACGGTCTTACCCGTGTTGGTGATAAATACATGGACAAAAATGAAAGTCTAAAAGCCTTAAAAGTTTATTATCTTGCCCATAATCTGAGAAAAGCAGAACCAATTTACAATGATATTGCAAAAGTTATATCTTCACTGCTAAAAGACGACCAGGAAAATATTTAAAAATAATTACAAAATAACAGAGGAAAAAATGTTCAACCGCAAGAAAAAAGAAGAACAGAATGATGAAATGGAGCTTCAGGTTACACAGCCTGATGTTTTCGATTTTCCAGCTGACATGGAAAAACCTGATACTGGCAATGATGAACTCAATGAAAAGATTTCTGAACTTTCAAAAATGGGTTATCAGTATCTTAAAGAAGGTGAAACTGAAAAGGCAAAAGATCAGTTCAGTGAAATTCTGCAGCTTGAAGAAAATAATAACTATGCGCTTGTTGGCTTAGGTGATGCTGAACGAAAATCAAACAATTTTGACGCAGCCATAACTTTCTACGAAAAATGTCTGAACTATCATCCTAGCAATAATTACGCTCTTTTTGGCCTTGCTGACTGCTATAAAGCAATGAACAAATACACAAAGGCTATTGAAATTTGGGAAAAATACCTGCGTCAGGATGACAGAAATATTACAGTTCTTACTCGTGTAGCAGATGCCTATAGAAAAATTCATATTTTTAAGCGCTCAAAAGATATTTACTTAAGAGTTCTTGAAATGGAAGATAAAAATCCTTATGCCTTAATCGGACTTGGTCATCTTCACTACGATTACAAAGAATACAAAGATGCCCTTTACTATTGGACAAAAATGTATGATTTGGACAAAGATTCATGTGACATCCGTGTTTTAACATCAATTGGAAACTGTCACAGAAAGCTTAAGACTTATAGTGATGGCGTTTTCTTCTTTGAAAAAGCACTTGAAAGAGATCCTTGTAACTTCTACGCACTCTTTGGTATGGCAGACTGTTACCGTGGAATGAACCAGCAGTTCAGATCTATTGAATACTGGCAGAAAATCCTAGAATTGGATCCAAACAACAAAGTTATTCTTACACGCATAGGTGATGCTTACCGAAACACAGGTGATTACCAGCAGGCCGAAAAATGCTATACAGAAGCCCTGAATATTGATTTTGATGTATATGCCGCTTTGGGACTGGCACTTATCCGAAAAGGTGAAGGACGCTATGAAGAAGCTATTGAACGCCTCCAGGACCTTATTAGAAATGACCGCAAGAACTATCGACTTTATATCGATCTTGCAGACTGCTACTGCCGAATCGGACAGAAACAGGAAGCTGTAAAACTTCTGGAAGGATATCTTACTTTCGGATTGAAAAGTCCTGCAATCCTTGATGCACTTAACAAAATAAAATTCGATAAAGCACTTTACAGTTGATAAAAATGAACAAAATAGCATTAACATCTCTTTTTCCTGAAGAAATAGCCGCAGAACTTGGATTAAAAGAAAAATTCCGTGGCAAGCAGATTTTTAAATGGATTGCTTCAGGTGTAACTAGTTTTGACGAAATGACAAATCTGAGTCTTGCATTCCGCGAAGAACTTAAAGAAAAGGCAGTCATTTACTCATCAACTGTTTCAAATGTACTCAAAGATCCTGACGGTACAATAAAGCTTCAGATAACCCTCAGTGACGGAAACGCAGTAGAAACAGTTCTTTTAACAGATAAAGAAGGACGTAAAACTGCCTGCGTATCATGTCAGGCTGGTTGTGCCATGAAGTGTGCATTCTGTATGACAGGAACACTTGGCCTTTCAAGAAATCTAACAGCCGGTGAAATCGTTGAAGAATTCTTAGAACTGGAAAAAGAAGCGGGAAAACTGGACAATATCGTTTTTATGGGGATGGGTGAACCACTGCAAAATCTTGATTCAATTAGAAAAGCAATTGCAGTTTTAACACATAAAGATGGACGAAATCTCTCAGGAAGACGCATTACACTTTCAACCTGTGGTTTGATTAAAGGTATTTACGATCTTGCAGATAACGGTCCTGATATAAGACTTGCAGTTTCTCTTACAACAGCCGATGAAGCTCTTAGAGAGGAGTTGATGCCTGTAACAAAAGGTAATCCACTTTCAGAACTCAAAAAGGCCATTGATTATTTTGCTAAAAAAAGCGGAAAACGTGTTACCCTTGAAGCAGCCCTTCTCTCAGGTGTAAACACAACTGACGAAAGTGCAAGCAACCTGATTAATTTCACACGGGGAATTGATGTTCATGTAAACCTGATTCCTTGGAATCCAGTCCCAACATTACCATTTACAGAACCAACAAGTGCGGAAGTAAAGCACTTTATAAATGTACTTGAAAACAACGGTGTAAATGTAACTCTTCGTACTAAACGGGGAAGAAAGATTGGTGGTGCTTGTGGTCAGCTTGGCAAAACCACCAGATAGCAATCCTTTGATTTGTTCCCGTAAGAAATAAATTAGACGTGTCTTCGTATACCGTCAAAATTAATCTTATACAAAAACAGACCGGTACTTGGAGCGGTAACACCTGCCTGGGTCCGGTCTTTTGCTTCAAGAATCTTTTTCATTGCATCAGGTGAAGCATTGTTTTTGTCCAGATTTATTAATGTGCCGGTGATTGTTCGCACCATCTTCCAGAGAAAAGCATTTGCCTCAATTTCAAAAACCAGAAGCTGGCGGCCAAACAGATCCTTTTCCATAAAGAAATAAGCATTATCCAGATAACGGCAGGTAGAAAGACTTTGATCACCACTTGCAGCAAAGCTTTGGCAATCAAGTTCTCCACGGAGACAAGAAGCCAGTTCATTAAGACGCTGGAGATTTGGTGTGTAATTTTTTACATGCCAGACATAACGGCTCTGATTGGCACTACAGCTGTTTCCAAACGAAATAAAGTATCGATAACTTCTTGAAGTGGCATTAAAACGTGCATTAAAAGCTTCACTTACCTCTTTTACATCCATAATACGAATGTCTTCTGGCAGGAAAGCATTAAGAGCACGCTGATAATTTAAAACGGGCATAGAATCAATAGGTGAAAAAAAGTTTGCAGCCTGACCTAAAGCATGAACACCACTGTCAGTACGGCCTGAACCATAGAGTGTAGTTTTCTGTTTGTGTATTTTTTCAAGTGCGGTTTCTATTTCACCTTGGACTGTGCGTGTAACTTCACCGTTATCGTGATCCTGACGCTGCCATCCACAGAAATCTGTACCATCGTATGAAATCGTAAGAAGAATATTCCGCATTATAAATCTTCGTCTTTTACTTCTTTTGAAAGCAGATCATAAAGATCTCGGGCATGTTCAAGGAGTGGACCTGGTTTATTTTTTGAAGATTTACCAAGACCAAAAATACGGGCAATGGCAGTTTTTGATTCACTTAATTTTTTAAGACGGAGCTGTACATCATCCTGCTGACCGTATTTATATTCCAGAAGACCGCAAAGATAAATTACTCCATCCCAACCATAGTTTTTATCCATATCCGGACCCATATTAGCAAGGGCAGATGATTTTTCCTTTCGCTGAGTTTCATTAACAACAGCCTGCTGATAAAAATAAAGTGCCTTTCTGTAAAAAACCTGGGAAATATAATCATAGTTATGATCGGCACAACGCTGATTCAATTCATCACAAAGCCAGGCAAGACGAAGTGAAAGTATTCCCTGTTTTAAAGTAGGAATCATTTCGGCATTTACATCATTATAAGTAAGAAGTGCCAGATAATACATGGCAGCACCGTCAAACAAGCTTCTTTCATGTTTAAGATTAAAATATGGGAAAATTTCGTTTACCGCGCACTGACGTTTTTCCATATGATCATAGATTCTGTCAGCAATTCCTTTGTCCTTAAGTTCTTTAAAATCGTTCCAGAAAAAAGCACAGTAACAGTTTGGACATGCACCAATTTCATAAATCAGAGGATATACACGGCCGAATTTTTTAGAAGGTTCATAATTTCGGTGAAGCTCCTGGGTAAGAGAACCGGCAATCATACGACCGTTACCACTAAGCATTACCTCACGCTGAAAGGCCTTGTTGCACACAGGACAAATCATTTTATCTTTTGACCAGTATGAAATGGATGGTTTAGATTTTTCTGCCATATCTCCTCCGGGAATTCCCTAAATAATTTTAATCCAGTTTTTCAATAATAACAAATGCCGTAGCATATTCTTTTTCGTGACTAAGTGAAACATGCACAACACATTTTCCTACACGCTTTTCAAGAATCTCTTTTGCAGTATTTTCAAACACGAAATATGGTTTTCCATCCTTATCTTTTTGGATATACAAATCTTTAAGCTCAAATCCAAAAATACCGGTACCAAGTGCCTTGGAAAAAGCTTCTTTTGCGGCAAATCTAACCGCAAGATGTTCCCTTCTAGACTTGATTGTACCAGTTGCAGACAGTTCTTTTTCATTGAAATATCGCTTGGAAAGATTCTCGTCCAAAACCCATTTTTCAAAACGTGGAACTTCTGTAATGTCTGTACCTATTCCGTATATCATGAGAAAATAAAATCCATATTCAGCATTGATGATGAATTCTGTTCCATGTTATCTTCTTCTGTTTCAAGAACTTCAGGCCGTTCAACAATACTGATAATTATAGTATCGGCACTTTTTTCAACTACTTCAACTCCACGAGGAACATTAAAATTAACAGGAACTTCAATCTCTCCAGCTTCCTTTACATCGGAAAGATTAAGATTGATGGTTTCAGGCTTAAAATTGTCCAGTGTTAAAACAGGGCCTGAAACTCGTGCAAAGAACAGCGGAATCTCACTGTTAATCTCAAAACGCTCATTAAGATACATAGGAATAAGTTTTACAGCTTCAATATTCTTTTCGATAATCTGTGGTTCTACTTCAACTGTAACAGAATAATCAGAACTGTTTTCAAGAGAAATAATCTTATTATTATTTTGAACGGAAACTTTTTTTGTAAAAGTTTTTGTTGCATCGGTAAGTTCAACGGTGGTTGTATTAAATGATTCAAGAGTATTAACTATGGAAGCAGGACCCGTTACATTTACAAAGGACGGGTCTACGCTTACACCAGAGATTTTATACCCATAAGCTGCTTCACCAAAGCTCTGCACTTCAACAGGAAGAGCTTTTGTAATTCGCTTATCCACCGTTACATCAATAACTTCAGGTGTCATTATAATTTCAAGTGGATCAAGTGATAAAATAGTTTCTGAAACAACAAGAACAACAGGAGCTCGGAAGGTACCGCTTTCTGTAAGATAATTTAAATTAATACTAGCGGAAAAATCAGAACCCTTTATTGATGAAATATAATTCTTATTGGCGCGGACAGTAATTTTTACAGAAGAAGGAATATTAGATACAAGTGTTACTTCACCTTGTTCATGCACTCTAAGAGGAATAATAATAGTCTTTCTATCTACCTGTGACATATGGTAAAAAAGATAGAGAAAAAGTGCAAAAACAAAACACACAAGCTTCTGAGGCCAGTTGTGGGTAAATCTATCAATTAACTGGTTTACTTTCATCTATTGTGTCCTCGATACTTGCATCATTTGGAGTTATTTCCAGAAGGTTTTCCAAAACTTTACGGGCTTCCTGAGTTGTAAGATCATAATGAAGCTTTGAATCATATGCCAGACTGATTGCACCAGATTCTTCAGATACAATTAGAACTACAGCATCAGAAACTTCACATACACCCAGGGCTGCACGGTGACGGGTTCCAAAAGTCATTTTAATATCATACTGTTCCGAAAGAGGAAGAAAACATCCGGCAGCAATTACTTTATTTCCCTGAATAAAACAAGCTCCATCATGTAAAGCTGTATCCATGGAAAAAATAGTCATAAGAAGATTTGTTGAAATATCGGCATTAAGCTTTGTTCCGGTATTTATAACATTTTCAAGCTTAGTATGACGGATAAAAACACACAGCATACCACGTCGCTGTTTTGAGAGCATTTCAGCAGCCAGAAGAACAGAGTCTACATAAGTATGCTTTGATCGTGTACCAAAAGCAAACCAGCGGCTCTGTCCAAGGCGAAGAAAGAGTTTGCGCAGTTCCGGCTGAAAGATAATGGCAAATCCGATAACAAGTCCCGGAGCAATAATATTCAAAAGCCAGAGAATTGTATCAAGCTGAAGAATAGTAGCTGCAGCATAGCTTCCCAAAACTATAATAACGGCCTTAATAACTCCGTTAGTTTTGGAAAGCATTTCATAAGCCTTATAAATAATTACAGTCAGAATGCCAACATCCAGAATAGGTTTGAGAAAATTGTAAACGGACAGAAGGGCATCTACTGCTTTCATGGATTCTCTCCAAAGTCAATTTCAGCTTAGTTAGAACTATTGAAGCTTACTGTGCGGAGAATATCTCCAAATACACCAGCGGCAGTTACACCTGCCCCTGCTCCGTATCCGCGAACTGTAAGTGGAATTGGCTGATAGCGTTCTGTGTAGAATACAAAAGCATTTTCACCGCCACGAACACCGTACAGAGGATTGTCCTGAGTAACTTCAAGCATACCAACAGAAACTTTTCCGTCTTTGATTGAAGCACCCATGCGAAGTACTTTGCCTTCTTTTTTGAGATCGGCAATTTTTTTGGCAAAGTATTCATCAACCTGTGGAAGTTTTTCAAGGAATTCTTCGATAGTTCCAGTTGAATCAAAGAAATCTGGGAATACCTTGTTCATTGTGATGTCTTCAAGCTCCAGGTTCATGCCACTTTCACGGGCAATGATAAGA
Source organism: Treponema sp. (assembly GCA_016296575.1). Classification (GTDB taxonomy): domain Bacteria; phylum Spirochaetota; class Spirochaetia; order Treponematales; family Treponemataceae; genus Treponema_D. The sequence goes on from JAEDJA010000005.1 coordinate 28,559, forward strand.
GCTTTACGAGCAACGTCCATTCCGTTCAAGTCATCTCGTGGATCTGGTTCTGTGTAACGAAGTTCTTTTGCTTCAAGTACAGCTTTAGAGAATGAAACACCTTCATCAAGTTTTCCAAAGATGTATGAAAGTGAACCTGACATGATTCCGTTGAATTCAGTAAGCTTATCACCTGATTTGAAAAGGTTCTGGAGTGTATCAATGATTGGAAGACCAGCACCTACGTTTGTTTCGTAAAGGAAGCGGCGGTGCATCTTGTTGGCAGTTTCACGAAGATTTCGGTAGAATTCCATATTCATTGAGTTTGCACGTTTGTTTGGTGTTGCAATGCTCATTCCTGCGTTCAAAAGATCCAGATAACGTTCTGGAAGATCATAACTTGCTGTACAGTCAACAAATACAGGATTAAGAGGTTTTACCCGTTTTACAAATTCAATAATTTCATCAACATTTTTGTCTGATGTTGAGAATTTGATTGGTGGATTTTTCATTGTTTCACGCCAGGAAGAAAGATCAATTCCATCTTCATTCATGTACATACCGTCGATTGTTGTGATACACATAACCTTGATATCAACGTTCTGAGAAAGAAGCTTATCGTGCTGTGAGTAAATCTGATCAATCATTGTTCCACCGATTGTACCAGCTCCAAATGCAAACACTTCAATGCTCTGTGCTGTGTTGAAGAAGAAACGGTGAACTGCACGAACAGCTGTATCACCCATATCCCCACGAATTACAGAAGAAATACAGCGTTCTGAGCTTCCCTGGGCAATAGCAAGATTATTAATATCCTGTGATGAAAGTGCATCCATGAATTTTCCGGCAATACCCCGGTTCTGAATCATTCCATCCCCTACTACCGAAACGATTGCACAATCATGCTGAACTTCGATTTTATTGATAAGAAGATCTGCAATTTCCAGTTCAAATTCTTTATTCAAAGCATCAACAACTTTGTTAGATTCAGCATCACGTACACAGAAAGAAATTGTATATTCTGATGAAGACTGTGTGATAAGAAGCATAGAAGCTTTTGCGGAAGTAACTGAATTGAAGATTCGGCTTGCAGTTCCAGTACGGCCTTTCATACCATTGCCAGAAACTGAAATCATAGCAACATTTTTAAGACAGGAAATACCACAGATTGGTGTATCCTTCTTTTCATATGGACCTTTTCCAATGCGTGTACCACGGGCAGAAGGATTGTGAGAGTTCAAACTCCATGCTTCAATTCCTTTTGCCTGAAGAGGAGCAAGTGTTTTTGGATGAAGAACCTTTGATCCAAAGAATGAAAGCTCCATGGCTTCTTCGTATGTCATGTCATCAACAAGAATTGCATCTTTTACAATACGTGGATCTGCTGTGTAAACACCGTCAACATCTGTCCAGAATTCGCATTTCTTTGAACCAAGACTTGCTGCAAGAATCGAAGCAGAAAAATCAGAACCATTACGACCAAGAAGACCCATAACCGGTTTTTCGCCAGTACCACGTATCCAGGAACAGATAAAGCCTGGGAAAAGAAGAATCTGTGTCTGCTGGTTTGATTCACCGTCGCGGAATGGAACACAAGCTTCAGCACATTTGCCGTAATCAGGATCACCTTCTTTGTGCTCCCCTGTTGTATAAATGAACTTACGTGAATCAAGAAGCATTACACTCTGGCCTTTTGCACGGAGAACAGCTTCCATAATTGGAGATGACATAAGTTCTCCCATACCCATAATGCGGCAATAAATTGTAGAAGGACATTCGCCAAATGAAAGACAACCATCCAGAAGTTTTGCTGTTTCTTCAAGATAAGGATTGATTTTTTCCATTACTTTATCTGCTGCAAAACCTTTTACTTTTGATTCAAGTTCATCACAGATTTCTGCATGGGTCTTTTTAAGATCATCGATAAATTTTTCTGAGGTGGTGCCGGTGGTACAAGCATCAATAGCTGCCTGGAGACTGTTTGAAACGCCAGCTACAGCTGAAACAACTACGCTTACTCTTTCTTTTTCTGCACGTCCACAAATAATGTCTGCTGATGAGATAATGCGGCGGGCATTTCCCATGGAAGTTCCACCGAATTTCAATGTAATCATATAATACCACCTATTTAAAAAAGTTAATCTATTATAAGGGAAAAATAAGAAATTTTCAATTAAATTAGAATGATGATATATCCAAAATGTCCAATCTAATATATACTAAATTTATGGGCAATCTTGAAACTATTAATCTTGAAATAATCCTTGGTGTTCTTAAAAGCTGGCCTGTAATTGTCACAGCAGTTGCATTCCTTCTAATAATGATGTTTACCACATTTATTATCAACTACCGTAAAAAACCTCCAAAATCAAAGAAAGCAAAAAAAGCTGCACCTCCATCAAAATCTCAGGCAGAGGAATCAGCCGAAGGTGAATCAGCTTCATCAGATAATGATGACGAATAAACAGTTTTATCTTTTTTGCGATTTACCGTGGTGTAGCAGTTTTTCCATAAAAAATTGCTTTGTTTTATAATTCCGCCGATTTCAAGATCTTTTATAATGTCCAGAACCTCATTTCGACTCCAGATACGTTTCCCTGTAATCTTACAAGAAATATTGTTCATACGTTCGTAAAGAATTTCTTCAAGATCTCCTGCAGAATAAAAACGGCGGTTCCTTTTTATAAGACGAAAAGCATATTCACCATCAGATATTTTCCTGCGCTCTGAAAATAATCTCTTAACCCTTAAAAACAGATTTTTTTCTTTCCATTGCTCATCCTCTTTTCGTTTATCGCAAAGGTCACAACCTGAACACACTGCTTTTTCACCCCCTAAACTGTCAAGTAGAACCTGCCGCCTGCAATCAGTGGTTTCTGCAAAATCATGAAGAGCTCTTTCCCGTGATAATGGAGGAAACTGTGAAGTTCTAAGACTATCTTCCCCGCTCCAAAGCAGCACTGCTTTTGCAACAGATCCGTCCCTTCCGCCTCGGCCAGCTTCCTGAATGTACGCTTCTGCAGTTTGAGGTGCATCCAGATGAATTACTGTTTTTATATTTTTTTTGTCTACTCCCATACCATAGGCACAAGTAGCGCAAAGTACTCCATCTTTTGAATCATAAAACCATTTTTCAGTTTCTTCCTTTTCTGATTTTTCAAGACCGGCATGGTAAAATTTTGCAAAATCATTTCCATAACACATGTTCAATTCCCGCGCTATATGCTCAGTTTTATTTCTGGTACCGCAAAAAACTATTAAAGGTCTTTCCATCTGATGGCACAAAAGAATTACTTCTTTTTCTTTTACGGAAGCTTTTTTTACATAATAATGAATATTCTGCCTGTCACATTCACTTCGAACTACGTGGGCTGATCCAGAAAAAAGGATTTCACTGACCCGCTGCAAAACCGAAGGTGATGCCGTAGCTGTAAAAGCAGTTATTACAGGAGGAGAAAGCTTTTCAATAACATTGCCAAGAGTCAGATAACTTGGACGGAAACTGTCTCCCCATTCACTTACACAATGAGCTTCATCTATGGCAACATGCACAATTCCAAGACTTTTTATTCGTTCAAGAAGAGACTGTGATTGAAGCACTTCAGGATTTGCTATGATTACCTTTGCCCTACCATCTTTCAGGCGGGAAAAATATTCATTGCGCTCCTGTTCATCCTGACCGCCACGAAACATTACTGCCTGAAGAGAGCCTTCCGTCATACGACGCTGCTGATCTGTCATAAGAGCCAAAAGGGGATAGATTATAAGTGTAATTCCAGGCAGCATGATTGCAGGCACCAGAAAACAAAGAGATTTTCCTGCGCCAGTTGGAAGAAGAACAATCTGCCGCCCCTTTAGATAAGAATCTTCATTGGAAGGAATGTCACTTTTATTAGAGCCACAAGCCTCAAAGGCTTCAAGAATATTGGAGATAACAAGCCGCTGCCAGGGAAAAAGATATTTTATACCGAAATTCTCAAATGCAGTACGGGCAACAGGATCATTTGAGTAATCAAGTTCTGAAAAAATCTTCTTTTCTTCCATACCAATAATATATGTTTAAAAAAGATTTTTCGGCAAAAGGGAAAAGAATTTATAACAAACTGCAACGAAAATTAATAATATTTGCAGTTTGTTATATAAAAATTATTCTCCGAAGCGGATATCCTGCCAGATTGTATTATACTTGTCCAAATCTTGTCCAAGATCGTTTTTAAGTTCACAGTTATTCAGCATTGAGGCTTCGTACATAGGTGTTGTTGTAACATATTCCTGAGCAGGAAGATTTACGAAACAAGGAAAATGGAAGTAATCAATGAACTTAGCATAATTTTCTGGTCTGTGCATAAAGTTGATGAACTCATTTGCCAGTTCAACATGTTTTGCTGTTTTCAGAATACACATACTGTCAAGGTAAGCTGGTCCACCATTTTCTGGGATAAAGAAGTCGATGGTTTCTGCCCACTTATCTTCAGGAACTTCTCCAAAAGTTACTTCTGCATACCCCTGACAAAGCCAGAAATCACCACTGGCAAAAGATTTACCAAAGCTTTCTGCATCAAATTTTACAAGATTTGGTTTCCATGCTTTTGAAATAAGATCTTTTGCGGCCATAAGTTCAGCATCGTTCAAGGAGTTTACACTGTGTCCCTGGTAGGCAAGAGCATCACCAACAACTTCACGCATATCATCCATCATTGTAGCATGGCCTTTGAAACGGGAATCAGCAAAAATATTCCAGGTACGCTCGTAGCTTCCTTCAGGAACTTTCGTTTTATTTACAGAAACACCGGCTGCACCAAAGTAATAAGGCATGCAGTACTTAAGATCAGGATCAAAATCCATTTTTTCAATAAGCTTTGGATTAAGATTCTTTTTATTTGTCATTTTTGACTGATCCAAAGGCTGAAGCATTCCCTGTGCAATCATGATAGATGCATAATCTTGTGAAGGAACAACGATATCGTAGCCTTTTGCTCCAGCACGAAGCTTTGCATACATTTCTTCATTTGAAGGATAGCAGTCCAGTTTTACAGTACAATTGAATTCTTTTTCAAAAGCACGAAGAACATCATCCGGAGTATAATAAGTCCAGTTATAAAGATAGAGTGTATTATCATCTCCACCACAGGATATAAAACCACAACATGCGGCCAAAACTGCCAGCACCAGTAATATTTTTTTCATAAATAACCTCATTTTTAACTAATTATTTACTTGCGGCAAAAGATTTAAGGCTCTTGCGCAAAATAACTGTAAATACACAGATAACAAGAATCAGTACAAAACTGAGAGAATTGATTACCGGACTTACACCGAAACGAATCATACTGTATACATAGATTGGCAGTGTTGTACTTCCAGGACCTGAAACAAGAGCAGTAATAACATAGTCTTCCAAAGACATTGTTACACTCATCATAAAACCAGAAATAATACCAGGCATGATTGCAGGAATAATAACCTTTAACAAAGTCTGTCTTTCATTGGCCCCCAGGTCATAACTAGCTTCAATAATGGAATAATCAAATTCATCAACACGAGCACTTACCATAAGATAAACAAAAGGAAGACAGAAGGTTGTATGAGCGATGAAAATGGTTACAAGTCCAAGAGAGAGTTTTATTGCATTAAAGAAAACCAGCATGGATACACCCATGATAACTTCCGGAAGAACCATTGGCAGAAAACTAACGGCCTGAATGTAGTTTTTTCCACGGAATTTATACCATTTGATACCAATTGCAGCCATGGATCCAAGAATTGTAGCCACCAGAGAAGATGTTACTGCAACAACCAGAGAATTCCAAAGTGCCTGCCATAGAGGTTTTGATTCAAAAACTAATTTTTCATACCATACAAAGCTGAAGCCAGTAAAGGTTGTGTCTTTTGATTCATTGAAAGAATAAAAGATGATTACCAGAAGAGGCATAAACAGGAAAACCAGTGCCAGAAGAAGCATAGTATTGGAAAAACCAAAATGTCTGTTGTGTTTCTTCCACTGGCGTTTTGCATGGCGATTATTTTCAGAAGATTTGATTTTTTCTGCAAAGAGTTTGTATGGATTAAACATTATTTTTTACCTCCTGCAGTAAGATCTTCAGCAATGTTATTTTTCTTATTCATCTGTGTTTCTTTTTTACTTGATGAAAGCATCCAGAGAATAGCAAACATAGAAACAGCAGTAATAACCATTGAGAAAGCAGATGCCAAAGGCCAGTTTCGAACCTTCTGAACCTGATCAACAATAATGTTACCAAGCATGTAAGAATCTTTTCCACCAACCATCTGAGGAACTGTGTAGTTACCAAAAATAGGAATAAAAGTAAAAATCAGGGCGCTGATAATACCGCTTTTTACTCCAGGAATAAGAATCTGCATCATTGCCTGAGGTTTTGTAGCACCAAGATCACGGGCAGCTTCAAGAAGTGAAAAATCAAATCGGTCAACAGCAGTAAAGACAGGCAAAATAGCATATGGCAGGTACATGTAAACACTAACCAGAATAATGGCACCCTTTGTAAACATGAACTTGTGGGTTGTATAAACTGCATCTTTAGAAAATCCGTGAAACAGATTGAAGAAGAAGCGGAAAATATCATTCAAAAGTCCGTTATCTCCAAGGATAGTCATCCATGCAAAGATACGAATAAGTGAGTTTGTAAGAAACGGAATGATTACCAGAATCAAAAGTATAGTCTGATGATGACTTCGAGCCATTGCATAACCACAAGGAAGAGCAATCAGAATTGTAATGGCGGTAGATGCTACAGTAATCCACAATGTGCGCAGGAAAATCATGGCATAAGCAGAACTGAACATCTGTTTATAAGCCTTAAGAGTGAACTTTGCCACTACACCACCGTAAACATCACGAGTCATAAAAGAGTAAGCGATAATGATAACAATAGGAACTACGAAGAATACGCAGAACCACATACCCATTGGCCATCCGTAAACAGGTCCTGGATTTAGTTTCTTATATTTTTTTTCAGATTTGTCTTTCAAAGCTTTACCTGTGCCCTATTTTTCAATGTCTTCTACGACATAACCGTCTTCGGCTGACCAGGAAACATAAACTTCATCTTTCCATTCAATTTCCGGACCGTCATCCATAAAATTCTTGTGCTGCTGGAAAACCTTGAGAAGAGCCCCATTTTCAAGCTTAACATAGAATTTTGTCTGAAAACCTGTATAAACTGGTTCCTGAATAAAACCTTTAAATACGTTGATGTCCTTTCTACCATGAACATCAGGAACGTCAGTTGTAATACTGATTTTTTCAGGACGAATAGTAAAGGCTACTTTCTGTCCTGGCTGGGTCATTTCGTAGTCGGTAACCATCATGTATTTGTCACCAGCTGCTACTTCGGCTGAGTCTGTAGGAAGAGCGGCCTGTTTTCCAAGAGCAGGAACTGAACATGTTACCATGTATTCGTCATTTCCTTTACCGTCTTTACAAGGTGTACATTCAACTACAGTTGCTTCAAAAAGATTTGTTTCACCGATAAATTCTGCTACGAATTGTGTAGCAGGACTTTCGTAAATTTCAAATGGAGTTCCAATCTGCAGAACATGACCTTTGTTCATTACGGCAATACGGTCAGAAACAGCAAGGGCTTCACTCTGATCGTGAGTAACGTAAATAAAGGTAATACCAATCTTGTCATGGAGATTGTCCAGATCAATAAGAAGATTGGCACGAAGTTTTGCATCAAGGGCAGAAAGAGGTTCATCAAGAAGAAGAACAGATGGTTCATTGATAAGGGCGCGGGCAATGGCAACACGCTGTTTCTGTCCACCTGAGAGCTGACTTGGCTTTTTATTGATATGCTCATCAAGCTGAACCAGGTGTACATATTCACGAACTTTGGCATCAATTTCGTCTTTTGGAAGCTTCTTTAAACGCAACGGATAAGCTACGTTTTCGTAAACAGTCATATGAGGAAAAAGTGCATAGGTTTGAAATACAGTGTTGGATTCGCGTTTATCCGGAGAGAACGGAGTAACGTCTTTGTCATCAAAAAGAACGACACCATCATCAGGAAATTCAAAACCGGCAATAATGCGGAGCAAAGTTGTTTTGCCGCATCCAGAAGGTCCCAGCAATGAGAAAAACTCACCAGGGTTGATAGTAAAATTGATGTCGTCAAGCGCTACGAAATCACCGAAACGCTTTGAAACATGATCAATGGTAACCTGACTTCCTTTCAAATCAGTACCTCTTAAATAAAAAAATAAAAATGCTCATACAAGCATCAAAAAAAAATTTTGCAAGTTCATGTCTGCCTTGCGGTTTTCTTTTAAGTGAACAATGAACGAAAACAACTAATTAGTCAATATAATTTGGGAAAATATAAGAAATTATTTATTGGATTTTTTCATCATGATGGCATCGATTGATCCAATACAGGCGGCACGGAGTCCAGCCTTTTCAAGAGCATCAACACCACAGATTGTAGTTCCACCAGGTGAACAAACAGCATCCTTAAGAACTCCAGGATGGTCCCCTGTAGCAATCTGGAGAGCTGCACTTCCCTTCATAGTCTGTGCAATAAGACGGTAAGCCTGAGCACGGGAAATACCATATTTTACGGCAGCATCAGCGTAGGCTTCCATAATTAGATCCATAAAGGCCGGTCCACAGCCAGAAACAGCACCACCAATGCCCATAAGCCGTGTTGGAAGAGTTTCAACAATGCCAAGTGATGCAAAAAGATCTGTTATTTGGGTGTATTCGGTTTTGGAAAGTGAATGTTTGTCTTCAAAAAGGAACACTCCTTCACCTACCATGGCAGGAGTATTTGGCATGATACACAAGATTTTTGTACTTGAATCAACCAGAGCGGCAAAGGTATCGTAAGTCCAGCCGGCTGCAACAGAAAGAAGATTCTTATTTTTAAGATCATCTTTAATTTCAGCAAGAACACTTTCAATCTGGTATGGTTTACAGGCCACTACCAGTGTATCACATTTTTTTACAAGGTCTTTAATTCTGTCGCAGGGAATAAAGCCCAGGCGATCAGCATTATTTTTTAGTTTTTCCTGATTAGGAGCGTAAGCAAAGATATTAACAGCCTCTATTTTCTGGGACTTGATGAATCCTTTAGCCAAAGCCAGAGCCATATTTCCCATTCCAATAAATCCTATCTTATCCATAACAGACGCTCCTCAAAGAAAGTATTTTTTTTACATTTTATGCCAAAACAGCATCAACTACAAGTTTACCCATTTCTTTTGTGCCAACAAGTTTTCCTGCAGCTTTGAGAGCTGGAGCATCAGCACCGGCAATATCACCTGTACGGTAACCGTCGTCGAGTACTTTCTGTACAGCTGCTTCAATTGTTTTTGCTTCTTCTTCCAGTTTAAAATCATAGCGGAGAAGCATAGCAGCAGAAAGGATTGTAGCAAGTGGGTTTGCAAGATTTTTACCGGCAATGTCAGGAGCAGAACCGTGAATTGGTTCATAAAGACCTGGACCAGTTCCATTTCCAAGAGAAGCAGAAGCCAGCATACCGATAGAGCCTGTAATCTGAGAAGCTTCATCTGAAAGAATATCACCGAACATATTTGATGTGGCAATAACGTCGAACTGTTGTGGATTACGTACCATCTGCATAGCAGCGTTATCAATGTAAAGATAGCTGAGTTCTACATCAGGATAGTCACCTTTTACAGCTTCAGCTACTTTTCGCCAAAGACGGCTTGAATTCAGGATATTTGCTTTATCAACAACACAAAGTTTCTTTTTGCGGTTCTGGGCTGATTTGAAACCAAGGCGAATGATACGTTCAATTTCTTCCCAAGTATATTTTTCTGTATCCCAGGCTGTATTTCCATCTGGAGAAATACCACGGTCACCAAAATAAATACCGCCAGTAAGTTCACGAACGATAAGAATATCAAGTCCGTTTCCTACGATTTCGTCTTTCAGAGGACAGGCTGCTTTGAGCTGTGGGAACATAACTGCAGGACGAAGGTTTGCAAAAACTTTCATTCCTCCACGAAGTCCAAGAAGAGCTTTTTCAGGACGGATAGAAGGATCTACATCATCCCATTTTGGACCACCAACAGCACCAAGGAGACAAGAATCTGCACGAAGACAGATTTCCAGCTGATCTTTTGGAAGAGGATTTCCGAATTTATCGATAGCTACACCACCGGCAATTACATTTTTGTAAGTCCAGACATGACCGAATTTGTTTCCAACAGCGTTGAGAACATTTACGGCTTCTGCAACAACATCAGGTCCAATTCCATCACCAGGAATCAAAGCAATAGTCTTTTCCATTTATTTCTCCTATTATATTAGGCTTTTATTATTCTGCCTGTACAACTTTAATAATACTTAATTTATTTAATTATAGTAAAACTTCCTTAAATAGTCAAACAATCAAATTTAAGCTATATTTTTGAACACAGGATCAGACACCCGTAACCACAACTTTTACTCCCAGGGGATTATCCAGTTTGTAATCAGTTACTTTGCCATCTTTCCATTCCATAGAAAGTATCAGTCCTCCGCGAAGACAGATTCCTGAAATCTTTCCCTGCTGCCAGGCTTTTTCAGATGGAAGAGCTGGAAGAAGATGTACTTTTACCGCGGCACAACTACCTGTTTCAAAGGCAATTCCATTTTCCGAAGAAACAATTTCGCTGTCACAAAGCAGACGTAAAATGGCACTGAGTGTACCAAAATTTCCATCAATCTGGAATGGAGGATGAGTATCCAGAAGATTTGGCAGAGTTGAATGACCAAGAAGCTTTGTAAAACCTTCAAGAGCCTTGTCACCTTTTCTAAGACTAGCCCAGAAATTCAAAATCCATGCCTGACTCCAGCCTGTGTGCCCTCCACCATTTGAAAGCCGGTTTTCCAGTGTTTTCTCGGCAGCTCTTGCAAGGTCCGGCGTTCCATCCAAAGTTATAGTGTGTCCCGGGAACAGTCCATATAAATGAGAAATATGTCTGTGGCCTTTTTCTACTTCCTCCGCTTCTTCAGCCCATTCCATAATTGAGCCGTCAGAATTGAGTCTTGGCCGTGCCAGATGATCCAGAACATATCGGAACATACGGAAATCACTTTCATCATATTCTTTTCCTTTTTTTGAAACTGCAGAAGCACCAAGGACATTTCTGGCACTAAGAGCACTTTCAAAAAGATGCCGCAAAATCTGATTATCCATTTCACAACCAGCACTGAAGGCACCAATCTGTCCGATTTTTGACCGGTAAGTATTTTCAGGACTTACAGATGGATTGATAATAAGGTAAGGTTCTCCATCACAGGCTTTATGATCGGAAGGAACAAGATAATCAACAAAGAACTGACAGGCTTCATGAATAAGATAGTAATATCGCTTAAGAAGACTCTTATCACCTGTGTAACTGAAATTTTCCCAGATATGTGTAGCAAGCCAGGCAGCTCCAAGATTCCAGAAAGTGGCCGGTATCCAGGCATCCTGAGGTGCTGAATCTCCCCATATATCAGTATTATGGTGAAGAACATATCCCCGGCAGTTATACATTGATGAAGCGGCATGCACTCCTTTTTCGTAGGAACGGGCCAAAAGGCGGAAAACACTTTCTTCACAATCAGAAAGTCCTGTAAGGCAGGCAGGCCAGTAATTCATTTCCAGATTGATGTTGATTGTATATTTACTTCCCCATGGAGGATCCATTGCGCAGTTCCAGATTCCCTGAAGATTTGCTGGAAGACGGCCTGGTTTTCTAGACGATGCAATCAGAAGGTAACGGGAAAAATTGAGATACTGCTGAAACAAAAGAGTTGAATCATTTTTAACAGCAGCAAGAAGGTCTGGCGTTGAAAGATCAGAAGCTTTTTCACTTCCAAGTTCAAGCTTCATACGGTTGTAGTATTTTTTATGATCTTCACAATGTTTTTCAAGAAGCTCTGATACTATTTCAGATAAGCTGCCTTTTTCAATAAGACAGGCAAGCTCTTCCAGTTCCTTTTTACATTTTGATTTCCATGTATTAGTGCCCCACTGAGTCATTTTATGTTCACCATAGGAAACCGAATCAGCCATTTCATCTATTTTGTCAAAAGCACGAATAGAAACCGCCACCAGAGCCCGGTCACATTTTTTTCCGTATATATTTGTACCTATTGTGCCCCACTCTCCGCCTTCTGCAAAAATGGAAGCACCGCACACAAATGGAACGCCATGTGCATCTTCCATAAAAATCATTCCATCTTCACTTTTTATACTGTCACACCATATTCCACGGTCAAATCCACCGCGAAAATTAAGACTTCCTGGTTTTGAAGCCTCCATATAAAGAAAAATCATATCTTGTATGGCACTTACAAAAGCTTTACGGGTAAAATGAACTTCATCCCGGTCAAATTCAACAGTAGACACTGCATTTTCCAGATCCAAAAACATTTGATAACCGGAAACTGAGTTTTCATCAAAAGGATGGCTAGAAAAAGGTCCTGTAATACGATCCTGATCTTCACGAAAAAATTCAATATTAAAATCTCCTGCTGTCTGATAGGCTCTCATATTCACAGGCCCGGAAGTTATGGCGCGGAAGGCAAGCTCCTGGGCTTCTTCAATACGACCTTCATTCACAAGATTTCTTATGGCATCTAAATTCTGATATACATCACCTGACATACGATTCATTGGACCGCCAGACCATATGCTCTCCTCATTTAATTGAAGGCTTTCAAAAGCTGCATGACCCTTCTGCATAAGACCAAGACGACCGTTTCCCAAAGGAAGCCGGAATTCCCAGTTTTCCGCAGATTTTTTGAATGTCAGGATATTTGCTGTTGATTTCATAATTTATTTCTTCCTGTATGTAATGAAAGTGTAATTTTTATTCTCAGGTTTGTTTTCTTCTATAATAACATATTCAGATTTGTTGAATGGGGGAAAAGTTGCATCACCTTCCACTGTTTCATGGACATTTGTGATATAAAGAAACTGTGCACTGGATAAAGCTTCCTCATAAATTTTTGTACCGCCGCAGGCAAATATATTTTCATAGCCTTTTGACTCAGCCAGCCTTACTGCCTCCGAAAAAGACTCTACCGTAAAAAGATTTTCATCGGAAAAAACACAAGTTTTGCTCACCACAAGATTCAATCTGCCTGGTAAAGGCCGCCCAATGCTTTCAAAAGTTTTACGTCCGAAAATTACTGCGTTTCCCATGGTAAGTTCACGGAATCTTGCCATATCCTCTGGAATAGTCCAGGGAATTTTTCCCTTACATCCGATTATTCCATTTTCAGAAACTGCCGCAATCAAACAAATCATGCTATCAGTATAAGAGAAGAAAAATTGTTTTTCCATCAAAAAATGGAGCTTTTTGATTGATTTATAGCAAAATGAGTAGTAAAATTTTTTCCATGTCTGAAAAACTAAGAAAACGACTTCTTATTATCCTGGAATCAGTTATTTTTGCAGCCATCATAGTCCTGATTCTTATTGTTTCAAGACTGCGTATTCCTGCAATTCATGTTTTCGGTTTTGAGATGCAGCCCATATCTTTTTTGGGTTGTCTTGTAGTCTGTGAAATCTGCTGTGCAGTAGCTTTAACCATGACAGATTGGAAAACAGGAAGTCTTATTGCGCTCATTGCCCTGTCCTGTTCTCTGATTTCTTCTTCAAGTAACGTTATTTTTGGAAAACGGGTGGCTACAATTCCTGGGGTGCTTATGATTCTTGCTGGACTTGCCATCATTATTCTTTTAAAAAACCGTCTTCGTATTATTGATGCTAACAATCTTTTTTACAAACATATGTCTATAACAGACTCCCTTACTGGCCTAAAAAACCGTCGTGGAATGCGGGAGCACATGGCTTACCTTATTGAACAGAATAAACCTTTCTACCTTCTTTTTATTGACCTGGATAATTTCAAGGATGTAAATGACAACATCGGGCATGCAGCTGGAGACTTTATTCTGCAGACTGTAGCGGATCGATGTAATGCCATTGAGAATTCCTCCGCCCAGGTTTGCCGAAACGGTGGTGACGAATTTCTGATCATTATTCCAGATAGAAAAGATTTGAACATCAACGAGCAGACTTTCAGCTATCTTGAAAAAATCAACGAAGATCTGGAGCTGAAGGATTACAATATCTGCTACAAAATTTCTGCTTCAATCGGAATTTCTCACTATCCTAAAAATGCCTCAAATATAGATCAGATTATAAACTGCGCTGACACAGCAATGTACGAAGCAAAAAGAAGCGGAAAAAACAGATTCGTTATATTTACAAAAAACCTGGCAGAACAGACCGAAAATGAACGGAATATTGAAAAAAACATTAGACAGGCAATTAAAGACAAGCGGCTCTACCTGGACTACCAGCCTCAGTTCGACACAAAAAAGCAGATTCTCCGGGGTTTTGAGTCCCTTCTCCGTCTGAAAGCTTTAAATGGAAACGTTATTTCGCCAGGTGATTTCATACCGATTGCAGGACAAAGCGATCTTATTCTTGAAATCGATGATTATGTGCTGAACCTTGCCATGACCCAGTTTGGAGAAATTGCAAGACGAGCAAGAAAAAACAAAATTCCTTTTTCAATTTCTGTTAATATTTCAGGAAAACATATTCTTAAGAATTCTTTTATAACAGAGCTTGAGGCCATCATGGAAAAACATTCTTTTCCACCTGAATGTCTGGAAATTGAAATTTCGGAAAGTACATTAAATCAAGATTTTGAAGAAGCTGTGAATACGCTTAAAGAACTTAATAAAATTGGTGTAGCCATTGCTCTTGATGATTTTGGAACAGGATTGGCATCACTTACAAATCTTATTCATCTGCCTATAAATCTTTTGAAAATTGACAAAAGTTATATTGATGCGCTGTTTCATAATCAGAATGCACATGACTATATTGACGCCATTATCACTATGGGCCATTTTTTGCACTGTGACATTATTTCAGAAGGCGTAGAAACAGAGGAACAGCTTTCTGTTCTTTCAAACAGTCGCTGTGATTATATTCAGGGATTTGTTTTGGGTAAGCCCCTTCCATTCAAAGAGGCCAGCACCCTTATAAACTTCTGACCGATTTTATGAAAACCGGCCCATTTATATCAGTTAGTATACGCGGTGATCGATAACACGTTTTGTTTTCTTTTCGCTGCGTGGCAAAGTTCCAACAGGTACAACAGTAATCTTTGGTGTAATATTCATTTTTGATTTGAACATTTCTGCCATTTTTTTACCGGCTGTTTCAAAGCTTACACGACCTTCACATTCCACAGTAACAAGCATAACATCCTTGTTGATTTCTTCGTCACGGGCAATGTTGATTACATATTCACTGGAAAGCCCATCAATCTCCCGGATGATTTCTTCAACCTGACTTGGGAACATGTTTACACCGTGAACCTTAAACATATCGTCACTGCGGCCCATGATTACATCAAGACGAGGGAATTTAGATCCACAAGGACATTCACCTGGAATAATGCGTGAAATATCATGGGTTCGGAAACGAAGCAAAGGAGCACCTTCTTTAACCAAAGTAGTAATAACGATTTCCCCTTCTTCACCATCAGGAAGAGGTTTTCCTGTTTTTGGATCAATAATTTCAATGTAAATATAATCGTCCCAATAATGAATACCTGTTTCGTATTTACAGTTGATACCAATTCCAGGACCGTAGATTTCTGTAAGTCCGTAAATATCGTACATTTCAATTCCAAGAGTTGACTTGATACGTTCCCGCATTTTGTCACCCCATCGTTCAGAACCGAAAATACCTTTTTTAAGAGCTATTTTGTCCCGAATACCACGTTTCTGAATTTCTTCAGACAGAAGAAGTGCATAGGATGAAGTAGCTGTAATTACAGTACTCTGAAGATCCTGCATCATCTGAAGCTGTTTTTCCGTATTACCAGGGCCCATTGGGATTGCCATGGCACCAAGCTTTTCACAACCAGCCTGAAATCCAATACCAGCGGTCCACAAACCATAACCTGGTGTAATCTGGATACGGTCTTTTTTTGTAATGCCAGCCATTTCATAACAGCGTGCAAACTGAATTGCCCAGTCATCAACATCTTTTGCTGTATAAGGAATGATTACAGGTTTCCCAGTTGTACCTGAACTTGAGTGAATTCTAACGATTTCTTCATCAGGAACAGCCTGAATTCCAAGAGGATAGGCATTTCTAAGGTCATCCTTTGATGAGAATGGAAGCTTTTCAAAATCTTCCTGAGAGGCAACACCAGAAATTCCGGCATCTTTAAGAACCTTGCCGTAGTAGCTTTCACTTTTTAAAAGGCGTTTTACCTGCTTATCAATCTGTTCAATCTGTAGCTGTGTTAATTTCATAATAATCCTCTTGCTTTTGTTTCTTTTTATAGAAACAGTATAACACTATTTTCTTCACTGTCAAGTTCTTTTCTATACATAGTAACATTTTTATCATTGAATTTGATTTGTTTTTCTATTATTATATAAATAACTAATTTTATAAGAGGTTCACAATGGTATCTTACAAAGAACTCGGTCTTGTAAACACAAAAGACATTTTTGCAAAAGCTATGAAAGGCAAATATGCTATTCCAGCTTATAACTTCAACAACATGGAACAGATGCAGGCTATTATTCAGGCTTGTGTTCAGACAAAATCTCCAGTAATCCTCCAGGTTTCAAAAGGTGCTCGCGACTACTGTAACGCTAACCTCCTGCGCAACATGGCTAAAGGTGCTGTAGAATATGCACACGACCTTGGTTGCGATATCCCTATCGTTCTTCACCTGGATCACGGTCCATCTTTCGAAGTAGCTAAAGAATGTATCGACAACGGATTCTCATCTGTTATGATCGATGGTTCTTCACTTCCATACGATGAAAACGTAGCACTCACAAAAAAAGTATGTGACTATGCTCACCAGTTCGATGTAACTGTAGAAGGAGAACTTGGTGTTCTCGCTGGTGTAGAAGATGATGTAGTTGCAGAAGAAAGCCACTACACAAAACCAGAAGAAGTTGTTGACTTCGTTACAAAAACTGGTTGTGATTCACTTGCTATCTCAATCGGAACATCACATGGACGCTGTAAGTTCAGACCAGAACAGTGTACACGTTCTGCTGACGGTGTTCTTACACCACCACCACTCGCTTTCGACGTTCTCGAAGCAATCGAAAAAAAACTCCCAGGTTTCCCAATCGTTCTTCACGGATCTTCTTCAGTTCCAATGAACTACGTACGTGAAATCGAAGAATTCGGTGGAAAAATCCCTGATTCTGTTGGTATTCCAGAAGAACAGCTGCGCAAAGCTGCAAAATCTGCTGTATGTAAAATCAACATTGACTCAGACTGTCGTCTCGCTATGACTGCTGCTGTTCGCCGCTACTTGGCTGAACACCCAGATCACTTCGACCCACGTCAGTACCTTAAAGCTGCCCGGGATGAGCTTGTAAAAATGTACTCACACAAAAACAATGACGTTCTCGGAAGCTCTGGCCACGCTCTCGACTAAGAGTTTGCGTGATTTCGCAAGAAATCACGGGTTCTCGGCGCAAGCCGAGATACACATGCATTAGACTAGAATTACTGGTTCTCGGTGTAATCCGGGATAACTAGTTCTAGGTTAATCGAAAATAAACATTAATAGTAAATAAGTAATAATTGCTGTTAATTGAATGACCTCTGATTGTAATACTTATTGCTTTCAGAGGTTTTTTTTTGGAGATATTTTATGACTGCCATTGAAACACGAAATGAAAAACTTGCAGAAAAAGTAATCAAGGCACTTGAAAGCCGTCATATGACAGCCTGCTACTGTGCCACCGCTGCAGAAGCAAAGGAAAAAATTCTTTCTATGATTCCAGAAACTGATGTGGTAAGTTACGGTGGATCAGTAACCATCGACAAGCTGGGGATCAAGGAAGTACTCCGGGCAAAGGGACAGAAAATGCTGGACCGTGATATTGAAGCTGATCCTGTAAAACGACAGGAAATCATGCGCCAGGGACTCTTGAGTGACACCTTCCTTATGAGTACAAACGCCATGACAGAAGACGGAGAACTGGTGAATATTGATGGAAATGGAAACCGTGTTGCCGCTTTGATCTATGGTCCAAAAAGCGTAATTCTGGCTGTTTCCATGAATAAGATTACAAAAACTTTAGAAGATGCATGGGCCCGTGCTCGAAACTTTGCAGCACCTGTAAATTCACAGCGTTTTGGACTTCCAACTCCTTGCTGCACAACAGGAGCCTGCGGAAACTGCAAAAGCGACAAATCAATATGCCGCCAGATTGTAGTAACAAGACTTTCAATTCCAGGCCGCATTAAGGTTGTACTAATTGGCGAAGAGCTTGGATTTTAAACAGAAAAAAGTACTGCTGTTGAAGAGAAACTAACCTAAAGCGGCGGGAAGAAAAGCGGGTCCCAGCGACGGAAAAAAAAAACGCGCACCACACGAGTAGCAAAGCTACAATTGTGGTGCGGTCGTTTTTTTCCTGCGTCCCACTTTTATTCCCGCGCAATTATTTTAAATACTCTTCAACAGCAGTGCTTTCTTTTTTTTACAAGATGTAGCGGCTCAAATCTTCGTTGGCTGCAACTTCATTCAGTTTTGAATCAACATAAGCTGCATCTACTTTGATTGTTTCGCCATTATGTTTATCAGCATCAAAACTGATTTCATCAAGAACCTTTTCCATAATGGTGTGAAGACGTCGGGCACCGATATTTTCAGCCTTTGCATTTACATCTTCTGCAATGTAACTCATGCGGTCAATTGCATCTTCCGTAATATCAAGAGTAACACCTTCAGTTTCCATAAGTTTTGTATACTGCATGGTAAGACTGTTTTTTGGTTCGGTAAGAATACGTTTAAATTCTTCTTTATGCAGACTTTCAAGCTCTACGCGAAGAGGGAAACGTCCCTGAAGCTCAGGAATTAAATCACTTGGTTTACTCATACTAAAAGCACCAGCCGCAATAAACAGAATGTGGGTTGTGTCGATTACACCCCATTTTGTATTTACATTGCTTCCTTCAACAATTGGAAGAATATCACGCTGAACACCTTCTCTGGAAACGGTACCACCATGAGCATCGTTATGAACGGCAATTTTATCAATTTCATCAATAAAGATAATTCCACTCTGCTGAACACGTTCCTTGGCAATATCAACAGCCTTGTCTCGGTCTACAAGATTTTCCAGGGTTTCTTCTGTAAGCACTTTTCGGGCATCTCGGATTTTCATGTTACGTTTTTTACTTCGTCCACCACCGTTAATCATGTTTACAATACCCTGCATGCTGTTTTCCAGGTCTTCTATACTGCCGCCAGCAATGATTTCCATATTAGGCATGCCGTTTCCATTTGGTTTTACTGTTACTTCAACTTCACGGTCTTCAAGTTTACCTTCACGAAGCCACTGACGGAATTTTTCGCGGGTAGAATTGTCTTCAGCAATCTTGTTTTCATCTTCTTTTTTTACTTCAGCAGGCAGATTTTTTGCATTGTCACCGAAAATATTTCCAAGAATTGCCCCCTTATCTTCTTCTTTTTTCTTTACATCACCACTTCCAGGCAAAAGAAGATCAAGCAATTTTTCTTCAACTAATGAAACTGATTTTTCTTTAAGATCTTCTTCCATTTCAGCCTTAACATCATTAATTCCCACTGCCATAAGATCGCGAATCATGCTTTCTACGTCACGACCAACGTATCCTACTTCGGTATATTTTGTGGCTTCAACCTTCAAAAATGGAGCTCCACAGAGTTTTGCAAGACGGCGGGCAATTTCAGTTTTACCAACACCTGTTGGCCCAATCATAAGGATATTTTTAGGAGCAACTTCATCACGGATTTCTTCTGGCAGTTTCAGACGACGGTAACGGTTTCGCAAAGCTACAGCTACAGCCCGTTTCGCATTGGTCTGCCCGATAATATACTGATCAAGTTTTTCTACAATTTCGCTTGGTGTTAAATCCTGCTGTTTTTCCATATTATAATTCCTCTACAGTAACATTCTGGTTTGTATAAATACAGATGTTTCCTGCAATTCGAAGTGATTTTTCGGCAATTTCCTTTGCAGTGTAAGAAGATCCATCAAGGTAAGCCAATGCTGCAGAATATGCATAATTTCCGCCAGAACCAATGGCAATAACATCGTTTTCAGGTTCAATTACGTTTCCATCTCCACTGATAAGAAGGATTTTTGAACTGTCAGCCACAAGCAACATTGCTTCAAGCTTCTGAAGTGTGCGGTCTGTACGCCAGGCCTTTGCCAGTTCTACAGCGGCACGGGTAAGATCACCATTTACGCCTTTAATTTTTTCTTCAAAACGATCCAGAAGGGTAAAAGCATCTGCAACTGACCCTGCAAATCCTGTAAGAATTTTCCCGTCATAAATTTTTCGGACCTTTCTTGCATTTCCTTTGCAAACTGTATCACCAAGTGTTACCTGTCCGTCCCCGGCCATGGCAACTTTTCCATCTTTTTTTACTGCAATAACTGTAGTACTGCGAATCTTTACTTTATCCCCCATATTTGTCTCCTTAAGAAAATTAAAAGTTAAAAGTTAAAAATTAAAAACTTTGAAATTTTTCATTTTTCATTTTTATTTTTTATATTTTCATTTATTACTCTCCATGTGGATGTGCTTTATTGTAAATATCTATTAATCTCTCTGTTGTTACATGTGTATAGCGCTGGGTAGTAGAAATACTGGAATGCCCCAGAAGCTCCTGCACTACCCGCACGTCAGCACCATTGGCAAGCATAGTTGTGGCAAAGGTGTGGCGAAATGCATGAGGTGAAACATGATGATTTGTTCCCTCAGGACCAGAATATCTTGATAAAATATATTGAAGTCCGCCTGTGGTAAGGGCTGTTCCTCCCTGATTCAAAAAAATATGCTCTTCCTTATTTGAAGGAAACCGAACTTTTCTATCTTCAAGATATATTTCCAGTGCTTTTTGAGCATCCTTTTCAAAATAAACGTAGCGTTCCTTGTTTCCTTTTCCCCGAACAAGTGCACTTGTGATTCCATCCTTAAAATCAGAAAACTTCAGATTTACCAGTTCACTTACACGACAACCGGATGAATACAGCATTTCAAAGATGGCACGATCTCTTGTTTCCCATAAAAGCTCCTTTTTTTCCGGCAGTTCACAGATAGCATCAACTTCTTTAGTAGTCATAAACCGTGGAATCTTTTTTGGCATTTTTACAGTTTTTATTTCAAGTGCCACATTTGTAGAAATATAGTTCATATGGCGGCAGTAAGTAAAAAGCCCACGAAGTGCGGCAATAAATCTATTGATGGAAGCTGCTGACTTTTTTTCCCTGGAAAGTTCACCTACACAAAACAGAAAATCATTTTTTTTAAATCCTGTGATATCAGAATCTTTTCCCAAAAATTTACATAAACGGTCAAGATCATTTTTATAACCGGTCAAGGTATTGGGAGAAACTGATCGAACTGAATCCAGATAAATCAAGTATTCATCGGATGCCTGAGAAAGAGTCATAAGATAAATTTACTAAAGAAAAGGAAGGAAATCAATGAAAATGAATAATGAATAATGAATAATGAATAATGAATAATGAATAATGAATAATGAAAAATTAGGGGATGTAGGGGGAGAGTTCGGATTGGAAATTTTCCAGGGTCAGGGGGATTCTTTTTTCTTCGGAGGTTCTGGTGCTGGTGAGTTTCAGAAGATAGGATTCTTTTTCGGGAAGGAGCTGCCACAGGTAATCTACCGTAGAAATTTTTTCCTGAATATATGCTTTTATGAATTCCCCGGCAACCTTCTGTTTTTTTGTAAGATTTAGATGTTTTTTTAAAAGCTGTTCCAGTTCCTTTTTATAATCAGGAATCAGTTTTATAAAGGTTTCAATTTCAGGAAATGGATTGTATGGAAGCTTAGCATCACAGATTTTTACAGGCTCTGCGCCGGTTGTCTGTATCAGGCTCAATTTAATCTGTGACTGGAAGAAAACACGGAGTTTTACTGTTGCAGTAACAGGAATTTCCCAGGTAATGTAACTGACATTGTCAGTCATTTTTGCAGCAAGCTCCGGGTGAGTTTCTTCAAATTTTTTTATTTCACCAATCACTTCAGAAAAAATCAGTCGCTCTGAGCCTGCTCTGGTCATATTTTTATGCTGAATATCATTCAGTTTTTCTTTCCAAAAATCAGATTCTTTATCATCAAACATTGAAAACTCCCATATTGACTAAAATGGCAGATATGTAGATTTATTTCCAGGCAGACTATTTATCCACTGGCGGCACTTTTCATAATCCTGACGGCCTGTAATAATCCAAAGTATATTGGCACTATTTCCATTCATAACAGGAATCTGGCCCTGTCCATCGGTAAAGATTATAAGACCATTATAATCAGATTTGTGGTCAAAATAAAAATCAATGGCTGGCTGAAAATTAGTACCGCCACGACCTTTGATTTCTCCAAGTTCAATCTTTTTTTTGAATGTTACCGGTTTTAGATTTTTTAGACCGGTATCAAAGAAAATCACATCAATTTTTTCAATAATTCCCAAAAAGAAAATATTTTTTATCGCTTTATAAAAATGATTAAAGCTTTCGTCAGTAATTGATCCACTCACATCCACCGCTATAAGAATATTTGCTTTCCTTTCATAGCGGCTTCCCATTGCATTAAATCCAAAACGTCGGCTTGGTTTCATGCGTGTAAGATTTCGTGAAGAACTTACGATATTCGCACGGAATTTTGAAAGAGCCCGTCTGTAGTCAAAAGAAAAATCACTTTCATCTCTTAATGACCGCTGAAGCTCCCCTCCAAGACCGCCCCAACCTTCATCAACCTGGGCTTTTTTTATTTCATCTTTTATCTTATTCTGTGCATCCTCATTTTCTTCCCACAAAGCTGCACTTTCATCTGCCATTGCAAGAAGATTTTCACTGTATTCATCAGCACCACCTGCATTCTGGCCGTTTTTTGACTCTGAAATAAGATTATAAAGCTTTTTGTACCATTCTTCAAAAGAAAGATTTTCGTACATAAACACCTTCCCAGGACTTTCAAAGGCTCTGGCATAAGCTGGATCACGGCTTTTCATATATTCTACGCCAGGAAGAACAATCTCCTTAGAAAATCTGTACATTGCAGCAATTGTAACGTCACTGGCAAGCAGAAGAATCAATTTTTTTGCATTATAAGGTTGACGGGCGTAAGGATGAAGAAGAAGGATTCTATAAACTTCTATTTTAAAATATTCTTCCAGAACAGCAGGATTACAATCACACAAAAGCTCAGAATTAAACTCAATATGAAAATTTCCCGAACGGAACGGCACAGAAAGTCCCGGATTTTCAACAAGCCTATGGGTACAAACCGCCGAAAATAAAAGCGGTTCCTGATAAAACCAGGATGAGATTATTTCCTTTAATTTCTGTTCTGTTTTAGTCATGTTTTAGCTGATGGCACCAAGAATTTTTGAGTACAAGGAATCACAGTGTTCTGTTATAAACAAAAGGGTTTTTGGATAAATCTGAGCTGAGCAAAGACTTATAAAATGCATCTGGTATTCCCTGGAAATCAGCCTAAGAAGATCAAAATATCTATTCAGGTTATCCGCAATTTTTTCAGATTCTTTGCCATCTTTGTTATCAGCAAATGCTTCTATAAATTTGAAGACTGAATTATTCAGCTGTGTAATACGGCTGATATCGAATTCACGAATCTGTGCTTCAATTTTGGAAAAATCACCTGTAAGCATATTTTTTACAGAAAATTCTTTTTCCGACTGTGCAAAATCAAAAAAAGCGGCAGTTGCTTCAGAACCGATAATACCTGCTACCAGGGGTTTTAGTTCCAGACAAATTGATGGAAACTTTCTTAAAATTTCACTAACCCGTTCCCAGCTTCGGCGGTCAGGTGTTCGTTCAAGATTTTCTGATTCTCCATTATCAAAACTGTCCAGATATTCAGGGTTTTCCTTAATAAAATCAATAACTCTTTTATCCAGACTGCTGTTTTCTGCCCACAAAATCCAATCTTCCACACTAGGAGCAAATTCGTAAATATTAAAACGGCTTACAAGGGCCGGGTCCAGATCAGTAAGCTGATACTCATTACCGTTGTTCACCGCACTTATTATTCTGCTGCCTTCTGGAAGTGATTTTCCGGCAAGCTTTCGGTTCAAGGTAAGATCCATAATGGTCTGCAACACTTCTGGACGGGCTCTGTTCAATTCATCTAAAAAAAGAACGATTGGAGCACCGTCTGTTGGGAACCAGTACGGAAGCATAAAATCTGTTTTACCGGTTTTTTCGTTCTTTTCCGGAAGACCAATTAAATCACCAGGATCACTCATCTGCCCAAGAAACAGAGTTACCACCTTCTGCCCTTTTGATGAAAAATATGCTTCAAGAATGCGGGACTTACCGATACCGTGTTTTCCCATAAGCATAATATTTTGTGTTGATGGAGTATTGTCTAAAATAAATTCAAGTTGTTTTGCGTTTATTGTCATATAAAAAAATGGGGCTGTCCCAAAAGTTTGCATTACGGTGGTTGAGTTTACGGTCCCTGAGCCATGTCGAAGGGTGGTATCCTGAGCCTGTCGAAGGGTGGTATCCTGAGCCTGTCGAAGGGTCGAAACCACCATATTTAGTGTAGCAGTCATTTCGACGGGTGGTTCCTGAGCCTGTCGAAGGGTGGTTCCTGAGCCTGTCGAAGGGCTCAATGAGCGCTACACTCATTACTTTTGGGACAGCCTCGTTATAAAATGTATTGAACTGGCAAGAAAAGCTTACAACAAAACGTTGCAAGATTTTTATTCTGTAGGACGTTTCTTAAGCATTTTACTTTCGATAACAGCCTGTCCTTCACCAACTTTCTGTTCCATCAAAGCACGTGCTTTAAGTGGAAGACCAAAGAGTGTAATAAAGCCCTGTGCATCTTTATGATTATAAAGTTCACCTGTTGTAAATGAAGCAAGGCTTTCATTGTAGAGGCTGTATTTAGAACCAGAACCTGCAGCACGGATAGAACCTTTAATCAGTTTTACTTTTGCCCAACCAGTTACAGTTTCTTCTGTTTTATCCATAAATGCCATACATGCATCCATAAGAGTTGTAAACCATTTTCCATCATAAATCAGTTCACCCATGCGGATAGAAACCTGCTGTTTGTAATGGTAAGTTTCACGATCAAGACAGATGTGATCCATCATACGGTGTGCAAAATAAAGAATTGCTCCACCTGGAGTTTCGTAAACACCACGTGATTTCATACCAACACAACGGTTTTCACAGATATCAACAAGACCAACACCATTGCGTCCACCGATTACGTTCAGTTCGTTCAGAAGATCAAGTGCACTCATTTTTTTACCGTTCAATCCAACTGGAATACCCTTTTCAAAGTCGATTGTTACGTATTCGCCTTCTTCTGGAGCTTCTTCTGGAACAGTTGTGTTCTTGAGCATGTGTTTATAATTTGGTTCATTTTCTGTCTTTTCAAGTTCAAGACCTTCGTGTGAAAGATGCCAGATGTTTTCATCCCGTGAGTATGACTGGTCTTTTTTCATTGGAACTTCAAGACCACGATCTTCAAGATATTTGATTTCTGCTTCACGGCTGTCCATATTCCATTTGTCATCACGCCATGCAGCAATAACCTGAAGGTCTGGAGCAAAAGCTTTGATTGCAAGTTCGAAACGAACCTGATCATTTCCTTTACCAGTAGCACCGTGACAGATAGCTACAGCGCCTTCCTGACGGGCATATTCTACAAGAATTTTTCCAATAAGAGGACGAGCAGTTGAAGTTCCCAAGAGGTATTCATCTTCATAAACAGCATTTGCTTTTAGAGCAGGCCAGATATATTCTTCAATATATTCTTCACGTGCATCAACAACGTAACAGGCAGTAGCACCAGTTTTAAGTGCACGACTCTTAATTGCTTCCCAATCGTCACCCTGACCAACGTCAATACAAACGGCGATTACATCATAATCATAATTTTCTTTAAGCCAAGGGATGATAACAGTTGTATCAAGTCCACCAGAATAAGCAAGTACTACTTTTCCTTTTGCCATAATAGTCTCCTGAAAATCTTATTGATAAAGGCTGCCAGACTTAGGCAGTTTTCATCTTTCATTACTGTATAAATATACAATCAATATAATATTTTGTGTATAAATATGCAAGTAAGAACTTATCACCAGTGCATCAACAGTGTATCCTTAGAGTTTTTTGATATTTTAGAGAAAAAACAGTGGCAAAAATTTGATATATTTATTATAATGGAGATACGAGGAGAATAATGGCTAAACGCAAACCTAAACCAACAGTGTACTCAGCTCTTGAAGTAGCAAATATCTGCGGTGTTGTAAATCAGACTGCAATCAACTGGATTAATTCCGGTCATCTTACAGCATTCAAAACACCAGGAGGACAATATCGTGTTTATCCTGCAGATCTTGTAACTTTCATGAAAGAACGCCGCATGTATATTCCACAGGAACTTATCGACGTTACAATGGAAGATGAAGGATGCGAAGACAAAACTCTTCTGGTAGTTGATGATGATAAAGCCTTCAATTCAGTAGTAACAAAATTCATTGCTGATCGTATGCCTGATCTTAAAATTTCATCTGCACTTGATGGATTTGAAGCCGGGGTACAGCTTTCCACTACTCATCCAAAAACAATTATTCTGGATATTGACCTTCCTGGTATGAACGGTCTGGAGCTTTGTAAAAAAATTCACGAAACCGACCAGTATGGAAAACCAAAGGTTATTGTTGTAACAGCACTTCAGGATGATGCCGTTGAAAAACAGGTAAAAATCTATGGAGTTGAACACTTCTTCAAAAAACCAATCCAGCTTGCTGATCTATGTAAAGCAGTAGAAAAAACTTTCTAAAGTAGGCTGAAAACCACCGGCAAGCTCCGGTGGATTTTTTTTATCTATACTTACGAGGATATTATGAAATTTGAAAGAAAATGCGGTATTCTTTTTCATCCTACTTCCCTTACCGGAACAGACGGAATTGGAACCATCGGTAAAAAGGCTTACGAATTTGTAGACTGGCTTGTAGATGCCGATATGAGTTTGTGGCAGATATTACCACTGGGTCCAACCGGTTATGGCGATTCACCATACGCAAGCTTTTCTACTTTTGCAGGAAACCAGCTGCTTATAGATTTGGATGATCTTGTAGAACGGGGATGGGCATTAAAATCAGACATTAAGGCACCTCCTTACATAAAAAAAGACGGTGATGTTGATTTTGGTGCCGTTGTATGGTGGAAAAATCCTGTTCTTAAAACATGTGCCTCATACTTTTTGAAAAACGCATCTAAAGAAGACAAAGCTGATTACACTGACTTTTGCAAAAAAAATAATTTCTGGCTTGATGATTTTACTCTTTTCAGAAGCATCAAGGATGTTTACGATGCTAAAGCTGCAGAAGAAAAACCAGCCTCTTCAATGTGGCATTCATGGTGGCCAAAAGAACTTGCACGTCATGAAGAAGCCGCTCTTAAAGACTGGAAGGCATCTCATAAAGAAGAGATTGAATTAATCAAAGTAATCCAGTTCTTTTTCCAGGTACAGTGGAACAGCCTGAAAGAATATGCCAACGAAAACGGAATTTCCATCATCGGAGACATCCCCATTTTCGTAGCTCCAGACAGTGCAGATGTTTGGGCAAATCAGAAATTCTTCCAGCTGGATGAAAACGGAAAACCTTTGTGCGTTGCCGGAGTTCCACCTGATTATTTCTGTGCCACCGGTCAGCTTTGGGGAAATCCTCTTTATGACTGGGACCTTATGAAAAAAGACGGTTATAAGTGGTGGATTTCTCGAATCGCCCGTGTCCTAGAACTTACTGACTGTGTCCGCATTGATCACTTCCGTGGATTTGAAGCTTATTGGAGTGTTGGTGCCAATGAAGAAACAGCCATCAACGGAAAATGGATAAAAGGTCCTGGAATTGATCTTTTCAAAGCTATCCGAAAAAAACTTGGTGACATTCCTATTATTGCAGAAGATCTTGGTGTTATTACTGATGAAGTACGGGATCTCCGTGATACAGCCCAGCTTCCAGGAATGAAAGTACTCCAGTTTGCATTCAGTGCAGGTGAAATAAAAGAAAATGGAATGGTAAACAGTTTCATGCCACATCAGTTTGAAAGTGCACAGTGCGTAGCCTATACTGGAACCCACGACAATGACACACTTCAGGCCTGGCTTGAGCTTATTGATGATGACACTCTTGAAATTGTAGGACAGTATTTTGCAGGAGAAAAGCTTCCCCTGGATAAAATCAAGGCAGGTGTAAAAAACGGAAACCTTCGCCGCCAGATGATCCGGGCCGCAGTAGCATCAAGTGCCGCCTGGGCAGTTATTCCACTTCAGGATGTTTTAGGCTGCACAAACGAAGCCCGCATGAACCGCCCTGCTACAACCGGAAGCAACTGGACCTGGAGAATGAAAAAAGGCGCCCTAAAAGAAAAGGACGCCCAGTGGCTCAGTTTCCTGAATGCAATGTACGGAAGATAAATTTACTCTGCCAGAGATTTTGATAGAAATCTAACTTTGCATTTTTATTCAAAATCTCTGGTAATATTGTTCAGCCATTTCATCTTTTTGTAATGAATGAAAACAACCGGCATTTTCCAGTACTCATCCAGAGTCATTACAAAATAAACCCACAATGGTGGAAGCTTCAGGATATAAGCTGCAGCTGCCATAAACGGAAGTGCAACTGCCCACATGAAAATTGTATCAATAATCATGCCGAATTTTGTATCTCCACCACCACGGAAGCATCCGCAAATCAAACAGGTATTAATTCCCTCGCCTAAAAGACGCCAGGTTGTCATAATCATAAGATAACCAAGATATGAAACGGCTGTTGATGTCAGTTTTCCTTCATAGTAAATCATCATAACAGGTCTAATTGCCAGAATAATGAACCCACCAAGAATTCCAACAAGAACAGTAATGATAAGCATCCGCCGTGAGTAAACCTTTGCATCTTCTATCTTGTTTTCGCCTAAGGTATTGCTGATAATGATTGTAGTTGCATTGGCAAATCCACGAAGCGCTATAGCACCAATGTTTACCACCATAACAGCAACAGCATTGGCGGCAACCATATCATCACCAAGATGTCCAAGAATTGCTGTAAAAGTTGACGCAGCCAGACTCCAGATAACATCGTTTGCAATGGAAGGAAGACCAATCTTCATAAAATCGTTCATAAGAACACCGGATTTTGCAAAGAAATATCTGATTCGGAATTTTGCTACAGGACTGAAAACTGAATATCCAAGGCAGATAGCCATTTCCACAAAGCGGGAAATTACTGTACCAATGGCAACACCTGTAATACCAAGCTTCGGAAATCCCCAGAATCCAAAAATAAAGGCACCATTGAAGAAAATATTTGTTACCAAAGAAGCTACATAGGTTACGGAAGGCATTACAACTTTACCTACACTGCGGACAGCACTAAGGTAAACCTGTGAAAAGCCCATTGGAAGATATGCAAAAGAAACTACTCTAAGATATCTAGCCCCAGCTTCAATGGTATCCGGGCTGTTTGTAAAAATCTTCATTAATGCATGAGGAAAGAAAAAAACTACAACAAAGAATATAAGTGAAATTACAGCAGAAAGGCGTGTTGCAAGACCGATAACTCTGTCAATTGTCTTTAAGTCTTTTTTACCCCAGTACTGTGCACACAAAACCGAAGTTCCAGTAGATGCACCAAATAAAAAACAAAAGAAAATGAACGTAATCTGATTGGCAAGAGAAGTTGCCGACATGGCAGTCTGACTTACATATCCTAGCATTACTGTATCAGCAGTATTTACAAGCGTGCTGATAAGATTCTGCACCATAATAGGAAATGCAAGCTTTAAAGCCAGTTTGAAAAAATCTTTATTATTAAGCATAATAACCTAATTACTCAAAAGCTGATTATACCAGTTTGCGGAATTTCTTTTCGATATCCTTAATAAGTTTATATTCAAAAGAATCGCAAAGAGCAATCCATGAAGCTTCAATCAAGTCACAACTTACACCAACAGTTGTCCAGCTGGTTTCTCCATCGGTACTTTCAATCATTACGCGTACACGGGAGGCAGTAGCACTTTTTCCGTCAAGAACACGAACCTTGTAATCTGTAAGTCTAAGCTTAGAAACCAAAGGATAAAAACGTTCCAGAGCATGGCGAAGTGCAATATCCAGAGCATTTACAGGACCTGCCCCTTCTCCGGCTGTAACTTCGATTTCTCCATCTACTTCAACCTTAATCTGTGCACAGGAACAAACACCTTCTTCTGGACGAGGATTTGATCCGTTTGTCTGATAATAATGCAATTTAAAGAAAGGCTGATATTTTCCAATCATTTTTCGAACCATAAGCTCAAAGCTTCCATCGGCACCTTCAAACTGATAACCTTCGAATTCCAGATCCTTCATCTTTTTGATGATGTCATTTACGATAGGATCAGATTTTTTAATTGATGGTTCAAACTTCTGGATTTTTTCGATGATTGTAGCACGACCGGCAACTTCACTCATAAGGAAGACACGGGCATTACCAACACTTTCAGGAGCAACATGTTCATATGCCAGAGGATTTTTTAAAACAGCATCGATGTGCATTCCGGCTTTGTGGGCAAAAGCATTTCCACCAACATAAGGAAGTGAACTATCCAGACCAATATTTGCAATCTCACTAACCCGTTTTGCAACAGGAGTAAGTTCTTCAAGCTTTCCTTCTGGAATACACTGACAGTCCATTTTAAGCTGAAGGTTTGGAATAATGGTTGAGAGGTTTGCATTTCCTGTACGTTCACCAAATCCAAGAAGAACACCCTGAACGTGGGTAGCTCCGTTTTCAACAGCCATAAGAGAGTTTGCTACGGCAAGACCAGAGTCGTTGTGTGTATGAATACCGATTACAGCTTTTTTTCCAAAATTTTCTGTTACATCAGCACAGGCTTCTGCACATTCTGATGGAAGAGCACCGCCTTTTGTTTCACAAAGACAAAGAACTTCGGCCCCGCCATCAACAGCAGCCTGAAGAGTTTTTAACGCATAATCCCGGCAAACTTTATATGCCGTAAAGAAATGTTCTGCATCGTAGATAACATGGCGTCCGTTTTCCTTAAGATAGGCACATGTGTCGCGGATCATAGCAAGGTTTTCTTCAAGAGTTGTTTTGATAATGTCGGTAACCTGGAATGTCCATGATTTTCCAAAAATTACAACATATTCTGTACCTGCAGCAAGAAGGCTCTGAAGATTAGAATCTTCGGAACATTTTATATCTTTTCGGCGGGTTGAACCAAAAGCACAGAGTTTTGAGGTTTTAAGTGTAACATCCTTCATTTTTTGGAAAAATTCCATATCCTTAGGATTAGAACCAGGATTTCCAGCTTCAATGTAGGCTACTCCAAGGTCATCCAAAGCCTGGCAAATATGAATCTTATCCTGAACAGAAAAACTAATGCCTTCCCCCTGAGCACCATCACGCAATGTGGAATCAAGAATTTCAATCTTCTTCATATTTTTTTACCTCGACTTAAGAAATATAAGTATTATTATAGCACACTTTCAAAGTCCGTGCCATACCACCGATGTTCAGGATTCTCCAGTGTTTTTGAAATACATTTTTCAACGAATTCAGCGGCTTTACAGGCAGAATTCCAAATATCATTTCCTGCCATAACAGAGCCTGTAAAATATGCGGCAAAAAGATCTCCTGTTCCGAAAAAATTTTCACCATGTTTTTTATGAAAGTATGTTTTTGTTTTACGGGTTTCTGCATCAAAAAAAGAAATTCCAGTGCGGTCACATGAAGGAGAAAGTCCTTTTTTGATTATTGAAGGTCCCAGATTTTCAAGATCATTTCCAAGAAGATCAGCTTCCGTACTATTTGGAAGAATAATATTAGCTTTTTTGCACAGTTCTTTCATTGCCAACGGAAAAGTATCAGCAAAACCAGAATAAAGCTTTCCCTGATCAGCCATGCATGGATCCACAACAACAAAGGCACCATGTTTTTTCTGCCGGTCAATAAAATCCCCGATAATTTCAAGCTGATCCTGATTTTTTATATAACCTGTGTAAATGCAGTCAAAAAAGATGTGCTGGTCTTCCCAGATTTCAACGGTTTTCTTAATGAAGGTGGTAAGCTCCACGGAAGTTACCGAATCAAAAGCCGTATGATTGGAAAAAACAGCAGTAGGCAAAGAGCACACCTCGTGACCAAAACTGTTAAGCACCGGCATGGCACAACCAAGAGAACTCTTTCCTACCCCGCAAAGATCCTGTACAGTACAGATTCGCTTCATGAGAAAACCGGATCGGATTATTTTTTCAGAAGAGCTGCAAATGGATTGTAAGTATCCCCGTCATCACTCTGACTGCTCATGTATTTTTCAGCATTTTTATCCTGTTCAACAGAACTTGCAGTGCGAAGGGAAATACGTTTATTTTTTGCATCAACACTCTTAATTACTACAGACATTGCATCGCCTGTTTTGTAAACTTTTTTAAGATTTGTATTTTTACTTACATCTTCCAATTCAGAAATATGAACAAGACCGTCAATTCCGCTCTCAAGATTTACAAAAACACCAAAATCTGCAACTCGGCTGATTTTTCCATCGATTTTCTGACCTTCAGAATAGCGGTTTTCAATGTCTGACCAAGGATCTGCAATAAGAGCCTTCATAGAAATAGAAACCCGTTCGTTTTTCCAGTCTGTTTTAAGAACCTGAGCACGCACTTTCTGACCTTCAGAAATGATATCAAAAATATTTTCCACACGATCTAACTGAATTTCAGAAACTGGAAGCAGAGTACGGAATCCTTCAACTGTTACAAAGGCCCCGAAATTCTGAACGCTTTCTACAACACCTTCAACTACGTCACCAACCT
Source organism: Treponema sp. (assembly GCA_016296575.1). Classification (GTDB taxonomy): domain Bacteria; phylum Spirochaetota; class Spirochaetia; order Treponematales; family Treponemataceae; genus Treponema_D. The sequence goes on from JAEDJA010000005.1 coordinate 61,466, forward strand.
TGATTTTTTCGGCCAAATCCTGAAGGTTTTTATTATATTCCATTTCACAAATTGCACGGTTTGAAACAAGAATATTTCTTCCTTCATTTTTATATTCAGTTACCATGAAAGTAAGTACACGGCCAACATAATATTCTGCTGTTTCACGGGCTTTAAATCCCATCTGTGAATATGGACAAAAGGCGCGGCTTTCACCGATTTTAATTTCGTATCCGCCCTTGATTTCACTTTCCACTTTTCCTTCTACTGGAATACCGCTTTTCCATGCATTTTCAATCATGCTTTTATCAGCCTTATCCCCGCCGATTTTAGCAGAAAAGTGCATTTCTCCGTGATTTTCACCAGTAAAAAAGACCTTTACCTTGTCACCTTCTTTTACAGTCAGTTTTCCATCTTTATCAAGAAAGTCTGAAGTATCAGCAATACCTTCACTTTTTGCGTTCATATCAAGAAAAACGCAGTCTCCATTTATAGCTACAATTGTTGTTTCAATTTCAGTTCCAATTTCCATTTTATTGTTCATTTTCATAATCCTCACTTTTATTCTACCAAAAACACCCTTTATATTCTATAATATGGATATGGCTAAAAAATCAAAAATCAAATTTACTTTCGACTTTTCACTTTTCAACGTATTCGCTCTTATATCCATTTTTCTTGTTGTATTTGACGCTTTTATACTAAAAGGTAAAATCATGCCTTTTATTATAAGTCCAACAGTAAAAGATTTCAGTTTTTCAAGTCCACTTTCCTATATAAAGATTATTTTTCACATTCTTGGAGCACAGACTTCCGCCCCTGGAATTTACCTGTGGTTTTTCGCTATCATTTTTACCCTTCAGGAAGGCACTGAATTTGAACAGATTTACGGAACTGTATTTCTTGCAATAATGACTTTGCTTTCCTCAATTTTTTCCGGGGTTCTATCAGCATGTCTCCTTGAAACTCCAATTTCCACAGCTTTACCTATTGTTTTTCTTCTTCAGTTTCTTGCTGTTTTCGGGAATTTAAAAAAGAATACAGTGACTGCATCTTCCATCATTATTCTTTGCTGTATCTGTGCTTTTGATGTAATCATTACCAAAAACCCAGTTATTCTTGCTGTTGATGCAGCTGGTGGGCTTTGCGGCAGCCTTATTTCATTTTTTGCAGTTCCAAACAAAAAGCCTAAAGCAACAAAAAAGGCTCCGGCCAAAACTCAGACCAGAGCTACATATCATGACGGTGATGATGACGACGACACTACAGTAATCGGCACCTTCAATTTGTAATTTAAACTGTAAAAGCTAGTTATATTTGCTCCACTCAATTGCCATCTGCCTCATTTCGGCACTGGAAGAACAGTGGAGTTTTGATTTTATATTTTCCTTATGGGTATCAATAGTCTTGATGCTCAGATTAAGTTTTTCTGCAATTTCGACAGTACCATAACCCTTTCCAATCAAAGAAAAAATCTGGAGCTGGCGGTCTGAAAGATCGGAGATTGAACTGTTTCCGTTGGTGTATTCAGTCATTCGCTGTTTTTCTGATTCACTGAGATAAATCTGTCCGCTCATTACGGTTTCAATAGCAATCATTACGGAAGTTTCAGCTTCTTCTTTCATGATATAACCTCGTGCACCAGCTTTTATTGCACGTTCCGCATAATAACGTTCATCATGCATTGAAAGTACCAGAACAACAGTCTGTGGCTGCTGAATCAGAATATCTTTTATAAGATCAAGTCCATCTTCCTGTCCAAGGTTTAAATCAACAATGGCCAGCTGGGGACGGTGTTCATTCAAAAGAGCAAGTGCTTCATTTCTATCTTTTGCCATACCCACAACTTTATAATAACGCTGACTTTCTATAAGCTGTGTAAGTCCCCGGGAAAAAAGAGGATGATCATCAATAATCAAAACTGAATTAGCCATACTCAAATAATAACACAAAATCTCTAATAGTGATATACTAAAAATATGGCAGAAAGAAAAAATGATAAATTCCGCGTAGCAGTTATATTCAATGTTCTGAATGAGCAGTATCAGATTTCCATTCTTGAAGGGATGAAAGCAAAAGCTCTTGAACTGGGACTTGAACTTGTGTTTATTCAGCAGGAAGTCAGCTTCAATAAAACCGGTATTGCTTCCATTTTTCCACTGGAAAATTATCTGAACGCAGACGGAATTATCCTTATGTCATCTGTTTTTCCTGGAAACGATAAAATAAACACTTACACGGGCATAAAGAATCTTTACGGCAACAAACCTGTAATAACAGTTGGAAAAGAAATTCCAGGAATTCCAAGTGTTATGATACGAACAAAAGATTCCATGGAACATCTGGTAGCACACCTTGTTGAACAGCATGATTACAAAACTTTTCTTTATTTAAGTGGTCTTGCTGATCACCGGGACAACAAAAACCGTCAGAAAGTCTTTGTAGATTCAATGGAAAAATATAAAAAAGAAAAAAGGTCTGTTTCTTACGATATTCTGATTGGAAATTTTTCGGAAGTTGAAGCCATCGACAAAATGTCAGCCTACATAAGCACCCATGAAAATGCTGTTGATGCAATTGTCTGTGCCAATGACAACATGGCTATAGGAACCTACAAAGTTCTTAAAACCCTTGACGAAAAAAATCCCTGGCGAAAATGTGCTGTTACAGGATTTGATGATACACCGCAGGCGAGTCTTTCTATTCCGCCCCTCACTACTGTAGTTCAGCCTTTGGATGAAATTGGACGAAAATCCGTAAATCTTATAAACAATCTTTTAAAGGGGCAGCCAGTACCTCCTGTATGTGACATTCAGTCAAAACTGATTCTGCGAAATTCCTGTGGATGCCGTCTTTATTCCCAGGATACACAGCAGATTATCGACACACTTCAGCATGATTATTTTCAGAGTGAACAGCTTTTACGCAATATGAGTGTATTCGGTCAGGAAGTCAACGGATCATATTCCATGACAAAACTCCGTTCCACCCTGGATATAAACCTGAATCACCTTGGTATTCAAACCTTTATCATTATAGCTTTTGAAAAGAAAAACAAGGCTCATGTATTATATACAAAACTAAACGGCCAGCAGCTCATGAAAGAGAATGAAATAGAAAAAACCACCATCAGTGAATATGCAAACAAGCTTTCAGCCCTTACACCTAAAGGCCAGTGCTTTGCCGTAAAATTTCTTTACACCTCGGAAGGAAATCTGGGTTGTATTTTTTATGATGCACCTTCCTACGCCCATCCATGTGTTTTCTCAATTTCTGTAAATATTGCCCAGAAGATTTACAATATGAACACCATCAGAGAAAGGGCACGCCAGGCTCAGAGACTGGAGCAGGAAGTTGAAAAACGTACAAAACAGCTGATTCGGGTAAACAATAAGCGACTTGCCGTAGAAGCTGAAGTCCTGAAAATCTCCGACATGGAACGCAAACGCTTTTCCACCGATCTTCATGACGATATCTGCCAGCGCCTTGCAGGTATTTCCATGCTTTGCCGAAGCTACTCCAACAATCCCCAGGGTGCAACCAGTGAACAGATGACCGAACTGACCCAGCTTATTTCAACTACACTTTCAGCCACCCGTCAGTATGCCCACAACTCATTTCCAATGGATCTTGAAACTCTGGGACTATCCGACTCCATCGAAAATCTTCTGGTCGCTGCATCAAAAAATGCCTGTTTAATAGTAGAATTCAACTGGAATCTGCCTAAAGAATATGAATTTGAAAAAACTGTAGCTGTAAATATTTTCCGTATTGCACAGGAGGGACTGCAGAATATCATAAAACATGCAAAGGCCACAAAAGTTGTTTTCCGCGCAGAGCAAACTAAAGCTTCGGTGGTAATAAGCCTTTCAGATGATGGAATTGGTATTCAAAAAGAAAAAATCAACAGCGGTCTTGGATTTCACTCCATGGAATACCGGGCAAACCAGATAGGTGCAAAATTTTCAATCAAGCAGAACACACCTAAAGGCACAATAGTAGAACTCAAGATAAAGAATAATGAAAAATAGTTTAGCTTTATCTGTTAATTTTTGATTTTACTTCTTCAAGCAATCCAGTGCAGCCTTCCCAAACATCGGCAAAAGTGCGGTCAAAATTATGGGTGTACCATGGATCCGAAATATCGTCATTTATTCCAGCATGCTCAAGAAGAAGAGAAATTTTTCTTTCAGGATCGGAAGGCCAGCGTCTGTTCATGTAATAAAGATTTTCACTGTCCATACCAATTAGATAATCGTAGCGGTTATAATCAGCAGCATTTATTTGGCGTGCAGCTCTTCTTGAAAAAGGAATACGGTGCCGGGTAAGAACATCCCTGGTTCCATAATGAATATCATTTCCAATTTCTTCAGTGCTTGTTGCGGCAGATTCAATATTTATTTTGTCAGATAGACCTGCCTGATCTACCAGATATTTCATTACAAATTCAGCCATTGGTGAGCGGCAAATATTACCGTGGCAGATAAAAAGAATATTAAGCAAAATTTGTATTCCGTCCTGTAAATGCAAATGAAAGGTAAATTCGGATTAATTTTCCGTCGCTGTCAAATTCAGGTGACATAACCATGCGATAAATCAAAGGGTTTCCATCTTCATCATAACTGGTAACAATAAACTCTTCACTTTCCTTTACATTCTTAATGTATTCAGTTGTAAGCGAGGAAAGAATCATTTCCACATCTTTAGAAGAAATATGATAAAAAATAAGGTCCCGGGCTTCCTGCAAAGAAATTGATTTTCCTACCATTGGTGGATTCAGACTATCATGAAGCACCTGAATTCGAAATGTATCCAGTTCAAGAGACCATACAGCATCAGTAAAATAAGCCATATTTTCCAGAAGAGCCTGGTTATAGGAAAGATTAGCCAGATTTTTTATAAAGCCAGAATTACTGTTTCGTTCCATAAAAAAAGCATCTCCTATTTTGATAAAAAAAAACTAATTTCAAGTATACAATGGAATGAGAAAAATGCAAGGATTTGACAAATATTACTAAGGCAATATAATAGAAGAATACATTAATTAAAGGATTTTATTATGGTTTCTATTATTCTTGGAATTATTTTTATTGCATTTACCGTATTTTCAGTACTCCCTTGTTGCCCTCTCAACTGGGGTGCAGATGTAATCAACTTCCTTAAAGGTTCAGTTCCTGTTCTTGCAGCATTTATTGGACTTATCTGTCTTTTCATTGGAGCTGCAGACATTAAAGACAAAAAAGAAGCAAAAAAAGAAAAAGCAAAGGAAGAATAATTTCTCAAGTTTCAATAAAAACCTCTTCACCTTATTGAAACTATTTGTGAAATATAATATTATTAAGAACCCCGTATTGGACTAAAACTGCTCATTTTGGTCCAGCGCCGATAAATCAGATGCAAAGATTTAGAAGCGCAGATAACTTTTTATATAGTAAGGTATATCATGAATACGATTTTCGTTAAAGAACACGAACAGCCTCGCAAATGGTACATCATTGATGCAGCTGGAAAACCAATGGGACGCGTAGCCGCAAAAGCAGCAGCTATCGCTCGTGGTAAAAACAAACCAACATTTACAAAAAACCAGAACATGGGTGACTACGTAGTAATCATCAATGCTGAAAAAGTTTTGGTAACTGGTGGAAAAGAATCAAAAAAAATCTACTACCATCACACTGGATTTGTAGGTGGACTCAAAGCTCAGACTTTTGCTAAAAAACTGGAAAAACACCCAGATGAACCATTGAAATTGGCAGTTAAAGGTATGCTTCCACACGGACGTCTTGGACGCGCTCTTATGGACAATGTAAAAATCTATGCAGGTTCAGAAAACCCACACGCTGCACAGAATCCACAGCCTTTGGAAGTGTAATTAGGAGTTCAAGATGGTAAAAAATATTGCAATCGGTACAGGACGAAGAAAAACTGCTGTAGCCCGTGTATTCGTACGTGAAGGCTCAGGAAAAATTGTTGTAAACGGAAAAGATGCAAAAGATTACTTCTCTTCATCTGAACAGGTTCAGGTTGTTCGTCAGCCTCTCCTGGTTACATCAATGGAAGGAAAATACGACATTCTTATCAACGTTTGTGGTGGTGGTCTCAACGGTCAGGCTGCTGCTTGTCTTCACGGAATTGCCCGTGCTTTGACACAGATTGATCCAGATTGTCACACAGCATTGAAAGCCAACGGATATCTTACACGTGACTCTCGCATGGTTGAACGTAAAAAGTACGGCCAGAAAGGTGCACGCCGCAGATTCCAGTTCTCAAAACGCTAAGTTTTATTGGTTATCTTTGTTACAGAGCAGACTGCTTCAGGTTTGGTGCGAATCCTTACCACGGAAGGGTCTGCTTTTTTTATAAGGCCGGATTATCTTACTACTATCTCCCCTCTTTCAATTAAACCTGATGCCGAATTTACAGAGGAACAGGAAGAAGAAATTATTGATGCAGGTTTTGCCACCAGTGCAGAAGCTAAAGCCGTAGATTATCTTTCCAGGGCAGAACAGTGCCGTTTTAAGCTTACACAAAAACTTATTGAAAAAGGCTTTGAAAAAAAGCACATTGATATGGCATTGGATTATATGGAATCCAAAAACTATCTTAACGATAGACGGTATACAGAAAGCTTCCTTCACCTGCGAAAAATCAATCACCTGGAAGGAAGAAGTAAGCTTACAAAAGAACTTCAAAACCGTGGAATAAACAGGGAAATCATAAAAGACTGTCTTGATCAGTTTTTTTTGGAAAATAACGAAGAAGAGCTTTGCATAAAGGCAATGAAAAAAATGCAAAAAAAAGGGAAATCCGGTGAAAAGCTTGAAAACGCCCTTTTCAACGCAGGATTTCCCTATAACATGATTCGTCGCCTGGTGGAAGATTAAATAAGTCGAGCCAAGGCACGCTAACGCTTAAAGCCTTGACTTCGCCGTTTTTAGGGTTTGTAATAAACCCTAAATCAAACCACTCAAGAAAACATCTATTTTAGAATTCAAACTTCTTAAGTCTTTCGCAGGCTTCGATTACAGCTTCTTTATGACCAAATGCACTGATACGAACAAAGCTTTCACCGGCTGGTCCAAATCCGCTTCCTGGAGTTGTAACTACATGGCATTTATCAAGAATGGCGTCAAAAACATCCCATGATTTACGTCCTGGAAATTTTACCCAAAGATAAGGACTGTTTCCTGTAAAGTAAACAACTGCTCCGGCTTTCTTGAAATTTTCCCCTTCAAATGTTGCCTTAAGAACCTTTGCATTTTCCAGGTAATAATCAATTACGCTCTTCATTGCTTTAATACCTTCGGCATCCATACAGGCAAGTCCACCGTTCTGAACAACGTTTGATGCACCATTGAAAAGAGTTGTCATAACACGGTTCCAGTCTTTAATAACAGGAGTTCCATCTTCAAAACACAGCTCTTTTGGAACTACTGACCATCCAAGTCGAACACCTGTAAATCCAGCTGGTTTTGAGTAAGAGTTGATTTCAATAGCACAAGTACGGGCACCTTCAATTTCAAAAATAGTTTTTGGAAGGTTTTCATCGCGAATAAATTCACGGTAAGCTGCATCAAAAATAATGATACATCCGTTAGCATTGGCAAAATCTACCAGTTTTTTAAGTTCTTCTTTTGTAGAAACAGCACCAGTTGGGTTATTTGGTGAACAGAAGTAAATCAGACTATTTGGTTCTACTTTTGAAAGATCAGGGAAGAAATTATTTTCAGGTGTACAAGGCATGTAAGTAACACCTTCATAACCGTTTCCGTTATTTGCACCGGCAGCTCCAGTAATAACTGAACCGTCAACATAAACTGGATAAGCAGGATCCTGTACGGCAATTTTTACGTCTGCACCAAAAAGAGTCTGAATACGGGCAATATCACATTTTGCACCGTCAGAAATGAAAACTTCTTCTGTTTCAACAAGACCAGGATAGAAAACTTTGGCAATTTTTTCACGGAGTTCTGTAAGTCCCTGTTCATCACCATATCCTGAGTATCCTTCAGGAGTAGCAAGAGCCATTGAGTAGTCAGCCATAGCTTTAGCAATGTACTTTGGAAGAGGTTCAGTTGTATTACCGATTCCAAGACTGATGATTTTTGCATCAGGGTGAGCAGCTAAATATTCACGGCGACGGCGATTAATTTCCGGAAAAAGATATCCGGCAGTAAGATTGGCAAATCCTTTGTTTCTTCTGATCATATATTGTTCCTTTTATCACCCACAGGCGTTTGATATGAAAACAATTATAATGAAATAAAAAATGACTGTAAAGTTAGCATTAACTAACAAAAAGCGATTTATCCAATTTTATTACAGAAAATAGATTTGAAAATTACTATTTTATTCCTTATAATCAGTAGATAAGTAATTTTACCTATACCTAGGAGCATTTTATGAGCGAAAAAATCATTTTAGATTGGAATGAATATCTTGATGCAGCACGCACTGTAGTAGCAGAAGGCTGTGTACTTTTAAAAAATGAAAACAGCGTTTTGCCATTCAAAAATAACAGCACAATCTCAGTATTTGGACGCATACAGAATCATTATTACAAAAGTGGAACTGGCTCTGGAGGCATGGTAAACGTTACAAAAGTAACTTCCATTGTAGAAGGCCTTGAAGAAAGCGGTGTTGTAAGACTAAACAAAAAACTTCAGGAAATTTACGCAAAATGGGAAGAGACAAATCCTTTTGAAGAAGGCATGGGCTGGGGAAATGAACCTTGGAGTCAGAAAGAAATGCCTGTTTCGCTGGAAATTGCAGAAAATGCAGCAAAAGAATCTGATGCATCTCTTGTTATCATTGGACGAACAGCAGGTGAAGACCGTGATGCAACACTTACAGAAGGTTCTTATCTTCTTACTGCTACAGAAAAGGAAATGCTCAAAAATGTAAGAAAAGCATTCAATAAAATGGCAGTAATTCTCAACGTAGGTTCTATAATTGACATGAGCTTTGTTGATGAAATCAAACCTGACAGTGTAATGTACGTATGGCAGGGGGGTATGAACGGTGGAAATGGTACTGCCGATGTTCTTACAGGAAAAACTAATCCAAGCGGTAAGCTTACTGATACAATTGCCAGAAACATCAAGGACTATCCTTCCGACAAATATTTTGGTTCAGAAACAAAAAACTATTACTGTGAAGACATTTACGTAGGTTACCGCTATTTTGAAACCTTCAACAAAGATGCAGTAGTATATCCTTTTGGATTTGGTCTTTCCTACACTACTTTTGAAATCAACCACAAAGAAGCTGAATTTTCCGATACCTGTTTTGATGTAACTGTAGAAGTAAAAAACACAGGCAATCTTCCAGGAAAAGAAGTTGTTCAGATTTATGTAGGTGCTCCTCAGGGAAAACTTGGAAAACCTGCAAAAGTTCTGGCAGGCTATGCAAAAACCTGCGAAATCAAACCTGGTGAAACAGATGAAGTTAGAATCAACGTTCCTTTCAGAAACTTTGCCTCTTATGATGACGGTGGTCTTACAGGAAACAAATCCTGCTTTGTTCTGGAAAAAGGTGAATACAAAATCTACATTGGAAATTCAGTTCGTGATTCTTCGGAAGTATATGCTTTTGAAATGGAAGAAGATACAGTGCTTGAACAGCTTGAAGAAGCAATGGCTCCACGGGAAAGCTTTAACCGCATGAAACCAGCTGCTGACGGTTCTCTTTCAGAAGAAAAAGTTCCTTTGTATACGGTGGACATGACTAAACGTCGTCTTGAACGCCTTCCTGAAGAGATTCCATACACAGGTGAAAAAGGAATAAAGCTTCGTGATGTTCTGGAAGAAAAAAGCACTATGGACCAGTTCATAGCTCAGTTCAACGATGAAGAGCTTTGTTCTTTCCTCCGTGGAGAAGGTATGGGAAGCTCCCGCGTAACAGCAGGTACAGCCAGTGCATTTGGTGGTGTTGCAGAAGCTCTCGTTGCCCGTGGAATTCCTGCAGTATGTACAGACGATGGTCCATCAGGAATGCGACTGGACTGCGGAACAAAAGCCTTCTCACTTCCTAATGGAACAATGAATGCCTGTACATTCAACCCGGATCTTATTGAATATATGTATACTTTTACAGGATGGGAAATGGTTTCCAAAAAAGTCGAATGTCTTCTTGGACCAGGCATGAACATTCATCGTCATCCTTTAAATGGACGAAACTTTGAATATTTTTCTGAAGACCCTCTTGTAACCGGTATTACAGCCAGTGCAATGCTTCACGGACTGGAAAATGCAGGTGTAACAGGTACAATTAAACATTTCTGCGGAAATAACCAGGAAACAAAAAGACACTGGGCAGAAAGTGTTATTTCAGAACGTGCACTTCGTGAAATCTACCTCCGCGGTTTCGAAATTGCCGTAAAAGACGGTGGAGCAACAACTGTAATGACCACATACGGTCCTGTAAACGGACTTTGGACTGCCGGAAACTATGACCTTTGTACAACAATCCTTAGAAAAGAATGGGGATTCAAAGGTGTTGTAATGACAGACTGGTGGGCAAAAATCAGCGAATTTGGAGTAGAACCAAACCTTACAAACTTTGCTGGTATGTGCAAGGCTCAGAACGATCTTTTCATGTGCTGTCCTGACGGAAATACAAATGCCAGCGGTGACAATGCTCTTGAAGAACTGCAGAAAGGTAACCTTAAACGAAGTGAACTTCAGCGTACTGCAAAAAATGTCTGTGAATGTGTAATGGAAACTCAGGCTATGAACAGACTTTTGGGAACTGCACCTGAAGTAGAAATCATCAATGCACCAAAAGATCCGTCCGATATCGACATGAGCACAGTTGAATTCACTGTTCTGGATGGCGAATACACAAGATCTTTGGAAGAACCAAAATCTGTAAAAGATACATCATATATCTTTGCTTTTGACGTACAGAAAAACGGAACTTACCGTGTAACACTTTATGCCAGTTCACCACTTTCAGAACTGGCACAAACACCGGTAACACTGTTCTTCAACGGATTCCCTGTACGCACATTTACTTTCAATGGAACAAATGGCGCTACTGTTGAAATCAGCGAAGAAATGCCTATGGCAGGCCGATTTGTTACACTTCGCCTTTACGTTCCAAGAAACGGTGTAGACCTGAAAGGAATAAAATTCCAGTTTGTAAAATCGGAATTTCAAACCTTCTTTGATGAAGTAAAAGGCGAAGAGTAAGGAAACAGTTTACTTGTCTTTATCAAAGTAGCTGTTGAATTCTTCTTCACTGTGTCCTTTGGATTTTTTTTCAGCTTCCTTTTTTGATTTGGCATTTTCAGCATAATCGTTCAAATTTGCACTTTTCATGCTGGAAATGTCATCTTCAGAAAAATTGTATTCTTTATCCGGCATAATAAGACCAGCAATAATGTAGATGGCAATTCCTGTTCCCCAGAAAAAGGCCGTAATAACACATGCAATACGAACAATTGTTGGATCAATATCAAAGTATTCAGCTATACCACCACATACACCAAAAAGCTTTCTGTTGTTTGATTTTGTCAATTTTTTCATTTCTATCTCCTTCTATCTTATTTGTTAAATTTAATTCTAATTGTTCCCAAACCTGTATTTGCAGAAATATGTTTTTCCTTTTTATATTCAGCAATTACAGTATGCACACCGCTGTAAGATTTATCGCCAAAACGGAAATCTCCAAGTCCAACCTTGCAGTCAAAACTATAGTCATTCTGATTTCCATCAAGATCCATTTTTATATTTCCCATTCCGCAGTCCAGAATAAGATTCTTTTTTACTGAACCTGCAAAAGAAACATTTCCCATACCGCAGCTCATCTTCATATTGGTGATTTCGATTCCATTCAAAGAAAGATTACCAGCTCCGATTTCACAGAACAAATCTTCGGTTGTAAACACTGAATCCTTGAAAAGGAAGTTTCCAGCTCCAACCTTAAGATTTACTTTTCTCAAAGAAGCATTCTCTGGAATAGTAACAAGAAGACGAGGAATATGTCGGGTTTTTCTTTCGTGATTAAAAAAGCCGAAGAAATGGAAACGCTTCGATCCGCTGATAATGTTTACAACAAGAGTTCCATCATTCAAAACACGGCATTCAATCTCATCCCTCAAAAGACCTCTGGATTCAATCATCCACTGTTTGCCTTTAATAAAAACAGCACTACATCCGCCAAGCTGCATTTTCATAGCACGGATATCTTTATCCTCAAAGTCGAAACAAAGAGCATCGTCTGCCAGAGTGTGAACATTTTCATATTCTGCACGTTCTTCCTTTTCTTCATTAACTGAGTCTGTAGTGGCAGGAACTCCGGCAAATTTTTCAATGATGTTCTGTGCTACTTCTTCTGCACTACCAAGTTCAGCAATAACCTTTTCATCATCATCTGCTTCATCAAAATAATCAGAATAATACTGTAGAGCCTCATTTCTTTCTTCCTCAGAAAGGGATGGCAGCAAATTTTTAAGTTTATTCAAATACTGTTCTCTATTCATTATTTCCTCTACTCTACACCTGTCCAAGCATCAGGGAATCTATATTTTTTTTGTAAGTAATCCACTCACTTCTGTATTTATCCAGAAGCAGAATACCGTCATTCGTAATCTTGTAATAACGTCTGTTTCTGCCCTGGAACTCCATATCGTATGTTTCCAAAAGGTGATCTTTCTGCAGTCGTCTGAGCACGGGATACAGTGTACTCTCGGAAACTTCCATTACATTTCGGACTTCCTGGGTAATCTTGTAGCCATAAGTTCCTCCCTGGGATACTACTGACAAGACAACCGCGTCCAGTAAGGCAGCGCCTGCCGCAAAAACCATAATACCTCCATAAGCATGTTGTTCTCTCTGATGATGTAATATTATACATTATATAATATGTTGTCAAGTACAATACTATTATTCTTTCAATATTGTTGTAAAAAGCCACTTTTCGTCATATACTTAAAACATGAAAGATTACAGATTGGATGCATATAAATCCGCAAGTCAGTCAGGAAATTTTCCAAAAGCAACTGCTGATGACATTTCCACAAAGACTAATATGAATAAAAAGCCGTCTCAACCAGGACTTACTCCAACACAGGGGTTTGTAAAAGGTGCTAAAGACGAAAAGGAAAGTGTTTACCGTCGCGTCGCAAAATTCCTCATGATTATTGGGGATGATCAGGCTGCAAAAGTAATTCCACATCTTTCGGAAGATGAGCTTTCAAAAATAATTCCAGAAATTGCATCCATCAGATCTATTTCCAATGATGAAAAAGCTGTCATTCTCGCAGAATTTCATGAACTTCTGGAAAAAACAAAAACCCAGGGTGGTGTTGGAACCGCAAAAGAAATTCTGGAAAGAGCCTTTGGTAAGCGTCGTGCAGAAGAAATGATCAACTCAACCATTCCAGATCTTAAAGCGCGCCCTTTTGATTACCTTCAGACTGCTGACAACGAAAAAATATACAATCTTCTTAAAGATGAGCACGTAGGAACTCAGGCCATTGTTCTTACCCACCTTGAAAGTAAAAAAGCAGCTGCCATCATTAATTCCATGAAGACCGATGAAAAACGGGAGCTTGTTCTGCGCATGGCAAAAATGACTTCGATTTCTCCTGATGTAGTTGAACGATTGAATAAAGCAATGAAAGAAAAATTCAATCACTTTATTACCGAAAAATCAGAAAAACTGGACGGAAGAAATGCCCTTGCAGAAATTCTTAAAAAGATGAATGCCGATGCTGAAAAAGACCTGCTTTCTGCAATTTCCGAGGATGATCCTGAACTTTCTGATGACCTTAAATCACGGCTTTTTACATTGGACGATGTAATCCATGCCGACGACAAATTCATTCAGAAAAAACTTGCCGACATGGCAAATTCGGATATTGTACATCTTATTGCCGGAAAACAGGAAAATTTCCGCGAAAAAATCCTTTCAAATGTTTCATTCAACAGAAGGGCTCAGATTTTGGATGATGAAGATACAATGAAGCCTTTCAGCCGTGCCGAAGTTGATAGAATCACAAATTCCTTTGTGCGGATGCTCCGTGCAGCCTACGACGCAGGAGAGCTTTTCATTTCGGGACGAAACGACGAAGCTTACATCTAGATTTTCTAGTTATTGTATGGAATTTCTATGCTAAACACACTACCTTCACCAGGTTTACTCTTTACATAGATATTCCAGCCGTGTGTATCCATGATTGTTTTTACAACAGACAAACCGACTCCCATTCCCTCTTCCCGGCGGGAACCTGTTCCACGGTAAAAAAGATCAAAAATATGTGACAGATCTTTTTCCTCAATTCCGCAGCCTGTATCAGAAATTGAAAAGATTATTTTATCACCAAGATTAATTCCTTTCAGACTGATACTGTCACCGTCTTTTGTATAACGAATGGCATTACTCAGCAGATTTTCCAATGCACGGTTCACCAGTTGTTTATCCAGCGGAACCTTGATCGAACCGGTAAAATCAAAATAAGACGTAATATTTCTATGAAAAACTGTCCCTGTAATTTCGGCACTTTTTCCAAAATCTCTAAGCAGTTCTGCCACATCATGCACAACCAGTTCATGGCGCCAGTCAGCAACATCAAGCTTCATAAAATTAATGAGAGTGTTGATCATATCTTCCAGCTGGGAAATCTTAGTTCCTATAAGTGCAATTGCCTCATCCATTTCTTTTCCAGGTGAAATAACTCCATCAGCCAAAGCTTCATTGTAACCCTTGATTACTGCAACAGGAGTTCGAAGATCATGACTAATACCCATTACAAATTTTGAACGGCGGTTCTGTTCTTCAATAAGAGTCTGGCGCATTTTGTTAAGAGAATCTGCAAGAGATGTAATTTCATTCTGTGCCACTCTTTTATGTCGATACCATGCTCTTTCCGAATTCAGCGGATCAACCTTTACATTCAAATTTCCTGCAGCAATATCTTTTGTCTGTCTTTCAAGCACTGTAACGGATGTAAAAATATTACGGGCAAGCATAATTACAGTTATAATCATGGTAGAAACAATAAGACCAAGTCCAACAAGAATTATTGGAAGAAGCGATGAAGGTTTTCTACGATCCCGTTTTTCACGAGAGATTCGGGTTATAAGAAAAAATTCAGGATTCACTTCAGAAGTAGTTGAAAACTGATAATGATATTCCTGGGAAGTAGAATTTACAAGAAACCAGAAAAAAGTACGGTCAAAAACGGCATCTTCCTTTACTTCAGGCATATTGGAATATACGATTTCGTTGTTCCTTGAAACAATAATTATTTCTACATCAGACGGCATAAGCTTGAGAGATTTTTTTAGTTCCTTCCACTGGCTTTTGGAAATAGAAGAATTCTCAAGGCTTTTACTTTTAATATGAGCATTAAGAATAAGGCGGGATGACGAAGTAAAATACTGGTAACATGGAATTACAATAGCACAGAACAGAGGAATCAGAACAATGAGTGCTGTAAGAAAAGTTACCTGTTTTCGGATTGTCATGAGAAAGTTACCAGATCCTTAGGAAAACAGTACCCCTGCCCATAAACAGTAAGAAGATATTTAGGAACAGATGGATCAGCTTCAATTTTCTTGCGCAGACGCTGGATGTAAACAGCAACGGCAGTGATATCTCCAAACTTATTCTTCCATACTTCTGAATAAATTGCTTCAGGAGAAAGCGTTTCTCCGGCGTGTTTCAAGAGGCATTCCAAAACTTCATATTCTTTTGTTGAAAGAGGAATTTTATCGGAACCCTGTTTTAAAACGCAGGAATTTAATAGTACAGTAAATTCACCAAATTTTGCATTTGCTTCACCCTGAACAGAAACTATGCTGCGGCGAAGACTTGCTTCAACACGGGCAACTAAAACTCGTGGCGAAAAAGGTTTTGTTACAAAATCATCTGCCCCAAAACCAAGACCTTCAATAATATCTTCATCTGCATCTCTGGCAGACAAAATCATTACAGGAATTGTTTTTTCATATTTATCGCGGAAAATTTTCAAAAATTCAAAACCGCTCATACCAGGAAGATTCAAGTCCAGCAGAATTAAATCAGGTACAAAACCACCTGCCAGATCTTCTAGAGCAGCTTCAGCAGTAGTATAAGTTCTTGATCCAATGCCAGATTTGGAAAGATAAAGCTTTTCCAAAGTTGACATTTCCTCAACATCTTCAATTATCATTACTTCAGGTGTTTTTTCATTCATATAAATGATAATAATTCCAATGTTTTATTTCTTCAATATAAATCAAATAAGATAACGAAATATTATGGTGTGTAACAGATTATTAAAAGTAATGAAAATTCGTCCTGTAAAATTACAATTCAGAAAGAAATGTATTTAAAAAGAGGATTCCATCTCTGGTAAGCGCATAAAAATCACCATTTATGGAAGCAAGCCCTTTTTTCTCCCAATCCTGCATTTTTAAAATAAATTCCTTTGGAAGCTCTTCATGAAAAATAGATTTATAATCGTGTCCACTTATTCCTTTTAATTTTCTAAGTCCCATCATGAAAAACTCAAACCGGGAAGCTTTGCCATCCACAAGCTCCGTTGTACCTTCAGAAATTCCTGTTTTCAGCACAGATTCAATGTATTTTTCAATTTCACAGGTGTTCTGTTTTCTTTCAGCACTTCCATCATCAAAATAAAGGCTTTGGGCAGCCCCACTTCCGCATCCAAGATAATTTTTGTGATTCCAATAAAGAAGATTGTGCTTGCATTGATAGCCGGGTCTGCAAAAATTAGAGACTTCGTACTGTTCAAAACCATTTTTTTCAAGAAAATCCCGGCCTTTTATCCACATTTCGTCGGCTTTTTCAAAATCGTAATCCAGACGTCCATGTGCATAATCTTTTCCAAGAGGAGTTTCTGCTTCAATAGTAAGAGAATAAAATGAAATATGATCGGCACCGCTTTTTACGGCAACAGAAAGACCTTCAAGCATGGATTTTTCTGTTTCAAATGGAACTGCCGCTATAAAATCCAGCGAAAGATTTTTCTTCCAGTACTTTTTAAAATTATCAAGAGCATTATAATTTTCCTGAGTACCAGATCGTCTTTTACAGTAAGAAAGGCATTTTTGAGAAAAAGACTGTATTCCGCAAGAAATACGTGTTACAGGAAGCTTTGAAAGAGTCTCCAGCAATTCTTGAGTTACATCGTCAGGATTTACTTCTATAGTAAACTCTTCAATACTCTGACTGCCCTTTTTATCTTTTCCATAAATGGCATTACAGATCCTGTTCAACTGGTTTTTACTAAGGAGACTTGGAGTTCCTCCTCCAATGTAAACCGTTTCAATTTCCACATCTCTTGTCTTGATTTCAATTTCTTTTTCCAGAGCTTCAATGTAGTCTTCGGGAACGCCAGCTGCGGGAATGGAAAAAAAGTCGCAGTATGTGCATTTTGAAATACAGAACGGTATATGAATGTAAAGCCCGGTTTTCATAAATCAATAAAATTTGAATTTAGAAAATGGGAAATAAGAAAGGATGACACGTCCGTCAAAATGATCAGAATTAATAGCATCCCAAAGACGCGAATCATCGCAGGTTTTACGGTTATCACCAAGAACAAAATACTCGTCAGGACCAAGAGTTATTTCTTCAAAAGAACCTTTTACACCAATTTCCGTATCCCATCCGGTTGGAGTTGAAAGGAAGGTAACATTATAAGGACGTTCAATCAGTTCGAATTCAGTAAGATAGTGTTTTTCTCCTGCTGGCTTGATGTAAGTTACATAATCACGCATATAGATTGTATCGCCTGGCATACCGATTACACGTCGGATTTTTTGCCGGGTTCCAGGGAAATCACTTTTTGCAATATAAGAAAGCTGCTGTGCTGTAAAGGTTCGTACTACCTGATCAAGAAAACGTTCCCATTTAGAATAAGATTTAACTGTCATATTTTTGATGACCATGATATCACCACGTTCAGGAGTTTTATCCAAAGGGGTTGCAAGGAGCCATGAATTATCTGTAAAATCCGGAATCATAGAAATGGAAGTCTGGCGCAAAGGATAGACAAGATAAGCTAGGATAAGATTCAAAACAGCATAGAAAAGAATGATAGAGTAAACTATTTTAAGAACATTTCGCCTGTATACTTTTTTTGCCTGGTATGAAAACTCGAAAATCTTTTTGTTCATAAAATAAAGATAACACAACAGGCAAATTTTTGAAAGACTTAATCATTTATAATTGATAAAAATCCTTATGCGTGTTAAAATAATGTGCTATTTTTAAAATTTAAGGATAAAAAAATGCAGAAAAAATCTTATACAATTGGTTCACTTATCATTCTTTTGATCTGTGCTTTTGTTTTCGTAATCGTTCCTGTAATGACTGGCAGAAGTTCAAAACAGGAAGAAGCCCCTCTCATCGGTAAATATGCCGGTAAAGAAATCCGCTACACTTCCGATTCAGATTTTGCAAATGCAGTTTCAAACTACGCAAGTCTGTTCCAGAGCAACGGTTCTACAGTGGATGCAAATACAAATTTCTATATCTACACATATGCTTTCAATGCTACAGTAGCTCAAATGGCATATTCAAAAGCAATTGAAGATTCAGGTTATGTAGTTTCTGAAAAAACAATCAACCGCCAGCTTGCAAACAATTTCGTAGATGAAAACGGAAACTATTCTGACGTAATTTATAGAAGATATATGAGTGAAAATCCTTCTGGCATCAATGAAATGCGCGCTTCTACAAAGAAAAGCCTTACTTCATCAAGATTCTTAAACGACCACTTTGGTGAAGATGATTTCTTTGGTGACAAACGTGTTTTCGGTGCAAAATCTTCTGATGCGGAACTTGCATTCCTTTCTAAACTCAACTCAGAAAAACGTGGATTCGAAGTAACAACACTTGATATGACTCAGTATCCTAACGAAGAAAAAGCTGCTTTTGGTAAAGCAAATTCTTCTAAATTTGTAAAATACGATATGTCAGTTATTACAGTTGCCGATGAAGCTACTGCTAAAAAAGTTGCAGACCGTATTGCTAAAAATGAAATTACTTTTGAAGATGCAGTTGCAGAATACTCAACAAAAGATTTCTCAGGTTCTTCTGGAAGCCTTTACTACACTTACAGCTATCAGCTTCAGGGACTCATTGAAGATGCAGATGCATTTGCTGCAGTTACAAAGCTTTCTGAAGGTGAAGTTTCAAATGTAATTCCTACAGTTGCAGACAACGGATCAGATAAAAAAGCATGCTACTCTATCTTCCGCTCAAATGCAGCTGCCGTTAATCCAGACTTTGAAAATGAAGAAACACTTGGCGTTGTTTACAACTATCTTTACTCAAAAGAAAAAACAATTCTTGAAGATTACTACAATAAAAAAGCAAACGAACTTCTTGCACGGGCAAGCGAAACAGACTACGAAACAGCATGTGCTGAATTCGGTGCTACATTCTCTGTAATGGATCCAATCCCACTGAACTACGGAAATTCTTCAATCGCTTCAACAGTTGATGCATCAGTTACAGGACTTGAAGCTGCTGCTGAAAACGAAAATTTTTGGAAAACAGCATTCTCTTTGAAAAAAGGTGAATGGTCTTCTCCAATCGTTCTTAATGACTATGTAGTACTTCTTCACTACACAAATGATGGTGAAGCAGAATCGGCTTCAGTAACAGAATCTTCAGTACGTGACATTGACCAGCAGGTTGCCAACACAGAGCTTATGTCAAGTTCAAAAGTTGAAAACAATGTTCTGGACTTTGTATTCTCTAACCTGAACTACTAAAAAGATTTGGAAATAGCTGATTTTGAAAAGCCCTGTAAGGTTTGGTCCGAACAGGGCTTTTTTGTAAACTATAAAAACCGTTCTCTTTATTCAAAATACAATCCTTCAAAAAGTATTTTAACTCTCGTAAACAATCAGAATATTCTCCCGGGAACACTTGTACTGGCAATCAGTCCTGTTCTTGACTACGGGCTTAAGGAGCTTGAAGAAAAGCTTCCAAAAGATTCATTCATATTTGCTGTTGAAATGGAAGACAGCCTTGCACAATTCATAAAGGATGAAGAAACATTAAAGTCTCTGACAAAAACAGCATTAATTCCAAAAAACGAAGCTTACGATTTTCCTAAAATCATTCACCAAAAACCATGGGCCGGAAGATTCCGCCGTGTAATACGCCTGGATTTTTCTGGTGGAGCAGCATTTCATAAAGAATTTTACGACAGACTTCAAGAATCACTGGTTCTTTCCATAAAACAATATTGGGCAAACCGTGTGACAATTCAGAAATTTGGGAAAAAATGGCATAAAAATCTTTTTAAGAACCTTAGTATTCTTGAAGAAACAATCTGTATTGACAGCTTCATTGGTAAGATAGAAAAACCTCTGGTGGTTATAGGAGCTGGAAAATCTGCTGTTGATGGAATTCAACTCATCAAAAAGCATCCTGACGATTTTTTCATTCTTTGCGTGGATACCAGTTTTTCACTTTTAGATCAGAATCATATTACCCCAAACGGAATTGTTCTTGAAGAGGCTCAAAATGCAATCAGAGAATCTTTTATTGGTGCGGACAGAAAAAATATTGTAGTTTTTGCAGGTCTTTCTTCAGTTTCACACCCGCTAAAAAATCCAAATAAGCTTTGTTATTTTGCAACAAGATTTGCCGAAACTGATTTTTGGGATAATCTTTCAAAGCAAGAAGGCTTTCCTTACGAAATGCCACCTTATGGCTCTGTAGGATTAAGCGCAGTAAATCTGGCACTTTCCTTCCGCATTGACAACAGCATTCCAGTATTCTTATATGGTCTGGATTTTTCTTTTGAAGCTGGAACAACCCATGCATCAGGAACAACGGCTCACAAAAGACTTTTGCGCACAAACAAGAAAAACCGCAGCTTTGAAAATTACAGCTGTTATGCACCCCATGCACTTTCTACTCTAGACAAATTTGGCTTTACAACCTACACTCTTCCAGTTTTGAAAACTTACCGCGATTTACTGGAAGGTTATTTTTCTGGAACAGAAAATTTGTGGGATTGTGGAAAATCAGGATTAAAGCTTGGACTTCCATTAATCTCAAAAGAAGATGCAGAAAAACTTTGTTCAAACAAATCTGCAAAAAACACAACTTGGGAGCTTGAAAATACCTGCAATTCTTTTAAAGATTTTCTTGAAAATGAAAGTAAAGCTTTGACTGAACTACGAAATCTTTTAAGTGGAGAGACAGAACTAAAAGGTGCAGAGCTTTCAGATAAAATAAGACAGCTTGCCGAAAAACGGGAATACCTTTATCTGCATTTTCCTGACGGCTATCGCTTCACAATGGAAATAAGTTTTCTTAAACGCCTTAGGGCAGAAATAGACTGTTTTTTGAAAGTATTGTGTAGAAATTAAGAAGAGAATTTGTCACACGGATTTGTTCGTACTTATGGTACTCACGTAAAATAAAAAATACTTTATCTATATATTTTTAGCGAAGACCGTAGGTCTGAGCAAATCCGTGTGACTATTATTTACTATAAGTTATCAAAGAAACCTTTTGCTTTGAGCAATTCAGCATTCAAGATACCACCAAGAGCAGCACCTCGTTTTGTGTTGTGGCTCAATGCAACGAATTTAACATCGAATACGTTACATGGACGAAGGCGTCCAATTACACAAGCCATTCCTTTTTCAGTTTCACGGTCGCGGCGTGGCTGAGGACGGTTTTCTTCGTGGCGAACAACGATTGCGTGTTCTGGAGCTGAAGGAAGTTTAAGCTCCTGTGGAATAGAAGAGTATGATGTCCATACTTTTTCGATTTCTTCAAGGCTTGGTTTTTTGTCTTCAGGAAGATCGAATTCCAAAGAAACACATGCTGTGTGTCCGTCAATTACAGGAACACGTGTACATGTTGAAGATACTTTTGGAAGTGTTGCATTTTCGATTTTTCCGCCTTTTACAGTTCCAAGAATCTTGAGACATTCTTTTTCAGTTTTTTCTTCTTCACCACCAATGTAAGGAACGATGTTGTCGATCATGTCGAATGAAGGTACACCAGGATATCCAGCACCAGAAGTTGCCTGAAGAGTTGTAACAATCATGCGTTTTACAGGATAACCTGCCATAATAAGAGCATGAAGTGGCATCATGTATGTCTGCAAAGAACAGTTTGGTTTTACAGCGATAAAACCTTTATCCCATCCGTGGTGTTTTTTCTGTTCAGCAATTACATCCAGGTGTGAATAGTTGATTTCTGGAACCAGCATTGGAACATCTTCTGTCCAGCGATTTGCAGAAGCATTTGATACTACAGGGATTCCTTCAGCGGCATAAGCAGCTTCCAGTGCCTTGATAGCGTCTTTATCCATTTCCAAAGCAGAGAAAACAAATTTACATTTTCCAATAGCTTTTGCTGCATCATTTGCATCTTCTACGATAAGATCTGCAACGTCGGCAGGAATATTTGCACCAATAAGCCAGCGTGAAGAAACAGCATCTTTATATGGTTTACCAGCTGAACGTGGACTAGCGGCTACGTATGTTACTTTGAACCAAGGATGATCTTCCAAAAGTTTAATATAACGCTGACCAACCATTCCAGTTGCACCAAGAACACCTACATTTATTTTTTCCATTATATTTCCTCCAAAAACAGTCTATTAAAGACCACATTCCTTCAGTGCGTTTTCGATTACACCTTTTGCACTTTCTTTTATTTCAACAAGTGGAAGTCTTACACTACCTGCAGGCATTCCTTTTACGTTCATGGCGTATTTGATTGAAGTTGGATTTCCATCAACAAAAGCAGCCTTGAAGAATGGAAGCAAACGGTAATGCATTTTACGTGCTTCATCCATTTTTCCATCCAATGCATCATTTGCAAGTTTTGTAACTTCTGCTGGAGCAAGATTTGAAACTACAGAGATAATTCCGTCTCCACCAACAGAAATCAAAGGAAGGGTAAGACCATCATCACCAGAAAGAACAGCGAAATCAGGATTTTTGCTCTTGATTTTCTGAATAACTTCCATCATCTGATTAATGTTACCACTGGCTTCTTTTACACCAACAATGTTTGGAAGTGCGGCAATTTTTTCCAAAGTATCTGTAGCAATATTTGTTCCTGTACGCCCCTGAATATTGTAAACTACAACTGGAACTCCAACTTTAGAACAAGCTTCAAAATGTCGATAGATTCCTTCTGCTGAAGGTTTATTATAGTAAGGTGTAACTACAAGAGCTGCATCTGCACCTGCTTTTTTTGCACGTTCACAGTATTTAACTGCATCGCGAGTATTGTTTGAACCTGCTCCTAAGATTACAGGAACTTTTTTTCCTGTTTTTTTGGTAAACTCGCTCACTTCTTTCATTACAACTGCAATGATTTTGTCTTCTTCATCTTCATCCAGAGTAGGTGTTTCTGCTGTAGTACCGAGTGGAACAAGTCCATCAATTCCACTTTCCAGCTGAAAACGTACATTCTGAGCAAAGCCTTCATAATCCACTGAACCATCCTTGTTCATTGGTGTGACCATAGCTGTAAAAGCACCACGAAATTTTACCATAGGGAGCCTCGTAAAAATTAAAATTATAATGCATGGATTTTAACAAAGTTTAAGAAGAAATTCAATAAATGCCCTGCTCTGTCACATTCTGTCACATTCTACTATTATGGATAGTTTTTTACTTTTTTGTTCACTTTTTTACTAAAATTCACTATTCTTAAACAAATGAAATATTCTCTAAATAAGAACCCTGTTTTAAAAAAACTATGCATTTGGGCTTGTATTATTTTACTATTTACAGTTGTTTTCATTTTAACAGGCAGATCAAAATCATCAACTAAAGGGTATCAGGCACCTTTGCCTTGTGTTGTAATTTCAAAACCACTTATTTCTACAGTAAAAGAATCAATCACACTTTCAGGTTATGTTGAAGCTAAAACTATGATTCCCGTAGTTCCATTTGTATCAGGCACAATCACCGAATACAATGCACAGGCCGGAGATTTTGTAGAAAAAGATTCTATCCTTGCTAAAATTGATGATGCACCGTTCCGCCAGTCACTTCTCCAGGCAGAAGCAGCATATTTTGGTTACCAAAGTACATTTGAACGAATTGAAAAATTGTATAATTCTGGAGCAACCACCCAGCAAAATTACGACAATGCAAAAGCTCAAAACGATGCCGCAAAAGCTCAGTATGATCTTGCAAAACTGCAGTATGATTACACAGAAGTAAAGGCCCCGGTTTCAGGCACCATTCTTCAGGCCGATCTTGGCATTGGAAGTATTGGTTCACAAAATACACCGGTTGCAGTTATTGCCGACATGGACAATCTTGTTGTACGTCTTAAAGTTCCGGAAAAATTTTTTGATCTTTTTATGCTAGAAAAAGATTCCATCACCATTTCGATTACCCGTCCCGGACAAAAAAATATGTATGAAGATGCTACTGCAACAGCATACATCGAAAATATTGCTCCATATATTTCAGCTGATTCCAAGAATTTTCAAGTTGTCTGCCATATTAACGACACATCCTTACGGTTCAGACCTGGAATGTATGTAAAAGTTACAGCAAGCTACAAAACTCACGAAAATGTTCCTGTCATTCCTGTAACTGCCCGAAAAATGGACGGAAGTGCCTACATCTACGATCCTGAATCAAAGACTGTAAAATACATTACCTTGGAAAACGTTGTTTCAGATAATGTAAACTTTATTGTTCCTTCCCAGTATAAAGACTCATATTTTGTTACAGACGGATTGAATACTATTTTTGACGGACAAAAAGTAACAGTTTCAGAATATTTTGGAAAAACCAGTGGAGAATAAAACTTGTGAAAATAGCTGATTTTTCCATAAAACATCCTGTAATCATTACAATGCTCCTGATTGTACTTGCCGTTTTTGGGCTTTACTCACTTAACGACATGCCTACAGCTTTTATGACCAACGTTACTATGCCTCAGGCTGTAATCTATACAGTTTACCCGGGTGCCAGTGCTGAAGATGTAGAACAGGATGTTACAAAGATCCTTGAAGACGCTTTTGTAACACTGCCGAATTTTAAAAGCATCGAAAGTGCCTCTTACAGCTCCATTAGTTTCGTTACCGTTACATACAGAGATGGAGTTGATCCAAATGATCAGCTGGAAGAACTGCGAAACCGTATTAGAGAATTAAAATCTCAGCTTCCCGATGGAATTTCTGGAGAGCCTCATGCACTGGTAGGCGGTATGTCCATGCTGCCTATCATTACCTTTTCAATAGATGCTGGAAAAGATGAAGAAAGAACCGCCCGATTTATTGAACAGGAACTCACTCCACGACTTACACAGATAAACGGTGTTTCCAACATTTCAACGGAAGGTGGACGAGAGCTTCAGGTAAATATCAAACTACGTACTGATGATCTAACGGCCCGGGGTATTTCGGTGTCACAGGTTTATCAGATATTAAATTATGGCAATGTAAGTCTTCCTTTAGGAACTGCAGACCATCAGAGCAGGACAATTCAGGTTCGCTATCAGGGTGGATTTGCGTCTATAGATGATATAGCCAATCTTCCTGTAGGAGTTGCAGACGGAACAACAATTATACATCTTTCCGATGTTGCTGATATTTCCTACGATTACGCAAAAAGTGATTACCATGTTAGTAATGGAAAAACTCCCCTCACCCTTGTAAGTGTAACAAAACGTACCGATGGTGATACAGTAACAATCATCAAGAAAATCAAGAAGATTTTAAAAAATCTGGAAGAAGAAAACTCAGGCGCCGTAAAATTCCACATTATTTCCGACGATTCACGTTCTGTTTCGGCCTCACTAAAAACCGTAATCACTTCGGGAATTATGGGAATTATTTTTGCAGTTCTGGTTATCCTTCTGTTTATGGCTGATTGGCGCGCAACATTGACCATTGGACTTTCAATTCCCCTTTGTATTCTCTTCAGTTTTATAGGCCTTAGATTATTTGACATGTCTTTAAACCTTATGAGTTTTTCAGGTCTTGTAATCTCCCTTGGAATGGTAGTAGACGGTTCTACCGTTATGCTTGATCAGATTTACCGCTATTACAAGGAACGCACTCCAGACGGAAAACTGGCCTACACAGTAAATCAAAGTATTTACCGTGGCTGGGATGAAGTAGCAGGTTCAATTCTTGCAAGTACAGCAACTACAATGGTTGTATTTATTCCAATGGCTCTTCTGACAGGACTGATTGGTAATATTCTGAACGCAGTTTCCATTACAATTCTTGTTGCCATCGGTTCTAGTTTTATTGTAGCACTCATAATCGTTCCTTACCTTTTGAAGCTTCTTTTAAAAGATGAAGGACCTGCTATCCGCACAAAACCACGGACCTTTGACGTTTTCATGGATAAGCTTGAAGACTGGTATCGAGGTGTTCTTGAATGGGCCTTGAATAAAAGAAAAACAATCATTGCATTCTCAATTTTCCTTCTGGTTTTTTCGGGGGTAATTGCTCTCCGCCTTGGTATTGCATTCATTCCTTCTACCGATGCAGGTGAATTCTACATATCAGTTGATTTTCCTATTGGCACTACAATTGAACAGACTGAAGCTAAAATGGATTTAGCACAGAAGCTTCTTTACGACTACGTTCCTGAAATTGACAGCATTGTTCTTTATACCGGACAAAGCCAGAACAAAGGTATTATGACCATGGCTGCTTCGGAATGTGCCTATGCCCACGTAATTCTTGTTCCAGTAGCAGAACGAAAACGTGGTGTTCATGAAATCATGCTTCAGATGCAGGAAATTTGGGCCGCCACTCTACCAGATGCAAAAGTCACTCTTGAAAACGGCGGTTTTGATAAACTTATGGGTTATGTTTCAGGAAGCGGATATGGAATAACTCTCCAGTCAGAAAACCTGGAGCTTCTGTATGAAACTGCCTGTAAAATCCGTGATCAGCTGGAAACTCATCCTGATGTAACTTCAGCCACACTGAACAGCAATTTTGACACAAGTACAATGATTATCGACATGAGCCAGGAATATTTAAGTTCCCTGGGACTTACCAGTTATCAGGCCGGTATTACCAGTGCAATACTTTTCCAGGGTATGGACTGCGGTAAATTTAAGGACAATGAAACTGGCCGGCGCTACAACATCCGTCTTTTTTCTGACATTACCGACAAAAGCATTACCTCCGATGATATTGCAAACGTTCACATTGTTACCGATCAGGGACAGGATATTTCTTTTGCAGCACTAAGCGATATTTATGTTGAAAAAAGCATTTCCCAGATTAACCGTAAAAACCGTGCAAAAGTCATTACCGTAAGCGCAAACCTTGTGTCGGAAAATACGGCAAATGTTTCCCAGTTTGTAAATGATTACCTTGCAAAAAACCCGCTGCCTTCCGGTGTAGCAAGTGCCCCAGGTGGTGTTATGGCCCTTATCCGTGACATGATCACTCCAATGGTCACTGCCCTTTTGATTGCCATTTTCCTTGTTTATACAGTAATGGTTATTCAGTTTGAAAAATTCAAGCAGCCCCTTTTGATTATGGCTACAGTTCCATTCTGTTTTATCGGTGTTGTTCTGGGACTTATGATGTTCGGCTCCACAATGAACCTCCTTGCCATGCTGGGAATTGTTTCACTTTCGGGAGTTGTAGTAAACAGCGCTATTATTCTTGTTGATTACATAAATCTTCTTCGCAAGCAGAAAAAAGAAGAGCTTGCCCGCCAGAAGGGAAAACAGAACCGGGATGGTGAATGGGAAATCACACTGTCAGATGATGAGGAAAACCAGCTTTTAAGAGATTGTATTATCAAAGGATCCGCCAGCCGAATCAGACCAATTCTGATTACAACCCTCACCACCCTTCTTGGAGATATACCAATGGCTATTTCCAAAGGTGAAGGCGCCGAAATTTATGCTCCTATGGGACAGGCCATTGTAGGCGGACTTATTACAAGTACACTCATTACCCTTGTACTGATTCCCGTTCTTTACTATATGGTAGAAAAAAAGAAGACAAAAAAACTTTTAATTAAGGAAGAATAAATGAAAAAATCTTTGGTACTATTGATGATCGCAGTTTCCCTTCTTTTCACCAGCTGCTACTCTGTTTTTTCCGGTGGAACAGGCGGTCGTGTTGTTGATGCAGAAAGTACAACTTCGCCTAAAAAAGGGATTGCCGATGTTGATGTTTATGCCTATTCTGATGAAGAAACCCGAAATAAAGATTTCAGTAACTGGTCTGGAGGACGTTTTTCTCCATCTTCTACAGGCTATGTAAAAACAGTTTCCGACAATGACGGCTCCTTTACATTGAATAAGATTTACTGGAAAAACAAAAAACCAGCTTTTGGGAAAGATGCAGACAGTTCTCGTATTTTCCTGCTTTTTTACCACGAAAACTACGGACTTGTTAAAGGCGATACTGTAATTGTATCAGACAGTCTTACTACAAATATTTACCAGGAACTTACAGCTGTCCGAAAAAGTACTGACCTTCACATCCGACTTATTGATGTTGGAACAGGACGAGAAACATCAAACTCACTTACAGTAAAAGTTTCAGTTCCTCAGGAAAACGGACATGACAAGATTTTTGAACAGACTGTTACAGGAAACGGAATCATTTCGGTAAATTATCCAAGAAACTCTAATCCTACTGCAAAAATAACTTACGAAATGTCAGGGGAAAAAACATGGAAAGCCTGTTTCAACAATGATTCCACTGAAAAATACAAATTTAAGGATGATTCTTCTATGAATGTAATACTTTCCGGCTCCAGCATTACTGTTGAATGTTATGGAAAACCTACAAGAATCTATGTGCCAGACGTAAGCGGAACAACTACAAGTCCAGGAACAAAAGTTACTCTTTCTGCTAAATACAATGAAGAATCCATCGATTGTAAAGAAGCCTTTTCAAGTCCACAGTCAATAGGATCAGGTTCGACAACAATAAATTCCTTCAGATTTAATAATCAGGGCCGTTATTGGACAGACCTTACCTATGAAACTGCAGACGTTGATATCACCATAGTCTTTAACCAATCAAATACTCTTACCGTAAAAAACACCTCTGAAGAAGTATCTGTAAATCTTTAATATGAAAAAACTGATAATTTTAAGCACACTAATTTTTCTCACTTTTTTCCTTAATGCAGAAGCACTTTATAATCTGGAATATTTAAAATCTGCCATTGAAAACCATAATCCGGAGCTTCTGCTTGCAAAAGAAGAATACAACCGTAGTCTTTACGACCTTAAAGATGCCTACGCAAATTTTGGTCCAACACTGGATTTTCAAGCCAGCGGAACTTACATGGTAAATCCTCCTGTAGGATCCATTTCCATCAATGTTGATGATATTCTCAATTCCGTGCAGTGGCCTTCTGGAGTAAAACCTGCCGCCTCAGGACAGTACATTAAAGTTTATGACGGAATGGAACCATTTAATTACAGTTTCGGACTCACCTTGAATCAGCCGGTCTTTACCTGGGGAAAAATCACCAACGGAGCAAAGCTTTATAAGGAAGTTTCAAAAATACAGGCATTGAACTATGAAAACGAAAAAGACAAGCTTGTAGCTGAACTTGAAACCAGACTGTCTGTTCTTGTTTATTTACATCAGATCCAGGACATTCTACTTGAAGAACAGGAACTGGCCGCCCGCCTTGTAAAATATAGCGAAGATGCAGAAGAAAGCGGCATGATTCTTCATCAGGATGTGGTTGACGCAAAAATTCAGGCAAAAGAAATCGACTTGGCTATTCAGGGCATAAAAGAACAGGTTTCCAATCAGCTCATAGAACTTTCCCGCCAGACAGGAATTGAAAACCTTCAGTGGGAACAGATTGAATACTCTCTTGATGAAGAACTGGTTCCACAAATTTTTGAGCGTGATCGAGACGAAATGATGGAAAAAGCCCTCTCCGGTGAAAACAAGAACATCAAAATGATTCTTATGCTCCAGAATGTAAATGAACTGGCTACCAAGATTTCCAAAGCATCATTGTACTACAAACCTGATATTGGGCTTCAGATGAGCGCTTCTTATGGAGGATCCCGTTTTCCATTTTTTGAGCCTAACTGGCGGCGTAAAGACGATTATACAATGAACATTTCAATTGGAATAAAAACTACAGTCTGGGACGGCGGTAAAAAGCTAAACGATGTAGCAAGAAAGATTTCTCAGGAAGCAACAGGCAGCATCAATGTGGACAGTGCCCGATCTACTATACGAAAAACCATAAGTGAACAGTGGAATACT
Source organism: Treponema sp. (assembly GCA_016296575.1). Lineage (GTDB taxonomy): Bacteria > Spirochaetota > Spirochaetia > Treponematales > Treponemataceae > Treponema_D. Next base: position 91,650 of record JAEDJA010000005.1, read on the forward strand.
GCAGATATAAGTAAAATCAAGGTGGAATATCAGGATCTTAAAATAGAAACTGCCCTTTCCAAAATCCAACAGCAGACCACTCTGTATGAAAATGGTGTAGCTTCGGAAAGTGATTTGATTTCTGCAAAAATCCAGTGGTGTAATGAAAGAATAGAAAAGGCTCAGCAGGAACTGTCTTTGGTAACTGCCTGCTATACTTTGAAAATTCTTTCAATGTAGTACCTTAAAATCTATTGATTTTTCTTATCTACTTGATTACACTCTAGTTATCGAATGTGAGTTCACGGCCTTAATCTATTTGGAGTTTTTATATGTCATTTGCTGACGATTCAATTGATTTCGATTTTAATATGTCACTTTCTTACGGTGATGAATACGATGATTTTGATGATACCTTCGACGATGACGATTTCGATTACGAAGATGACGACACACTAGACGAATTTGACGATGATGCCGACATGTACGACGACGACATCATGGATGAAGACACCGACGATTTCGACGAACCTTACGACGATTACGAACCGGAAGACGGATACGTTCACCGCACCCGTGACGCCGAAGAACTTGTTGATGAAGACGACATTGACTTTGATGACGACAACTTCTAAAAAACAAAACAGATATTTATAACTATAAAAAAAAGGACCCACGAGGGCCCTTTTCTATTAATTCTGATATTTACTTATCACCACGGAGATCCAGCATTTTTCGGAAAGCACTTTCCGGTTTTGCAAGTTCTTTAGATCCTCTTGTTATTTTACAAAGGGACATACCATATTTTTTTGCAATGTCACGCTGGGTAACACCGCTGTTGATTTCCTTTACAAGCTGCCATCTCTTTGCGAAATCAGTTCTTTCAGCTTTTGTGAAAAGACACTCACAAAAATCCATCAAAAACTGCTCATCTCCGCTTTTCATTATCAAATGACAAAGTTCCTTAAGATTTTCGGAAACAAATTCGTCATTTACTTCATTATTGTTATCATTCATAGAAACAGTATAAGATTGTTTCAATAATTATTCAATGATAAAAACGTCTTTTGAAGCACCACATTCCGGACATTTATAATCATCTGGAACATCAGCCCATGCTGTTCCTGCTGGAACATTGTTCTTTTCATCTCCTTCTGATGAATCATAAACATAGCCACAATTATCGCACTGCATTCTTTCCATATATAACCTTCCAATTTTATTGATTTTCTGTTATATCCACGAAATCAGATTTGGGAGCCTGACACAAAGGACATTTCCAATCCTCCGGCAACTGCTCCCAAGTGGTTCCCTTTTCGATTCTGTAGTCAGCATCACCTTCTTCAGAATCATAAATGTACCCGCAGATTTTACATTCATATTTCATATTCTGTTATTCTACCACGGATACTGCATTTTGCAAGTAAATTTGACTAATTGGAGAAACCCTAATTGGAGAAACCTACTTTATTCGGTAAGTTCCCGTTGTAATGGTTCCGCCGTTAGAATAAATATCAAAATTGATTGATTTTTCGGCATTAGCCAAAGCTTCGTAAAATTCCTTTACATTCTTTACTGCTTTTCCATTTACTGCAGTAATAATATCATTGTTCTGAAGTCTCAAAGTTGCGGCAGCTGTTTTTTCATAAATATTAGAAACAATCACACCCTGAACTTTTTTATCAATATCATATTTTTTGCGGACATCATCTGTAAGAGGAACAGCTATAAATCCTGGCCACAATTTATTGTTGGCATTTTCTACTTCAGATGTACGTTCTTCAACTTTTACTGCAATTGGCGAGATTTTCTTTCCGCCACGGTAAACTTCAAAAGTTGCAGTTGTACCAACCTGAAGGCTTCCTACATCACGAACCAGCTGGTTTGTAGATTTTACAGATTTTCCATTCAATGAAACAATAAAATCACCTGGTCGCAAACCACATTTAAAAGCAGGGCTTCCAAGGAATACTTCGGCAGCAAAAGCACCGTTTAATTTTTCTACACCAAGTTCTTTTTTGAATTCGTCAGTAATATCTGTAAGACTTACACCTACCCAACCATATTTAATCTTTCCACTTGAAATGAAAGATGAAATTGCTGATTTAATATTGTTGATTGGAATTGAGAAACCAAGTCCCTGTGAGCCACCTGAATTTGAAGCAATCCATGTATTGATTCCGATTACTTCCCCATAAATATTGATAAGAGGTCCACCTGAGTTTCCCTGGTTAATTGCTGCATCGGTCTGAATGAAATCATTGATATTTCCAATTCCAGAACCGTCTCGTCCGGTTGCAGAAATAATTCCCTGTGTTACTGACTGGCTGTATCCAAGTGGAGCACCCATTGCAAAACAGATGTCACCAGGCTGAACTAAGTCTGAATCACCAAGCTTTGCCACAGGAAGAGTTTCTTTTGCTTCAAAGGAAACAAGGGCAATGTCAGTACGCTCATCTGCTCCAACAAGTTTTCCTTCAAATACTCGATTATCATTCAGTTTGATTGTAATTTTTGTTGCAGAACCTGCTACGTGATTATTTGTAACTACGTAGTAAGTATTGCCTTTTCTTTCAACAATTACCCCTGATCCAAGTCCAGAAGTTTCATATTCTCGGGTACTTGATGAATCAGGATAACCAAAGAAGAACGGAATATTTGCAAAAGGATTTGTAACGGTTTTTGTTTCTGTTACATCAACTTCTACAACTGATGGCAGAAGAGTTGAACTGATATTTCGGAAAGTTGTCTGAAGAGATTCCAGATATTTTAGTGAATCATTCTGACTGCTTCTTGGAGGATCTGCAAAGGCATTAAATGAAAGCAGAGCTGCAAGTGTAAAAGAAACAAGTTTTTTGAAAGTCTTATTCATATAATAACTCCTTTTTTCTGTTATGCTATATATACAAAATAATAAATTTTTGAGAATTGTGTTACATATAAAACAAAAAGTTATAGGAGATAATAATTATTTATAATTAAGGTCGGTAAGAACTTCTGTATGGTCTTCAAAAATAGCAACAGTGTGTTCTTCATGACAGGAAACAGAACCATCGGCAGTAAGAACAGTCCATCCATTAGCTGCAAGTTCAGTTTCATCAGTTCCAATGTTGATCATTGGTTCAAGGGCAAGCACCATTCCCGGTTTAATTCGTGGATTCATACCGCGGAAAGGACAGTTTGGAACACTAGGATCTTCATGAACATCAAGTCCAACACCGTGACCACAGTATTCATAAACTACACCATATTCATGTTCACCCCAGGCAATATCAAAAACTGCATTAGAAATATCTTTAATTCGATTGCCATTAACACAGGCATCTATGGCAGCCTGAAGACACTGTTTAGTAACTTCATGGAGTTTTTTTACTTCGGCATCAACATTACCAATAAGCACCGAATGTGTGCTGTCAGAAATATAGCCATCAAGATCAATTCCAACGTCAAGAGAAACCAGATCACCTTCTTCAATAAAACGTTTTTTTGATGGAACACCGTGAATTATTTCATTATTGATGGAAATACATACGCTTCCTGGAAAATTTTCACGATGCCAGGCTGGTTTTCCACCGTGCTTGGTAATAAAATTATAGAACATTGTGTCTACATCTTTTGTAGACATACCGGCTTTAACTTTTGGAAGAAGTTCATTGAACATATCTGCTGTAAGATGACAGGCCTTTCGGATGCCGTCAATCTGCTCAATTGTTTTTAATCTGATCATGCATATATTTTAATAACATAGAAAAAAGGTGTCAAATAGTGTGGAAATTTAAACATACTTTTTGATATATTAGAAATATGCTTGAAATTCTAAATACAGAAATGCCATCAATTTTTACTTTACCTCTTGCTCAAGTTTTTCTCCTGTTCATCATCTTTTCTTTTGTTGGCTGGATTTCTGAAGTATTCTATGTGGGAGTTTTCCACGAACATAAATTTGTAAACCGCGGAATGCTCCATGGTCCTATTTGTCCTGTATACGGATTTGGAGGACTGGTTATTTTCTGCCAGCCGCTTTTTATTCTTGATTCCTGGATTTTCAGTTTCATTGGTTCCATGATTCTTTGTTCTGCCGTTGAATATTTGGCAAGTTACGTTCTGGAAAAAACACTGCATACAACCTGGTGGGATTATTCTCACTATAAATTCCATTTGAATGGGCGAATCTGTCTTTTGAACTCAACCTTATTCGGACTTATGGGTATGGCAGGAGCAAAAATTCTTCGTCCTATTCTTTACTGGCTTTTGTGTCTTTTGAATCAGCGGCAGACTGAACTTGTATCAGTAGGACTTGCCCTTGTTCTTTTAATTGATTTGATTACTACAATCAACCGCCTTGTGAACTTTCGTACTGTTATGGCCCGCATAAAAGACTTTGGTGAAGAGCTTAAAGTTCGATTTGCTGAAGAAACCTGGTTTAATGGAGAAAGCTTTGAAACTATGTTTGCCTCAGTCCGATTGCATGCAGAAGAAACAAAAGATAAAGTTTCTGTTGCTCTTGTAGAAAAAATGGACCACCTTGCAGAACACAGACAGAAATACATCAATACATTCATTGCAAAATTCCCTACAATGAAAAGTAAGCTCCACTCAGACTCTCTTGAATATGCAAAGCTGAAGTTCAAGGTGGCAGTTGCCGAAAAGAAAAGCAGAATTAAAGAAAAACTTGCCCGATAATAAGGCAGATTAAAAGGAAATATATGATGATTAAACTGATTATTTTTGATATGGACGGAACCTTGCTGAACACCATTGATGATCTTGCAACGGCTACAAACTATGCTCTTGAAAAAAACGGATTTCCACTGCGAACAACTGATGAAATCAAACAGTTTGTAGGAAACGGTGTTGAAAAGCTGATTGAACGAGCTTTAGGCGAAGAAAACCTTTCACATTTCGATACAGTTTACTCTGATTTTCTTCCATATTACTCAGCTCACAGTAAAGATAAAACCTGTGCCTACAAGGGAATTCCTGAACTTTTAACGGAACTAAAAAAACGAGGTATCAGACTTGCTGTGAACACCAATAAACCCCAGGAACCTGCCGCTGCTCTTACAGAAGAATACTTTCCTGGCATCTTTGATTATACCTGCGGCGCAAAACCAGAAAATCAAAAGAAACCAAGTCCAGACGGATGCAACGAAATAATGAAACTGTTCAACATTTCCAAAGAAGAAACAATTTACATAGGTGATTCTGATGTAGATTATCTAACTGGAAAAAATGCAAAAGTTCACATTATTTCTGTTACCTGGGGATTCCGCACCAAAGATTTCCTTGTACAAAAAGGTGCAAAAACATTCATTGATAAACCAGATCAGCTTTTGGAGTATTTATGAGGCATCTTCTAACAGTCCAGGATGTAGCTGATTCAATTGCAGCAATAACAAAGGTTAATCCGCTTTTCAAGGGGAAAGAGCTTTTTATCACCCTTATAGCAAATGAAAAGGCCGGTGGATTTACACAAAAATCAAAATCTGAAAAAAACAAGCTGCTGTTTCAAAAGGCAAAGGAAAGAGCCGCAAAAAAAGAAGTACTGGTTTCCTCAGTGCAGACAAAAATCTTTCTTACAGAATATCCACGACATGCAGAAGAGCTGGCCGCAGCAGAAGTTGCACAATTTTTGGCCTTGAAAAATAAAAATTCATTTCACCTTATTGTTGCCTGTGGAGGTGACGGAACCAGCCTTGAAGTGCAGACAGGACTTTATAAGGCAAGCATCTCTTCTCAACAGAAGAAAAATGCCGTTATGAATAATATTGCTGTTTTCCGCTTGCCAATGGGAACTGGAAATGACGGCACGGATGGAAAAACAGTTGAAGAAAGTCTTGCCATTCTTGAAGGACCAAATCATTTTGCTCTTTCAAAAGTAGTAACCGTAAAAAGTAATCCTCTTGCAGGTGAAAATGAGTGGTATTCCTTCAATATTGCAAGCATAGGTCTTGATGCCTACGTGGTTTATAAAACCAACCAGATGAAATCAAAAGTCCCGGGTAATTCCTACCATTTGTGGGTAAATCTTTCGGCATTGGGATATAACCGGCTTTTTCCTCCAAAATCTGCCCGCTTTGAAATTTTTGATGAAAATGGAAATAAAACCGAAGATTTTGAACAGAGCTTTGAAATGCTGGTTTTCGGACTTTCAGGACATCGTTGTTATGGTGGCGGTCACCATATTCTTCCAAATGAAAGCAACATCTGCCTAGTTCAAAAAGTAACTTCCCTGGAAATTGCAAAATATAACAAGCATTTTGTTGACGGTTCTTTTGTAAACACAAAAATCGGAAAGCTTTATTCCGGCTCAAAAGCGGTAGTTCATTATGATCACGATATTTTCTGCCAGCTGGATGGAGAGGAACATCTGCTTACAAAGGCCCACTTCCCTCTTGAAATGAGTCTGTCAGAACCTGTTCTCCAGATTCTAGAAAGCGACGACCTTAGTGTGGACAAAGGCGCCGTACGCAAATAAGCATAAAAAAAATAGCATCCGATAACAGGATGCCTTAATTGTTTTTAAGCGGCATACGCTATCGTCGGGAACCTACCCCAAACCACGCATCTGACGCAGCAGGGCATGGTTTGGGGCAGGCCCCCGACTACGCTTCTGCGAACTCATATACCAAAAAGGCACCCTGTTATCGGGTGCCTTCTATTTTCTAAAGTGTTGCCAGTGTCATGTCCAGGCGTTTAAGGCTTTCTTCTACGCCAAGTGCAAGGATGGAGCCGATAAGTGGAGGTGAAACTCGACTTCCTGTTACGGCCATTCGTACAGGCATCATGTAATCACCAAGCTTAATTCCAAGACGTTCACTTTCTGCTTTTGCAAAGTTTTCTGCAGTTTCGTGATCAACAGTTGGAATTATTTTTACAAATTCCTTTGCACTTTCCAGAACTTCCCTGGTTTTTGCAGCATCAATTCGTTTTGGAATGATTTCTTCTGCAGGAGGAACTGTAAGAGGAACGAACATAAAGCGTACCATTTCAGCAGCATCACACAGGAATTTAAGACGTTCCTGAATTAAAGGCATAAGATCCATAAGGCGCTGTTTTACATCGGCTTTTGAAAGTCCCATGCTTTCATCAACACAGTATGGTTCACCGTCGTCCCCCATTGCAACACCAGAGAATTCTGGTCCTACATGTGGTTTTGGCTGTGGATTTTCCGGATTAATTTCCAGAGTTGCATCTCCAGTTCCTGTAATGAAAGGCAGTGTCCATTTGTAAAGCTCTTCTGCAGAAAGCTGGCGGATGTAGTTTCCGTTAAAATATTCCAGTTTTTTGTAGTCAAATACAGCAGGAGCTTTATTCAGGTGTTCAAGCTTGAATGCTTTTCCAAGCTCTTCAAGTGTGTAGAATTCCTTGCCTTCTTCGTAAGAACAGCCAAGCATTGCAACATAGTTTACAATTGCCTGTGGAAGATAACCGCGGGCACGGAATTCATTCAATGAAGTTGATCCGTGGCGTTTTGAAAGTTTTTTACCGTCAGATCCGTTTACCATTGGGAGATGACAGAATTCTGGGTGTTCCCATCCAAAAGAGCGATACATCTGAACATGAAGCGGTGTTGAAGGAATCCATTCCTGAGCACGCATAACATGGCTGATTTCCATAAAGTGATCATCAACAATGTTTGCCAGATGATAAGTTGGGAATCCATCACTTTTAAGGAGAACTGGATCCGGAGAAATATCTTCATTTTTCCAAACGATGTCGCCAAGAAGGTGATCTGAGAATTTTGTTTCCCCTTCAAGAGGTACCTTAAGACGGATTACATATGGTTTTCCTGCATCAAGATTAGCCTTGATTTCTTCTTCTGTAAGATGACGACAGTTGCGGTCATAACCAGGAGCCATTTTGTTTTCAGTCTGAATTTTTCGGATACGGTCCAAACGTTCTGCATCACAGAAACAGAAATAGGCTTCTCCCTTTTCTACCAGTTCGTAGGCATATTTTTTGTAAAGCTCAAAACGTTCACTCTGAACATAAGGTCCTTTATCTCCGCCTTTATTTCCGCCTTCGTCCCAGTCAATGCCCAGCCATTCCATTGTATCGTAAAGATTCTGAACATATTTTTCATCGTAACGTGTACGGTCTGTATCTTCCAGTCGAAGAATAAATTTTCCACCCTGTGAGCGGGCAAAAAGATAATTAAAAAGGGCAGTTCTTACACCACCAATATGCTGCATTCCTGTTGGAGATGGAGCGTATCTAACTCTTACTTCTTTTTCTGCCATAAGTGTCTCCATAATTGAATAATTGCTACTATTATAATGAAAAAAAAACTTTGTGAAAATGGACTTTGCGTAATTTCTCTGATTTCACAAATGAAGCTTTTATGTCAAAATATAATAAATTCAAAACATGAAGGAAATAAACATGAAAAAACAAATTTATTTTACCGTACTGGCTGCAGTAGCCTTAATTACACTTTCCTGCTGCTCAAAAAAAGCTGAACCAGTTAAAAATGAAGCTCCAAAATCCGAAGTAAAAGCTGAAGCACCAGCTGTTGTTTCTGAAGGCTGGCTTGATTGTACATCCCTAAAAAGCATTTACATTGATTCAGGAATTTTTGAACATATTGGATTTGCAGTTCCAGCCTATAATCTTGCAAAGCAGAATATTATGGACGGAATAAAATACCATGTCTCATCAATTACTCTTGAAAATGAAACTAAACCAGACACCTTTATGCGAAATTTTGCCAACGGTATAACTATTGATGATATGGAAATCTTTACCTCTTCAAAAGGTGTTTCTATCAGAGTGCCAATTCAGGAAAGAATCCATTTTATTACTTTGGATAACGCCATGAAAAACTGTAAAGAAAACGGAATCATGATGCGCGGTCACGTTCTTGTATGGCATTCACAGACTCCACGTGCCTTCTTCTGCGAAGAATTCAATCCTGGAAAACCTTTTGTTTCAACTGAAGAAATGGATGCTCGTCAGGAATGGTACATTAAATCTGTTCTGGAACACGTTACTGCCTGGGAAAAAGCAAATAACGACGGAAAACACATCATTTACGCATGGGATGTTGTAAACGAAGCACTTTCTGACAATGCAACTGCAGACAATTATCTTAGGGATGCATCTTCATCTGCCTGGTACGCAATTTATCAGAGCGAAGACTACATTGTAAACGCCTTCCGTTATGCAAATAAATATGCTCCAAATGATGTTCTTCTTGCCTACAATGACTACAACGAGTTCCAGGGAGAAAAACACAACGGCTATCTGAAAATTATTGATTCCATCCTTGATGCAAAAGATGACAAAACCCTTCCTGCCCGAATTGATATTGCCGGAATGCAGTCTCATAATCAGACAGCATGGCCAAGTATTTCTGAATATGAAACCTGTATCAAAAACTTTATCGCAAAAGGCCTGGATATTCAGGTAACAGAACTTGATATTACCGGTTCTTGGAAAGGCGGAAATAACTTCGAAAAAGCAAATCCTGAAGCACAGAAAAAAACATACTATGATTACTTCAAACTGTATCAGAAATACCGCAAGACAGATTCAACAAATGGTATTTCCGGCATTACCTTCTGGGGTATTACAGATGAAGTTTCATGGCGAGGGGCAGCTGCTCCACTCCTGTTCAAAGGTTTCAAGACAAAACCAGCTTATTACGGCGTAATTGAAGCAGCAAAATAAATTTATCCGCAATTACTATAATAATTCTTCCCTATAAGGTATAATTTTACCATGAAATATAAGATTTTTATTGATGGAAAAGAAGGAACTACTGGTCTTAAGATTTTCGAAAGATTTGCTTCCAGAAATGATATTGAGATTCTCCAGATTGATGAAGACAAAAGAAAAGATCCTGCAGAACGTAAAAAATTTATCAACGCATCTGATTTTACATTTCTTTGTCTTCCTGATGACGCTGCCCGTGAATCTGCATCACTTTGTGATAATGACCACACGGTAATTATTGATGCATCTACTGCCCATCGCACAAATCCCCATTGGGCTTACGGTTTTCCAGAGCTGGATAAAAGCTTTGAACAGAAAATTCTTGGATCAAAGAGAATTGCAGTTCCAGGTTGTTATGCCAGTGGAACAATTGCCATCCTTTACCCTCTTGTAAAATCAAAAATCATGCCAAAAGATTATCCTGTAAATGTTCATGCAGTTTCAGGTTATTCAGGAGCAGGAAAAAAAGCTATTGCTCAATATGAAGCTCCTAACCGAAATCCGGAACTGGACTCTCCTCGACTTTACGCCCTTACCCAGGCTCACAAACACCTTCCTGAAATGAAAATCATCTCCGGACTGGATTACGAGCCTATTTTCAATCCATATGTTTGTGACTATTTTCAGGGAATGACAGTTACTGTTGGACTTCACGCCCGCCTTCTTTCAAAAAAAGTAACTGCAAAAGAAGTTTGGGAAATGTTTGCTGCACATTATGAAGGTGCCCTTAATGTAAAAGTAGTTCCTTTTATGGGTGAAGGAGTTCTTCCTGAACAGTTTATTCCAGCCAACACTCTGGCTAACACAAATGAAATGCAGATTTTTGTATACGGAAATGACGATCGCATCATGATTACAACCCGTTTTGACAATCTTGGAAAAGGGGCTTCCGGTGCTGCGGTTCAGTGCATGGATTTAATAATGGACAATTTGGAAAAATCATTGTAAAATATTCTATTATGAAGAAACTTATCGGAATATTTATTGGTTTATTACTGGCTGCCAATGTTTTTTGTCAGTCAAATGAAAAAATTTCTGTAATTCTCAATTCATCAGAAATTACTTATGGACAGGCATGTTATCTTTCTGCAGTTTATCAAAATTTAATTGACGATACAGCAACTGAAGAACAGGCTATATCTGCACTTTACAACGATGGACAACTCCCTGATGTATTTTATGAAAATGATGCAATTCCTTTAGTAAACCTTTCTTTCATCTTTACAAAAATGATGAATGTACGAGGTGGAATGATGTATCGAATTACAAAAGGTTCTCCTCGTTACGCTTTTAAACAACTAAAAGCTGATGGAATCCTAAAAAATAATGATGATCCTTCAAGAATCATGACCGGAACTGAAGCTCTTTCGCTTTTTACATCCTGCTATATGAAATACAGCGAAGAACCAGTTTTCAATGAAGAAATGTAATGGGGGATATGATGAAAAAGTTACTTACTGCATTTATTTGTGCACTTTTTGCCACTTCTGTTTTTGCCTTTGAATGGGGCGGAATTATTAAAAATGATACAAGTGTCAATGCTTCTGATTCGCTTTCCTTAAATCAATCTGATTCTGTATTCCTTTGGGGTTCTGTTCCTCTAAAAAATGATGGATCAATGTACATCAAAGGTGAAGGAATGTACAAAATCAACCTTGCAAAACCATTGAAACCATCAGGAGACATAGTTTTTACTCAGATTGCTGACCTTGATCTTTTGAAATTTGCCGGAGACTTTAAGACTGAAAACGGAACTCTTTCTATTTCACTGGGCCGATTCTCATTTTCAGACCTTACATCTTCCGTATTTTCACAGTGTTCTGACGGACTTTTTGTAAAATATTCAAACCAGGGTTTTCAGGTAAATGGTTACGCCGGATACACAGGACTTTTGAATTCTTATGTAGTTCAGATGATCAACTCACCTGATTATGAACAGGAAACACCAACTGATATCTACAGTCTTTCAGCAAAATATATTCCTGTAGCCCTTTCAGTTTCATTTCCAGCCTTATTTGCAAACCAGGCACTTTCGGCCCAGGCAGCAGGATTCATTGATCTGAATGGAACTAGTTTCAACCGCTTTTACGGAACTTTGAACCTTACAGGTCCTCTTCTTTCTTCACTCTACTACTCTGCTACAACCTGCTTTGGATATACAGACAAGGTTTCAAATATGTCCAGTCTTACGTTTACATACTTCCCTCTTCCTGCAACCTTCCTGAACGTTGGTGCAAAATTTGCTTCATGGGATAACGGATCATTTGGTGCATTCACAGGAGTTACAGCAAGTCCATTGTTTACAGGAACTGAAACTACATCTTGTATTGTTCCTTCAGTATCAATTACTTCAGTACTTATGGGAAAGCTTATTCTTATGGCAGGCGGTAAAACAGTACTTGCTCATGACGGTGAAAAGATTGGTTATGCTGGTCTTGCTGGAGATGCTTCAGTTATGTACAACATGTTCTCTGATCTTCAGATTGGTCTGTCAGTTGCTGGTAATAAAGTTAAAAACAGAGAAAATGATGATATGACAATCACATTGAAGGCTTCTATGTCTTTCTAATATAAGGTGGAGGAGATTTTATTATGAAAAAAACTTTACTTGCTTTAATTCTTGCATCACTTACATTCAGTGTATTTGCAAAAAGTGCATCAGTTGTTTCTGTTAAAGGAAAAGTTGAAGTAGAAAGAAAAGGTTCCTGGATTGCACTTAAAGCCGGTGACACTGTAGATGAATCAGAAGTAATCAGCACTGGTTTTCAGTCTGAAGCTGTTATAAAGTTCAATGAATCAATCCTTCAGCTGGCACCACTTTCCAGAGTTACTCTTTCAAAAATGACATCCAATCAAAAACGCGATGTTGTTGATGTTTATCTCAACACTGGTGCTGTTCGTGCAAAAGTAAATCATTCAGATTCAAAGAAGATTAATTATACTATACGTAACCCTGTTGCCGTTGCCTCAGTTCGCGGAACTGATTTTACATTCCAGGACAACGGAACTACAATCTGTACAGAAGGTGCTGTTGCTGTTGCTCCTGCCCGTTTCTACAAAGGAAATCAGGCTGCTGCAGAAACTGTAGATGAAGTTGCTGAACCAGAAGACGGTGAAAGCGATGCAACTACAGAAGCTACAGATGTTGACCCATACGCTCCTTCAGGAAGTACATTAGTATCTAATGGACAGTCTACAACAATTGCTGCTGATGGTCTTGCCGCTACTACATTCAGTACAGCTGTATCTCAGGCTACATCTGCAGTTGCCGCAGTACAGACAGCCGCCAGTGCAGAAAGCGTTTCTTCCTCAGCCGCCGCATCTGCCGCCGCTTCAACTGTTGCTACTACAGAAAAAGTATTCAAAAAAGAATCTGTACTTACAATTACAGCTTTTCTTGTAGGAAGCCTTTCTACAAATATAAAATGGCAACAATAATATAAAACAAATCTACGTATAGATTTCAAAGGACGGTCTTTTTGAAGATTTCTTCATGGCTGTCCCTTTTTTTTTATTCATTTTTGCGTTATTATCTTACGAAATGAATATAATCACCTTGAAAAACATTTCTTTCTCATACCCTTCTCAAGATAGTTTTGTATTTGAAAACTTTTCATTATCAGTTGAAGAAGGTGATTATATTGCTATAACTGGAAAAAACGGCTGTGGGAAAAGTACTCTTTCAAGAATTATTGCAGGCCTTTTAAAACCAGTTTCAGGCTCTGTTGAAATAGCACAGGGTCTTGTTATAGCGCTTGTATTTCAGAATCCAAAAAATCAGCTTATCAGCGGAATGGTAAGCCGTGACACAGCATTTGGACCAAAAAATCAAAAATGCAGTAAATCAGAAATTGAACTGCGCACAATCGAAAGTCTGAACATAACAGGTATACTTGATAAAGCTTCTTCTTCCACCATGGCACTTTCCCTTGGACAAACCCAAAAAGTGGCCTTAAGCGGAATGATTGCCATGAATCCAGACATTCTTATTTTGGACGAAGCACTTTCCATGCTGGATGATGAATCAAAATCAGATATTTACAGTTTTTTAGATTATTTTCATAAAAACGGTAAGACTATAATTCATATCACCCACGAAGAAGAAGCAGTTAAAAGGGCAGATAAAATTATTTCCATGGATGGTACTGTCCCTAATGAAAAACTTGATCTGGAGAAAATAAACACTGTAGTAAAAAAATCAGAAAATGAAAGTGATAAAGATGAAGTTGCTTTTGTTTTTGATCACGTTTCTTTTTCATATGATATGGAAAATCCTGTTCTTGAAGATGTTTCATTTACCCTTAAAAAAGGTAAGCTCTACGCACTGGAAGGACCTTCAGGAGCTGGTAAATCTACCATAATGGAAACAGGCTGTGGACTTTTGAAACCACAAGCTGGAAAAGTTTATTCCTGTGGAAAAGTAGTTCTTTGCCAGCAGAATGCACAATCAGGGATTTTTGAAAGCTTCGCAGCCGACGATGTAGCTTTTGGTCCAAGAAACCAGGGAATTAAAGGAAAGGCACTTAAAGAAAGAGTAAAATCCTCCATGGAAAAAGCAAAGCTTCCTTTTGACAGTTTTTCTGACAGACAGAGTTTTTATCTTAGCGGAGGTGAACAGAAACGTCTTGCTATTGCAGGTATTCTTGCCATGGATGCAGACATTCTCTTTTTTGATGAACCAACCTGCGCTCTTGATACTGAAAGCAGAATTTCGATTCTTTCAATGCTCAGAGAACTTGCGTCAGAAGGTAAAACTGTTCTTTTCAGTACACATCATGAAGATGAAAAAAAGCTTTGTGACTATGTTATTCCTGTATCTGGACAAAAGGATTACTCTACTCCACAGATTCTTCCAGAAGAAGCAAAAACACCTGAAACTCAGAATCTGCTGGCAGGATTAAGAAAACTATCTACAGTTTTCAATGTACGTAAACATGACAAAAAGGGTCTTGTTCAGAAATTACCATCATGGGTAAAAATTCTTTTATTTCTGGTGCTTTTTGTATTTTCTTTAATTCCTTCAACACTTTATTTTGCTTTATCCATGTTTGCTGCAGGAATTGTTTACTGTCTTTTTGCGCATTTTTCATTAAGAAAACTGATTAAAGCATTTTTACAAATTTCACCATTCCTAATCTTCTTTGCTGTTTTTCAGATAATGTTCCGCCGCCCATTTGATGGCGAAAAATTGTTTACCACCGCAAAGTATTTTACACTGTCACCTTCAAAGCTATGGTTCTGTCTTATAACCTACCTTAAAACTCTTTCAAGTCTTTCCATCATATCGGCTTTCTTTGTTTCAACTCCAGAGTATGATCTTATTGACGGTCTGGAAATTCTTCTAAAACCTCTTTGCTGGATTAGAATTCCTGTAAACTACATTACTCTCGTTATGGAAATAATTTTCCGATTCATTCCTCTTCTAATTGATGAAGCTTCTTCTATCATAAAAACACAGACAATTCGCGGTGGTCTTGGAGAAACAAAAGGATTCTTTAACAAAGTAAGATCTTTGCTTCCACTCTTCGTTCCACTTATTGCCCAGACAATAAAACGATCAGAAGCACTTTCCGAAGCACTTACTGTCCGCGGAGTAAAATAACGGAGTTTCCCATGGAAAACAAATTCGAAATGTGCCCTGTATGTGGTTCAAAAAATGTAGTAACCCACAAAATCAAATGGACATGTCCTGACTGCAATTTTGATCTTTACAACAATGTTGCAGCTGCAGTTGGTATTATTATCGTAGATGATGAAAACAAAGTTGTATTTGAAACAAGAGCAAAAGAGCCGCGAAAGGGATTTCTTGCACTTCCTGGAGGTTTTGTAAATCCTGATGAATGTGCCGAAGCTGCAGTTGTTCGTGAATGTCGTGAAGAAATTGGCTTTGAAGTGAAAAATCCTCAGTTTATCTGCAGTTTTCCAAACACTTACCCTTACAAAAATATTGTTTATAAAACCTGCGATCTGTTTTTTGTGGCAAGAGTACCGGGCCATCTCGAAGATTATCTTTCAAAAATGAATGCGGAAGCTACCGAAGTAACATCAATTAAATTGGAAAAAGTTGCAGCTATTGAAGATGTGGAAAAACTCCCAATGGCTTTTGGATCCAGCATAAATGCGCTGAAAGTCTTTGTAAAAAGCGGAAAGTAAAGTTATAATTAAATAACAATTAGAAATTATTTATTAAGTTGAGGATTTATTTTATGAAAACACTTAATTATACTGAAATCAATATGAGCCCAAGTATTTTTATGGAAAGGGCAAATACAAACCTGAATTATCTTAAAGAACTGAACCTTACTTCCCTTCTTCAGAACTTTTACTGGGAAGCTGGAATTATCATTCCTGGAACACAGGTACTGAACGATCCAACTTCCCAGGGGCTTCATTGGGGATGGGAATCGCCTACCTGCCAGTTACGTGGACACTTTCTTGGTCACTGGATGAGTGCTGTAGCTCAGACTATTGCCCGAACTGGGGACGAAGAACTTAAATACAAGCTTAATCATGTTGTTGATGAACTGGAAAAATGCCAGAAAAAGAACGGCGGAAAATGGGTTGGATCAATTCCTGAAAAATACTTTGAACTCCTTAAATCTGACAGCTACATCTGGTCTCCGCAGTACACAATGCACAAAACAATTATGGGGCTTCTCCATGCTTACGAATATGCAGGAATCAAAAAGGCAAAAAAAATCCTTTCAAACCTTGCAGACTGGTACGTAAAATGGACTGACCGCATGCTCAAGGAATGCCCTGCTGCCATATTTAATGGAGAAATGGGCGGTATGCTTGAAATCTGGGCAGAATGTGCAGAAGTAACAGGAGAAAAAAAATATCTTACTCTTGCCGACCGCTACAGCAAAACAGATCTTTTTGAAAAACTGATTGCAGGAGAGGATGCACTTTCTAACATTCATACAAACTCTACAATTCCATGGAGCCACGGTGCTGCCAAAATGTACGAAATTACAGGTGACGAAAAATGGAAGAAAGCTGTTTTTGCCTTCTGGAAATGCGCCGTAACTGACCGTGGCATGTTTGCCACCACAGGAAACAACGCCGGCGAATACTGGATTCCACCAAAGAAACATGGAACCTTCGTGTCCGACCGTGACCAGGAATTCTGTACTGTTTACAATATGGTACGTACTGCTCACTATCTTCTTTCATGGACAGGAGATGCAGAATATGCTGACTACATTGAACAGGCACTTTACAACGGATTCCTTGCCCAGCAGAACAAGTTTACAGGCATGCCAGATTACTTCCTTTCCCTGATTCCGGGAAGTCGCAAGGAATGGGGATCTAAAACTTCCGATTTCTGGTGCTGCCACGGTACTACTGTTCAGGCCCACACCATTTATTCAAACCTTGTTTACTATTACGAAACCGCTGATGAAAAACTTAAAACCGTAAAAGTTGCCCAGTATATTCCATCAACAGGAAATTTTGTTTCAGGAAAAAACAAGATTTCAATTTCTCAAGCCACAGATATGCACTACTCCTACGACCAGACTTTCTTCAGTGAAAAAGATTCTGACCTTTCTTCCCGCTGGCAGACAAAATTCACAGTAAAGTGTGATTCTGCCGAAAGCTTTGAAATTGCACTTCGTCTTCCTTCTTGGGTTAGTGGTAACGCAGAGCTTTGTATAAACGGTAAAAAAGAAACTGTAAAAGCCACCAACGGCTGGATTTGTCTTTCAAAAGAATGGAAGGAAGATGAAATCACTGTACTCTTCCCTTCAAAGGTACGTCTTGTTGATCTTCCGGGCAATGAAGAAATGGCCTGCCTTATGGAAGGACCTATTGTTCTTGCAGGACTTATTGATGCAGATCTTGGACTTAAAAATTCTGCAAATCTGGACAAGGCTTTGATTCAGCTGAATGAACACTGTTACGCAACCTTCCCATGGAAACAGAGTTCCTACCAGACTCAGGGACAGGACAAAAACTTCCCGGTTATTCCACTTTACGAAGTTACCGACGAAAAATACACAGTTTATTTTACAAAAAAATAAGGCAGAATTAGATGACTTATAAAATCGTTCTGATTATTGCAGCTTACATTCTGGAACTGGCACTTTTTCTTACTATTCCATCACGACGGAAAAAACTGCAGGCATTATGCGGAAACAAAGTGATGGATATTAAAAACCACCAGTCCACAAGAGTATTTGTAATTTATCTGTTCTGTCTTATAATTCCAGCCATTCTGCTTATTCGGGATTTTGGAAAGGCTATTGAATTTGTAGACTGCGGTGTTGCAGTCCTTGCCTTTGAAATGGGCACCCGGGAGCTTACATTGAAAGGTCATTACGGAGTTTTTGAAAACGCACTGGTAGCAGGCGGAACAATAGTAGAATATTCTGATATCATGGCTTTTCCGGTCCTGGAACTGCCAGAAGAAGAACAGGCAAACTACGACAACACCAGTCTTTCAATTGTATGCAACAAAAAAGGCTCCATAAACGTAGCTTTTGATTCCCTGGAAGAATGCAAAGCCGTAACAGCAATGGTAAGGGAATTGAGTGGGAAATGATAAAAAACAGCCTGAATGGCTGTTTTGTGACAGCGTAGCGCAGAAAGCAAACTTTCCGAAGGAAAGTTTACCTTTAACAAAAAAAGATGTCTTACTTATATGAAAAAGAATATTTCTATCTTAGATTTTTACCTGATCTTTAGATTACGATAGAAATATTATTCAATCAAGTGTTATTCTATTAAATACCGGAGATTTTGTAATAAAATAGTCTATTTTTTTATTGTAGATAAAAAGAATCCCGCAAAAATTCCTATCTGAGGAACAAGTGAGGCTGCTAAATCATAATTCTTAGTAATTAAAATTAGTAATGTAAGACTTAAGCAAATAAGACTGTCAATAAACATAATCACTTTGAGCTTTTCACTGTAGTTATGATTAATCCATTTGCAGATAAAAAAAACTGGTATTAAAACAATAACATTAAAAATGATATCAGCTACAACAGAAACTCCCATTTGGATATCAGAGAAAACAACCCCAAAAACTGTAACAAGTGAAAATATTATCGTTAGGAAAGAAATCATTGCCCATCCAGTTCTATATAACTAATAGATTTATTAATTCCAGTATATTTATAAACAGTATTAGCAAAAAATGCTCCAGTATCTTATAAATCGACTCAACCAACTCTCCAATTGTAAGGATATTTGTTTTTCTCTATAAACACCACCACCTACATTTATTACTTCTATACCACTAATACGATTTGTATCCAAATCATGGGCTATACCGAATAATGCTGATGCATATGCAGTATTATGAGTCACCAGGCTTTGCATTTGCAACATCTTTGTTTGAATTTTCTATTTCAGCTCCACCATTGATTAAAAGTATCCGTCAATTCTAGCCTAAATTATTCTACCCATTCACCGCGCATTTTAA